>NZ_JASBRH010000019.1 GCF_029961155.1 Pontibacterium granulatum | reverse complement strand
ATCAGTGCTTTCAGGGGCACCGCACCCAGGTCATCAGCTCGAACACTGGAAAGACCACCGCCGTAGCGGCCAAACGGGGTACGGATCGCATCGCAGATGTAAGCATCTGTCATTGTTGTTACCTCTCCTCACTGTATTTGGCTTAGAGGACCTCCGTCTTCTTATATATAGAAGACGGTGACGAAGTGCTTCAACACCGCAACCCGGTCCCTGATTCAATGGCTACTAGGTGCGATGTGTAAGTTTCAGTCCTTTATATCTGCCACGGGGCTGACCTCCCAAAGTGATACAGATACAAGCACTACGATCCTCAACTTTGTGTAATATTACACTTTTCGTGATCATGATCAATATTTTGTATCACATTAAATTTGTGGTTTTTTGAGGTCTATATCATCACTCTTAATACAGAAAGCCCTATCGACAAGGGTGGTAACCTGTTGGTTTTAAAGACTAAAAAGAAATAGACGCGCCGCCGCCCGCTGACGTTACACGGGAGATCTGAACCTATGTCATATACGAAGTACGACCAACTATGTACTTATAAACTCTGCGAACAACGATTTTTCGAGTACTGTTGTTCTTCGCAGCAGCTAACCGACAACGTCGTCAACACGTGCGTGCGCAATGAAGAAGTCATGACATTTTGGAAGAATCTGTAGGCACACCATCCGCTCAGAAGGAGATCAGTAAAATGAAAAAAGTCTATCTCGCAGGCCCGGATGTATTCTGGCCTAACGCCAAAGCCGCTGGTGCAGCCAAAGTCACGCTCTGTGCCGAATATGGATTGCAAGGACATTTCCCCCTGGATACCGAACTGGACCTGTCAGGGCTAACGCCCTACGAAGCAGGCCTTGCTATCTACCGCGCCAATCTCCATCTCATGGACGATTCGGACCTTTTAATCGCCAACATGACACCATTCCGTGGACCAAGTATGGATGTGGGCACAGCGTTTGAGATGGGTTATATGGCTGCCCGCAGAAAGCCGGTATGGGGCTATACCCTGGATGGGCGTTTATACAGCGATAGGGTGAACCAGCCCACTGACGGTTGCGATGAACAGGGCGATGCGGTTGAGCAGTTTGATATGGCCGACAACCTGATGATGATCGGTGCGATTAATGACTCAAACGGACAGCTGATCAAAGCTAAAGACGAGCAATCGCTGGAGCATCATCTGAAAGTGTTCAGGGCACTGCTGGAAACAATCACGGCTTGATTAACTAAACGCACCACCCAACCAGGTTTCGATCTGCTGACCTTCAACGCTGTCCGGCATGTTGCTTCCCATCAGCAGTCGAGAGCAGGCTGCGAGGTAAGGCGTGCGCCACTCTGACGACAGCCATTCCATGGTTTCCAGTACGGCCGCGCCATATTTGAAGTCGTGGGCTCTGTTCGATTTATACAGCAGCCAAGTATTAAGCTGTTGCTTCAGCTTCCACCAATCGCTGTCAAGCGGATAAGCTTGGATCAACGCTCGGGCATCATCAGGCGCATACCCGATACTGTCACCCAATGCATCAAATTGAGCACCGTTATCACTGCTGGCCTTAGCTTCCGGCCGAAGCGCTAATACATTCATATCGTTCCAACCACCCGATGGACGCTGTCGTTTCATCTGCACTACGTAACTAATCGCCTGAAGCGGAATAACCCGTCTCATCGCCGGATTGGAAGTACGCTGCCACAAAGAATGAAGTGCATGGCTGACAGTAATACAGTGCAACATTGGAATATTCGGACGATTCATTACGCTATCCGCAGCAGTAAGAAACACCGCATCCCACAGCGCCTGAATATTCATCCCCTTGGCTATCCGCTCAACCGCAAATTCGCTGCAATAGCGGGAGTCACGCTTACGCATCACATCAACCAACGCTTCGGTATCAGACGGTTTTGATCCAGGTATGAACGCAACCTCTGTAATTTTCTCACTGAATAGTAGGTTTTCCGGATAATCCTTCACCCACCAGCCATCTTCCTGATCCGCCGAGACGTTACCATCGGCGAGCAGGGCATAACTGGTACCACGCAGAATTGTTTCGATGTCCTGCCAGCCACTGTATTCAAGACTGCGCCACACACCCGCAAGCAAAATCGCTTTATGACCGATGGAGTGAAAATCGCGTACCGCCCACTCCAGCATCAGCTCAAACACCTGATGCATGCTGCCAGACCGGGCCAAGCGGGTAATTGCAGTATCAGCCTGCAACCAGGTTCGCGAACGCATCCCTTGCGTATAAAAAGCAGGGGCCTCTGCAAGAGTAGGAAGCTCGCTTCGCGCATTTTCCAGATGCCAATCGGATATGTTCCGGCTGCGCGCCTGGCTGTGCTTGAAGTAGTCCACATTCCAAAGAATCGGTATCCAGTTGGCAATCCCCTCCGCCTCAAGAGACATACGACGTACCGCATCCACCATCAGCACCGCATGGTATTTGAAGCCTACTGGTCTTGGCTCGATGTGGCTGACTCCTGCGCTAAGCAATGCCTTGATCAGCTCGGGTTTTCGCAAACGACCGTCTCGGATCTGTTTAACAATCCAGGGCTGCAGTTCGTTGCGCGGCATATTCACTAATGTGCCAACCAATTCGATCTGCTGATTGGCGGCATTTAGTGGCGGTAAATATGCAAAAAGTGGCGTGGACAGTAATCCAGTGACAAGAGTGCGACGTTTCATCATAGCCTCCTGCTTCTTCTTGCAGCTTAGACCGGTTTAGAAGGATGAGTGTGGTTAGACGAGGGCGCCATAAACATCTAGCAACATTGTTAAGATGCTGAGCCTTTGATGCAGCAGTGGAAGGGGGGCCTCAACGACATTTGGCGGCATTTAAATCAGGCACACACGTCTATCGACTAATGCCTGCGGCTGACAACAACGCTATGATCCAATCAAATGTGTTGCTACGAAAAAGGATTAGCAAAGCCATCATGAATCCGAAACATTTAATTGAGCTGCTCGCCCTGACCAAAGCCAAAAGCCTGATCGATCAGGAAAGCGGATGGGCCACGGGCGCTGAAACATACCTGGATGCATTGGCTGAAGAGATCGGTGAGGTTAAGGACGAACTTTATTCTAGCCGGGCGTGTTCTCTCGAAGATGAATTGGCTGATCTACTCTGGAACTACCTCAATGCACTGCAGATCTTGGAGAACCAACAAAAGATCTCTATCGGGCATGTATTTGAACGCGCCAGCACTAAGTATCGACAACGGATTGAAGGTATTCAGGCAGGGCAACTTTGGGTGGATATAAAAGAGCAACAGAAACAACAATTGGCACAGGAGCACAGGGATACGTTGTTCCGTGCTTCCAAAAACGACTGAACGTACCCAAAAACACGATACACGATATATGTCGCCTTCGGAGAAGGCTGCTACAGGGGCGTTTAGGATTGTAGCAGCGGTCTCCGACCGCGACCTATTGCAGGGTTTAATAAGTCGCCCTCGGAGCGGGCTGCTACGGGTGCGGGTTTGTAGCAGCGAGCTCCGATCGCGACTTATGCTAAGGACCGACAAACCTTACAGATTAATAACCACTGATTTCACCTCGGTGTAGTGCTCCAGCACCTCCCGGCCCATCTCGCGACCCAGACCAGACTGCTTGAATCCGCCAAACGGCAGGGACGGATCCAGTGCAGTGTGGCAGTTCACCCAAACAGAACCGGACTTGATGCGTGGGATCATACGGTGCACTTGCGACAGGTTGTTAGACCAGATACTCGCACCCAGACCATACTGGCTGTCGTTGGCAATACGGATCGCTTCGTCCATATCGTCAAACGGCATCGCCACCAGCACCGGACCAAAGATCTCTTCACGGGTCACGGCTGATTGCTGGTCCACATCCACCAGTACAGTTGGTTTCACGAAGTAGCCTTCACCGTCATAGGCAGTACCGCCCACTGTTGCACGCGCACCTGATTCCAGCCCCTGATTGATGTACCCCTGCACACGTTCCTGCTGTCGGGCAGACACCAGCGGCCCCATCTGAGCATTAGTATCCAGTCCGTGACCCAGCGGCAGGCTGGCGGCGATATCGCTTACATCAGCCACCACACGGTCAAAGTGTTTCTTGTGTACATACAGACGGGAACCGGCGCAGCACACCTGGCCGTGGTTGAAGAAGATCGCATTTGCGGCGCCCTGAGCTGCAACAGTCAGATCTGCATCCGGCATCACGATAGTAGGGGACTTACCACCCAGCTCCAGCGTTACACGGGTCATGGAGTCCATCGCGGCTTTACCGATCAGCTTGCCCACCTCGGTGGAGCCGGTGAAGGTGAGCTTATCCACATCCGGATGGGCAGAGAGGGCCGCACCTGCTTCGTGACCTTCTCCGGTCACGATATTCACCACGCCCGTCGGATAACCCGCTTCCAGCACCAATTCACCCAACTTCAGTGCAGTCAGCGGGGTTTCTTCAGCCGGTTTCAGTACCACGGTGCAGCCGGTGGCCAGTGCTGGGCCCAATTTCCAACACGCCAGCAGCAGCGGGAAGTTCCAGGCCACAATGGCACCCACGACGCCTACCGCTTCGCGCGCGGTGTAGGCGAAGGTTTCAGCACCCGGCATAAACGGCAAGCTTGGATTGACGGTCTGGCCTTCAATCTTAGTCGCCCAACCCGCCATGTAACGCAGGAAGTCAGTGGCCAGACGGATATCGACCGCCTGGGCTATCCCTTTGCTTTTCCCGTTATCAATCGACTCGATCTCTGCCAGTAGCTCAGCATTCTGTTCGATCAGATCCGCCAGACGCCACAGCAGACGTTCGCGATCACCCGGTTTCAGTCGGGACCATTCAGAATCATCAAATGTTTGGCGGGCCGCCGCCACCGCCTGATCAATGTCTGCTTTATCACCTGCAGGGACTTTAGTGATGACCTTTCCTGTTGCCGGGTTATATACGTCAAGCGTGCGACCGGATGCGGCCAGACTGCGCTCGGCGCCGATGAACAGCTTATGTTCCTGGTTAATAAACGCGGTTGTATCCGCCATCGCTGCATCAGAGTAATTCATGGTTAAACCTTCTTGTTTTTGTTTTGGCAATGTCGATCAGCTAGCGCAATCCCTGTGCCAACCATAACAAAAGCAGTTAACCACTTGTTTTTATGAGACTTTTAAAATTTCACGAAAAATTTTGCTCAGCACGAGGTGTGTCACATTCTGAGACGGAGTGTAAAAAAACGAGTCAGATCGGGTGTTGGGCATTTGTTCCAAATGGCCAACCTACATAGATCGCATTGCTGTAGGTTGGCCATCGCAACGCGATGCCCAACTTTTCAAAAGCGCCAGATAAGTTTGCAATGTTCATGTGTCTCAACTTTGGACAGCCTGTCTTGTTCTGCAACAGTGTGCAGCGCGATACGGGTATCCCCGAACCCACCATTTTTATACTTAACCCACTGTAATTAAAGGAAATTACAATTTTGGCACGGGCTTCGCTACGTGTGAGGACAGGTTAGATGCACCGGTGATGTTGGTGTTACCGGACAACAAAAACAAAAGGAGGTCTGGCCTTGAACACAATAATAAGAAGTCCGTTGGCGTTTGCGATCAGTGCTGCGCTGGCTACCACCGCGTTACCTGCTTCGGCTCAAGAGGACGCAGTGAAAATCGTGCAAAGCAAATGCCTTGCGTGTCATACCGAGGAAAGCCACACGAAAAAGAACGAGGGCGCACCGCAATGGAGTCGTATCAGCCACCAGCGCAAAACTCCGGAAGGCTGGCTGATGACCATCGGTCGTATGCAGATGATGCATGGTCTGCAGATCAGTGATGATGAGCGTTCAGCGGTCGTGAAGTACCTGGCGGACCGCCAGGGCTTGGCGCCAGAAGAAACTGCTGACTACCGCTATGCCATGGAGCGCCGCCTGGACACCATGGAAGCCTTCGATGATTCCTTCTTCGAAGAGATGTGCGCACGTTGCCACTCCGGTGCCCGTGTGGGTCTGCAACGCCGTCCGGCAGAGGAGTGGGAACACCTGGTGCATTTCCATTTGGGTCAATGGCCGTCTACCGAATACCAGGCACTGGCGCGTGACCGTGACTGGTTCCCAATGGCGATCAACGACATGGTGCCGAAACTGGCCAAGATGTTCCCGATGGACAGCGACAGCTGGGATCACTGGCAAGCTGCTCCTAAACCAGAATTCGTTGGCCAGTGGAGCTTTGCGGTACACCAACCGGGCCGGGGTGACGGCAGTGGCCTGATGACGGTTACCAAGCAAGAGGGTGACCAGTACAGCGTTTCCGTTGATGGCCAGTGGGCGGATGGCACACCACTAAAAGGCAGCGGCAGCGCGATTGTCTATACCGGTTTTGAGTGGCGCGCAGAGATCGATCTGGGTGGAGTGATCACCCGCCAGGTTCTGGCGGCGAGCAAAGACGGTATGAACCTGAGAGGCCGTGTGTTTGAAGCGGCACACGATGAACGCGGTATGGAGTTCACAGCGGCCAAGGCGACCACCGGCAACAGTCAGATCATCGCGGTTTATCCGCAAAACCTGAAAGCGGGTGAATCCACCGAAGTCACCATCGTGGGCGCAGGCCTGAAAGGGCGCGTCTCCATGGGTAACGGTGTGAGCATCGAGAAAGTGCTGAAACGCAGCTACAACAGCGTCACCGTGCTGACGAAAGCCGATGCAGATGCAACCACCTCTGCTAACGCTGTCACCGTCGGCGGCGTTAACGGCGGTCAGTTTGCTGTCTACAAAAAAGTTGATTCCGTCAAAGTACAGCCAGCCTTCACCATTGCCCGTGTCGGCGGCAACGGCGGCAGCACCCCTAAAGTACAGGCCCGTTTTGAAGCGGAAGCCTGGGGTGCAGGTCCTGACGGCCAGTCTGGAACCGACGACGATATCCGTATTGGTTACCTGCCTGCCAACTGGCATGTGGAACCATTCGACGAAGCGGCGAAAGCGGACAACGACGTGCACTTTGCCGGTCGTATGGACGCTGCCAGCGGTGTGTTCACACCGGGCAATGCCGGTCCTAACCCGGAACGCCGTATGTCCACCAACAACGCCGGCAACCTGAAAGTGGTGGCGTCTGTTAAGGATGGTGACCAGACCCTGCAGGGCGATGGCCAACTGATCGTTACGGTTCAACGTTGGAACGATGCACCGCTGCCATAAGCGTAGCGATTGCATTTAACAACGTTTAACCGAGGTATGACGAGGAGGTTGCCATGAGCGCCCAGTTTTCTATAGACAACAGTTCAACACTGAATCTGGTCGAGCATAACCTGCACCTGGTGCAGGTGAGCGAACGCCGCTTGCTGTTCCATATCCCCACCAGCTCACTGTTTGAATTGGATGGTGTGACCGCCGGCGTGATCGACACCCTGCGTGGTGAGGTGAGCAGCACTGAGAAGTGGACGAGCCCGGAGCTGATCCGCCACCTGAGCGATAACTTCACAGCCCAGCAGATCGCGGACACCCTGCGCGAACTGATCGCGTTGGAGGTGGTAAGCGACGGCTCGCCGCTGACCGAAGAGATCGCCGCAAAATCGGTGGATCAGTTCCCGCTCAACACCATCGTGCTGAACGTGAATACCGGCTGTAACCTGAGCTGCACTTACTGCTACAAGGAAGATCTCGACAAGCCCTCTGCGGGCAAGAAGATGACCTTCGAGACGGCGATCCAGTCGATCGAGATGATGCTGGCCGAGTCTCCGGGCGAGGATCTGTACAACATCGTATTCTTCGGCGGTGAGCCGCTAAGCAATCTGCCGCTGATCAAATCGGTGGTGGCGTGGTGCGAACGGGAGATCCCTGAACGCGGCAAACGGGTGGAGTTCACCATGACCACCAACGCCACACTGCTCAACGAGGAGATAGTGGCCTGGCTGGCAGAGCACAACTTCGGTCTCTCCGTGAGTATGGACGGTCCCAAAGCGGTACACGACAAAAACCGTATCACCGTCGGTGGGCAGGGCACGTACGATGTGGTGAGCAAGAAGGCAAAGATGCTGCTATCCGGTTACCGTCGCCGTCCGATCGGTGCCCGTGTCACCCTGACCAAGGGCACTACCGATGTGGTAGGTATCTGGGACCACCTGTTCAACGAGCTGGGCTTTGCCGAAGTGGGGTTTGCACCGGTGACATCCGGTGACGTCTCTTACTTCAATCTGCCAGACGATGAGCTGAAGCAGGTGTTCGACAACATGAAAGCGCTGGGTGAGCAGTACCTTGCGGCTGCGCTGGAGAACCGCAGCATTGGTTTCTCCAACCTGCACCAGTTGATCACCGATCTCCACGAAGGCCATAAGAAAGCGCTGCCCTGTGGCGCAGGCCTGAAGATGCTGGCGGTGGATCACAAGGGCGATCTCAACCTCTGTCATCGTTTCACCGGCTCCGATCTGAACACTTTCGGTGACATTCAGACCGGCGTGGACCACGCCCAACTGGGCGACTTCCTCTCGCAACGGCTCGACCGCACCAACACCGGCTGCGCCTCCTGCCGTATCCGTAACCTCTGCTCCGGCGGCTGTTACCACGAGAGCCACGCCCGTTACGGTGATGCGACCCGTCCGACCTACCACTATTGCGATCTGATGAGGGATTGGGTGGATTTCGGCATCGATGTGTACGCACGCATCATGGCCGAGAACCCGGGCTTCATCGATCAATACATTTTGCCTCGGAGGGCAAACTGATATGAAACATCTGAAAGCGATAAACAATAAAGCGCAGTTGCTAGACAAAGCGGTTGCTGAAGATCAGGTGGAAGAGGTGGTTGCGATGCAATCCCTGGCCGGTTGTGCCGCCACCACTGACCCGGGCTGGGAGATCGATGCATTCGGTTCCGTAACGTCCCTGTGTCAGCCAATGGAATCCGATCTCTATGGCTGCGCTGATCCATGTTGGTGGCCAGCACAGGTGCCGGACATGATGAACACGCACACCAACTGGAACGAGAACGCACAGGACTCCGGCGAGAGCTGGCGCAATCTGGGCACCGTGTTCCCATCCGATAAGAAGTAACCAGCACAGGACAAAGCGATGAATAACAAAAACAAGATGCGCAAAACCCTGCGTAGCCTGATGGCCGGTGCAGGTATCGTCGGAGCAGCACTCACCAGCGGTTATACTTACGCCAACGGCCCGGCTTTGAAAGCGGGGCAGGAGTATATGGTTGTTGCCAACTACCCGAACCAGATCCATGTTTTGGATCTGCAGACCGACAGTCTCCTTAAAACCTGTAAGGTTCCAGGGGCGTACGGTCCGGGTGTACTGCAGGTCGCTCCAGACAAGAAAACCGTCTACATGCTGACCAACCACTACGAGGATGTGTACGGCATCAACGTCGACGACTGTAGCATCAGCTTCCACACTACCTTCTCAAATAAACAGAAGTACCTCCGTACCAAGTCACTGTTCTCCATGGCGCTGAGCCCAGACGGCAAAGAACTGTACGTGATGCACAACCCAACCAAGCTGAACCGTGATCACTACCGTGTGCAGGACAGCTATTTGGCAGTCTACAACACGGCTGATGGTAAAGACGCCAAGCCGGTCCGTACCTTCCCGGCACCGCGTCAGGTAACGGTGATGGCAACCGGTAAGGATGGCGGCCTCTACATGGCCGGTGCCGATATCTACAAGATGGACGTGAAAACCGGCAACTACGACGTGCACCTGCCAAGCCGCAACTGGGAGCGCCCACTGTACGTGCAACCCGACGTACTGAACGCATGGCCAATCCAGACGCCAAGTAAGGACTTCACCATCCTCTACACCACCGCACGTTTCCAGGATGAGAAACAGGACCTGGCGACTGCGGACTGGATCTACGGTTACCTGAACGTGGACCTGGAGACCGGTGAAACCGAAACCACCGACTTCGGCCCTATCACTGAGATCTACTTCACCGGCATGAAGTCACCAAAAGATCCGAACCTCGTGTACGGCGTGCTGAACCGTCTGGCGAAGTACGACGTGAAGCAGCAGAAGCTGATCAAGGCCGCCGAACTGGACCACTCCTACTACTGCATCGCCATGAACCACGACGGCAGCAAGGTTTATCTGGGTGGTACCTTCGACGATGTGGCGATCTACGATGCCGACTCACTGGAGAAGCTGGGCAACATCAAACTGCCGGGCGGTGATATGGCGATCTCCACATCCCAGATCTTTGTCCGTTAAACCAATTTTATCGTTAGGCTGCGAAAGGCGGATTCCCCCAATCGCAGCCACCTCCGGGTAGCAACATTCCCAAGCCTTAACCGGCACTCTTGGCCCTTACGGGGATTTTGTCCCCGGGGGGCATCTTTTACCCGGAAAACGCAGAAAACAATAAAAACGAGTTCGCATTACGGAGAGAAATAATGATAACAACCTTTCGTAAATCATTGACTGCAATAACTTTATCAGTATGCTTTGCGCCCAATCTGATGGCCGCAGTAATTTCTGAAGAAAATGGCAAAACCCTCTCTTTTAACGTCGAAGCGATGGCCGCTACGATGTCTCTGGACGAAAACTACACCGGCACACCGGGCGATAAACAGTGGCAAGAAGCTTACATCAAAGGTGACTTGCTGGGCTCCAGCCTGATGGACAACGGCAGCACCCTATATGGTGGGCTGGGCCTGATCGCATTGGGAACCCGCGGGGACGGTGACGGACTTGGCCTGACCACCGGTGATGAGAGTGACCTGGATATCGAAAATGCCTACCTAGGCTGGCAATCCTCCAACAGCCTGGTGGATCTTTCCGTCGGTCGCCAGATGTTCACCCTCGGTGATGGTTTCCTGATTGCCGGTGATGCCATCAGCCCAGGGAAAGGGTTTGATTCTGTTTCCAATGGCAGTCTGGACCGTGGCGGGGCCTACTACCTGGCGGGCCGCAAGAGCTTTGATAACACCGCCATTCTTAAAGTGGATCCAGACGGCCCGGTACGGGGCGACCTGTTCTGGCTAAAATCTGACAACCAGTACCAACAGAACACCGAACTGACCGGTTTAAATCTGGAATACGTAGATGATGCGATGGGGACATTGGGCCTGAGTTATATGAAGGCAACCGATGTAGACGTAGGTGCCGGCCTGGCGTTATTCGACAACCGTGACGGAATGGACATTGTCAGCCTGCGCGGTCAGGGCAGCATGGGTGTCGAAAACCTGTTCCTGTCCTTTGAATATGTGTCCGAAACAGGGGGTGATCAGGTCGAGAAAGACGCCAATGCCTGGTACGTGGAAGGTGGCTGGACCTTTGCTGACCTGCCTTGGACACCCAACCTGAATTACCGCCACGCGGAGTTCTCCGGCGACGACAGCTCCACCAGCGACGATGAGACCTTCGATCCTCTGTTCTTCGGTTTCACCCGCGGTTTCGGTACCTGGTTCCAGGGTGAGGTAGCAGCCAATTATGGCGGCCCGTTCAACAGTGGCAACGATGTGGATCGCATCGAAATGACCGTTTCGCCACGTGAAGACCTGCTGGTTGGCCTGCAGTACTGGGACTTCGGTCCTCAAGATAACGCGGCAGATAACTCAGCCACTGAAATCGACTTGTATGCACTCTGGACCATCAACGACAACTGGGTGTTCAGCCCAATGATTGGTTTGTATGAGCCGGAAGGCAGCGCCAACATCGCGGCGCAGGGCAACAGTGACGACAACCTGTATTTGCAGGCGGTGCTGATGTATTTCTATTGATCTATGAAACGCCTATGTCGCCCTCAGAGCGGGCTGCTACATCCACGGCTCGTAGCAGCCCGCTCTGAGGGCGACGAAAAACAAAGCACGACTCAACCCCTTCGCCATGGATGGCCGGGTAGCTTGGCTGACTGGTTGCTTTAGCTAGGCTACCCACCCCGAAAGCCAGGACGCAGAAGGGAAGGGCATCGAAGAATCGGATAACGCTTTCTGCTACTATTTTTTGAATTACCCGTTGGTTACCCAGCGTAACCGAATAGATCAACCACAAGTCCCAACAATAAAAATAAAGGTGGTGTGGACGATGGCGATCAATACCGAACCCCATAACCTGTTGCGTACCGATGTAACACGGCAACTGGTTCTGCAACGCGAACTGCCCGATGGCCAGCTGCGCGAATCGATCGAAGCGTCTTGGCTGCGCAGCTTTGACGCTGGCCTGGATACGCAAAAAATGGCCGAGGTTGAAAAACTGAGCCGTGGCGATATGCAGGATCTGAAAGAGCAGAACAAACTGCTTCTGGATTGTGCAGCACCGGAAGTGGAGATGTTGACGCGCCAGTATTCGGCTGACCGCGCCCTGGTGATGCTGGCGGACTGCGATGCCCGTCTATTGGCAGTAAAAGGTAACAGCGACGCCCTCGATAAAGCCGCTCGCTACGCCCTGAATCCTGGTGTGTGCTGGAGTGAGGACAGCCGCGGCACCAACGCCCTCGGAACAGCCCTGGTAGATGGCCGTCCGATCAAGATCGAAGGTAACGAACACTTTCTGGATCGCCTGACCCAGTTCAGTTGCACCTCTTCACCCATTTTCGATCCCAGCGGTAATACGCTGGGTGTGCTGGACATGACCCATCTGCGCGGTCGCGTACAGCAACCACTGGAAGTGGTCCAGATGGCGGCACGCTCCATCGAGAACCGTCTGTTCTCCGCAAGCTTCTCCGACAATGCCGTTATCGCCATTCACACCCGTCAACAGTATCTGGATTCCGTCTGGCAAGGCCTGCTCGCCGTTGATCCCGATGGCGGATTGCTCGGCGCCAATCAACACGCTCACCAGCTTCTTAATATCCGCGACGGTTCGCTCAAACACCGCCAACTGGAAGAGATTCTGGGCATCAGTGCCAATCAGCTGCTTGGGCATCTGATGCAGGGCAAAACCTACACTCTGCAAACCCGGGCCGGTAACCTGTATTGTCGGCTGGTCCAGCTACCGAAACCACGTATCAGTGTCCCATTTACCGCGAAACAACAGGTAAGGCGCGGTACCGAAGAGAAACGCCCGGATCTTACCGAAGTGGCAGGTAAGAACCCACGCCTCAGCCGCAGCCTGAAGATGGCCCTCAAAGGGATGTCCCATGACCTGCCGGTACTGCTGAACGGTGAAACCGGTACCGGTAAGGAAGTGGTTGCCCGTGCATTGCATGACGCAGGCCCACGCGCAAAGAAACCGTTTGTCGCCGTAAACTGTGCGGCAATCCCTGAAGGACTGATCGAATCGGAACTGTTTGGTTACCGCGAAGGGGCGTTTACCGGTTCCCGCCGCGGTGGGATGGTCGGGCGCTTCCAGCAAGCCGATGGTGGCACGCTGTTTCTGGATGAGATTGGCGACATGCCGCTGGCATTGCAGGCACGACTTCTGCGCGTGTTGCAAGAACGCCGTGTGGCACCGTTAGGCGGCGGGGAGGAGGTGTCCCTGGATATCCGCCTGATCTGCGCCACTCATCGCGATATGCGTGCGCTTGTCGCAGAGGGTGATTTTCGTGAGGATCTGTTTTACCGCCTGAATGGGGTTGGGGTCAAACTGCCCGCACTGCGTGACCGGGCGGACTTGCCGGAATTCCTAATCTCGTTGCTGAGAGCAACTGAGCAGCGAATGGGTTTCGCTCACACCGTAGCGTTTGATGCCTGTCTACTCGACAAGCTCGCCCATTACAGCTGGCCCGGCAACATCCGTCAGATGGAAACGGTGCTCAGAGCGGCGCTCGCATTTCTGGATGATGACGAAACGCTGATTACCGAAGATCATCTGACCGATGACTTTCTTGAGCAGCTTCACAATGAGTCAGACGCAAACGGGAAGGGGAATGGCGGCATACTGAAACAGAGTGAACAGCAAACCATCCGCAAAGCACTGGATGAAAACAACGGTAATATCAGCGCAACAGCTAAAGCCCTGGGTATCAGCCGGGCTACACTTTATCGTCGTTTGCAGGAACAAGAAGGGTAGCAGCCTACTTACTCAAAGGAGCAATGATGAATAACGACAAGGCAGTCAAAAAAGATACCGAAAAGCTAATCTACGGCCTTCTAATCACGTGCGGACTCGCAGCGTTTATTCTCTATATCGTCCCGGAACTGGCGCTTAGATATTTTGACGCCTCATTGGGGACTGGAGATCTACAGATTAAGTACATCCTCTTACTAATTTTTAGTTGTAAAGTGATGTTTAAGAGAATTGACCGCAAATATAAAGGAAGACAAAACCCGTAATGGTTACAAGCTGTTACATATTCGAACAAACTACTGTAATGCCTCTTGTTACATCCGGTTACAGTGGAATCAGGACCGTTTATCTACTTTACCGAGAACCGTATTTTTATGATCAGATGGCTCTCCCGCGCCGTTGAAACCACCAACCCACAAGCCTTGGAACAGGCTTTCCGCTGGCTGTTTGGTTTTGTTACACCTCAGCGCACCGCTATCCTGCGCGTGTTGGGCCTGTCACTGCTCGCCTCCATGCTGGTGTTAATGCAGCCCTGGCTGACCAAAATGCTGATCGACGACGGTTTAATCGCCAAGGATTACGGCACACTGGTACAGGTCGCCGTGACTATGATTCTAGTGGGTATCTTGGGTACTGCGCTGTCGGGCATTAATCGTTATCTGCATACCAAACTCTCGGCGCGCATCCTGTTTAGCTTGCGTGATGACGTGTATGGCCATCTGCAAAAGCTAGCGCCATCTTTCTTTGCCCAACGCCGTATTGGCGACATTCTTTCCCGCCTGGATGGGGATGTGGCACAGATTCAGCGCTTCGCCGTGGATTCCCTGTTCTCTGCAGTGTCCAGCATTATCGGCCTGATCGGTGCGGTGGTGTTGATGGTGACACTGTCCTGGCAGTTATCCCTGATCGTTGCATTGCTGATTCCGATTGAGGTGCTTTGGTTGCGCTGGATGCGCCGTAAAGTGGAAGTGCGCACCCGTCGTTTACGCGAACGTTCGGCAGATCTGTCTTCATTTCTGGTGGAAACCCTGCCAGCAATGAAATTTATTCAGTCCGTGGGTCAGGAAAAGCGGGAAGCCGACCGTCTGAGCGGACTTAACGAACACTATCTGAGTGACCTACTGAAACTTCAGGTGACGGAGTTCTTTACCCAGGCGGTACCGGGCACCTTAACCTCACTGTCCCGCGCCGGTGCATTCCTGATTGGCGGTTACTGGGTGATCGAAGGGCAGTGGCAGTTGGGTGCCCTGATCGCATTCTCAACCTATCTGGGTATGGCGGTAGGACCGGTACAAAGCTTATTGGGCCTGTATGTCGCCATCCAGCGCATGACGGTCAGCCTCGGACGTGTCATGGAACTGCGCCGTGAGCCCGTGCTGGTGGATAGCAGTGAGAATGCCACACTGCCAGCGAAAGGAGGCGAACTGCAACTACACAATGTGAGCTTTGCCCACACCACCGAGCAGCGTTCGGTATCGATCCTGCGTAATGCCAACCTGCACATCCCATCTGGTAGCAAAATCGCTATCACCGGTCCGTCCGGAACAGGGAAGTCCACCCTTATCGACCTGCTGCAGCGCCATTACGATCCTCAACAGGGGCAGATAACCCTGGATGGCATCGACCTGAAACACTGTGCGCTTTCAGGTTTACGTCGCCACATCGCGGTCGTCAGCCAGGAGATTGTGTTGTTTCGCGGCAGCGTAGCCGACAACATCCGCTACGCCGCACCCAATGCCACCGACGAGCAGGTCAAAGCCGCCGTCATACAGGCGCAGTTGGGTGAATTGATCGAACAGATGCCACAAGGACTGGACACACCACTTGGTGAGCGAGGACAACAACTTTCTGGCGGGCAACGCCAGCGCATCGCCATCGCCCGTGCGTTGCTTCAGCAGCCGAGTGTATTGGTGATGGATGAAGCCACCTCGGCAGTGGATGAAGCCACCGAACGGGAGATCATCACCGCTGTGGATCAGCTTTTTAAAGACCGAACCCGCATCCTGATCAGCCATCGCGCTTCAACACTGCAAAACGTCGATCGCTGGTTTGAGTTGATTAACGGTCAGTTGATCGAAGCTGCTTTGGAGGCCCGTTAAGATGAATGCCATCAGGGTGGGTATCGTTGATAGCGGCTTTGCCCCATACCAAGCGGAATGGATCGCTGACGCCGCCGCATTCATCCTGCAGGACGATGCACTTTGGCAAAGCGAGTCAGAACCGGATCAGTTGGCTCACGGCACCAAGATTATTGACGTGATCCACCACTGCGCACCCGGTGCAGAAGTTACGGTCGCTCAGGTATTCCAGGACCGTTTTACAACGACCGCTCTACAGGTAGCTGCAGCTATAGAGTGGCTGACGGAACAACAGGTCGATGTGATCAACCTGAGTCTTGGCCTGCGTACAGACCGGGAGGAGCTGCGCGCCGCGATCGCCTCAGCCGTTGAAGCAGGCATCCTGATCTGCGCATCGTCCCCTGCCAAAGGAGATCCGGTTTACCCCTCAGCGTACCCCGGCGTGTTACGTACCACCGGTGACGCCCGATGCGATAAAACAGAGTGGTCACTACTCAATACCCAATACGCTGATTTTGGAGCGCATGTTCGTTGCCTGGAGGGCAGTATTGCTGGCGCGAGCATCGGTACCGCGTATATGTGCGGCCATATCGCTCACTATATGGCTGAGCATCCAGATGCAAACCGCGCAGAGCTGGGGCGCTACCTGAAATCCTACGCCAACTACTTTGGTGCTGAGCAGCGCGGTCCGGATGAAGTCTGGACCGGGCCTTAAGGAGATAACACATGCAAACGCCAATCCTCATACTCGGTGCTGGCCCCGCAGGTGGCGCGGTAGCCTTGGGGCTAATCCGTTTGGGTTACCAAGTAGTTATCATCGGCCAGCCACGTCCATTCGATGCGGTGGAAGGGATCTCCGAGCGCGTTGTTGAAGGCCTGAAAGGCGCAGGCTTTAAGCGCGCACTCCAAGCGATTCGTGAACCGTCGGCCCGCAATGCAACGTGGAACGGCGCCAGCAACAGCGCCAATACCGAGCGTCTGATCAACCGCAGGGTCCTGGATGCAGGCATTTGGCAAGATCTATTAGAGGCGGGCGTCTCCTGCATCGATGCACGTATCAGCAAAGTACAACATACAGAGGCGGGTGTAGAGGTCACTGTTCAATACCCGGATGAGGGAGCAACCCAAACACTACAAGGAGCATTTCTGGTCGAAGCCCGAGGACGTGCCGCACCATCCGCCGGCTTAAAGCGCTTCCGCGGCTCTGAGACCGTCTCCCTGTTGCAGTACTGGCAAGGCCCGGCAACTCCCGCACAATCTGCAGCGGTTAGCTTTGAAGACGGCTGGGCCTGGTTTGCAATGACCGAGCAGGGTAAACGCTACCTGCAACTTACCTTCGACGTAGCTACAGCAAACCTGCCTCCGAAGGCGGCACTGGGCCACTTCTGTACCGAACGTCTGCTGCAGATCCCACAGGCTGCTCCGTTTATGGCGGATGCTAAACCGGTCGGTGAACCTCACGCCCGCACCAGTACACCGATCTTGTGCGAAGAAGCAGTTGGCGATCGCTGGATTCGGGTAGGGGATGCTGCTATGGCGGTCGATCCACTCTCGGGCAACGGAATTTTCCAGGCGATGTCTTCTGCACTTCAGGCCCCGGCGGTAATCAACACCCTGTTGAAATCACCACAGAATGCGGAACTGGCTAAACAGTTTCACCAATCTCGGGTAACGGCATTGTTCTATCGTTTTGCCCGTATCGGGCGCGATTTCTATCGTATGGAGGAGCAGTGGCAGAACCGGTCGTTCTGGCACACCCGGCACCACTGGCCCGACGACCAACCCATGCATGTAGCCACCACCTTTGATCAATTTGAAGTGAAAACCATGCCCGTCGTGCAAAGTGGCGAGATCAAAGCAGTTGACGTCGTCGTCACCCCAGACCAGCCGCTGGGTATCTGGCATCTGGGCGGCATTGAATTGGCCCCCGTGGTAAGCGCCGTCAAGAACCGACAACCTGGTGAGTCCATCCAAGGGGCGATTGCGAGGCTAAAACTTGAGCCGCCACAAGAGAGGTCCATTTTAAGTTGGATCCGGAGTCTGGGGAGCAACTGAACACTTAAAAACGCCGGAACGCCAATCGGAACAGAAACACCGACAACACCAAACAAACTAGCATTGCGGCACCCCAAAGTATGGTTTCCGTAGTGAGTTTGATGATGACCGATCCGTTGGGTGCCACGCTTACAAGAGGTTGAGGCGGGATTTCTTTTGGGCCAGCAGCGGTGGGGCCGAACTGGTTGAGAAACGCATCGGATACGACAATCGTCCCATCCTCCGTTCGTTCCGGCTCTTGGATCAGGCTCGTCGATATCTTGTCAACGTGTTCGTTAACGTGCGTTCCAACGATGGAAAACCCCGTAACCACCACTGTCGTTAAAAGCAAGCTAGCCACGAAAAACTCGACGAATACTTTGCCGAACTGACGTTCCTTGTAATTCATAATGATTTCGACCCACTTTTAGTTGATGGACGCGAATCTCATATGAATACGTCTTCGGCAAACGCTTGTTTGCCTTTAATGGCAATTATGTGAACAATATTCACGTTAAATATTTATCATTGAGCACAAATCATAGTTGTCATACATGATGTGCTGGCGGCTACCGAACTTTTCCCTATTTAACCCGCCGTCTTGCACATCATCGTCGATAGGCCTCAAGGCCCCCGATACATATCCATTCTTTACAAAAATTAACTTAATATTAGATTTATCGAATATATGGATAATGGTAGGATTGCGCTGCATCAGCATAACCAAACAACCATTTGAAAGGAGTCAAACAGATGAAATCTCTCGTACAAACAGTATCTGCAGTTTCACTGGCAGCGCTGGTGGCGATGCCTGTAGCAGCAGAGCAGCCATTTGAAAAAGAGATTGAAGCACGTCAAGCACACATGCAGGTTGTGAAATTCAACATGGGCATTCTCGGAGCGATGGCGAAGGGTAAGCGTGAATACAATGCTGAGTTGGCAGAAGCAGTAGCGAACAACCTTTATGCGGCAGCGTCCATGAACAACATGACCATGTGGCCACAAGGGTCTGATAACAGCGTTGCAGGCTTGGAAAATCTGACCAAGTCCAAACCCGAGATGTGGGCTGCCGACTCCAAAGTAGGCGAAAAACACGAAGCATGGGTTAAAGCCTCCGAGCAAATGGTCTCTGCAGCCGGCCAGGACCTCAGTAGCCTGAAGAAAGCGATGGGGCCTCTGGGCAAATCCTGCAAGAGCTGCCATAAAGCATACAAAGCGAAGTAACTATCTCTAACGGCTTCCCAAGCTGTGAGACCTTTCTGGCTCTGGTCTCACAGCGAATTCTATTATTCTCATCCTATTGAGGTATCATGCCTCCATTCGACAACAGAGCCTCACTACCTTGCCACACCACCAACTTCCCTTTGAGATCACGTACCCGGTTTTCACCGAATGTCTTAGTGACCATTTCCAAACGGTTATCGAGTTTATCGCCCTACGTTTTGCCAACCATGACCCGGATGAACTCGTACGCTGGATAGAAAAAGGGCGTATCCGGCTAAACAACCGATTCACTACCGTCGATCAGGTCCTAGCACCAAACGACCTTATCTCTATCAGTTTTCCTGGTCATATCGAGGAGTATGCCGATTGTAATTGGCGCATTGTGTGGGAAAACGAGGAGATTATGGCGGTCTACAAACCCCATCAACTGCCGGTCAGCCGGACTACTCGCAACCTCTACAACACGCTGATCCAGTTGATACGTCGTCAAACACCGCATTACGACGCCCATCTTCTGCACCGTCTTGATACGGAAACTGCCGGACTGATTCTGATCGCCAAAGATAAAGCCGCTGACCTTAAATGGAAAAAACAACTCCATACCCTTATCGAAAAAAAGCTATACCACGCGGAAGTACACGGAGTACCTGACTGGCAGAACAGGGTTTTGGAGTGTGAACTGGCCTCCAAAGAGAACAGCGCTATTCGTAGCCGGGTTTATGTGAAAGATCGGGAAGAAGAGGCCGGATATATCAAATCCAAATGGAGTAAGACGGCATTTCGGGTGATCACCCGACAGGATGATAGGGCCGTTGTTGAGTGTGAGCTGTTTACCGGTCGTAAACATCAGATCCGCGCACACCTTGCTTCACTGGGCCACCCCATCATCGGCGACAAGATCTATTGCTACGATGGGCATTACTACCTGAAACGCCTCAACACTCCGCTAACAGCCAGTGATCTGGACCTATTGGGTTCGCCACACCACAAACTGACCGCGGTTGAACTGATCATTCGCCCCGACCCAGCGGATACTCCCGTTCGCATAACTCTCGTCTAGGCCATACCGGGCCAGCAACTTTACAAAAGTTAACCCAGTATTAGATTTTTCACATATAGGGTGGATGATAAAATGCCGCCCTCCATTGAGCACTACCGAAAGGAATTTCACATGATACAAGTCGCTACGCGTCGCATGATCAATGTTTGGGATCTGCCTACCCGTATCTTTCACTGGACGCTGGTCGGGTTGTTTGTCTTTCTGATTATCTCAGGAGATATGGGAGAGGAACTGATCGAGTGGCACTTTTACGCGGGCTACCTGCTATCCGGCCTGATCCTGTTTCGTATCATCTGGGGCGTAATGGGCTCGGAACATTCACGTTTCACGTCATTTGTACGACACCCAAAAACCACGATTACGTATCTGAAAGGGATGTTCAACGGCAATGCAGAACATCACTACGGTCATAATCCAGCGGGTGGGATGATGGTTATTGCATTGTTGGTATTACTGGCCCTACAAATAGCAACCGGGCTGGTCTCTACTGATGATGTGATCTGGGATGGCCCGTTTTATGGCGCTGTAAGCGACCAGGTTGCAGAAATCGGCGGGGAGCTTCATGAGACCGTCCAGGGTCTTCTACAGCTACTGGTGTTACTGCATGTGGCGGCGATCATCTTTCATCGTTTCAAATACAACGATCCGCTGGTCCCGGCAATGATCCATGGTAAAAAGCCGGATATGGGTGGCGCGGTATCCACCAGGAACGTGAGTGTGGTCCACACACTGATTGCGTTGGGGTTTTCTGCAGTTTGGGTGTTATACCTGTTTAGCCTGCCATTGTAACTCCGAGTGCCCTGAGGGCCTCGTTAACACCCGAGGCCTTCTGCTACCTGATCTCTTCTGTAGAGGCGAGTGACATGCCTAAACGCTTGATATTAAGGTCTTCCGTAGTCTCAATTGTCGGAGATGGTTTGCCAATAAGATAACCCTGCGCGTATTTTACGCCCAGCGCCTTCAACACCCGTAAAATATCTTCTGACTCCACAAACTCCGCCACAGTATACATCTCAAAGCCACTCACCATTTCAGTCAGGCACTTAACAAATATTCGCTCCTGTGGACTGCGCTCCAACTCACGCACGTAAGAGCCGTCCATTTTCACGTAGGAGAGCGGCATCTGCTTCAGGTAACTGAAGGAGGAGAATCCCACACCGAAGTCATCCAGTGCGATACGACAACCCACCGCAGCCAGCTTCTCCAGGGTCAGCAGGGCAGACTGGAACTCGGACAGGAAAGCCGTTTCGGTGATCTCAATAATGATCTGGTCGGGCTTGATGCCGTGACGGTCGCACAACCGGAAGAAGGTGCGATCAAACGTAGGCGATTGGATACTTGGGGCCGATACGTTCACCGCCAGGCTAATGGGTTCGTTCCCGGGTTGGTCATTGTAGTGCGCCAGAAAACGCATAGATTCTGCCAGCACCCAGGTATCAATCTGGCTGATCAGGCCGGTACGCTCCGCTACCGGGATAAACTCACCTGGAGGAATCACACTACCGTCGTTTTCTTTCATACGCAGCAGTACTTCATAGTGACTGATGCTGTTATCGGTCACATCGAGAATAGGCTGGAAGTATAGGCAGAACAGGTCTTCTGCCATCGCGTTTCGGATCCGATCCTGCCAGTTTAGATCGGCCTGCATACGATCTTTCATCGCACGACTGGCGTCATACAGGTGCCAACGTCCCTGACCCTGTTGCTTCGCGGTATACATGGCCATATCTGCGGCAGCCAGCAGTTCTTCATCGCTGGTACCGTGGTCCGGATACATTGCCCCCCCCAAACTACAGCTGAAGTGCTGAAGAGTGCCATTTGGTAAGCACATGTGGGTATTCAAAAGGGTAGAGAGCTTCGCCATAACAGCCCGTGCTGTGGCAGCGGTTGCCCTTGGCAGTAACACCACAAACTCGTCACCGCCGAGCCTCCCCACAGTATCGGTATCGCGGGTATGCTTCTCTAACAACTGCGAAATATGCATCAACACCGAGTCACCCACGTTGTGGCCTGCGGTATCGTTGATGTACTTGAAACGGTCCGCATCGATAAACAACAGGGCGCCACGGGATCCTCGCGCGAGGGCCGCAGCAAGTGTTTTCTGGAAGGCACGGCGGTTATGCAACCCCGTTAATGTATCGTGTGATGCCAGCCACGAAAGTTTGTTTTCGGCCTCGACGCGCTGGGTCAGGTCCATACCCACAGACAGGATCGCAGGCTGGCCCACTTCCCATTCAACCAAAGAGTGCAGCCAGGTCACATAACGCAGATGGCCCTCACCATCTTTTAGCTGGCCTTCATGCTGATACTGGTGGGGTTCGTTTTCTATCAGGTCTTTAATATTCTGCTGCCAGGTTGCGGGCATGGTATCTGGCAGGTGCAATTCCGCAAATGTAGGCAGTGTTTCACCCTCATCCCTATGCGGGCTGATCAGCTCTCGTCCCCACCGATTCATCGACTGAATGTCACCGCTGGGAGTCTGTGTGATGATAATCAACGGCGCGGTATCAAGCAGATTGGAGACAAAACGTCGGGCACGGGTTTGCTCGGCCATCTGAGTATGCAGGGCAAGGGTGTTCTGCTCCACGGTTTGGTTAAGCATTTCAAGCTCGTCACACACGCGCAGTGCGGTATGCTCCAGTACATCAAGCTCATCACGCATCCAGTAGCGATTACGTTGCGTTATCTGCTCTCGCGCCTTAGCAAAGTCGTTCTCAGCCAATAGAGGCAGGGCACGGGTTATTCTGGCCAAGCGCTTGGTTGGATTAAGGATCAGTAGGATCAGCAAAATCTCGGCAATAATCCAGCCAATAGCGCCCACCAGCGCACCTTCACGGATCGTTTTAAATAGAAGATGCTCACTATCGGTAACATCCTCCAAGGCAATTAGCACAGGCTGGCTGTTGATTACTTCCAGATCATTTACTGGTACAACATGTATGCGTAAGTGACGATCGTTCGGAGCATCGTACTTGCCATTTTGAGGGCTGTTGAACTGTCGCTCTAACTCTGACAACAGAGCGAATTTTTCATCAAAATTACTCAACGCCCATACGTACAGGCCCCAGTTAGCCAGCAGTCTTTTCTGATTGATATCGTTCGCATCTGCCGGCGCCATCAAAATACTCAGGTCAATACCCAGCAGACGTTCAAAAGAGACCACCAGTTCGGAAATGTTTCGCCCTATAACCACGACACCGCGCATATTCTGACGGGTAATGAACGGTTCAATCACGAAATATGTACACTGCGTCGTACAGCTAAGCAGGGCATGAGGCTGCATGTCCTGTGTAACCCTACGTACGATGCCGGAAATTTGATCGCTCTCGGTCACTGCAACCTGGTCTTGATGGTGCAGTACGCCCAAGGTACGGCCTTTATCATCAAACATGCCCAGATAGTTGATATTGAGGTTGAAGGTCAGATTCAACCAGTGAGGGCGTAACGCTTCCTGAAGCCGGGCTTCGTCCCTTAAACGCATGGCATCTGACACGTTATCGAGATCCGGTAGCAACATCGCTAACTGGATCTGCTGATTACGGGTATCTTCCAGCAACGCCCCCAGTGCCTGATCCTGTTGAATTACCGATCGTTGTGCAGCCCGATCTGCCTCGGCGAACAGGGTGAGCGCGTACAAGGTAACCATCGACAAACTGATGGCGACCAGAACCAGACTCAGGAAAAGAACCGCTTTCCAACGTATGCTGAATTTAGTGTGCTGCATCAACGCTCACCCTTAGGGCCTGTTCAGAAGCTATACACCAGTTGCACCGCGTAGGTTTCCCATTTACGCCGTGTTTCGGACAGAACGGGGTTGTCTGCACCCGATAACCAGGCGGCACCGTCGGTATGATGGTATTCCGCACGGACGATCCAGCCTGGCGCAAAGTCCCACTGCAAGCCAAACATCCAATTTTTTCCAAATCCCAGATAGGGGGGGTTAAACTTTTTGTCTCCATCTCGATCTTTGTCATTTACGATCTGTTCACCGTAACGCAAAGATAACGAAAGGTCAGGGCGATAACGGTAGTCGACCTGCGCATAGTAGCTTTCCCCCTTGCCCCTGAAATCGTCAAATGCTGGCCCAAACCCTTTAACGTTATTAATCATCAACAGATACTCGGCCGTAAAGGTCCAGAATTCCGTATTGTACTGGCCAGAGTAAAGCAGCATATCGGAGATGACGTGGCCGCCCATCAGTGGATCAAACGGCGCTAACGGCTGGTAATCCAAGCTAGGCCGCGTGTAACTCAAAGCAAAGCGCAAACCACTGTCCAGGGCCTCATACATAACCTGGCCACCGTGCATAGATGCATCCTCAAAATGGCCCGGTGTCGATTGCTTGAAGACGTAATACTCCATCTCTTGTGCGCCGGGATCGCTGGTACCCGCGTAGAGCTCCACGCTCAGATCTCCCCAGGGGCGATGCAGGTTGCCATAGACACTACCTCCGTCCGTGGACACCAGGGCATTACGGAACTGTTCAAAGTACACACTGGCAGGGGCGAAAATGCCATTTCGGGCGGAAGGCGCATCGCGTGTGGTATTGTGCAAGCCAAGGGGTATCTTGATACGCCCGAGGCGCATGCCAAAGCGGGTATCAAAGTCGCTGTAGACGTGAATATCTGCCAATGCAAAATCAAAACGAGGATCAGAATCACTCTCCCGGCCGGCATTGCGCGATATAAGCTGTGCAGCAAAATTCACATTCTCGTGGGCCTGCCAGTAACTATTGATACCAACCTCACGAAAATCGAAACTACCACCGTCAGAGCGTCCGAAATAGTTGTTGCCGGTGGTATCGATATACGTCTGACTCACAAACCCGTGGATGGCCAGATCCTCGGTGAACTCCATGGCATGTGCTGGTAGCGATAACAATGTAATCATCGCGACAGGTACGGAGGTTGTATTCAATCTCATCTTTTTACTCAACACGGATGACATTTAAATCTCCCTCCTCAATTGTTCCTACATAGCCGATTGCACCGGGCGTGCTAAGCACCTTATGTCGCATCTCCGCTTCATCAGCGCACACTTGTGGAGCGCGGCCAGTACCCGAATACACCAACCGTCGCCAGATCCGTTCCAACTGATAGGGATAGGTTCCCAACACTTCGGTCGCAAATGCTTTGTGGGTTGGATGATCCTTGTTCAGTACAAACACTTTGACAGGTTGCCCGTCGGACCAGCGCTGGCTACGCATGGCAAACATGGCCAGCAGGGCATCACGACTCAGCGATTGGGCATAAACAGAAGGGTGTGAAATGATGACGGGGTTATCCGCTGCGGCGAACGGGGGTATTAACCACAAAAAAGCCGTCAGCAGAGGCGTGCGTAAGCATCTCAAAATCCATGGGCCAGTACTAATCCGTGCTTGCATAGGTGATTCCGTGGCAACCAACGTAGATACATCCATCGTCCAGTCAGTATAGATCGCCAATTTCGCACCCGCCGTTAAACTTGGACCTTATCGTATGGTTCTGCGTCGCATCCAATAATAAATCGCCGGAAAAGCTATAGTTAAATGCAGTATCAGCGACCAACTGGAGTAAGACATGAGCCAATGGCAGGATCTGTGTGCACTGGATGAGTTGAAACACAACGCGCGCAAAGTAATTACAACGACAAACGGACTGGAGTTGCTTCTGGTCAACATCGAAGGAGAAATCCTGGCCGTTGAGAATCTGTGCCCCCACGACAATGGTCAACTGCACGAAGGGCCGATAGAAGGTACAGATATTATCTGTCCGCGCCACGGCGCCCGCTTTTGCCTCAGGACGGGTGAAGTACTTGCGCCGCCCGCAACCGAAGACATCGATAACTTTCCAACCCGTGTAAACGGCGATCGCATCGAAGCTTTTTTACCATGACCCAGCACTTGCGATAATTCGCTAACTGCCCATAATGCGCCACGTCTAAATTGTCGCAGGTTCATCATGCTTACCAGCCAACCACCTATCCTATACAGCTTTCGTCGTTGCCCTTATGCAATGCGTGCACGCCTTGCTATCGCCTATACAGGTATCGAGGTGGAGATAAGGGAAGTTGTTCTTCGAGACAAACCGGCGCAACTGCTGGAAGCATCAACAAAAGGCACTGTTCCGGTGCTCATCTTGCCAGATGGACAGGTGATCGATGAGAGCTATGACATCATGCGCTGGGCCATCAAGACGGCAAAGGAATGTGACTGGCGTGCACATGATTCGGAGAGTGATGCATGGGTCAAACGCAACGACAACGAGTTTAAGCCCTGGCTTGACCGCTACAAATACGCTGACCGATATCCCGAGCATCCAGAAAGCTACTATCAACAGCATTGCCTTGAATGGTTCGCGATGCTCGATTCCCAACTACGAGAGCAGGGCGGATACCTGCTGGGTAGCAAGATGAGCCTGGCGGACGCCGCACTGCTTCCGTTTGTACGCCAGTGCGCCCATGTGAACCGTGATTGGTTTTACCAGCAGAAATTACCAGCGATACAATCATGGCTAGATCAATTTCTGGATTCTGCTCTGTTTAAACGAGTGATGTACAAATACCCTCAATGGCATCCTGATGACGCCCCCGCCATTTTTTAGCACGGCTACAAAAGTTGTCTACACTGCAATCTAGCCGCAACAACAGGTCAAATAACATACAAGCTTTCTGACGAGCATTATTTAGCACAACAAATGAATCTGTACTATTAATACAAAATACGTACCATGTACTTTTCAAAGCCAGGCCACACAGTATAACTTTACTTTGATGTGCATCATTCCAATTAAGAATGGATCGCGTTCAAGAATTAGTTTAGGCTGCGCTGCTGTTTAACTGGACGAGAGAATCCACTGCTGATTCTCTTAATAACCTTTTAAATTACAAGGCTTTAGCAAAAGGAGCTTGGATGAAAGTTCAGCCATCTACTCAACAGGAAGTTCTTGTTCCAGATAGCGTTCAGCTGATTTCCACCACAGACCTGAAAGGCAAAATTCTCTACGCCAACCAAGCGTTTTGTGACGTGTCCGGCTTCTCACTGGAAGAGTTGAAAGACAAACCACACAATATGGTCCGGCACGCTGACATGCCTAAAGAGGCTTTTGGCAACCTTTGGGACTCCTTAAAAAATGACCAGGCCTGGCGTGGTATCGTTAAAAATCGCTGCAAAAATGGCGATCATTACTGGGTAGATGCTTACGTAACACCGCTGTACGAAAACGGCATCAAAGTTGGCTACCAGTCGGTCCGCGTACGTCCAACTGACGCACAGAAAAAGAAAGCCGAAGCGATCTACGGCGAGATTAAAAAAGGCAAGCTGAGCAAGCTATTGCGCAGCAGTTCAATCAATACCTCGATGCTATTGGTGTCAGCAGGCATTATCGCCACCGGCGCTGCAGCCAGCCTTCTACTTCCTCAGGGAATTGCATCCATCGCCGCAACAACGCTCACCGGCATAGCCGTTGCAACTGCATGGAGCTGGCGGGTGCGCCGTGTTATCGGACTACAAACAAAAGCCCGCGCCGTCTCCTCTAACGACCTGATTAAGCTGATGTACTGTGACTCCACCGATGAAACCGGTGATATCCAACTTGGTCTAGAGATGCAAGAAGCACGCAACCGGACGGTGCTAGGACGTCTGGCTGATATCAACAAGACTATCGAACACTCCGTTTCGATCACCGATAGTGCAATAAAACGCACCGATTCAGGCATTAGCCGCCAAGACCTTGAAACGGATCAGGTGGCGAGCGCGGTCAGTCAACTTGCCTGCGCCACGGAGGAAATTGCTCAAAATACGCAACACACATCCTCTATCAGCCAAGGTGCCGTAAACATAACCGATGAAGGACGCCACGCGCTTGGGGACGTGATCAGTAAAACCTCCCATTTAGCAGAACAAGTCAGACACGCAGCCGAAACAACCTCTGAGCTGCAAACCCAGGCGGACGAAATAGGCAACGTTCTGGCCGTGATCAACGATATCGCTGATCAGACCAACCTGCTTGCACTCAACGCGGCCATTGAAGCGGCGAGGGCGGGTGAACATGGTCGCGGGTTTGCCGTGGTCTCTGACGAAGTACGCACACTGGCAACACGCACACAGAACTCCACACAGGAAATTCGTGCGGTAATCGAGCATGTACAGAACGCTGTAAACCGTACCGTTCAGATCATGCAGGAAAGCGAAACCGAAACGCAGAACGTAATCAAAGCCACACAACAAACCGATGAAGCCTTTGTAAACGTCCAGACCATGATGGGAGAGGTGGCCGACCGCTGCTCTCAGATCGCTGCAGCATCTGAAGAGCAAACGGCAGTTGTGAGCGATATTCACCGCAGTATCTGCTCAATTCGCGAGCTATCCGGTGAGAACAGCGAAGCGTCCCGCCAAACCAATGACGCCAGTCAGGAGCTGCATAAGCTGGTGGATCTACTTAATTCCATGGTTAGAGCGTTTGAGAAATAACTCTTCCGAACAAAATAAAAAGCCCCGTCAGTTGAACCTGACGGGGCTTTTTTATGTTCACCAGAAGGTAGCCCTGTAGGTTGGCCATCGCGCAGCGATGCCAAACAATTCAATTCAAAACTACGTCTTCACTGTTGGGCTTCACATTGCGAAGGCCAACCTACGCTTACTATTTTGTCGATTACATTTGAGGAATCAGCTGGTTTCCTTCTCTTTATTCTGCGCCTCAATAATCACTTTTAACTCATTGATCTGTTTAGATAAATCTTCAATCGTCAACTGTCCTTCCGCAATCGCTTTCTCTTTTTCTTCTTGCGCGTGCTCGTTCTCCATCACGTTCACCACGATACCGATCACCATGTTGAGGAATGCGAACGTCGTCAGGAAGATAAAGGTCAGGTAGAACAACCAACTGAACGGATAAACTGCCATGGTTTCGTACATTACGTCAGTCCAGTCCTCGAAGGTCATGACCCGGAACAACGTCAGCATCGCAATGGAGATATCGCCCCACAGCTCTGGATTAATCACCGCGAAGAAAGACGCACCCACCGCAGCATAGATGTAGAAAATAATAAACATCAACAGGATTACATAACCCAGCTGCGGTAACGCTTTGATCAGGGAATTCAACAGCAAACGTAGCTCCGGCACGATGGATACCATTCGCAGCACGCGGAAGATACGGATCAAACGGCCAACCAGCGCCATTTCGCTGTCCTGAATCGGTACCAGACTCACAACGACAATCAACGTATCGAAGACATTCCATGGATTTTTGAAGAAGTTCCGTTTATCTGGCTCACCGATAAAGCGGATTGTAATCTCAATCAGGAAGAAGAGGGTGATCGCACTGTCCAGCCAGCCGAAAACCATCAGTACGTTATCAGGGATATCGTAGGTTTTTGCACCGATCACCAGTGCAGAAAAAATAATGACGCCGACAACAAAAAACTCGAAGGCTCGGTTGGAACGCAGCGCATAAAAACGCGCCTGCAGCAGTTCAAAATTCATGGCTACTTCAGTCGTTAACGTATTGGTATGGAATAGAAAATCGCATTATGCCCGACGTATATTGCAACAAAGCGATGCGCTTAAACACCCAGAAAATACGGGTGTATCACATCACAGGAAACGAGCCATACCTAATAAATAAAAACGTTAAATGTTTCAATTCAAACGCTTAAACAACTAAACACAGGTGATTTATTTGGAATGATGACTCCGAGCGATGGAGCCCACATGACGAACAAGATACTATTGCCGAAACTGAAAAACGGATTTCTGAGCACGATTGATGCGCATTCTGCACACCTCCGACTGGCATTTAGGCCAGCACTTCATTACCAAAAGCCGCGCTGCGGAACACCAAGCCTTTATCAACTGGTTGCTGGAACAGGTTACTCAGCACCAGATTGATGCGGTAATTATTGCCGGCGATATTTTCGATGCCGGCGCACCGCCAAGTTACGCCCGCGAAATCTACAACCGCTTTGTGGTTGAGATGCATAAGCTGGAATGCCAGCTGGTGATCCTTGGAGGCAATCATGACTCAGTCGCCACACTCAACGAATCCCGTGGACTACTGGCCCATTTGAACGCCCAGGTTATCGCTCAGGTACAAACGGACCTGGATGATCAGATACTCGTACTCAACGACAAAACGGACCAGCCCGGCGCTATCCTGTGTGCCATCCCTTACATTCGGCCACGTGACGTGATCACCAGCAACGCCAACGAATCAGGCGTAGAGAAACAGCAGGCACTGGGCGAGGCAATCAAAGAGCACTACAACAAGCTCTTTCAACTTGCTGATAATAAAAGAAAAGAGCTTAACAAAAGCCTGCCAATTATCGCCACTGGCCACCTGACAGCGATGGGCGTCAAGAGCTCCGAATCGGTGCGTGACATCTATATTGGTAGCCTGGAGGCAGTGCCTTCCAGTGCTTTTCCGCCAGCTGACTACATCGCCCTGGGCCACATTCACCGACCACAGATCGTTGCCCAATCCGAGCAGATTCGCTACTGCGGTTCTCCCATTCCACTGAGTTTTGATGAGCTTGGCACCCAGAAACAGGTGCTGCTGGTCGACTTTGACGAGGGCAAGCTCTCTGAGATCAAGCCGCTGGAAGTGCCTTTATTCCAGCCAATGGAAGTGATCAAAGGGGATCTGCAAACAATCGAATCGGCCCTGAAAGCTCTGCCAACAGTGGAAAGAGACCTCCCCACCTGGCTCTGCATCGAAGTCGAAACCCAGGACTATCTGAACGACCTGCAACAGCGTATTCAGACCATGACCGCCGATCTGAACGTTGAAGTCCTGCAACTGCGCCGCGCACGCACTGACCGCCAGGCACGCATAGAGCGTCAGGACACAGAAACCCTCGCGGAGCTAACACCCGAAGACGTATTCGAGCGCCGCCTGACACTGGAATCGTTCGATAACGACGAGGAACAAGCACGCCTTACCCGCATCCGACAGCAGTTCAGGGAGATTGTCGCGGAAATAGAGCAGCCACAGGAAGAGGTGACCAACGCATGAGAATCCTCAGCTTACGGCTCAAGAACATCAACTCCCTGAAGGGCGAGTGGAAGATCGACTTTACCCAGACTCCGTTCTCCGACAACGGTCTTTTTGCCATTACCGGGCCAACCGGTGCAGGCAAAACCACCATCCTGGATGCGATCTGTCTGGCGCTTTACCACCGCACGCCGCGCCTGAACACCATCTCCAAAACCAGCAACGAGCTGATGACACGGGGCACCGCGGAAGCGCTGGCCGAGGTGGAGTTTGATGTAAAAGGATTGGCATACCGTGCATTCTGGAGCCAGCGACGTTCCCGAGACAAGGCGGACGGTAATCTTCAAGATGCCAAAGTGGAACTGGCCAGCATGGCAGACGGAAAGATTCTCGCATCTCAGGTTAAAGCCAAAAGCCAGATGATCGAGCAGATTACCGGCCTCGACTTTGCCCGTTTTACCAAATCGATGATGCTGTCACAGGGGCAGTTTGCGGCCTTCCTGAATGCCGATGCAAACGACCGCGCCGAACTACTGGAAGAGCTGACCGGCACAGAGATCTACGGCCTGATTTCAGAGAAAGTTCACGAACATTTCACCCTCCGTAAGAATGAACTGGCCCAGCTTAAAGCCCGAGCTGAGGGGGTTGAACTGTTAAACGCCGAACAGCTGGAGGAGCTGAAAAGCCGGTTAGACATGCTGTCCCAGCATGAAAAAGAGCTCGATACTAAACGACAGCAGATCCGTACTCACAAAGAGTGGTGGGATAAAACGACAGCCGCAGAAAAGGCGCTTATTGCCGCAAATGAAGGGCTGACCCACGCCGAACAGCAATACTTGTTGGAAAAAGACGGACTAGAGCGCCTTGCCCAGGCAGAACCTGCCGAAAAATTGCGCGCACCCTACACACTGCTGCAAAACAGCAGCGAGAAGCACCAACAGGTCATCGCACAAGTACAACACTTGACCGCTGAGATCAACAACGCTCAGCAGCACGCTGCGGTGACCCACAACACACTGGCCCACGCAGCCAATGCCCTCGAAAGTGCGCGTAAAGATCAACAAGCGCAGGAAAAACTGCTGAACGAGCAGGTGATTCCGCTGGATAATCAGCTGCAACAGGCCGACGCTGAGCTGAAACGCCTTGAAACGGATAGAGCGCGTACAGAGCAGCAGGCCGACGCACAAGGTTCCAACCTTGCCAATATCGAGCAGCGACTCAAACAGGTCACTACTGAGCTACAACGCCGCGAACGCTACAAAGTTGAACACGCACAGGACGAGAACCTTGCGACACAACTACCACGCTGGCAAACGTTGCTGGAACAACTTGAGCAGCAACAGCGCCAGCTAACTGCTCGGCAAACTCAACAAGCCGACCTGTCTCGCCACCAACACCGACTGCAATCAGAAACACAAACGCTCAATCAGCAGCTCAGTGCATGCCAACATAGCGTCGCACAGCACAAAGCGGCTCTCGAACAGATTAATGCTGAGCGCCAACAGGTTCTGGCAGGCGCGGACGAGGCTCAGCTACACGCCGAGCACCAACACCTGCATAACCAGCAGGGCGTGCGCCTGGAGCTCAAAAACACCAGCAACCGCCACCAAGGCCTCATCGCCGAGCAAACAACACAACAGAAAGAACAGACGGCACTGGGCGCATCAACCAACGCGCTGCGTACAGAAGTGCAGCAGCTGCGGGATCGATACAAGCAAAGCCACCAGCACCTGAAAGACGTCGAGAAATTGATCGAGCAGGAAAAGCGGATTACCGATCTGGCCGCTGAGCGCGCCAAGCTGCAACCGAACGAAGCCTGTCCACTGTGCGGCTCCACCGAACACCCGCTGATCGACCAATACCAAGCGCTCAACCTCAGCGAAACAGAACAGCGCCGCGAAACCCTCAAAACAGAGGTGGAAGCGATAGAGCAGCAAGGAAAAGAGCTATCGAACGCCCTCAACAAAGAGGAAGCCAAGCTTGAGCAGCACAACCAACGCCTGCAAGCGATTACCGACGAGTTAAGCCACCTGCAAACACACTGGCAGCAACTGACTGGCCAGATCGCAGTAACGCTCGGCCTTAGCCAATCTGAAGCGCTGCAAAGTTATCTGCACCACTGTGACAGTCGCTTACAGCAACTGGCAACGCAGCTGGAGCAGCTCCGCTCTATCAACCAGCGCTTCCAGGCCTCCAGCAACGAGTTGAATGTGGCAGAGCAAGAGCTGCATAAAGCCAACCACGCACTCGCGCTAAACACACAACAGCAGAATACTGTTAGCCAGCAGCTCAACCAGCTGGAATCGGAGCTGATTTCACAGAATGAGCAGATCGATCAGCTGCAACAAACACTGGAAAGCCAACTGACGGCCGTGGGCCGCACCATGCCGGACCTATCAGAGATCACCATATGGAATAGCCAGCTCCAACAGGCCGCTGCCCGTTGGCAGGAGGAGATCAACAGGTTACACGATTGCCAGAAAACCCAATCCAGCCTGGAAACAGAAGCCAACGCCTGTAAACAGCAGCACCAACAGCTTATGGAGCAGCTTGTCAGCCTGACAGACAGCTATAACAGCGCCATAGCGCACCGAGACGCTCTGCAGCAACAGCGCACCGCGCTTTTCGGAGATAAAAACGCCGATCAGGCACGAAGCGACGCACAACAACGGGTTCAGGATTGCGAAGCCCGGCATCAGCAGGCATTGGCCGCCGACCAGCAGACCCAACATAACCAGCAAAGCCTGAAGGGTCAGCTGGCAACAACTGAACAACAACAAGCAGCACTGAAACATGAGTTGGATAACCACGCGCAGGCGTGGCAGAGCGCTCTCGATGCCAGTCCATTTGATTCTCAGCAGGCGTTCGAAGGGGCTCTGCTGCCCGAGGATGAGCGCAACCGGTTGCAGCAGCTTAAACAGCAGCTTGATACCAACCTGTCCAAAGCCCAGGCAGTCAGAGAGCAAGCAACTCAGCACCTGACGTCACTCCAAGACGGCGAGCAAGCGCAACAGTGGCAACACACACCGGCGGAGCAGGTCATCGAGCAACTTGCCCTGGTAGAAGCACAACTGCGCGACACCACGGTACAACAGGGTACTGTGACACAAAGCCTGGAGGATGACGCGAAACGCCGCCAGAACCAGACAGAACTGTTTGCCGAAATCGAACGCAGCCAGGGACACTACGACGATATTGCGTACCTGCATGCACTGATCGGTTCCCAGAAAGGCGACAAGTTCCGTCGTTTTGCTCAAGGGCTCACACTGGATCACCTGGTACATCTGGCCAACCGACGCCTCGATCGCCTGCATGGCCGCTACCTGCTCAAGCGCAAATCCACCGAGGCACTGGAACTTCAGGTGATCGATACCTGGCAGGGCGATACCGTTCGTGATACCAAGACCTTATCCGGTGGCGAAAGCTTCCTAGTCAGTCTGGCACTGGCACTGGCGCTGTCTGACCTGGTCAGCCAGAAAACCAGTATCGATTCGCTTTTCCTGGATGAAGGTTTCGGCACACTGGATGCGGAAACACTGGATACCGCGCTGGACGCACTTGATAGCCTGAACGCATCCGGCAAGATGATCGGTGTAATCAGCCATATCGAAGCGATGAAAGAGCGTATCCCAACCCAAATCCAGGTTAAGAAGATGAATGGTTTGGGTGTCAGCCAGTTGGAGAGCAGATTCAGGGTAGGGGGTTGACTCCCCCACGAACCCGCTATACTTAACTGCAAACTTTAGTGATTCTTGCGAACCACAAGGCTGGCGTTCAACACGGCCACCATAGCAAGAGGGAACACTGCTGATTTTGCGTGACCCATGCAGACGCTTTGCAGGCGGGCTCACGTAATGAAAATTTTACTTCCCTGCATCCTGCTCCTTATAGCAGGATGCGCGTCAACCGAACCCACACCATTCAACCTGGGGGACCCCGTCCCACCGCTTCAGGGGTGCAACGACTACCGTGCACGAGGCGGATTTTGCGTAAACCTCCCGGAGCGTCTGCAACAGGTGCTTGACGAAGCGCATGCCAGTCATCGTTATCAAACGGATCAGAGCCTTTATCAGCGCAATGACTATTGGAGCGCCAATCTGGTAGGCGACTGTGAAGACTTTGCTCTATGGGCACGCGAACGTCTGCTCGAATATGGCATCCAGTCCGATCTAATCTATGCCCGAACTGAAAAAGGCGAAGAACATCTGGTGTTATCGGTCAATGGATGGATACTCGACAGCCGCTATCGATGGCTACACCGTCGTGACGATATGCGGTATGACTGGATCAGTATCGGCCGTTCAGACGGCACTTGGTATCGCATCAAAGGCTAAATAGAAGCTTTATTAACTAACCACCATAAGATATTGTTTTAATTAAACATATAAAGACCAATATCTTATGCCAGACACACCACCAGCCATCCCGCTATTCGATAGTTTGCAACATCTGGAAGACGGCAACCCAACCGTTAACCAGCACATCGCCAACGTCACACTCAGCGATGTGGCTGATGCCGCACTCTTGTACGAACTGGCAACCGACTGGCTACTGGAACAGCGTCACAGCGAGAACAATTACAAAACCTATCGCAGTGAACTCACCACGTTTCTGCATTGGGCCTTCGATGTGGAACAGATATCAATCGCCGATGTGAGCCGTCGCTCTCTGATGCGTTACATCGAGTACTGTATAGATCCACCTAAAGAGTTGATTGCGTATCGCAATGTGGCGCAGTTTGTTTTGGAGAAAGAGCTTCAGGAGCGCATTCCAAATCCGCTTTGGCGACCATTCCTCGGCAAAAAGCGAGATGGATTGGCGCAGCCGTACCGTATCACCGAGAAAGCCTTAAAAACCAAGCTTGCGATACTTTCAGCCTTCTTTACCTACCTGATTGACGAAGAATACACGGAACGCAACCCAGCGATGATGCTGATGAAAAACGGCCGCTTCAAAAGCGGCAGCCAAAGTCAGGTATCTGGAGAGCACGAAGAGGACATACGTGCATTTACCGACCTGCAGTGGTCCTATGTCATCTCCAGCGCACGCAGCCTGGCGGCCAAGCAACCGAACGAACATGAACGCACCCTGTTTCTGGTGAGCCTGATGTACAGCTGTTATCTGCGTATCTCAGAAGTAGCTGCCAGACCGGGGTTTTCGCCGATAATGGGGCAGTTTCGCCGCGACAGCAAGACCGGTGTCTGGGGCTTTCACATACCGCGCAGCAAAGGCGGTAAAAAGCGCACGGTAGCAGTCTCCAAGCAACTGCTAAATGCCCTCAAGCGGTATCGGCGCCATCTGGATCTGCCAGAACTTCCTACACCTAACGAGGAAGTACCGCTATTTATACGCCATCGAGCTGCAGGACACGGGCGGGACAGGGGACTGGTCAACGCGAACTTAGGGATTCGCCAGTTACGCGATGAGTTGTATATGCTGTTTAATCTGGCCGCTGAGAATGCGAGCAAGGACGGGTTTGAACAGGATGCCCAGGAGATGCGCCAAATGACGCCTCACAGCATTCGCCACACAGGCATATCTCACGATATTAATCTCAATAAACGCCCTCTGTCACATGTACAGGCGGATGCAGGCCATGACAGCATCGACACCACGTCGAAGTACCTGCATACCACACGGGTGGAACGCCATGAATCCGCACAAACCAAGCCCATTGATCACCTGGACCACGCGGAATAGGGCTCACTGTCATGTACTATGCAGATTGCTCATCCAAACCTGCAGCTAATTCGCTGTCGGTGACTCACGCCCTGCCATAGAATCTCGTGCACAAGCTAAATAAACGGGAGCAGGGCAATGGACACTGAACGCAAAGAAAACGACCCCACACTGGTATGCACCTGCAATGACCTCTATATCGAAGATATTCAGGAATCAATCGGTTATGGCGAAGATGAATACCGGGAGATATTTGCCGTGCACGGACTGCAACCGCGCTGTGGTGAATGCCAATGCCATGTGGAGGCACTGGTAAGCGAGTCACCATAAAAAATGCCCGGCTCAGATCACTCTGGCCGGGCATTGTGCTGCGAGGACAGCTCAACAGAGGTTTACGGCGTTACGATCAAACAACCACTACAGGTCGCGCTTGAAGAATCAGGATTGGTCACAACCACATCCCAAGTTCTATTGCGGCGGGGGCCACCGGATTTCACGTAAACATCCGCGGTCATTGTATTGCCGTCGACTACCGTAACGTTTGACGCTGCAGGCGTGCCAGCAGAGCCATTCAGGAAGAGTAGGCTTGCGCCATCCACAAAACCGGCACCACTGATCGTTACAGACGTAGTCCCACCCGCAGGTATACTACCCGGGGCCACACTATCGACCGCCAGAATACTACCACCAACCGGGTCGACGGTTACGGTGACATCTGCACTACCGGCATTGCCTGCAGAATCGATTACCGAAGCGGTTACCTGATGCACGCCGAGCGTAAGGTTAGACGTCTGCAGGGTCGCACCCTGACCCAAACTCTGGTCCAGACTAGATGACCAACTTATATTGCCAGACAAGCTACCATCCTCGTCATCACTGGCAGTAGCAGAGAACACCACCAAGCCTCCTTGTTCAACCACAATGTTTGATGCCGGTTCAGTAATCACAACGCTTGGCGGCATATCGCCAGCTTCACCGGATGACGTTACCTGTATCTGGTAGATATCAACGGAATCTGCCTGACCGTTTCCTTTGGTACGATCAGTATCCGTCACACGCAGATAGACAGTGCCATAGGTGCCGTAAGGCAGCTCGACAGACATCACCTGACGGCCGGTACCGTTCATTAGCGTTGCGAACGGAACGTAGTTACTGCCGTCTGTGGAGTAGGCGAGGGTAAAGTCGTCACCGTCACTGTTCGCTGGTGCACTGGCATCAACGTCCAGGATCAGCGTGGCTGCCGCAGGAATACCCGACAGCGTCCAGCGGTGCTCAAGACGACTTACACGGTTCTGAGGTTTACCCCCCTGATGCTGTTCAGCGATACGCTCATAGTCGCCAGCGTCGACCGTATTCAGATAGGAGCCGACGACTACCGAACCCGCAATGTTAGATTCAGACGATGCATAGGTGACGACCGGTACACTGATCATAGTTGGTGCAGTCAGATTCGATGTGTTACTACCTGCACTGTTGAACGCTTCAACCTGGTACACATACTCACCGGAGGACAGGTTGTTGTCCGCATAGCTAGCGCTGTCGCGAGGCAACGTAGCGATCAGCACAAGACTGCCACCGTCAATCTGACGATATACACGGTAACCGGACTCGTTGTTTTCGATCAGGGAGGCCGGATCCGTCCAGCTCAGCGCGATATCCGCATCACCGGTCTGCACCGCCATCAGATCATTCGGCGCCGTAGGTGGGGAGGTGAATATCAGATCCTCCGGTACCGTGCCGGAGATAAAGTACTGCCCGAGGCTACCGTAGTCGGTATATCCATTGGTCAGCGGATCGCCCGCACCGACCCCCTCTACAGAGAGGATATAGCGACCGGCAGCGACACTGGTATTGATCGCTGCATAGGTATCTCCTGCAACATCACTCTGCGCCACTTCAAAGCCAAACTCGTCATATAGCACGGCGCGTACATCGAGATTCATACCACGACGGCTTTGACTCGCGTAGTTGGCAACCCAGGCTGGAGTAACATCAAGGTCGATCGTGCCATCACCCACGTCCATAAAGAACAGATCGACATCATTTCTGTCTTCGATGATCCCTTTGTTGGATGGATCCACATTGGCAGGGTCATTCACCGGATTGGTTGAACTGACGACTGTGCCGCCGGTAATAACCAATGGGGTGGCGCTGGCAAAGTTCACGTCCTCATGATCGTCGGCACGATAGTTCAGATAGCCTGCGATGATCTGAAGGTCATCCTGGGTGTTATTGGCGTCGGCATACTCGCCTTTACTCCACTGGGAGACCTGTGCGTAGTACCCCACGCCCATGATAGGCCCCCAATCGGTATTCCCTGAGCCGTGCCCACTGTAATAGCCCACAGTGCTCGTACCATCATGGGACAGATTAAGGTTGTGCCCCAGCTCATGGGATGCCGCTTCGGAGATGTTGTGCGGTCCACCTACACCATCAAGAAACACCAGCGCAGGTTGGTAATAGGTATAGTTGCTTCTGCCCCACACCCCCACATAGGCCACCCCACCACAATTACAGTTGTAAATGCTGCGGTTGTTTTCATCGGCCTTACGGGTCACAAGAATATGACCAACATTCGGACCGAAAGCCGACGGTTCCTCCGTCGTCACGTCTATGTCGTACGGTGCGAAATCCTCCGCCACACGTTTCCAGGTCTCAGCGATCTCGTTCAGCTCAGTCTGCGTAAAGCTAGATTCGTCACCGTTGCTGTCATACGGGCGCATATACAGCGGATCAGTGCTGCTATTCCAGATCGTCCCGGTCACCACATGGCCATCCATATCCAGATAAACAACCCTTGATGCACCCGGCTTACTGTGCAAGGAAAACGCTTCAGCCTGAGTCACTTCGGACAGTTCGGGTGATGATTCCGGTGCCGGATCAATCCCTTCAAAGGCGGGATCTTCATAGAACACACCACCTTCGTGGTCTACACGCATATCCGGGATATCGTGCTCATGAAATTCAAATCGATGCAGCCATTCTACCGCGCGTTTTTGCGCTGCCGGCGGCAGGTCCATTAACTGCTGTTTGAGTATTCCTGGCGGTAGCTCGTTGATATCGAAAGGAGCTTTGGCGCCATACGCATTATCACTCCGTGCGAAAGATTCCATTGGAAAGAGGAGGGTGGACGCTGAAAGAAGAAGTACTTTCGCCCACCTGCTGGACTGGTTCATAACCTGGCTCCGCATATTTGAATTACATAACGACGGACACACTAAGAGGCAACTGTTCCCTCCTACAGTTAAAGCTAGTGTAAACCTATGTATACAACTGGTACTTTCTGGACGAACGTTAGCACTTTCTTGCAAGCGCTGGTTGAGATCTACTCAAAGGATTGGGCTGCGGCATTAGGCTCATTGATACAAGCGTTTGAAATACATGAAGTTATCTAATCAATTTAAATCAGGTTACGCACCAGGCCACCAAGGCATCTATAAGCCAGACGAAAACTCCGTACTCACCATCTGATTTTCTAATGTAACGCCACATTTACACCTACGAACAATTTCTTAGTCACACATCAAAACTTTCAAGTTCGGCTTAACCTGCTATCTATCTAATTACTGGGGTAGGCGTGACTTTGCTGGGTTGTTCTTTCGGTATCGAATCACCATTCGTGGTAACTTACTGCAGCACAGCTTACTGGTGAAATACAGATCGGTCTGTCCCCCAAGCCTCACTAGCTTCGAATGAATTACAGAATGTGTTGTTATGTCATTTAATACTGTTGAACTTAATCGCCAACGCCAACCATTGGAGCACCTGGATACGGTTTGGCTGTTTGGCTATGGCTCACTGATTTTTAAAGTGGACTTTGAGTACCTGGAATCACGCCCGGCCAGCATTCAAAACTGGGAACGGCGTTTTTGGCAGGGCTCGCATGACCATCGCGGTACGCATGAGCATCCAGGACGTGTGGTAACACTGATTGAGTGTGAAGGCAGCCACTGCAAGGGGGTTGCCTATCGGGTATCTACCGAGGTGTTCGATCACCTGGACGTGCGGGAAAAAAATGGATACCTGCGTTTCTTTACACCGATGACGTTTGATGACGGCAGCCAGAAGGATGGACTGGTTTACATCGCATCAGAGGACAACGCGGCGTATTTGGGTCCAGACAAGGACGAAGCGATTGCCCGGCAGATTGCGACGGCATCGGGTCCTAGCGGACCTAACGCGGAATACCTGCTGAAGCTGGCAGAATCACTGCGTGCGCTGGGAGACCACGATGAGCACGTATTCCGCCTGGAAAGACTCGTAAAAAGCGAATCGAGTTAAATTAAATTCGAATACCTCAAACCCAAAAGACAAATCCTCTTTTCGTACAGCCTTCTGATGCAGCCATTTTTTGCCACAGAGGGCTCTGAGGTCATACCAAACACCAGTGAAGCCTCCACCGACTTCAGGCGATGCTCTCTAAAAGCCGCCCCGTATTCAGCATTAGTCAAAGCAATCTTCGAGCACACGCCAACGTAGGCGTTATTTCCGGCGCTGCTGGCTTAGACGTCCAAGCCGCGCGAAAAGCCTTTGCTAAACTTAACAGACCTAACGCGATCAAATAGGGGGGAACAGCCTGTGAAACTTGCTATTTTGTCTTGTGGCCCCAATTTGTACAGCACCAAGCGACTAAAAGAAGCCGCAGAATCCCGAGGGCACACGGTTAAAGTGCTGAATACGCTGAAGTTCGCGATTGATCTCGAACGCGGTTCACCGAATCTCTATTACCATCAAAAGCAGCTCAGTGATTACGATGCTGTGCTCCCGCGTATAGGCGCGTCTATCACCTACTATGGCACAGCCGTAGTGCGTCAGTTTCAAGAGATGGATGTCTTTTGCGCCAATACCGCTCACGGAATTCTAAATTCGCGGGACAAGCTTAGAAGCTTGCAGATCCTCAGTCGCCACCACCTCGGAATCCCCAAGACTAACTACGTACGAGATAAAAAAGACGTATTGCCTGCAATCAAACGCGTCGGCAATGCACCGGTCATCATAAAACTGATCGAAGGCACACAGGGCATCGGTGTGCTTTTGGCGGAGTCCACCCGATCAGCCGAAGCGATTATCGAGTTACTGCAAAGTCAGAAACAGAATGTTCTGGTACAAAAATTTGTGGCTGAAAGCAAAGGCAAGGATATCCGTGCATTGGTCGTTGGCGATCGGGTGGTGGCGGCGATGCGCCGTGTAGCACAAGGCCAGGAGTTTCGCAGTAACGTCCACCGCGGCGGGGTGGCAGAGCCTGTTGAGCTTGATGATCACTACAAGGAAACCGCAGTGCGTGCAGCCCAGATTTTGGGCCTACAGGTGGCAGGTGTAGACATGCTGGAAGGGGCGGATGGTCCCCAGATAATGGAGGTAAACTCGTCTCCAGGGCTTGAGGGTATCGAGCGTTGCACCCAATTGGACGTGGCAGGCGCCATAATTGATTTTATCGCCGCACAGGTAGATTTCCCCGAAATCGATATCCGGCAGCGCTTAACCGTTAGCCGTGGTTACGGTGTGGCAGAAATTTACGTGCCAGCAGAATCCCACTTTATTGGCAAAACCATCTCTGAGTCGGGATTACCGGAACAGGATATCAATGTGTTAACCCTGTATCGAGGTGATACAGTTATTCCGAATCCCAAAGTATCGCGTGCCCTCGAAAGCGGCGACAAACTGCTCTGTTTTGGCAAGTTAGACGCAATGAAAAAGCTTGTGCCACTCAGTGCTAGGCGTAAGAGGAAACCTCGCATCAAGCCGTTGGACGATTAAGCATGACGTATACTTTTTGGTCTGAGCGGTTTTGTATTTATCCGCTGCAACAATCTGCCCAGATAAGTTGCACCTTGGCTAAATACCCAACTAAGACCGCACTGTTCCTGACCCAATTGTAACATCGGTACGTAGATACTTTAGATATCAGTCTTCCCCCCAGGAAACGCAGGATGCTAAAACGCTCAGCATTACTTACGCTCGTATTTTTGCTGGCTGGTGTATCGATCAACCTGACCGCCGGGACGCTCGCGATCGAAATCGAAGGTGTAACCAAGGAACAGGAACAAAATATACGTAACTTCCTTAGCCTCCAGAAACTTGAGGGGCATGAAATAACCAACCGTAGCCGCCTACGTTATTTACACAAAGCCGCAGACAAGGAAATTCGTACAGCTTTGCAGCCGTTTGGCCTGTACCGCCCCAAAGTGCTACTGAGCCTGCTTCAGGACGGGCAGGATTGGATCGCGAAATACGAGATCGTGCCCGGTGATGCCATACCGATCATGAAGCTCGATCTGAAAATCGTTGGCGAGGCACGCGACGATACTGCATTTTTACAGCTATTGAACAATCCGCGACTACGCCTGGGGGCGGATCTGCTGCATAGCGATTACGAGCACCAGAAACAACTGCTTCTTTCTCTTGCGGCCGAACGGGGCTACTACAAGGCAACATTCATTCAGCACCTGGTGGAAGTTGATCTGACACTGTATCAGGCGAGCATTGTTTTACACATGGATAGCGGCCCTCGCTTTGTAGTGGGGGAAGTAATCTTCGCCCCCAGTGTGCTAGCAAACGACTTTCTCATGCGTTATGTGCCATTCGAGTCCGGCGATCCCATCCAAAACAGCAAGCTGATCGCGCTGCAATCTTCATTGATCGACGGTGATTACTTCCAACAGGTTGAGGTTCAGCCTTTGTGGGATCAAGCCGATGACGCCACCGTGCCCATCTTCGTCGATCTGGACGCTAAAAAGCGAACCCGGTACCAGGCGGGCTTGGGATATGGGACTAATACCGGCGCGCGTACCCGGCTTGGCGTAACCTGGCGCTGGTTAAATCCACAAGGTCACAAGCTGAATAGCCAGATCATGGCTTCGGAAGCATTATCGGAATGGTCAGCGGAGTATGCAATCCCGGGCACCAAACCACAGGAGGACCTCTATACGGGTACAGTCGGCGTACGTGATGAAAACTCGGACAGCGTTAATGCCCTTCGCCACACTCTGGGTATCGCCTCACGACAGCAGGTGGGGCGCTGGCAGCGCATCTTAGCGCTCAATTACCAGCAGGAAACATTCACCTTCAGTACCACAGAGCAGGACTCAGAATTTCTGATCCCACAGATTAGTTTTAATACCGTTTCCGCGACAGATCACTTAAACGTAAAAAATGGCTACCGGCTCTCCCTGCAGTTACTGGGCGCTAACCAGGCGCTGCTTGCCGATGAGAGCTTCATCCAGGCCCGTGTGAGTGGCAAGGCCGTGTATAGCATCAATGATAAGTTACGTGTGCTAGGCCGGGTGGAAGGGGGTATAACATTCATCGACAACTTCAATGCACTACCCGCCACCCAACGATTCTACGCAGGCGGAGACAACAGTGTACGCGGCTACGATTTCCAAAGCCTTGGACTTCAAGACCAGTCAGGCGCCGTCATTGGCGGCCCGCAACTGGTGGTTGGCAGTGTCGAACTTGACTACCGTCTGACAAAAAACTGGGGGATTGCGGCTTTTATTGACAGCGGTAACGCATTTGAAGATACAGAACTGGATCTGCACACGGGTATCGGAGCGGGTGTTCGCTGGTTTTCCCCCATCGGGCCAGTTCGTATTGACCTGGCATGGCCACAGGATGGAGATGATCGAGGCGCACACCTGCACTTCAGCCTGGGAGCGGACTTGTGACTGCAGCTGCACTCTTCAAATATCTGAGACGGATTTGGCTCTTGCTTTCCGTAAGCCTGCTGTTGCTAATTTTGGCTGCGTTGCTGTACATCGTTACATCCAGCAAAGGTTTGCAACAGATGATCACGATCGGGCAACGCTGGTTACCTGGCGAACTGCAAGTGCAACAGATAGAAGGGCGGTTGCTAGATTCATTTTCACTTCACGGTTTAAGCTATCACCACCCTGGTATTCAGATATCGCTTAAACGGCTGTCACTGAACTGGGACCCACGCGCATTGTTGTCGGGAACGCTTCGTATACACTCGATCGAGATGATTGAGCCTGAACTCTCCTGGGAAGCATCGCCTTCAAACAGTTCTGCAAGAACATCCCCCGCCTTAACGGATATTGCACTTCCCTTTGGGATGCAGATTGATTCGCTCAGTATCACTCACTTATCGCTGCACAGTCCGGGGGAGGCGGAGGCGCACCCACAGGCGCTGACGATATCCCAGGCAAACATTCAGCTCCGCAGCGAACAACACACGTGGACAGTGGATCAGTTGGACATTGTGGCACCAACAGGCCAGCTGCAACTGGAGGGTCAGATTCACACGCGTGGACATTATCCTATGACCCTAAACACGCATTGGGTGTTTCACCTCCCCAATAATCCTGTACTCAAGGGCCAAGGCACCATCGAAGGGAACCTGGCTGAGCTGAAAATAGAACAACAATTGACCGGCGTTATTGCTGCCGAGGCCTCAGCGTCATTGCAGTTGCTGCAATCCCCCCCCAGGGGCACGGTTCGGATTAGAAAGCTGCACGCTGCACTTGGTGACCACCATGAACCGTTCAAGGGACATACGTTGCGCGGCGACATGACCGCTACGGGCAACCTGCAAACGGCTGAACTTACTGGCAATTGGCAAGTGAACTTACCTGAACTCGGAGACAGCACAGTTCAAGCCCGGCTTTCACTGTTTCCAGACGCGCTGCGACTCCATGAACTTCTCCTGACCCAGCAGCACACCAACGCCACTTTAGACTTGCTGGGGGATATCAATTGGCCACAAGCCGGACCCGAATTTTCCCTGAAGGGAACGTGGAAGAATCTGCGCTACCCATTGCAGGGGAGCCGTACCTCTACCAAATCAGATGGCCAGTTTACGGTTACAGGTACTCTGCAAGACTATCTGCTCAAAATGCAGTATTCCCTCGTCGGTGGCATGATCCCGTCGGGCGCATGGGAACTATCCACTCGAGGCAATACACAAGGACTTCATGATTTTTCGTTACAGGGGAGAACCCTAGATGGACTGGCACGTGTGCGCGGTTCCGTACACTGGGTTCCCGCAGTGAGATGGCAACTGCAATTGGAAGGGGAAGCATTGAATCCAGGAGTTGCCTGGGCAGACTGGCCCGGACAAATAGCCTTCCAGGCATCAAGCGCGGGGACCAAAGAAACAGGACAAGCACTACAACTACTGACAACAATCAACTCTCTGACGGGCTCGATACGCGAACACCCTGTCAAAGGTCACGCCAGATTCGCCCTCAGCGGACAGGACCTGCTGATCCCGGAACTGACTATGACGCTGGCAGGCATCGATCTTAGGGCCAAGGGCGAAGTGGGAAAAAAGGTCAATTTGGTCTGGTCTCTGAATGCTCCCAACGTGAACACACTGTTGCCTGGTGCCCAAGGTGGTCTTACCGGTAACGGCACAGTGCAGGGTCCACGAGAACAACCAACGCTTCTGGCGACACTGCAGGGTGATGAGCTTGAATTTGAAAACACCCTGATCGGCACGCTCAGCACGGATCTGGATGTTGACCTGAGCGGTCAGCGACAATCCAGAATAAACCTGCTAGCAACACAGGTAAGCACGGGCGGGCAACGGTGGCAACAGATCAAAATGGCGGGTCAGGGCACACCAGCCCAACATGCTTTGACGCTGGAGCTGAACAAGGGCACGGCGGAAATTGCACTTCGCGCTAATGGGCAGTGGGAAAAGGATAAATGGTCCGGATTCCTGAGCCGCGCCGATCTCCATACCAAACGAAACGTATGGCAGCTGCGACGCCCGGTTGCGGTACGCGCCAGTCGCACGTATGTGAACGTTGATCCGGCCTGCTGGGATAACCCTCAACTACAGGGAGATACTCTTTGCCTGTCTGGGAACTGGGCGTCATCCGAAGGAGCCCGAGCAACATTCGACAGTAAGGGTTTGCCACTTGACTTAGCCAGCCCCTGGCTACCCGAAGAGATTCAGATAGACGGTACGCTTCAAGGTACAGCCACTTACCGTAAACCGTTGAACAAGCCGCCCGAATTACGTGCTTCATTACGGGCAAATAACGCTGAGTTGGGCTCCGAACAAGATGGATGGCGCGTCAGCATGGAGGATGTAACGGCCGTTGTAAGCGGGCAGGGTGACCAACTGCACACAGATATTCGTTTATCCCTGCGACAGCCTGAGGGAAAGGCGCAGGCCCGGCTGACTATTGATGACCTTTACCACACCAGGGCTCTGGACGGGGCGCTGGATTTGGACCTGAACGATTTACGCTTTATATCCTTGTTTGCTCCCGATCTCCAGGAAATCACCGGCAAAATCGAAGCATCGCTACGCGTACGAGGCAGCCTCGATACGCCACTTGTTTTAGGTCACGTTAAGTTAATTGATGGCAGTACAGAGTTTCCGGCACTTGGTACGAAATGGGAAGCAATGAATCTGGACCTGTCCAGTCTACCAAACAGTAGTCGGTTAAAGTTGAACGGAACGCTTCAATCAGATGGCGGAACAGCTGAGCTAAACGGGTGGCTTGATCCCTTTACCAGCCAAGCCGAACTTTCACTTGATGGGCAAAACTTTCAGGCAATTGCCACACAGGATATCCAGGCACGGCTTTCGCCAACCATGACCGTTGAGCTGTCAGCAGAACGAATCTCTTTACGCGGGATAATCAACGTACCCAATGCCAAAATCGCGCAAGCGCGGGCTAAGGCAACGGCGCCAGTATCACCAGATGTCGTTATCCATGACGCATCTGCATCAGGCACGGCCACTCGCCAAGCAAGCCGCTACGTTATGGATACGAATCTTCGCATAACCTTAGGCGACAATGTCGAACTCGATATGTACGGATTTAGGGGGCGACTATTGGGCAGCATTCAGATTGAGGACGATGGGCAGCGAGCAGTAAGGGCAACCGGTGGTATTCAGGTCGCCACCGGCAAGTATCGATTGTACGGTCAGGATCTAAACATTAACCGTGGCAGCCTACTGTACAGTGGTGGCCCCGTGAATAATCCCGGACTAGACCTGAGGCTGTCAAGCCAGGTTGATGATGTGGCGGTCGGTGCCAATGTAAGTGGAACGTTGAATGAGCCACGGTTCGCGTTATTTTCTGATCCAGACATGCCTGAAAGCAGTCAGCTTTCCTATTTGATGTTCGGCCGCCCACCGGGGTCTGGCAGCACCACATCAGAGCAAGAGCTGCTGTTAAAAGCTGCGGCCTTGCTGACGATGAAGCAGGGCAATCTTATCGCTGAAAACCTTTCCGACGTTCTGCAGGTGGATGAATTGGGACTTGAGAGTAAGGACGCGCTTGGCGGGACTTCCCTTTATATAGGCAAATACCTTACCCCCCGACTGTATGTGAAATACGGCGTGGGGCTGTTGGAATCGGCCAACGCTTTTCTTATTCGCTACCGACTCAGTCGTAACTGGAGTGTTGAAACCACCACTGACACAAAAAGCAGTGGTGGAGATATCATCTATACTCTCGAACGGTAGATGGGTGCTACGGGCAATCCACTTTTATGGTTACATGCTGATACGTCGGTCACAGAGGACTATTTTTATCGTCCGAAGATAGCTTGATTGGCAAGGGATCCGTTTGACTACCGGTATAAAGCGTGCGGTGAGGGAACGGAATTTCAATGCCTTCCTTATCAAAAGCTTCTTTTATCTCTAGCTGAATACCGTTTTTTAACTCCAAAAAGTTCTTACGGCTGACCCACACAGATAACTGCAAATCGATAGACGACTCACCAAAACCTTTGAAATACACCATGGGGGCGGGTTCATCCAAGCTCAGCATGTTGTTGTCAGCGATGCGCAATAACACCTCATTTACGCGGGTAATATCTTCTCTATATGCAACACCGACAGGCAAATCCAAACGCCGAATGGGATATTTCGTCAATGTGGTCACTTCCGATTTGATCAATGTTTCGTTTGGTATCCGAACAAACAGATTGTCAAAGGTACGCAATTTAACCGATAACAGGTCTATCGATATCACTTCTCCTGTCGTGGCACCAATCTTGATGACATCACCAACAGAGAAGGGACGCTCTCCAAGCAAAAACAATCCACTAATAATATTTGACGCTGAAGTTTGAGATGCAACGCCCACGGCAACGGTTAAGATACCTGCGGCCCCCAACAGAACGCTCAGTTTAAATCCCAGCTCTCGTAAAGCCGAAACAACAAATAATCCCGCGATGGTATAAAAAACCAGCCGTCGCAACAGGATGAGGTGATGTTGACTGAGCTGGCGGCTGGCCAGCCTAGTGACGGAAGCACTGGTAAGCTTGCCAAGGACAAGTCCGGCTACAACCAGTATTAACGCACGCACCACACCAAAGGCTTTTTCCCCAAAGAGCCATTCAGATATACCGGGCCATAACGTCTCAATCACCTTACCACTCCTGTTAGCCGAAAATAGTGCCGAGGGTACGCACGAGAATTCCGGTATCCACCCGGACCCTCGGCTCCCTCAGTAAAGGTGCATGTTCAGAACAGGCAGGGGCACCTGTTCCAATAAGTATTTCTGCAGATTCCATATCCTGTTTACAGACGATGGTCACGTCTTCAGTCCACAGCCAGCCATCTGCGGAGAAAAATAAAGACAAGTACGGAACGGGAAGCTTTAGACGCTCCAATATCAGTGTTTTATCACCTTTATTGTGAATCGTGAGAGGAGTAACCGCCCGATGTGAGCGCTTGGGAATATCTTCTTTACAAAGACGCGCAGCAGTGCGAGCGGCATAACACATCTCGCCTTCACGCGTAGACGGGCCAAACCATGTGTCAGATGGGCGAAGTATAGGCAGCTCTAACAACCAATCGGAAAGCGCCTCGACATCAATACAGACCCAGACGGGCGAACTTATATACAAGGAGACGTGTTCACCGCTAGGTATATGTATTGTCGTGGATGGCCGTGCAACGATAGGCCGATCAGCCAAGGCAGGCAGCACTCGAACCCCATTCGATGTGGTACAACAGACGCACCGGTCTAGATGGCTCTCATCACCAAGCGGAAGAGCATCCGGCTCAACATGAAAAGGGATCTCAGCATCCGGCTCTATATTTTTGGATTGAGTGCGGATTTGCCATTCATGAGCAAATCGCTGGATAGATAGATCCAATGGACCCAAATGCCACCTTATAGTTTGACTGGTATCCAGTTCAAATGTGCCCCATAGGGAAGCCAAGTCAGCGGGCTTTTCCACCTTATGCATTCCTTTTACAAGCCTGGATAAACGCTGAAAACGTTCGGTTACAGCTTAGCTTATATTCTGCGCGATACCCTTCCTCGATGCCTATGGCCACGTATTTAGAGGAGCAGGGGAGCTATACCGCTGGTTCCCTTGTTCGAGGTAACGAGCACAGAACTGCCGCATTCTCTAAGGCAGTACAAAACAACGCCGATGAAAAGCCCGGCTAACCATTTTATTTATTTACAATAACTTACCACACTTAATTAATGTAAATATAATCAGTATTAATACCTTAACCGGAGGTTATCCAGAGCCCGATACCCAAACAAAACAGCGCAGAACACAAAAATACCTTTGGATGAAAGCTTAAGTTTGTTCAACAATCGCGAATGAGGCCTCTAAACCGTACAAGACAAGATCGCCAACAAAGGTTTCTCGATATGATCGAGGAATACAACCTGGATACATGTAACGCTGAAGAGGATTTCCGACGCCTTGAACGTTTCATCAATGACCTAACGAAGAAGACAAGCGAACCGTCAAAGAAGGCCTGACTAAGGAAGAGCTGGCGATCTTCGATCTTTGGCCAAAGGCATGCACAGAAGTGTTTATGCACGTATACGAGAAATACCCAGACCAAGGTAACAGCGTGTACGTCCATTGACGGGTAATCTTACAGACCTGATTCGATGCCGATAAATAGTATTATCGGCATCGACATTCCCAACGTGTTCACAGACGCACGCAACGATACTTTCCCCACGAAAAAGCAATCTTCGCAACTCTCCGCACGGTGACACAACAGCACCATAAACGTCGAATCTCACGCTTAACTTCGAACAGTCATTTCGAAAGTAGTAATCACTTACTACGAGGAGAAGGCGTTACACACGCTTAGAGATTTACGTAAGCATGAGATCAATCTCATGCTTAACTTCCATTAACACAGGAGGGAAAAGCCCCGATACCTAAAACAATGCTATATTTAACATAATATACATTATACGCATGCTTATGATGGCGACAGAATACCGTCATTTAGGACCTCTCAATGACAGTAAGTACTTAGTTCATTAGGAATAAGAAATTGGCGCCTTCGCGTTTTCGTAACTACAAATCAGCGCTGGATGGACATTAACTAGCTCACCGGTTACATCAGACTCAACAACAAGTGTTGAACTGCCCGGCTCTTTCTGAAGTTTTGCGAGAACAAGGTAAGACGTGCCGTATTTCAGCGTCAGCGCATCATCTGCATTGTAGAGATCAGCTTCAACCATCACCCGGTCGCCGACAGCTATCTCACGCCAGATAAAATCGCTTTCAACAAGAAGATCTGAAATACCGTATGTAGCCATAACCGTCACCCAGAGATTTAGCTTCGTACATGCAGCACGAAACCCTGAATAATTGGACCACAATTACAGTTTAGCGTTCAGGCTTGGACTATGCCGTGACGAATAGCCAGATGCACCAATTCAGAGTTATTGGAGACTTTTAGCTTTCGCAGGATATTTGTACGGTGAGCATGAATGGTTTTAGGACTCAGAAACATCTGCTCAGCAACCTGAGCCACGGATTGCCCGTTTGCCAGGTGCGTAAAGATCTGAAGTTCACGCTTAGTCAGCGTACCAACTGGTGACGCCTCATCATCAGCACCTGTACCAAGCTTTGCTTTGATAAACTCGGAGATATACGAACCACCACGATAGATGGTCACAACAGCCTCCAGTAGCTCTTCAGGCGCGCAACGCTTAGTCAGATACCCTTTGGCACCCGCATTGAGCACATGAGACGGAAACGGATCACTCTCCATAACCGTTAACACCAAAACACGGGCAGAAGCATCATAAGAGATGATACGCCTAATCGCGTCCAGACCGCCGTTTATATTGGTGGTAGCTTCCGGATCAGAGGTATCCGTAGGCATGGACAGATCCATGATAACGACATCAGGGCTATGCTCCTGATAGAGATCGAAAGCCTCCTGCCCATTATTGGCTTCAGCAACGATACTAATACGCCCATCAGCCTGCAATAACCGGTGAAAGCCAGCCCTCACCAGAGGATGATCATCCACCAGGAGAACACCGATACCATCTACCATAAAAATATCCCTTCCAAGCACCCTTACTAGAAAAACCTCATCCCAGAGGCCTGAAGCCATTCTAGCGAGATTAAGGCACCTTACAACACCCTAGTCTGTATCTATATCAAAAATAGCATCAGCCCCACGGTAACAACCGTAGGAATCCACATCGAGCGCACTTGCGGTAGAGATATCTTCCTCAGAGACAGATGCCGGTAGCGCCACGAGCTCATCACTGTAGCCAACCAACTGAATCCCTTCCCGCTTGCAGTGCATCAACACCTTCTCAAGCGCCTTGACCACCTTGATTTGACGGTCAGACAGGCCCTCCTGAGGCACCTTATGCTTTTCTCGACGCTTACTGGTTACCTGGCGGACGGCATAGCCATCAGAGTCCAGCAACTGAACGATTATCCCGCTCAGCTTCTCCTTAACCAGAGCAACCTTTGCGAGATCGAATGACGCTTCTGAGGTACAACAAAACGTATCACCCTCAACACCTTCTTTAAGCGCGTCAGAGATAGACTGATAGGTCCCAGGCTCGTTTATTATTTTTTCCATTTCAATATCTTGCTGAAAACTTCTTAAAAATTACCTTAGCAATAAATTATTGCCGTTTAACTTCCAAGCACCTCTGCCAACTTACGCTGACACTCGTCCAGCTCTTTGAGCAACTGATCATACCGTACATCCTGCTGCGCAATCACTGTTTCCAGGGCATGACGCTTAGATACAGCCTCTTTCTCCTGCAACAGCAACTGCTTACGAAGCACCGCATTCTCATCAGCCAACGCTTCCTGGGAAGCCTCAAGACGAGCCCTCTCTTCTTCACTCAACCGCAAAGAAACCTTAAGCTCAATCAGCTCCTGGGTGTCCGTAGCACCACCGGAACCCTGCTGCCGATCAAGCATCAAGGCCTGCTGCTTGATCTCACGCTTCAGATTGCCATTCTCAGCATTCAGGCGAATAAGATCCGATTCCAGTGCAAGCATCTGCTGCTGCAGCTTCTGCCTCTCATCGGCCGATTGCTCGCGCTCTGCAAGAAGACGAACATTCTGCTGCTGAATCTCTCGCAGTTCCGTTACCGCCCCCTCTTCCACCAAACGCGCCTGCTCCTTCACCTCCCGGTAGCGCGCATCCAACTCTGCCTTACGTTCAGCATAAGCATGATCAGCATACCCTAAAGCCTGTTGCCACAATTTATTAGCAGTCTCAACGACTGGCTCCGGAAGCTCCGGACGCTCGCGCCCTTCACGCAATCGAACGCCCAGCTGCTGCCACCATTCGTTTAATGCACGATTGATGGTGGAGATCGACCCCGTACCCAGCTGCTCGCGCACATTCTGCTGGGTAGGACGAATCCCTTGCTCCAACAGCCGATCAGCAACTTCCAGCACACGATCCGCCGTATCACTCTTCCTCGGCATACAAAAAACCCTTAATACGTATCAATTGATACGTATTAAATATTACACAGCATCAAATAGCACGCGTTTTATTCAACACCAACCCGCCAATAAACTGACATCCCTTTCAAATCGCGCAGACCAGGCGAAACTCTTCTATGCTGAACGGGTTAGCGTGATTTCAGGGAGGCATTTTATGAGTATTCGAGTAGCAATAAATGGGTATGGCCGAATTGGCCGAATGATCTTGCGCGCGCTGTACGAATCCAGACGGAACGATGAGATAAGCATTGTCGCCATCAATGACCTGGGCGACTCACGCGTCAACGCGCACCTCACCGAATTTGACAGCGTGCACGGACACTTCGGCTACAAAGTCGATGCGACACGCAACTGCATGCTGATCGAGGACGACAGCATCACGATCATCAGCGAATCTAATTTGGACGCCCTACCCTGGGCGGAGCTGGACATTGATATTGTCTTTGAGTGCACAGGCCGATTTACCGACCGAGAAGCCGCCAGCAAACATATTGCCCAAGGCGCAAAAAAAGTGATCGTCTCAGCGCCAGCAAAAGACGTAGACGCAACCATCGTGTATGGCGTAAACCACCAAAGCCTGACACAAGAACACCAGATCATCTCCAACGCCTCCTGTACCACCAATTGCCTGGCACCCATGGCCAAAATACTGAACGACGCAATCGGCATCCAGGAAGGCATCATGACGACGATCCACGCCTACACCAACGATCAGCATCTGTCAGATACATACCATTCAGACTTGCACCGCGCCCGCGCCGCTGCACTTTCAATGATCCCAACCAAAACAGGCGCAGCCCAGGCAGTCGGCCTCGTGCTACCCGAATTGGCCGGTAAACTGACCGGTCTCGCGGTACGCGTACCTACACCCAACGTTTCTCTGGTCGATCTGAGCTTTGTTGCAGGCAGATCCACTAACGAAGAAGAGATCAATCAACTTATCAAAGATGCTGCGCGAGGAGACCTGCGAGGCGTGATCGAATACAACGAACTTCCACTCGTTTCTGTTGATTTCAACCACCACCCCGCCTCATGCATCTTTGACAGCACACAGACACACGCAATTGGCTCGATGGTAAAAGTGTTTGCTTGGTACGACAATGAATGGGGATTTTCCAACCGCATGCTGGATACCGCGGTTGCACTATTTAGCGCTGAATAAACACGCCAACAAACGGACACAAAAAAGCCAGCATAATGCTGGCTTTTTTGTGAGAATTTGGAGCGGAATATCGGGCTCGAACCGACGACCTGAACCTTGGCAAGGTTCCGCTCTACCAACTGAGCTAATTCCGCATAAAGGTGTTTTGCCTGATGACTATTGGTGCCCGGAGCCGGAATCGAACCGGCACGCTCGCAATGAGCGGGAGATTTTAAGTCTCACACGCATTCATTATATACCACACAGAAACGTCCTAAAACCTCACCTAAATCTCGCTTAATCCGCTTGAAAGAACCGAAAAAAGGGATCTATTACGGATCACGTAGCAAAAACATATCAAATCTTATTAACGCAATCCAATAAAATCCGTAGCAAATACTCACCTTTTTGCTACTATACCTGTTGCAAATACGTAGCTGATTTTGAGGTGCAGGATGGCGCAGATTGAACAGGTTTTTAGCCAAGACTGGGTGGATAAAAGAATTAAGGAGGTAGACAACAGAACAGGGAAGCACAACACCCAAGACTACAAGGACATCTACACCAAAGCACACGGATTGAGGTTGCGCATCAACTCCGGCGGCCGGATGACCTATTACATCTATGAGCGAATCAAGGGCGAGAAAAACCCCAAACGCATAACGATCGGTGAAGCACGCAAGATACCCTTGGTTTCCGCACGAGGAACAGCAAAGCGGCATCAGGATCTGATCGCGAACGGTAAGGATCCTGCGACACATATTGCGACTGACCCTAAGGGCCCCACTCTACGTGAAATCTTCAAAGACAAAACTGAGGGCCGCGGGGTGAAATCAGACTCCAATCCGAACGGGCTGTCTAAGGGAACCCTGAAAACATACAGAGCTGATTTGAATGCTCTAGGAGAACTGATTGATAAACCGATTAACACTATTACAGATAAAGACGTTCTTGATCAGCACAAAATCAAGTCGCTAGCCAGTGGGCCCAGGATGGCGGATCGCGGGATGGTAATGCTGCGCACACTCGGCAACTATGCAATGCTTAAATACAAGGACGCTGAGCGAAACTTTATCGTCACCCGAAACCCTGCTGACATTATGAAGGTCGAACAAGCCTGGAACGTGAATGGCGGTAACACAAAGCGCCGGAATGTCGCAATTGATCAGACGCACATTAAGCAGTGGTGGGAAGCCATTGAAGGATTCAAAGACTACAAGACAGACAGAAACAACAAATCAGCACCACTTGCGCTCAGTGCATCATACTACTTCCGCTTCCTTCTGCTGACAGGTGTTCGAGCTGAAAACGCTGCAATGATCGAGTGGAGGCACGTCAATCTGTCACGAGGAACAATCTCATTTGATGACTCCGATGCGCTCAAGATTATAAAGAACGATGAGCGAGTAACAAACATGCCGCTGTCTGACTATGTCGCAGACATGCTGCGAGAGCTTCATCAGCACCGACAGCCGAAGAACAAGTGGGTGTTTCCAAATGCCTCTGGAGGCCATGTTTCAGCTGGGATGAACGACTGGATGAAGAGACTTCGCAAAGCCACTGGAATGCAGTACACAGCAAACGATATGCGCCGCACATTCATGACAATCGCAGAAGCCTGCGGGCTGAACTCTCACACCATAAAACGCCTCGCCAACCACACCCGAGCCCACAGCGATGTTACGTCCGGCTACATTGTCGCAAACGTAGAGCACCTGCGATCCCAAACCCAGCTGATCACAAACTTTATCCTCGAGGAGGTCGGCAAAGAAGTGCACCACGAAAACGAATTGGCGTTATCTACCGACCTTCTGGAATGGAGCATAGCAAAATCAAAAGAAACTGGAGACCAGGTGCGTGATATTGTTGAAGACTGGGCTCGTACAGGACGCCTTGCTGAACAGTTTCCCAGTCTGTCTTTAAACCAGATCCGCATGATTCAGAGCGGCGCGCACCCATAACTGCCCGCTTGCACACAAGATGCACGTCGACGTCAGTGTCTTTTAAATAAAAAGAGGTAGAAGTTATCCTCTTTAGGCAACTTGCGGCCTAGCCCGCCAAGAATTCTTGCGCCAATCAGTAGATTATAATCACAATTGATACTTAACAGCAGGAAGCCGTAAGCTTCTTCAGGCGACGCAGGCATGCAGATACAAGACACCTTAATGCCGCCCCACATTTTTTTGGGGCTTTTTTACTTTTATTTGTTTTCAAATAATTTTGTTGTTGGCCGGCTTCGCCGAAGTTGAACCAGTGAACTGGTCCAAGAGAGCAGTAGAAGAAGGAAATCCTGATGAAATCAGACTTAAAGCCAATTAACAGAAGAACCCAGAGAAGCAAGTTTGGAAACAATTAAGAGTGATTTTAGCATTTTTTTCGCCAAAAGTAAATTTATAAAGCACAATATATGCCAACTTTTAGCAAAAATAGGAAAATATAATCTTTTGTCAATATTTCCGGACACAAGTCCAGATGCACATATAGACGTCAATTGTTTGCAGCATGACAGCCCACAAGGCATCATCAGTTGACCTTGATGACACCTTTTATCAATTCCTCAGTTGTCAGGATGTAAAAGCCACTACGCTCGTAGGTATCGATCCAGCACTGATTGGGACCACGCATTAATTGATCGCAGCCGACGGATCCGCTGACCAACATATCGATGCCCGGCACCAGTCGTCCACGCCCCTCTTTTGCCAGCCTATAGTCTTTACTCCCGCTACAACAAGCCTGCCATTGCTCTTTTGATAGTTCATTACTGGTCAGGCAACTCCAAGTTTCAGGTGCCTCAGCATGGATAACCCCCACCAGCCCCCACCCCGTATCAATGGTGATGGCCAGAGGCATGTGCTCTTGGATCAGGCGTATATAACCAGCCAATTTATTTGGGTGTAATCCATAACTCCATTCGCCACCATTACCCAGGTGATGCGCCCGCACCTGCTCATCATGCTGCCCCTCAAGCAACATCAGCTCCCGACCACCCAACACTGAAAAGAACCAAGACTCCTCCAACAGGCGCAAAGCACCTGGCGAATCCATCCCCTGGTCGATCAGATCACCCGTTGCAAACAGCCGATCATGCTCAAAGTCGAAATCCCTATCTTCTAACAGGTCATACATGTCCCCCCAAGAGCCGTGTATATCGCCAACATAGTAGTCTTTGCCAGAGTCATTTTTGGATATATATCGATGCTGAGTCAGTCCCTTCACCTGTCAATTCCCCTCTTTTAATTCTTGCTCAAGCCTTGTGATCTCATCTTGTATAGCCTTCTTCTGCTTCAACAGTTCCAAATATCGCTGCTGGATATCAATTTTATCCTTCAGCTTTAATACATCTTCCTCAGAAACAGAGTCGATTTCAGCGACCGTTTTACACTCACTTTCCGCTGCCTCTGCGCTGCTTTTCACCTGTACAAAGATGTTATCCCCAATCCGTATATCAACGCCACAGAGCCTATCCTGAGCACGGTTTATAAGACTTTCCAGCTCCTTATGGGCCTTCAACCCCGAGGATATCGGCGGCAAGTACCGTATAACCTCCACCTCATCACTCGGCTCATTTCCATAAAGCAGACGCATTTCTTCGGCTTTGATTTTGTGACTTAAGCTCTGTATGTCTTTCTCAGTAGATTCCACATCCCGCTGGATTAAGGAAACATCATCGCCCTGATGCTCACCAGTCTGTTTCAGCTTACGTAGCTCACGGGCTTCATCTCTCAGCAATTTACGACGTCGTTGAAGAGTGCCCAGTCCATCCAGCTCAGATTCAAGCTGACTCAACTGCGCCTTAGTACTTAGAATTTCTTCCAGTAATGCTTTAACCCGATCAGGGAATGGTTTTGGTTTTCGGCCCCTGCGTTTACCCTTCTGTGTTGTGCTGATCGGCTCAGGCTTCTCAACGCCTAGCCGATCCCACTCATCCATCGTCTGCTCAAGAGTTCGCTTAGCAAGGGCAAGCTTACGATCAAGGATCGATAATTCATCTTTGGGTGGACGTCCGACGGGGGATGCACTCGCTGAAGCTGGAATAGACAGATTGTCTAAAGGTACGTGCTCCACACCCTCAAGTTTTTCCTGCTCAACAATCTCTTTCAGGACAAAATCCAGCTTTGCTTGCTCGTATTCACGACGCTCGCTTCGAGACTTTGGACGCGCACCAGGCCCCTTCCTTTGCGCAATCTCATCCGCATCGTCCCCTTCTGTTTTAAGCAGAGCATCTAATTCATCCACTCTTCGCTTCTGACGCAACGCCGCCCGACGCAACTTTTCCAGAGGGGGAAGCGATGGCCTTCCATCACTACTCATACTCGTACCAACTGCACCAAATACACATAATATACAAAATATTAAATATTTTTCTAAAAAAAATCTATAAAAACCACACTTTATTAACATTTTTATATTGATTTAATTCCAGTCAATTATATAATTAAGCTGTATTCAATTGATCAGACAAGAGGACATCTATGAAAACACTGACGAAGGAAGAGCTGCTTTCGCTTCCATTCTCTCCCTCAGCCTGCAACATCCTGAACGATGAGTTTTGTCGACATGATGAAGGGGATGAATATTTTCGCTTTGAATCATGGGCGTATGGCGACATTAGCCTGGAGACAGAGTGCGGGATCGCTATCAGCTTTGGTTGGCGAGCAGAAGGCGGTGAAGAAACCTATAAAAGCGCATTCGATTTTAATATCAGCCGTGATGAAAACATCACGATAGAACTTTACAACGCCTGCGTTGTTGATGATGAAGCCGACGAACTCGCACACTGGGAGATTCAGGATGCCCTTGATGAACTACTGAACGACAACGATTGGGAAACAACCGTACAAGAGCAACTGCCAGCTCCTGGATTTGAAGCAATAGACCTAAAGGAAACAAAATATATGAAAAATTACACGGTAGAACGCGATAACGATCGCGCCATAAAGTTTACCGGCGAGCAGATTGCCTCAGCAACAGACTCAACAACCGGCGGCCGAGAAACAATGAACCTGTACCGCACGCAACAAGGCAAATACATCTGCGAAACTATTGTCGATACATACTCACAGGGCAACATCTGGAGCAGTTACAACGGTGCTGTATGCGAACGTGAAGATGAAGTCATCGAATTCTTCGGTTTGTCATCACAGGCAAAAGAACTGTACGCAGACGCCAATATCAATGCCTTTTTAGAAGTGGCATAACCCTATTAACTCATTACTAATCCACTGGAGATAATCCTATGTTTGAAAACCCAATCACTACCCCAGAAGCGATCAATGCTCTGCTGCCGAAGCTGTATTATGGCGATGCAACCAGCGATCACACTCAGCAGCAGTTTGCCAGCGAGATGACCGAGCAGGCAAAAAGCATCGATTTCAATCAGCAAGAATGGTATGCGGCAATGGAAGCTTTGCAAGGCTTCAGCCTCTCTGATTTTGCCGAACAACTGTCACAAGAACAGCTTGTGGAAAGCTGGAAGAGCTGTATTACTGCAAATTGGGAGCACTACGATCTTGCTCACCACTTCGTCAATCAAGAATGGCTATTGGATAAAGACGCGCACTATAATTTCTTCTGCAAAGTAGTTGCTCTGTCCCATAAAGAGATGACGGCAGTGGTATTTGTGGCACACAATTTCTGGACCAAGAACGATGAATTCTTGCCGATATTTGAGGCGATCATTACCACTTAGACACTAATCCCCTTCCCTCCCTGAAGGCCGTTATAACAACCCAAATATGTACGGCCGCCCCTATAAGACAGCCAACACATTTTACTGAAAAGTCTACTTCAACGTATTAATGGATCAATCCACCCCCAATGCCTTGAACACCGCATCGACTGGATCCGTATAAAAGCGCGTCTGGAACTTGGTGAACAACTCTGCTGGAATGGATGGGATATCAGCTGCACTGCTCATCGGCAGGGCGACCCGCTGCGACCTGAAGGCACTCAGCAATGCTCTCAACTGGTGTCACACTGCCTCCCAGACTCATATCACCCTGCACCACCATTTGCCCCAGTGCCGGTTTACCTAAAAGGCCAGATGGAAAGGCGACCAGGCTGGATAGCGCCAGATGATTCAGTGGTCCCGTGTTTTGAAGCTCGACCACAAGCAGGTGGAAATCATGGTCCATCACCTTGGCCGAAACACTGATCCGCGATGCATTGGCCTTGAAGAAATTAAAAGCGATCTTAACTTGCTGCTTGGCCGCACTGGAATTCCACAGGCCTGAGGTAGCCAGCTTGCCAGTACCCTTGGTTACCTGAAGCTCCAATCGGTACAGTCCAGGCATCCCCTTGTTGCTAAGGCCAATGGTGTGGATTTGCCAAGGCCCTCCTGGATAAGTACACCGCCGCCCTGCTCTTTAACCATAACAAAATGTTCTTACAAGCTGTTGTTGTCGATGTAGCTGAAATGCACATCGTAAAACTCCATACCACCGACCTTCTACAACCGCTCATTAATCCGGCTACGTATCTGCAATGCATACTCCAGGCATTCCGCACATCGTCTTTTCTGAATTCACCGTATGAATACAGGAGCTTCAGCTGGCCGGAAACCGTCTTGCGCACCGCAATCACATCACGCTGGTTCAGGTTATTGCACAGTTTAAAGTATTTATCGATGGCATCGGCGAAGCTGCGCTTACACATCTCACGATAATACTCGGCCAGGTAATCAACGATCAGACCATATTTATTTGTAAAGAACTCTGGCTGCGTCTTGGGTATCTCCCAGCCAGGGATATAAGGCATGGAAGCAGTCGAAGAAAGCGGACTCAATCCGTTTGATAATCTCCACATGGACTCTCTACCAAGCAGCACAATAGTGGTTATATTCAGTGTCGAAGCGATACAGACTAGCCTCCTGATGCCGACACCGAGCTTCGACACTGGTGAAGTGAAGTCCTGCTGATTACTGATGGCGCAAGGCGAACAAAACAATTGTAACAAACAGAGGCTCATACATTTTGTGGTGGGTACACCGGATTATCTCTGGTTTTACCCCTATCAACTCCGGTGTAGATAATCGTGATCTTAAGATGAGCAAGAGTATCCAGAAAACAAGAATGATTACCTGCTCTGTTCTTCAGTACATCTTATGACCATAGCGAAAGCTCACGACTTGAGCCATTGATAGGCGTGGCACTGTACGTGTATTGGAGGAGCATTCGAGAAAGTGCTTAAAAGAACAATGTGATCCACATCAAAGTCCTACCCAGAAACATATTATGTAAATGAACTCAGAGCAGATCCTTATGTCACTATAATCGTGTCTGCAAAACGGTGGATTATCGCGAGACAATGAAACGGCAAAGATTGTTATTTAGCCTGTTGTTGGCCCTGTTTTTTACTGCCTTCAGCAGCCAGTTTTTCACTAGCGGCATGCCACATTCCGGATCACAGATTAACAGTGCCGCATGTAACGTTACAACTGATACGATGTATCTTAATTCAGATGCCATCAGCGTCAGCCAACAGTCCGGTTGCTCAGCCGAGTGTACCCTTGCCTGCTTAAGCCCTTGTGGGGTATCTAGTGCATTTATAGGCGCTAGTCAGTACAGCAGCCTTGATATGCCTGACAGCTACAACAAACCTGTTTTTGCGTCTTCCCCCCTTCCCCCATTTACAGAACCCTCTATAAGACCTCCTATAGCCTGATTTCCCCATAAAACTCAGCCTTCTCTGACCAGAGACGGGCTTCATATATTTTATTGAGGAAATCACAATGAAACATGATCACAACACTCCATGGTGGAAAAACGGCCATAACCTGATGATGGCAGGCTGTGTTGCTATTGCCGGATACTTCTTTCTTTTCACTGACACAAGCTGGCAAACAGCGCTGTTTTTTCTGGTTTGCCCCTTAATGCATATTTTCATGATGAAAGGTATGGGGAACGACTGCCATCAGGAAAAGGAAGCCTCCGCTGAGCCGACAGAACCAGAAAAGACAGGTCGTCAGTCAGCAAAACAGAGCACATACATTCAAAAAGACTTTTAACAGAGGGATCTGCAATGAAAACCAACAAAGCTAAACAAACTTCATTTATGCTGATCGGTTTTTCCAGCTTTCTTTACTCACTATCGGCTTTTTCTGCCCCGACAGTGTATATCCCCTTAGGCTCAGGTAATGGCGTGGTAGCGGTCGATGCCGCAACTGATAAAGTCATTGAACACTATACAGGGGTTAAAAATCCCCACGGTCTGGTCGCGACACCGGATGGAGAATACTTACTGGCCGGCAGCATTTATGAAAATGCTGAGAAAAACAATGCTGGTGATGAAAATAACAGTAACCTGTTTCTGATCCATCCCGCTCATGGTCATGTGATGCAAACGATTCCAGTGGCTGGTTGGTCACACCACCAAGCAATTACGCCAGATGGGCGCTACGTTCTATCAACTCATCCGACTCGCAATCATGTCAGTGTGGTTGATATGCAAAGCACCTCGCAGATAAAGCTGATCGAAACCAACAACGCTCCTTACTACGTCCTTGTTACCGATGATGGGAAAAGAGCATATGTAAGTAACAGCGGTGCCAACACAATTCAGGAGGTCAGCATTGAAAAATGGGAGATAACACGTACCTTCGATGCAGGCCCTTCGCCAGAACATATGGTGTTATCCAAAGACGAATCTATGCTCTACGTAAACAACTCCCGTAAAGGCACTCTTTCAATCATCCCTTTAAATTCGCCAGAGAAGAGGCAGGAATTTAGTATTGCAGCAAATCTACATGGATTGGATATCAGCGATGATGGTAATCACCTGTATATCAGTAGTAAGTCTGAAAGCAAGCTTATTGTCTTCACACCGGAAACAGGCGATAAAGTGACGGTACCGCTATCTCCTAAGCCCTATCATCTGAATACCATCACGGGTACAGGCAAGGTATATATATCCAGCCGTTCAGAGCCAACTGTCTGGGTGATTGACCAATCATCTTTTCAGTTGATCAACAGCTTTCAGCTTCCAGCTGGTGAGGGGCACCAGATGAGCATTATAAATCAGTAACCGAAAGAAAAAGCTGGCGTCAGGAATATCCGGTTGCCAGCTTTTTTATACGAAGATTAGCTTTCTTTATCCAGAACAGCCTTACGCTTTTTATACTCATCCTCGTCAATCTCTCCCCGCGCATATCGCTCTGCCAGGATGTCCTGGGGAGAGGCTTTCTCTTCATTGTTGCCCTTACCTGAAATCAGTCTGACCAGAAACCAAATGACCAGCACCAAAATTACCAGCCAGAATAACATCCCCATACCATGACCAAACATGTACCATCCTGAACCGTCATTCCACATATCTATCTCCCTATCTCCAATAAAAATTCTGCACTAAGAATCAGGCTGTTACCTCAAACCAGGTCACCATTCCGGCGGCCTGATGCTCAATCATATGGCAATGTATCAACCATTTTCCCGGCAATCCGGCCTGAAAGCGGATTACAACTTTTTCACCCCGCTCCATCAGCAGAGTATCGTGCCATATACCCTCCTGATAGCGATTAGAGTTGGTTTGAAAGTGATGACCATGCAGGTGCATCCCATGGGGCCATCGTGTGTTATTGTCCATCACTATCTCAACCACATCCCCAGACTTGGCGGTCAGCAGCGGCTCATCCGGTAAGTTAGCAACACCATTAAACGCCCAGATCTGCTTATGCTGGATAAGTTCTCTTACTCCCATACTTTTGTTCTGATAAACCGCTTTACGCAAACCGCCCATCGCACCGCCCTCCATCATCAGTTGCACGTGGTGATCTGCTTTTCTATCAGACAAACTGAATAAAGGGTTCGCAGGCAGGGCAGTGGGACTATCATGATGAATCGCTACGCTGGGTAACAATACATCCCAGAAAGCTCCCGCATAACGTTTTTGGGTACTGACCTCATATATTGGCTGTTCACCCTGCCAGTCAGCGGGTATATCAACTATCAGGTCATACCGCTCCGCCGGAGCAAGAATCAATGGATCCTCAAACCGTATAGGCGCTGCCAACGGCTGACCATCCTTGGCAACGATCCAGGCGTTAACCCCGGTAAACTCCGAGGCCATAATCCTTGAAGAGGCCATAATCCTTGAATTTGCAGCATTGAGTACCCGTAAACGATTTCGGGAACCGGCCCGAACCTGAAGCCGGGGTTTGACCTGGCGGTTGACGGTAAGGACATTGCCCATTCTCCCGCCATGGGACCACTCATGCATATTGCCTAAAGACTTAAGATCCAGCTGAGCATCTTTATTAAGACGCCAGTCATCCAGCACAAGGAGATGATCCTGATCCACCGGATATTCTGTGCTTTCCTCTACAATCAAAGGCAGATATAGCCCTCGGGCCAGTTGCTGATAGGTATTGTGGTGGGCATGCACCCAGTAGGTACCCGCATCCTTGGGCGTAAAACGGTATACAAACTCTTCTCCCGGTTCAATTGCCTGCTGAGTAAGGCCACTGACACCATCCATCGCGTTGTCGATGCGCAGGCCATGCCAGTGTAGGCTGGTTGCTTCTGGCAGTTGGTTTTTAACGACAATCTCGACCGGCTGATTCTGTTTCAGCCTCAGTACTTCCCGGTCTAGCCCCCACAGCACAGTCGGCTGGTATGAATCACCAAACCATGCCCGCTGCTCAGGCTGCAAAATAAGCTCGATTTTCTGCCCGGCATAAACCAGCCGCGCCTGAATACCCAGGGGTAAAGCACATAGACTCGTTGCCGCCAGTTTTAGGAACTCTCTGCGTTTAAGAGCCATCATCAACTCCTGAATTACATTTTGTGCTCACGGCGGACAATGCCATTTTGTTGTTGTACTTCACGAATGAACTTCACTATGGCTGCCATATCAGAAAAGCCCACGCCAGGTTGCGGTGGCATATCTCCGTAGGGCCAGTGATGACTTTTGACGCCGTTGCGTACAGCCGAGTAGAACGCCCTGTTGGAATGGTGTCCCGGATTATAGATATCATGAATCAGAGGCGGGCCCAGAAGGGTACCTTCACCGTTAATACCATGACAGCCCGCACAGCTTTTGTTATAAGCCTGCTGGCCATTTTTAGCAGTAGGTGATAAATCGCCCACCTTGACCTTAACATGACCATTGAAGTGCTCAGCCAGTACTGCCTGACTGTTCAGAACAAGACTCATAACCATTAGGCCTACTACAGATTTGTACATATTCATCGCCACATTTCCTTTAATTAAATCGTTAATTACCTGCGGCTGACCTAACAGCAGTACGCAGGCTTTCTAAAGTCAGAAGTTCCGGCAGTAAGAGGCCTTCAGGTGCATTTGGACCGTAAATGGCGTTAAAGGGGATACCCGATCGCCCGTGACTACTCAAGAAAGACTCGATCGTCTTATCCGGCAGACTCCAATCCCCCTGCATAAAAACAACATCATACTGTTCAAGCAGATTCCGACCGTCTTCTGCATCTAACACTGCCGCCTTGTTGTATTTACAGGTAATGCACCAATCCGCTGTAATATCGACCAGCATCACTTTGCCCTCGTCCACTAATTCATCAATCCGCTCTGGTTGAAATACTTCTTGGGGGTAAGGCCGCAAAGGAGCGTCCACTTGATTTACAAATGGCATAAAAAGCAACACCAGGGCAATCCATAGAGTAGCTGGACGCCAACGAATCAACTGTGGGCTCCACAACAACAGCCAAGCGGCACCAACTACGGTTACGCCTAACAGCGTCAGGCTGTTCAGGTGGTTGCTTAATAGCCAGATTAACCACGCCGCAGCCAGCAACAACCCAAATGCCAGAATACGTCGCACTCCTTTCATCCACCGTCCGGGTTTAGGCAGTTGACCGATTAAACCTGGCCAGAGGCTTAACGCCAGATAGGGGGTTGCCAGACCAATACCCAATGCAGAAAAGACCCAGAAAATTTCAAATGACCCCTGACTCAAAGCGAAAGCAACGGCGGTTCCAAGAAAGGGTGCTGAACAGGGTGTTGCGAGTAACGTCGCCCCCACCCCCTGCATGTAAGATGCTATACGGGCCGAATGGTGAGTTTCGCTACCAGCGGAAGCCAGCGCTGTCTGCCATTTAGCTGGTAAAGAGAATTCAAACCAGCCAAACATATTTGCGGTGAACAACAACATTACGAGCAACATGAACAGAAGGAAAAACGGGTTCTGGAATTGAATCCCCCACCCCACGTAATAGCCTGCCAGTTGCAAGCCACTCAGACTCAGGGCAAGAATCCAGAAAAAGCTCAAAACGCCTAAAGCTGTCAGAAGCAGCTGTACTCGAGCTTCTCTCCTTGGCATATTGCCTGCTTCAGACAGGTGCATTAGCTTTATCGACAGCACCGGCAGTACACAGGGCATTACATTCAGGATCAAACCGCCCGCCCAGGCCATTAACAAGATGCTGAGCCATTTGAGGCTGCCTGACGTTACGCTTTGATCCGGACGCGTAACGTTTTCAACCTGAACTGCGCCATCATAAGCCTGCAAGCTATCAACATAGGTTATCTTAATTGGATGCTCCGGTAAGTCTGCACTGATCCCTTCAGGTGCGTTCCACCATACCTGAACTTGTGTATCCTTAACTTCGATGACGGGATCAGGCCATTCATGCAGATCATAATTTTCGATAAACAGATCCGGATTTTCTGCCACGCTCGGAAGATTCAGAGTCAAATAGAGCCCCTGCTTATCAGCTACTAGCCGGTAGCTGCTCTGCACCTCTTTGAGGGAAGAAGGCACCTTTGACATAAACTTATTGATCAACCGCTGGCTGGACCAGTCTATGCCTGTTTCGCCATTCAGCTCCAATTGAACAGTTGTCTGCAACGGCAAACAGATCTCGTTGCAAACATAAACTTGGGCTTTACCTTGAAGCGAAAGGGCACTCCTGGATGAGTTGAGCGGGTAGCGAACAGGTATAACCACTTCATCGCTATACCCATACGACTGCAAACCAAGAAGGCTAAAGCGTTTCGGTGCAGGCCAGTACCATTCAGGCTCTGGTACTAAAGCATCATGTTCAAGTGTCAACGAAGGTGCTGCACCAGCCGCCCCGGGTGTTCGCCAGTATGTCTTCCATCCGGGCTGCAACTTGATGTGAAGCCCCAGGAGTAATTCAGACTGCCCGGCCAGATTATTTACGGGAGTGATTAAACGCACCTGGACCGGGCCATCCTCTTGCCAGGATCCGACAGCAGCCAGCACCTGAAGTGGGAAAATCAATGCAAACAGGCACAGTAAGAGTCTCGGCATGTTTCGATCTTCCTGTTACTGGCGCTGCTTTAGGGATTCCAGGGCCTGTTTCAAAGCCCGAAGCCTCTGTGCACCATGAACTGAGATGGTAGTCCCAGTGACATTATGGCGAATAAAGTTCCCTGGTGTGCCAGTTACGCCCCCAGCCTGGCCATTAGCCATCTGCTGCAACACCTTCTGCTTGTATTTCTCACTATTCAAACACTGTTTGAACGCCTCTTGGTCGAGGCCGATTTCAACAGCAAGCGGAGCGAGCTTATCGATCGGGAAGCCTTTACCGTTGGAACGGGTTCTCTCATAAATCAGGTCAGTGTATTGCCAGAAAGCATCGTTCCCTCCCAACTCACCCGCACACTCGGAAGCCTCTGCCTGCTTCTGTGCCCCTGGGTTATGAAAATTCAGAGGAAAATGCCGGTAGACCCAATTCACCTCAGGATTCTGCTCGATAAACTGCATAGCCGTTTTGTGGAAGCGCTTACAGAATGGGCATTCAAAATCAGAATATTCGATCAGGCTGAACTCTGCCTTCTGCTCACCGCGGATATAGTCAGACTCCGGATCTACCGCAGAAACATTTGCCATACGGTCTTCCAGGGCCTTTCTCTGCTGTTCCGCTCGGGCCTGATTCTGTTTTTCGATGAATTGCAGAATTACTTCCTCAACCCGGTTCTCGAACGCCTCACTCTGCATATACTCCTGCCACTTCTGCGACAGTTTCTCATCCATCTCATCGGCTTTCAGCCAGCCGCTAAATAACACCAATAAAATAATTCCGGATGCCCGGATAAGCCTTAATTTCATGATCACTCTCCCTGCTGAACTTAAGCGTGCATTCAAATCGCCGAAACGCTTAAGTTGCTTTAAATTCAACGCGATACGTTGTAGAAAACGCCACAAATCCGTTACTTACGAATTTAGAGGCTAGCCCCGGGGAGGATGAAATACGGAGGAAGAATAGCCAGATCGGATGCGTTCAAGATCTTTCTTAGACCAGATGGATGAATTGCGATCATCCCAAAAGTCGGGTATGGAAAATCCGGGATATACCCTCGCTTCTGCTACGCTTAGGTGTTCACAGAATTGATAGCCTTCATCACAATTTGCCGTTTCAGCAGAATGGTTTAAATCCGTCATTAAACCAGCTTCCATTCTGCACTGATCAGGTGTGGCAAACACGTCTGCCACACCCGTTCCCGTGAACAGAACGAGTAACATAGCTAACTGTAGGACCATTCGTTTCATGTAGAAGCCACCAGCAGGCCAATGGCCCGAGTATCAAACACGAACCACATTCTGTATAGAAAACAACCAGCTTAATTCCCTTTGATCAACGCCAATCAAGTGATCAAACGTTACATAAAATAAAGCTTCCAGAGGCAGGAAGGTCAAGTCAAAAGGCCGCTTTCTAAATAAAAAAACCTGCGGGACTGCATATCAATTACAAATTTCTGCTTGACCTTCCCCCAGGTGGAAGCGGTAGATTGAACAACTATTGGGACAATAAAGGCTACGCAAGCTTTACAAGGCATAGGCTCTTTAACTAGCATCAAGCAAAAGCTGTCCAAAAAACAACCAGAACATCGATTCGATCTTGGGTATGATGACTTTCTTAAAACAGGCAACGATCCTGCTTCTGATGCTGTTCGTCCAGCTTCAGCCAGTGCAAGTACATGCAGTGATTCTGGACGCCGAACAGGACGGTCATGTTGCGGGGATGCTCAGTCATTCTCACCACCATGAAATGGAAGAATCAAGTCATCACTCTGGGGCCGAGGATCATAGCTCAGACTGTCACCCTGCTCATACCTTATCGCCTCCTACAATCTACGCCCCTGGAATCCATCTTTCGCATCAAACAGCTTCTGAGCAGCAAACAACCGGACTACTCTCAGTTCATATCGCATTAGACCCCCCTCCTCCTAAACTCGCTTGAGCCCACTTGTATCGTTTTAAGTTTATAAAGGGCCTGAGAAGCAACTCAGGACTCACGTATGGTTATGGAGTGTATACACAATGAACAAAATGATTGCTGCTGTTTCTTTGGTACTTATGGCGTCTGTTTCTTCGCAACTGGTTATGGCCCACGGTGGTGCTACAGGAATCGTCAAAGAACGAATGGACCTTATGGATAACATGAAAGATGCTGTTAAACAGCTGAAAGCTATCTATAAGGGTGATGAGGAATATGATCCCGATACAATCAGAAATGCCGCGTTGGTTATTCGCGATCATTCTGGTGACGCTATGTCCAAGCTATTCCCAGAAGGCAGCCTGAAAGGTAAATCCGAAGCAAAACCAATAATCTGGCAAGAGTGGAATCGCTTTAAAAAGCTGGCAGACGACCAAGAGAAAATCGCCCAAGGTCTTTACAACGCAGCGGAGAATCAAGGGACCGCCTCCGGAGGAGGCATGATGGGAACTAACACCATGATGGGGCAAAACATGATGGATAGCCATTCAATGATGGGCTCCGGTTCAATGATGGGTAATAGCAAGCACATGCAACAGAATATGACCAATCCAGAGCATTTAGGTAGCATGCCTTCAGACATGGTATTCAAAATGCTGACGGATACCTGTTCTTCCTGTCATACCCGTTACCGTAAAGAGAAAGATAAGTGAGGTGAGAACATGAAAAAGACCTTACTCTATTCCTTCACATTAACGGCACTGGCTGCAATAGCATGGGTCAGTTTGCCTCTTTCCGCCAACATAGATAAAACACAGATAAATGCCGAAGCTGGAAATGTTGCACGGGGGGCATACCTGGCCAGAGCTTCAGGCTGCATTGCCTGTCATACAAATATTGAAGCCGGAGGTCCCGCACTTGCAGGCGGAGCACCTCTAAAAACACCGTTCGGAACTTTCTATGCGCCGAACCTGACCACCGATAAACAGCACGGCATAGGTAATTGGACGTTAGAGGACTTTGCCACGGCACTAAGGTCGGGAATTTCGCCAGAAGGAAGCCCCTATTATCCGGCCTTTCCTTATGACTTCTATACGAAGTTAAGTGATCAGGACATTGCCGATCTGTGGGCAGCTTTCCAGACTGTACCTTCGGTAAATACAGCCAGTACGCCCCATGAACTGAGCTTCCCGTTCAATGTCCGTGAGGGACTGAACCTCTGGCAAAGCTTGTTTTTTAAAGCAGGCCGTTATAAGCCTTCTGAAGGTGAGGAAGAGCAGTTCAACCGGGGCAAGTATCTGGTCGAAAGTGCAGCCCACTGCGCCGCATGCCATTCCCCTCGGAACTTGTTCGGGGCACTCGATGAAGATAATAGCTTTGCAGGATCGCAGTCAATGTTAGAGGGAGAAGGCTCCATCCCGGCAATTACTCCCGAGGCATTGAAAGCAGCTGGATGGAGTCAGAGCGACCTTTCCTATGCCCTGAAGTCAGGCATTAAACCTGATGGCGATGTCTTCGGCGGGAGTATGGGTGAGGTTGTGCGTGATGGAACTGCTTTTCTTCAGAAACAGGACCTGGATGCCGTTGCCCACTACCTTCTAAATCGCAAATAGCATTCATTAAAAAGTCCCTGACAGATTGACATGTCAGGGACTTTTTTGAATAAGCCATCCTATTTTCTGCGTTCAATCTCATTTTGGTTCTATATGCCGCTCCGGCTCTTCCCTGATAACTGTATTGATCACCAGCCTCAAGCAAGCTCCCCAGATCCTCTCTGGAGACGAATACCACGGAACTGGCCATCGAAAATGTATCGATCGATAGCCCCACTACGCGTAACGGTCGATCGACCAGAGTGACTTCATCCCCTAACTGAATACCGGTAAGCCGAGAAATCACTTCAGGTATGACCGCTTCACCGGCGTCTGGTAACGATTTACCCTGAGCCACTGACCAGGGGCCTGCGTTGATATATTTCGGGGAAACACCAATGATATAAGAGAACCAGTCTTGTCCGCCTATCTTGAGCGGGCCGTTCAGATAAAGGACTGCCGACACCGCTTTTACACCGGGTATCTGCTCAACCCTGTCAACCTTCCAGTCCCATACCATAGAACTGGCCATGTGCATGTTGGAGACGCCCTTCTGCATTACCCAGACATCTGCGTCCATCTTCTTCAGATAGACGACCATTTGGTGATACCTCTTTATAAGCAAAGTATATGCTGGGATTATCGACAATCATGTCAGCTCAGATCACTTCCACTACAGCTTTCATTCCTTCTTCGTAATGCCCAGGGAGATGACACGCAGCTTCAAAGATCCCCTTTTTGCTGAAGGTCCAGGTCATCTGACGGATCTCGCCCGGCTTTAAAGTGACAGCATTGCCTTCATCATGTTTCGTCTCCGGCATACTGCGCATTAAAGCAGCATGCTCTCGCATCTCAGCCTTATCACCGATTACAAATTCATGCTTCAACTTATCATGATTGAATATATAGAAGCGGATGGTATCACCCTGATTAAATTTAAATTCTGCGGGTGAAAAGCTCATATTCGGGCCCAAACTCACATGTATCTTTTGATTGACATCGCTAATTCGACCCGGATATCCCGCGGCGGTGAGTAAATGGCCTTTTTCCATATGCGTATGGCCGTTTTCATGGTCCCTTATGGGGCCATGATCAGTGATGCCTGCAAACAATGGGCTGCCGTAAATCGCAGCAGCTATGATCAAGTTAAATAGATTACTCATGGTTAAACCTCATTTAATCTTGATAGTTCGGAACAGAATAGTTGCTGTGAATCCCCAACAGTGAGGAAAGGAATAAATGGAATACCTCCTTCAACATAGAGAACGTTGTTCTGGGCAGATAGTTCCGTTAATTATCAGCGGTTTCTCCATGGTGGTCAGTCTGTAGTGGTCAACTAATTCCGGACAGTAAATTAAGCTGTTCTTCGGCTCGCGCAGGAGCCAATCCCTTGTTGTGCTGATGAGGCCTTTGGTGA
>NZ_JASBRH010000018.1 GCF_029961155.1 Pontibacterium granulatum | reverse complement strand
GTGGTGAAGACCGGTTACAACGCGGCATTCGCCCTGCTGATGCCCCTGATCATTCTGGGTGCAATCTACAGCGGTATCGCGACACCCACGGAAGCTGCGGCCATCGCGGTGATCTACGCGATCCCGGTGGGCTTGTTTATCTATAAGGGGATGTCGCTACAAAGCCTGGGCGCGGTAACCGTGCGTGCGGTAACCATGACCGGTTCTATCATGGCCGTATTGTTCTTCCTGTTCATCATGAGCCGCGCAATGATCATGGAACAAGTTCCGCGTGACCTGGCGCAGGCACTGTTAACGGTCTCTGACAACACGTATGTGCTGTTGCTACTGATCAACCTGCTGCTGTTGTTGATCGGTATGATCGTGGATGACATCTCCGGCAGTGTATTGGCGGCAATTATCTTCCTGCCAATCATCAACGAGCTGGGCATCGACCCGATCCACTTTGCTGCGGTTGTGGGCGTGAACCTTGGCCTCGGAAACGTATCACCGCCATGTGCGCCGATGCTCTACATGGCGGGCGGGGTAAGTAAGCTGTCTTTGGACCGGTACATTACCCCTACTCTGAAATTCCTCTGCTTCGGCCACCTGCCGATGGTGTTCCTGGTGACCTTCGTCCCAGAGCTGTCGCTGTTCCTGCCGAAACTGCTGATGGGATATTAAACGCAATACCTCCCTGTTTTACCGTTTGTTCGCTTTTAGCATTTGCGACGCCTTGCCCCTGTTCTCAGGGGCTTTTTTATGGTGCTTTCCCCCTGCCTTTGTAGGGCAGGCTTCAGCCTGCCGGCAGCCTAGAGGCTGCCCTACAAAACGTTCTAAATCCCCCGTAATACGTGGCCTCAAGCCTGGAACCACCAATCACTCCAACGTTGGGTCTATAGGTCTAGCCCTTGCCAAATTTATATTGGTCACATGAGCTAACGGAGAGGTTCTGTTAGTGCTCTGTAGAAACAACACACTGCGATCCAGTTCTTGTTTCTTACCGGTGTAATTAGGTGGCATCGGTGCTGAAGGTGAATCAAACCCGACGCTGCATTTCTCAGGGCCCGATATCTGATAAATGTTGCGTCACGTACGAGCCGCACCTTCAGCCAGAGCACTAACACAACCTCTTCGGTGGAATTGACCAATCAGAAAAACGGGAAAAGATTCATGACGACCCCATACATCAAAATAAAAAACCACATCAACGGCTCCTGGGTAGATGAGAGCAACGGCCAGTACGAGCCGCTGCGTAATCCATCCACGGGCGCGGTGATCGGGGAAGTACCGCTGTCTTCACCAGAAACCTCTCGTGCAGCAGTCGCTGCAGCTGCAGAAGCATTCCCGACATGGAGCGCAACCCCACTGCCTAAGCGTATGGACTACATCTTCAAGATGTACACAGCGATGGCAGAAAACAAAGAGATGCTGGCGGAATCCATCGCCATCGACCAGGCAAAACACATCGCTGAAGCGCGCGGTGAAGTGGGTCGTGTCATGGAGATCCTGCAGATGGCTTGCTCCATCCCATCTCTGATCCAGGGTGAAACGGTTCAGGGTATTGCCAACAACATCAATGGCCGCCTGATCAAAGCGCCACTGGGTGTATTCTGTGGTGTGGCGCCGTTCAACTTCCCTGCCTTGGTATTCGGTTGGTTTATCCCATTCGCAATCGGCACCGGCAACACCTTCGTGTACAAGCCCTCCACTGAATCTCCGCTGTTCATGCAGAAGATGATGCAGTTGATGCAGGACACCGGTCTGCCAGACGGCGTAGTAAATATCGTGCACGGCGACCGTGAAACTGTAGAAGCATGGTACGACGACGAAAACGTAGCAGGCGTATGTCTGGTAGGTTCCACGCCAACTGCAAAAGCGATCGCTGAAGGCTGTGGCCGCAACGGTAAGAAGACCATGCTGCTGGGTGGTGCCAAGAACTTCGCGGCAGTGATGGAAGATGCACCGATGGACCTGACCATCGAGAACATCCTGATGTCCGGTTACGGCTCTGCCGGCCAGCGCTGCCTGGCGGTATCTAACATCGCGGTAGTTTCCGAGATCTACGACGAATTCGTTGAACGTCTGCTTGAAGCATCCAAGAACGTAACTGTCGGCAATGCAATGAACCCAGACGTATTCATGGGCCCGGTGATCTCCGCCAAGGCCAAGGAGCGGATCGAAAACTACATCGAAATCGGCCAGAACGAAGGCGCCACCCTGGCTCTGGACGGTCGCAACCCAGACGTTGCTGACGCCGACAAAGACGGTTATTACGTTGGCCCAACCGTGTTCACAGACGTAACCCCATGTATGCAGATCGCTCGCGAAGAGATCTTCGGCCCTGTTCTGAGTGTCATGAAAGTGGGCTGCATCAACGGCGCCCTGCGTGCAATCAAAAACCATGACATGGGCAACGGTGCGGTAATCTTCACCCAGAACGCCTTCTACACCGAAAAGTTCATCAACGAAGCGGACGTTGGTATGGTCGGCGTGAACGTAGGCATCTGTGCACCGCACCCTTACCTGCCGTTCGGCGGTATCAAGGGCTCTCTGGTGGGTAACAACAAGGTTCAGGGCAAAGACGCAATCGACTTCTTCACCCAGAACAAGGTTGCCACTGTACGTGTGGTTGATCCAAAAGCGGGCCAGCCTGCGGATGCGAAGCCTGCGGACAACTCTGTACGCAGCTGCGTAGCGAGCTAAAGGTTGTGGGTATCGGCGCAGCTATAGGGTAGAGTTCACGCTACCGGCAGCCTAATCACCTTCGATGACGACGAGGCTACCCTACAAACCGCACTTGGCTCGCGCCGCAATAAAAAGGGGACTGAATCTGATTCGGTCCCCTTTTTCGTGTGCCCTGCAGCAGCCCTATCCGAGGGCGACATCAAACAAAGGAATGGCAGTCGATCGCGGTGACCTCCTCCCCAGCCGAACTACAAACACTATCGCCAAGCAGTTTGCCGACTTTAAGCAACGAGAAAGAGCATATTGTGTAGACAAGTATGAGATATAGATTTGGAGAAGTGGCAGGTATTGGGCTTCACTGCGTGAAGGCCAACCTACGTCGTGATGCAGATATCGAGCGCTAGATCACTTGTACTCGGTGCACATCGTGTCGAGATCTGCGATTTCGCGGCTCATTTCGCGGGTGACGTTAATCATCAGGATTTTGAACTCTTCCGGAAACTTCTCGCAGAAGCGATGAAACAACTCTGCCGGGATCTCCAGCAGATAACCTTCATCCTCCATAACCTGGTTCCCGTGGCGTTTCTGCAGGCCTATCATGCCCACAAACCCAACCTGTTCACCGGGCCCGTAGTAACGCAGCTTTACCATCTGGCCACAGGCTTCTTTGGCCTTGTGGAAACGGGTACCGCCGCTGAGGACGATGAAGAAGGACTCAGATTTATCATTCAGTGCGTACAGCACATCGCCGGGCATACCGTGGTAGAGATTACCCTCTTCCATCAGGTAGGCAAGGCTGTCGTCGGGGAGCGCCCCAAACATGGCGAGATCACGACAAACTGAAGGAGGAAATAGGCTAACGAGATCTTTGTACGATTGCTTCTGCATCGATACGGTCCGTGGCAAAACGCGCTTCCAATTATAGTCAATTTGACCGTAACACAACGATTAAGTTACGCGCATAGACAGTTGGTCGATGAGACCTTTGGACAGACGAAAAAAGAGGGGCATAAGCCCCTCCATGTGAGTGCGGTTCATCCATAAACCGGTAGAGCGAGCACGCTAGGTTGCTTCTCGAATGACTATATATGCGCAACGCCACCCGAGTTACATCAAAGCGCTGGGTCTTACCATTTGTAAGGTAAGAAGGGACAGGTAACCGCCCGGTAAGGCAATCACCCGAATTCGCTTACGTTGTAAATCGACTTAGTAGTCGTATTTACCAGCAGAGTACAGCGCCTGTGCTTTAACCCACACGTCGCCGATGTTGCCGTCGCCTACAGGCTGGCCGTCCAGTTCTACAACTGGAGCGATCTCTTTACTGGAGCTGGTCAGCCAGATTTCGTCTGCGTTGCGTACTTCATCCATAGTTACAACGCGCTCTTCTACTTTGATAGAGCCGTCTTTGTTCAGGATGTCCAGCAGCATCAGACGAGTAATACCTGGCAGGATCTGGTTGTCCAGCGGCGGAGTGATCACAACGCCGTCTTTTACGATGTATGCGTTACATGCAGAACCTTCAGTCAGTTCGCCGTCAGCGTTGTACAGCAGGATTTCGTTGTTGCCGGACGCATGGCCCTGCTGGAAGTGCATTACGTTACCCAGCAGTGCAGTGGATTTGATGTTACAACGCTTCCAACGCAGGTCTTCGGTGCTGGATACTTTGTAAGCTTTAGCAACTTCTTTGTCTGCAACAGGCGCAGCTGGGATTTCGAATACGAATGCGAAAACGGTCGCTTCGATATCTTCTGGGTACGCGTGGAAACGCTTGCTGTCTGCACCACGGGATACGTGCAGGTAGATGCCCAGGTTACCGCCACCGTTCTTTTCAATCAGGTTTTCACATACTGCACGCCAGTCAGCGTGGGAGTAGTTGAACTTAACGTCGATGAAGCCCAGACCTTCGTTCATGCGGTCGATGTGAGGGCCAAAACCAACCAGTTTGCCATCGTAAGAAGGGATCACCTCGTAGATGCCGTCACCGAACAGGAAGCCACGGTCCATTGGCGAGATCTTCGCTTCGGACATTGGCATATAGGATCCGTTTAGATAAACAATACTCATAACAAACTCCAAACTTGGCAGTCTCTGATCGTGAGTCCCCTCACGCGACCACCTTTTTCAAAAATTAAGTCTCACTCACCCCCTGCTTTCGCAGGGGTGTCTAAATTCAGATCAGGCGAAGCCTGTCAGTTTGCGCAGTTCCAGCAGCATGGACACACCGTCTTCTGCGGGCAGGCTGTCTTCGGTCAGGGTGTTGTCACGGGTTACTCCGTCAACACTGCCGCGCTCGGACAGGTACTGCAGTACTTCCAGGTTGTCGAAGTCAGCCAGCAGGTCCTGACCGTTCAACCAACCCATCAGAGCAACCAGCGCATGGCCGCCCCAGTTGGATACGTCAGCTACAACCAGCTCAGAACAGCGGGTTACAGCGGGTGTGATGTCCAGGCTACGCAGGGCCGGACGTACGTTACCCATACCGATCTCGTTGCCGCCGTCGCCGATTGCAATGGACGGGCAGCCCGCTTCCTGCATGATCTCATCGAAGCTTGCCGCGTTCGAGGTAATGGATTCGCCGCGCATGTTGTAGTAACCGGCATCTTCTGCCTGCCCTGGACGCTCGATAGAGATCACCAGCTGCGGGTTGTACCGGGCCAGAATTTCGTCAGCAGCCTGCAGACGTTCTTCACGGCTCAGTTCACCTACCGGCAGTTTGTGGATGCGGTAGTCAGATTCCATTGCGCTAGCCAACGGATCGCCACACACCATGATTGGGGTCGCACCGCACGCTTCAAACGCTTTGTACAGGGAGATCGCACCCACTGGGCCATCGGTCTCAAAGGTGCCCGCTACCGGAAAGCCGGTACCGATCAGTACGTTGCCTTTGCACTGCTGCATCATCATCGCTGCACGCAGGCAGTAACCTGGCAGCATCATGCCCTGCACTGTTTTCATGCCACGGAGGTTACGAGATACCAACAGTTCTTCAATCGACAGGCTGAGTTTCATAGCTTCTTGCAGCTGAGCCTGCGGGGTAATTTCCTGTTTCATATTCACGAACGATCTCCAGTTATTGTTCTTAGCACGCTTCTGGCTCGGTCACCGACGTACGGTGCTTGGCCAGCAAGTGCAGGTTATGGGCGTCATCAATGGTGATCGCCTCAAACGTAATGGTTGCCCCTGGGGTCAGCTGACACAGTTTGGCTGTATCCAGAGACAGTACTGAACCCAGTTTTGGGTAACCACCGATGGTCTGGCGGTCGTTCAGCAGGATAATTGGCTGGCCATCGGCCGGAACCTGGATCGCACCATGACAGATACCCTCAGACAGGATGCCATCGATAGCAGGCTTGATCTCAGGACCATTCAGGCGGTAACCCATACGGTCACTGCGGTCCGTAGTCGTGTATTCGCTGTTGAAGAAACGTGCGATCTGCAGGTCGCTGAATGCCTGCTTCTGATAACCCAGAATCACACGCAGGTGCGCTTCCGTACCGTAAGTCGGACGGTGTTTATCCGCCAGCGCCAAACAGCCTTTTGCAGAGGTCGCTGCACAAGCCAGAAAATCGTTCGGCTCCAGCTTGCCGCCGTTCAGACCACCGATCGATTCGCGGCTTACGGTTGCAGCACTGCCAAAGCTGTGCGGGATATCAAAGCCCCCGGCAACGGCCAAATAGGCGCGACAACCTTGGGTTGCGTACCCCAGCTCAATCACGTCGCCCGCGTTGACCGGGTGACTGCGCCACAGCTCTTTTTCCTGACCGTTGATGGACAGAGGAATCTCGGCACCGGTGACTGCCAGACGCGTTGTAGTCTGGGCTTCCAGCGTAAGACCGCCGAAGCTCACTTCCAGTGCGGTAGCACGTTCATCGTTGCCACACAGGCGGTTGGCCCAACCAAATGCTTCGGCGTCCAGCGGACCACCGCAGGTCAGACCGATGCCGTGCTGGCCAAAACGGCCTGCATCCTGAATCAGTGTCATCAGGCCTGGCTGGCGTACCAGGAAGCCTTCAGTGTTCGCGTTATGCGTCATCTAAGGTACCTCCCAGTGAGAAGAAATCGTCGCGACTGATCGATTCGAAACGTACACGATCACCCACCTGTACCGGCATGGTTGGCTGTGCATCGGGATCGAACATCCGCTGCGGGCAGCGGCCAATCAGGTTCCAACCGCCCGGAGATACTGCCGGGTAGATTGCGGTCTGACGATCAGCAATACCCACAGCGCCACGCGGCACACGCTGACGCGGCGTAGACAGACGTGGCGCAGCGATGCGCTCATCTACATCCCCCAAGTATGCAAAGCCCGGCGCGAAACCAATTGCGTATACGCGGTACTCACCCGCCGTATGAATCTGGATCACCTCTTCGGTGGTCAGACCTGCATTGCGTGCCAACTGCTCCAGATCAGCACCCGCTTCAGTGCCGTAGAACACCGGCAGCGTTACGATGCGACCTTCTTCGGATGCTTCGTCAGACAGTTCATTCATCACCTTGCGGATTCCGGCACGGATATGAAGGTGATCGCAACGGAACATATCGAAAATCAGCAGAACGGATGCATAGGATGGCACCAGATCAACCAGGCAGTCACCCAACTCCTGCTTCAGGAGACGCGCTGCCTGCTCTACGCGGTTTGCCGTACCCGGCTCGCCGTGTTCGCCCAAATAGAGGATCAGGGCATTTTCGCCTGCAACCTCAATTCTCATGCTTCGATCACTCCACGGATCGCTTCGATAGCACGCACACCCTCTTCGTTGTCGCCGTGAACACACAGAGTGTCCGCTTCGATTCTAAGGATGTTGCCACTAACGGTGGTCAATGTACCTTCACGACACAGCTGCTCAACCTGAGCCAGCATTTTCTCGCGGTTGTGCACCGCGCCCGGCTTGGATCGTGCCAGCAGTTTGCCATCATCGTCGTAGCAACGGTCAGCAAACGCCTCAAACAGAACTTCGATGCCAACAGCTTTTGCTTCTTCACGGTGCAGTTCGCACTGTGGAGTTGCCTGCAGCATCAACGCGATTGGACGGTGGAATTCAGCAACAGACTGCATAACGGCCGCGCGCACTTCGTCTTTTGCCATCATGTCGTTATACAGAGCACCGTGAGGTTTTACGTAGCTCAATTCCAGACCCTGAGTGCGGGCCATACCGTCCAATGCGGAGATTTGGTAGTGCATCAGGGCAACGATTTCAGCAGGCTGACAGTTCATAGAACGACGACCAAAGCCAACCAGATCTGCGTAGCCCGGGTGGGCACCTACCATCACATTGTTTTCTTTTGCCAGCGCGAGGGTGCGCTGCATAACCAGTGGATCACCGGCGTGGAAGCCACAAGCGATATTCGCCTGATCGATGTGGGGCATCACGGCTGCGTCCAGACCCATAGTCCAGGCGCCATAGCTTTCGCCGAGATCGCAGTTCAGCTTGATTGTCATTGTTATGTTCCTATCTCACCTGCTTCAGCGTTGCGCGACTGAAGCCACTCACTCTGGACACCTCACCCCGTAAACTACGGTTGTTGGGTGTCCTTTATATAAATTCTGCTCTGACCGGCCTGATCAGAGGATTGCCAAACGGCTGTTTGGCAGGTCGGTCACCAGCATGTGACCTGGGCTGTGGGTAATACAGAACGGCGGTTTTGCCTGTTCCAGTGCAACCTGCGGGGTTACACCACATGCCCAAAATACAGGTACTTCACCTTCTTTGATGGTTACCGCATCGCCGTAGTCCGGCGAGTTGATGTCTGCGATACCAATCTGTGCAGGATCACCGAAGTGGATTGGCGCACCGTGAACAGCCGGAAAGCGGCTGCATATCTGGATCGCACGGATCGCATCAACTGGCTTCATCGGACGCATGGATACAACGGTATCACCGCTGAAACGGCCCGCTGGCTTACACGCGATGTTGGTGCGGTACATCGGAACGTTCACACCTTCGGTTACGTTACGAACGTCCAGACCATCGGCGATCAACGCTTCCTCAAAAGAGAAAGAGCAGCCCAGCGCAAAAGTCACCAGATCGTCGCGCCAATATTCGGTGATGTTGTCTACTTCTTCAGTGAACTCACCGTTCTTGAAAATACGGTACTTAGGCACGTCGGTACGGATATCCAGATCTTCACCCAACGCCAGAATACCCGTGTCGCCCGGCTGAGCAGACATACCCACCAGCGGGCACGGCTTCTGGTTCAGCTGACAGAACTGCAGGAATTCATTCGCCCAGTCAGCCGGCAGGATCGCCAGGTTGCACTGCACGAAACCCTGCGCCACACCGGAGGTGTTACCGGTAAACAAGCCCGCGCGGATCGCACGACGCAGTTCTACCGGTGGCAATTCGTTCATAGAAACCATCTTCAAACTCCTTATTTGAAACGATCGTTGCGTACGGATACTTTCTCACCGCCACGCTTGTACACACGTGGTACACGGTCAGAGATGGAGCAAACGATCTCGTAGTTGATGGTATTAAGGTCCTGTGCTGCGGCGTCAACGGTCAGGTTATCGTTCAGCAGATCAACCTGATCACCCACCTGCACACTCTCGTCGACACGCACCATGGTCTGATCCATGCAAACGCGGCCAACGATTGGGTACTGCTTACCGTTAATTTCAACGGGACGGTCCTGGTGGTAACGCAGCCAGCCATCGGCGTAACCGATCGGCATGACACCTACCAGCATTTCCTCTTCTACTTCGTACGTTGCGCCGTAACCCACTTTGTCGCCTGGGTAGAGACGCTTAACCTGGGTAATGCGGCTGTGCAGAGAGAACGCCTGCTTCAGTTCACAAGGCAGTTCAAATTCATCGCTTGGCGCCAGACCATACATAGAGATACCCAGACGACCTCCGTTCGTAGCCGGCTGCTGCGGGTGACGCAGCAACGCTGCACTGTTGGACTGGTGCACGTATTTAAAACGGGTCAGATCTGTACCGTCGGTGATTTCCGCGACTTTGTTCAGCTGGTTCTGGTAGTGCTCTACACTGCCATCCGCTGTCGCAAAGTGGGTGAACAAACCAATCAGGTTCAGATTCGCTTCCGCATCCAGCATGGCGCACGCTTTGTTGAAGCTCTCAGCATTAGTTACACCGATGCGATGCATGCCACTGTCAATTTTCAGGTGTACGTTAGCAGGCACGCCGCTGTAACCGGCCGCCGCTTCGATCCACTGCAGATCGTGTGCAGTGATATCGATGTTCTGTTCTGCAGCAACTGCGATGTCCTGCGGGCGGATCGCGCCCATTACCAATACAGGTACATCTTTAATCTCGCGACGCAGATTCAGCGCCTCGTCGAGAAAAGCCACTGCCAGCATATTTGCACCGGCATCCAGTGCTGCACGTGCTACTTCAACGTCGCCATGACCGTAAGCATTCGCTTTAACAACCGCATACAGGTTTTCATAACCTGAGTGCTGTTTAATATTGCTAACGTTTTCAGCGATGCGATCCAGGTCTACTTCGACCCACGTGTCGCGGAAAAAAGCGTCATGGTATGACATGTAACAAACCTCTCTAGCAGCAAATGATGCGCGAACCGAACATTGTACTGACGACCAACATACAAACCAGAAAAAATGCTGCGTTTTACCGTTCGATTTCAGGATATATTTTTGTTAAAAAACATAAATCAGAACAAAATCCCGAAATAACAATTTCATTCAGGGAACGCTCAAAACACACAGCACATCACCCCAGAATTTTCTGCGGAATTGCGTCTGAATACGCACTATAAAAAAGCTATGGGATGCCCACTAAGGACCAGTGGGGAAAACGTCGTAGGACCAATCTTTCACTGATTGTCGTTAACGGGCAATTTCTATACTAAACATACCGCGGAATGGGACAAAACACCCCCTTTCCGCTCCGTTCCTTTAGACAGCCGTTAGGCGGGAAACACTCATCCGAGTGTTTGTTTCTTCATGTAATCCAATACGAACTGCAGGATCTCCTGCTCGTTATTGATATCGAGTTGCGGCAGGCCTGGTGCCGGAGTGATCGGTTCATCTGACGCGATCGCAATAAAGCTGTCGTCGTCCGGATGGATCAGCTCTTTTTCCAGCGCAGTGCGATGCAGTTCAATCTTCGGAAACGGCTCACGTTTGAATCCTTCAATCAGCACCAAGTCGAGGCTGGAATGATCCAGACGGCTCAGCATTCGTGCCAGCGATGGATAATCGCCCTGATCTTCTTCGACCATTAACGCCCAACGTACGTGGGATGCTACCAGCATCTGATCAGCTCCCGCCTTACGCAGTTCGTAGCTGTCTTTTCCCGGCTTATCAACATCGAAGTTATGGTGGGCATGCTTGATAACCCCTACGCGAACGCCCTGCTCTTTTAATAGTGGAATCAATTTTCGCAGCAAAGTGGTTTTACCTGTACCACTCCAGGCGACAAAACCGAGCAACGCTGGCATCTGCTGCAACTCTGCCAGATCATCACGGCTGTTTACGTTTACGAAGGCATCAGGCTTATCGGAGAAATCCACGGTAATCATTACATGCTGCGCAAACCAGCGTTCGACCTTACGCTCACCGCTTTTAAGCGCAGCCTGCAGGCTTGGCAGCAAGTCACGACGCATCAGCGCCACCACCGACTGCAGGCGGTTACCGTCATGCGCCACGGCTATTTCCGCACCCGCTCGCTCGGCCAGGTTCAGCATCCGCTCCACCAGATCATCCGGCAGATGCGGCGTATCACAGGGTACAAACAGCACCCAGTCGGTTGCAGCATGGTGCAGACCGGTTGCCATGCCCATCAGCGGCCCCTGAAAGTCACCTTCCAGGTCACTGACAATGGGTAAACCGAAACTGCCGTAGGCATCCATGCTGCGGTTGGCGTTAATCAGGCAGCGGCCAACCTGCGGCTTGATCCTATCCAATACATGACCAATCAGGGGTTTGCCATTGAGCTTCACCCAACCCTTGTCCTGCCCACCCATACGGCGCGCCATGCCACCTGCCAGTACAACGGCACTGACCTTCTCGGCATTCTGATTCAATTCGGACATCGGGCGTACTCCTGCTCAGCCGGGCTTAAGAAGCGGATTAAGGTACCTGACCCTCACCGCAAGGAAAAGTGTTGATACTGTAAATATAACGTGAGTTCAGAAATTGCCATATTTACCTGAAGAATCAGTGTATTAACGACAATATAGAAGGTTAGTGCCAATTCAGTTCAATGGATGGGTACTGATGAGATCAATGACCGTTACTACGATGGGTGATTAACACTTCAATCTTATTAAGTCTTTCCGAGGGCCTCTTCTATTTCACGCTCCCAATACGGCTCTTCTCGATCAAAATACTCAGCCAAGAAGTCGATAAACGCCCTCACCCGCAAAGGCAGATAACGGTTTTTCGGATACACCACATACGCATTAAACTCCCGCCACTTATAGTCCTCCAGTAACATCACCAGCTCACCGGAACAGATCCCCTTATAGGTAATAAAGGTCGGTTGGTTGATGATGCCGCAGCCCGCAACTGCCATGTCTTTCAAAAACGCTCCGTTATTCGCGTTGATAAGCGCGGTGGGATCAACTGATCCGCTCTTGCCTGACGGGTCGGTGAATTTCCATTGGGTGTCGCTTGCCTCGCTGTAGCGCAGACAATCCAGTGCAAGCAGGTCCCGTGGTGTTTTAGGCAGTTCTCGGGTGCGAAAATAGTCTGGACTTGCGACCACCGCGTGACGAATGCGGGTCAGTAGCTTTGCAACAAGACTACTATCGGCGAGATCAGCGATCCGCAGCGCCAGATCATAGCCACCATGTACTAGGTCTATCCGGCTGTCCGAAAAGTTGATGTCCACTCTTACTTCGGGGTGCCGATGGATAAATTCGCGAATCGCCGGGTTCAGATGCATCAACCCAAAGGTCAACGGTGACGCTATACGGATCCGTCCCTGAAGCTCACCTTTTGTGCCCGACGCGGCAGACTCGGCGATATCGATTGCCGACAAGATCTCCTTCACCTTATCCAGATAGTCTTGCCCCGAATCGGTCAAGTGCAGGCGCCTGGTAGTTCGTGCGAGCAGCTGAACACCAAGGCGGGCTTCAAGATCAGACAGCCGCTTACTCACGACCGATTTCGTATGCCCGAGCTGATCAGCAGCGGCAGAAATCGAACCCGCTTCAACGATCCGAACGAAGGTTTCCATCTCTAATATTTTGTCAGCCATCGAACCACCACTGTTCTATATTCACGAACAATATATTCGATACATCCCTGTTTTTCATCCAATTAACGGACAGTATTCTAAATACAACCCTTCATAAGGTTGGCAAAAAACAGGAGGAACCGGTCATGAAGAAATTACTCAGTCTCGCTTTGGTAAGCGTATCGTTATTGTTGCCCGCACACAGTTATGCAGATGAACAAAATACCGCAGGTATCTTAGAACTTGCCTACAGTGATGGCAGAGCTGTCACAACCGGAGTGGAAGCCGTTAATAAAGTCTTGCGCACTGTTGGGGTCCGGGTGAGCACACTGCCTCTACCGGAAGAAGCAAAACCCATTCTGGAGGCATCAAAGTCCAGAGCAATTACGCAGGAAGAAGCGGATCAACTGCTCTCCCACTTCTCCCTTCATCGCGGACAACTGCTGGAGGAGATAGATAAGGCGGGCCGAAAACCGGAAGCACACCGGGGCGGCTATCTTTCGACATCCGAGATCGGCATAGCACCGTATCCGAAGGTATATGACATGCGCGCCATGTCTCCAGAGGTTAAGGCCTTTCTGCAGAAGAAATTCGGATTGCTTCACGTAAACAGTGCCGACAACGGTGTCGGCATCGATGAAGTAATGACAATCGTATCCGGCGGTCCATGGACCTGGTTCTTCGCACTGCCAGATAATGTTGTCGGCAAGTTGACGCTGGGACACGTAGGACTGGAACGCAAAGCCTGGCGCATCAGCTATCCGGGCCTGGGACCACACGGTGGTTACCTGGATGCGGAATATGGACTCGTTGTGGCCTATGCCCATGGTCCAAAGAACTTCGTTATGCGCTATGAAGAACCCAGCGTAGAAGGTGCCGAGCTATTGAAAACGAACCCATGGATCGATTTATCCGGTGAAACACCCAAGCTGCTCGACTAATGCGCCAGCAAGATAAAGTATCCTGAGTAGGATCACACAAGCAGGTATCCACTGTAGGTTGGGGCATCCCTGTCCCAACTTATGGTCTGGAAAATTGGCGTGATTTAAAGCCTCACATCAATCCCAGCATTCTTGGGATAAACAGGGACAGCTCCGGTACAAAGCTGGTTACCGCCATCACCGGCAGACCCACAAATACCATCAACTTGACCGCAGGCATCACCGCCTCATGGATGCCCACCCTGCCTATCCGGCACGCCATATAAAGTATCGGAGCCACAGGCGGACTGTTTGCGCCGATGACCACAGAACATGCCACGATCGATGCATAATGGATCGGATCGACACCACTTGCGACCATCAACGGCATAAATAATGGCGCCACCACCACGGTCACCGATACGTCATCCATGATCATGCCAGTCACAATCAGAAAGACGTTTACGGCGATAAGGATCATCACCGGATCTTTTACCAGCTCAGTAATGGTTTCCGTCAGATCTTGCGGGATACGTTCCGATGCCAGGATTCGGCCGATCATAAAGCTAAACAATAAGATCAGGATCACGGTGCCGGTGGTTTCGGCAGCAGCAATCACGCTGCCCGCCAGACGCCGGACAGTCAGGTTCCGGTAGATAAAGAAACCGATCACTATCGCCATGAAGGCCGCTATCGCCGCAGCTTCCGTTGGGGTACATACACCGCCGTAGATTCCACCCAGGATGATCACCGGCAACGACAATGCAGGTAAAGCCCGCACGGCTGCAGTGCCTTTTGACGGCAGATCTTCCAAACCATCTTTTGCACCAGCGGAGACCTCCTCAAACAGGCGCCCCACGTTAAAGCGGTTCATCAGAATCAGGCCGACAATCAATAGCAACGCAGGACCGATCGACGCTGCAAAACACGCTGCCACCGACTGACGCGTTACCACCGCGAACAGAATCATGGTGATCGACGGCGGAATCAGAATCCCTAACAATGAGGAGATGCCCAGCAACGCTGAGGAGTAACCGCGCGGGTAACCACGCTTCTCCAGAGGATCGATCATGATGGTTCCGATCGACGCTACCGCCGCAGTCGCGGTACCGGCAATCGCACCAAAGATACCGGAGGCCAGCACCATGGACGCCCCCATACCACCTTTACGCTTACCGACCAATACTTCAATGAAGTCGACCAGACGGTGAGCGATCCCCCCGCTCTGCATCAGGTAACCGGTCAGGACAAAGAGTGGCAAGGCGATCAGGATGACCGAATCGATCGAACGGTAGCCCTGCAACATCAGGGTGTTGAAGTTAGCATCGTAGGCAAAGCTCAGATACGCCAACACCCCGGCAAATGACCAGGCAACCGGCACACCCACGATCATCAGGAACAAAAGAATGCCAACAGCGATTAATCCTTCCATCAGAGAATCTCCTCACTAGGATCGTGTGGTTCTTCCGACAGCGGATAGATCCCAATCACACACTGAACAAAATCACGCAGGGAATAGAATGCGCAGCCGATCGCCGCAAACATAATTGCGCTTTGCGGCAGCCACAGAGGAATGGACAACCCCGGCGTTTGTTGTGGCCGACGCAAGCCCCACTTCAACATCCGATAGGAGAGATACACAAAGAAACCGGTAATCAGCAGCGTCACCAGCGATAAAAATCCCTGATGGATTCGACGGATCTGCTGGTCGCGAATATTGGTCTGCACAAAGTCGACCACCAGGTGCTCACGCTTACGACTGGCGACCAGCGCACCAACCATGTAGAGCCACATACCAAAAACCATAATCACTTCCAGCAGGCCGACAATCGACCAACCAAAAACGTAACGCGCGAGAACAAGAAACAACATCAGTCCTACCAGCATGAGGCTGCTTATCAACGCAACCACATCCAGACACCAACCGACCTTCTTATCCAGCGCTGTAAAGAAACGCACCATCATAAGCACCTTCGGAAAGACAAGAACGGCGGCACGCTGTCGCGGACCGCCGTTTGGGTTGGACCAGGATTAAAGCTTGGTAGCGTTGTTACGGATGTTGTTCATGATCTCGGAGCCAATCTCGTCATCCATCAGTGGCCACACTTTCTCACGTGCTGCGCGGGCAAACTCTTTAATCTGCTCGTCGGACAGCTCAACGTACTTCATCCCCGCGTCCTGTGCTTTCTTAACGTACAGCTCATCGGCAGATTTAGCGGCTTTAAACTGCGCCAACATCACTTCTTTTGCCGCGTCCGCCACAACCTTCTGATGCTCTTCGGACAGGTCTTCATAAGATTCAGCGTTCATGCTCAGTACGCCGGTCATGAAGAAGTGCTTGCTGCGTACGTAGTAGTCCAGCTGGTCGCGGAAGTACTCGTAGTCCCAGTAGATAACGTTACCCGCTTCGCCATCAACGACGCCGGTCTGCAGTGCGGTGTACACTTCGCCCCAGTCGATCGCAGCGGTCTGGTAGCCCAGTGCCTGCATAGTCTGCGGTGCCGGAAACACAGTCATGGTACGTACTTTCAGCCCATCTGCTTCAGCGATGTTGGTCGCGTACTTGCCGCGGGTCGCTACACCGTTGAAGCCTTCAGGCCAAGGACCGAAAAACTTCAGACCCAGATCGGAATAGATACCCCCCAGCATGTTGTTTACCCAACCACCCGGACTATAGGCCTTTAGCGCTTCATCCCAGGACAGCGTCATGTACGGGGTGTAGATCACACCGATGCGCTTGTCGTAGGAGGTCATCGGCCAGTTCAGCATCACATCGACGTCACCAGCCACGTGCAGATCGAAGACTTCGTTCTGACTGCCCAGTTCGTTCTGATAGAACACCTTCACGTCGATCTCGCCGTTAGAACGGGTTTCGATCAGCTCGGCCCAGCGTTCCAGTGTATCGCCGGCTGGTGATCCTTTTGCACCGGAGTCGGTTGCCATTTTCAGCGTTGCGGCCTGTACTGAAGATGCCATCAGAACCCCGGCTGTCACCAGTCCAGCCATAAATGAGCGAAGTGTCGTTTTAGTCTTAACCATGGTATTTCCTGTCGTTTTTTTTATGTTGTTGGTCAGTGGCACCATAGATACTCAGCCTGATTGCCCCGGTCAAACCACCCCAATCACAGGAAATAAACCCATATTAAATTCACTAATGTAGTATTTATTTCTTTAATAGAAAACAAAACCAGAGCTTTAATTCACGTAATTTTAAAAGGGTATTTACTTTAGCTAACCCTAAACTTGACGCGATTTCGCAAATGAATACTCAATGTGTCGTTTCTGAAAACGGAAGAGAACAGCCCCAACAGCGGAGCCTCAGTGATGAAAATAAGAGCAAGAATCAGGTGCAAAACAACCTGGGGGAAGAAATGAGGAAACAGAAGTAAAAAAATCGCACCAAGCGTAACCCAATGCGATTTTTCGTCATAAGCAGGCGAATCAGCCCACCTGTATTGCGGCGTCAGACTGCAATGGAACCGAAGCTTGGCTCTACTTTCGCACTGCTCAGCGCACTTGCTGAGCGCGCCATGCTCATCAGACCAGAGTCCTGAAGTGGCTCACGAATAGTGCTTTGCGATATACCATCAGCTGCCCACGCGATCTTACGCTCATCCCTCGGCGAGATGCCGATGTGTTTACGGTAGCAACGACTGAAATGCGGCGTTGAGATAAATCCGCACGCCCCGGCAATTTCAACAATCGACATGCTCGACTGCTTCAGCAACTGACGCGCCCGGTCCAGTCGCAAGCGCAGGTAGTAACGTGACGGTGAGCAACTCAGGTATTTCAGGAACATACGCTCCAACTGACGTCGCGACACATTTACAAACTGTGCCAGCTCATCCAGCCCGATCGGCTCTTCCAGGTTACTCTCCATCAACTCGATCACTTCCACCAGCTTCGGCTTCGACTCACCACTATTATGCAGCTGGCGCAGCGGTACACGCTGCTGATCAAACTCACTACGAATACGGTCGCAAATGAACATGTCCGATACCGCATTTGAAAGTTTCGGACTGTGCTCTTTGGATATCATATGCAACATCATATCCATCGGCGCATTGCCGCCCGAGGAGGTCATGCGATTGCGATCCACCGTGAACAGGCGGCTGTTGCAACGTACTTTTGGAAAACGCTCCTGCAACGCAGCCATACATTCCCAGTGCGCGCTGCAGTCGTATCCATCAAGCAACCCGGCAGTTGCCAGTGCATAAGCACCCGTACATATCGCACCAATCTTGATGTTGCGACGCGACATCAGTTGCAGCCAGCTCACCTGCTTGGGCGTAAAACTGCGCGTGATATCAACTCCACCTGCCACAATCACCAGATCCAGATCGATCACGTCTTGAAAGGAAAAATCCGGTTTAAAAGTCAGACCATCGCTGGCAGACACATCGGAACCTGTTTCCGAAACCATATGCCAACTGTATAACTCCTCACCCGAGAGTTGATTCGCCATCCTGAGCGGCTCAACAGCCGATGCCAGTGCGATCATTGTGAAGTTATCCAGCAGAAGAAAACCGACACGGGTAACCTTCTTCTCCCCAGAAACCGGGGTGCGATTCATAGCAATTGTCATTGGGTATGCCCTCTGTGCGTATGTGCTGGGCAAGGCGTGAAATGATTGCTTAACGCCCGCTACGCTTTTTTTATTATGTAGGACTAATATGGGACAGCCCGGGAACGAATAGCCCCCACCACCATCAGGCCTGGCGCATAAGATCTGCTTGGTACGTCTAAGGTACTTAGGCTCATACAGTTCATCGCGTCAGAACTTATATTATTGATTTCAATCAATTAGCATCAATCAAAAAGCGACACTTACACCCCTCCAGTTACCCGTATGCGACATTCCATTCAAATAGCGACTTGATCACGGTCAATTTAGGCAAGTGGTGCCCAGCCATTGATCTGCCCCAAAACGGCGCGTGGTTTCACGATATTCACGCCTTCCGGCTTGCTTAAAAAATGCCACCACTTGTCACTTTACGACTGTGACAACCAACCGGTCATTAAACGCTCGTCGCTGATTGCAAAGTCACTTGTCGCTATCGGTCAACTGCACCTATTTTGCGCAAATCGTGTCGCCCTTGATCAACTTTGGCGCGGTTCGGGACAGCCGCGGATACGGCCCGTTGGATAGAGTGGAAAGCCACGCTCCTGATGGGAAGCGTGTACTCGAAGAAAACAATAATAGGAGTAGTTACTATGTGCAGTATTCACGGCAACCGAGGTGTCGTCTATAAAGGACCGGGCGAAGTCGCAGTAGAAAAAATCGCCTTTCCTGAACTGTCTCTGGGCAAGCGTAAGTGCAATCACGGCGTTATCCTCCGTGTGCTGACTACCAACATCTGTGGCTCCGACCAGCACATGGTGCGCGGCCGCACCACAGCTCCATCCGGCCTGGTACTGGGCCATGAGATCACCGGCCAGATCATCGAATGCGGTAGCGATGTAGAGTTCCTGAAAGAAGGTGACATCGTTTCCGTACCGTTCAACATCGCATGTGGCCGCTGCCGCAACTGCAAAGAAGGCAACACCGGCATCTGTCTGAACGTAAACCCTGCCCGTCCTGGCGCCGCATACGGCTACGTGGATATGGGTGGCTGGGTTGGCGGCCAGGCTGAGTACGTAATGGTACCGTACGCTGACTTCAACCTGCTGAAGTTCCCGGATTCCGATCAGGCAATGGAGAAGATCCGTGACCTGACTCTGCTGTCCGATATCTTCCCAACCGGTTTCCACGGCTGTGTAACTGCAGGCGTAGGCCCGGGTTCCACCGTGTACATCGCAGGTGCTGGCCCTGTCGGTCTGGCGGCTGCTGTATCCGCACAGCTGCTGGGTGCGGCGTGCGTGATCGTTGGCGACATGATCGAAGAGCGTCTGGAACAGGCACGTAGCTTCGGTTGTGAAACCATCGACCTGCGTCAAGACGGCGACATGGAAGATAAACTGGAACAGATCCTGGGTGAGCGTGAAGTTGATGCATTCGTAGACTGCGTAGGCTTCGAAGCACATGCATGTGGCTGTAACCACGGTATTGAAGCTCCAGCAACCGTACTGAACTCTGCGATGTCTATCACCCGCGCAGGCGGCCAGATCGGCATTCCAGGCCTGTACGTGACTGAAGATCCAGGCGCGGTTGATGATGCAGCGAAACAGGGCTCTCTGAGCATGCGCTTTGGTCTGGGCTGGGCGAAATCCCACTCCTTCCACACCGGTCAGTGTCCGGTGATGAAGTACCACCGCCCACTGATGCAGGCGATCCTGTTCGATAAGGCTAAAATTGCAGACGCGGTTAACGTTCAGATGATATCTCTTGATGAGGCGCCTGAAGGTTACGCAGACTTTGATGGCGGTGCAGCGAAGAAATTCGTTATCGACCCACACGGCAGTGTAGCGGCTTAAGTCGACTACTCAATAGATGCAGGGGCTTAAGCCACTGCTACCGCGCCACTGCGTATGCTGACTCTGCGCAGTGGCGTACACTCTCTATAACCACCACATAAAAAACAGCTTAAGCTGCTACTCAAAACAGTGAAAACCACCCGCCTCGCAGCCCAAGCACAATACCCATGCCTGCTACGCTATTTATCGTCGGTTATCAAAACAGGTTAACAATGATCTGAGGATTCAGATCACCTTAGCTGCGAAGGGAAATACTCAGCAATGTATTCCAGCAACTCTTCAACACTGACAGCCGGAGAGTAAAAATAACCCTGTACACACTCACAGCCAAGCTGCTCGACCAGGGCTAACTGACCTTCAGTCTCAACCCCCTCTGCAACCGAATGCATACCAAGGTTTTTCGCCATCTCCAGAATGGTTTTCACCAGCACATAGTCCCCTTCGTCTTCAGTAATATCGTTCACAAAGGAACGATCCACTTTCAGCACATCAAACGGGAAATTCTTCAGGTAGGCCAGCGAGGAGTAACCGGTACCGAAATCATCCAGAGACAACTTGAACCCAGCCTCCTTAAGCTGACTGAGCTGCCTCTGAGCCAATACCGGATCTTTCATCATCAGGCTTTCTGTCAGCTCGATTGAGATCAGATCTGGCGACACACCCGCTTGCTTGGCGAGATCTGGTAGTACGTCATATTCGTCCGCCAGTTCCACAAACTCCTGCGGGGAGCGGTTAATCGAAACTCCGATCGGTTGGTTCAGATGCGTGTTGATCCGCGCAAGGTCGTTGATCGCTATTTCGGCGATCTGGCACCCCAGCAGCTGAATCAGCCCGGAATGCTCGGCAATTTCGATAAATTCATCAGGCCGTACAGGCCCCAACACCTCATCAGTCCAGCGTGCCAAGGCCTCGACGCGCACCATCCGCCCTGATACCAGATTGACGATAGGCTGATACTTAACCTCAATCAGCCCTTGCTCAATCGCATCTGCCAAACGCAGACGAACCTCTTGATGACGCTCGGCTGCGACTCTCAGCTCCGGTGTAAAGAAGGCATAGGTTGCACCACCAGAGTTCTTCGCTTCGTACAACGCCTGGTCAGAGCACTTAAACAGCTCATGACTGTCGACCGCATCCTGCGGGAAGATACTAACACCGATAGAGGTATTACAACGCAGGCGCAGTGCTTCAAACTCGAATGCAGGCCTGAACGCATCAAGCAGGTCGCTGATAAGCTGCTCGACGATGTGCATATCGGTAAATTCAGTAAAGATCGCAAACTCATCGCCGCCAAGGCGCGCAATAATGTCGCCTTCCCGCACACAGTCTTTTATGCGTTTGGCAATCATCTGCAACAACACATCGCCGATGCTGTGACCCTGCGTATCGTTGATGCTTTTAAAGTCATCCACGTCCAGCGTGATAAAAGCACCCTGATTTTTACGCACCCGAACCTTGAACAACTCACGGTCAAGCTGCCCGTTAAACTCATATCGGTTCAACATCCCGGTCAGGGCATCATGGGTGGCCTGATAGGCAATAAGCGCCTGAGCCTCTTTCTCCGACGTGATATCGCGATGAATCGCCACGTAACTTTTTACCCGGCCGTGCTCATCGGGAATCCTGCTGATGCAGGTAAACACCGGATAAAGCTCACCCTCTTTATTGCGGTTCCAAAATTCTCCCTGCCAGTAGCCTTTATATGCCAGATCATTCCAGAGTCCTTTGTAGAACAAACGATCCTGCTGGCCCGAGCTCAGAACGCGGGGATCCTGCCCCTCCAGTTCAGACAATGTATAACCAGACATCGCCTCAAGCGAAGCATTGACGTAAACGATCTCGTTATCCGCATTGGTAACGATAATGCCGTCTTTTGAATAGTCATAGACCTGCTGCGCAATCTGAAGCCGGTCATTAGTCGCCTGCAACCCCTGAATCTCATTCTTCAGCATGCGCTCATACTTTATACGCTCTAGCTCGCGCGATGCGCGATTTGCGAACGACATAAAGTAACGGGTGATCGACTCAACTTGATCGCGAGGAATTGGCTTACAGAATAACGCAGAGAGTATACCGATCACTTCGCCCCGCTCATCACTTAGCGTAATGCCGATATATCCTTCGACAGACAGGTCTTTAAGAAACTGATCGGCAGGGTATTGCTCTGCGACGTTATAGAGGATGCAGGATTCTCCACTACAGCGAAGATCCTCACATGGTGTACCTTTCAGATGGTATTTGATGGCGGGATGGAGTGTGCCATTCCCCCAAAGCGACACGGTTTCGGCCGTGCTACTGTCGAGAATACGCGCCACGAAGGTGTAATCAGCATCGATAAGCTGGCTAAGCTTTTTCATCAGCACATTAAAGTAACCCTCGCCACAGAGTTCACTTAGCTCGTCTGCACTGACAACTACGCTCTCATTTATAGACACGCTCTAGTCCTAACTTTCCTAGCACTGGACACAACATCGAGATGCTACAAAACCCATATAGAGCGCATTCAGAACCGCCCCAATGTCCACTTCGGTCACCGGACCGATATTCTGAATACTAAACCCGATCCAGCTTGAATTACCACAAGTTTCTTAAGCCGCATTGAGGCGACTAAAACCCGAAAGTAAAGCATCAGGCACCCCAAATCTCCCTTGAACGGCAAGGCCCATTTATGACTCTTGAGGCCTGTCCAGTTGACCGATATCCAGCAGCGGCGCTGCATCCAAATGCTGCGCGTTCAGCATGTACGAGACACGTTCGAGACTGGCAACCACCATCGACTGCTCCCAAGGCTGCATATCCTCGAAATTGCGGACGAAGATCTCCTGCCGGGTGGCCGGAGCCCCTTTCATCAGCTCTACACCCGACTCAGTTAACGACACCCAAACACGGCGCTTATCTTCCTTGCCACGCTCACGCACAACCAGCTCCTTTTTCTCAAGCCGATCGAGAATACTGGTTACCGTTGCCTGCGTCAGCGCAATCTCTTTTGCAAGCTCGCCCGGTGTTACCTGCCCCAACTCACGCAGCGTTTGCATCACCACTAACTGCGGCAACGTCAGCCCCGTCAGTCGACTGATCTCCTTATCCTGCATATCAGTGGAACGAATAATCTGGCGCATCAGCATCAGCGCTTTCTGACTGTTTTCCATAGTATTTCTAAGCATTCAATCTACGTTGCTCGCTTTATACCGCAAAGGAGAGCCTGGACCAAGCCTATAAAACCCAGCCCGAATAAATTAATTTCGAAATGCGAAGGATACAGAACTTAGAACAACTAAACAAATCTCAATACCGCATCGCACAAACAATACGCACAAACCCCTAGAACCATTCTAATTCAGCCCTTGATACCCAAATAATTATATGTTTTAGAATATAAATACATTTCGAATTTCTAACTATTCGAACACCAAAACTTTAGATATTAAAAACATGGATATTGAAATTCGCCGCCCAAGCACAACGGACGGCCATCACGTAAATCAGCTCGTAACGAGCATCCCCCAACTGGATGACAACTCCACTTACTGTAACCTCCTGCAGTGCAGTCACTTTGCAGATACCTCGGCCATTGCGGTGACCGACGAAGAGGTCCTCGGTTTCATAAGTGGCTACGCCAAACCTGACCAACCCGATACTTTGTTTGTATGGCAGGTCGCTGTCAGTAGTGCGGCACGTGGTCAGGGCCTTGCCAGCAAGCTACTGAAAGATATCTTGCAGCGCACACGCCCCACTCCGTTTCGCTATATCGAAACCACCATCACCGCAGACAATGAAGCGTCCTGGGCGCTGTTCCGCAGTATCGCCCGCACATATGACGCTCCGCTAAATCGAAGCTTGATGTTCGATCGCGCGCAGCACTTCAATGACGAGCACGACTCAGAACTGCTTGCTCGTATCGGCCCACTGCACAAGACCCAATAACCTTTTCAGCGCCCACAATCCAACAGGTAATCAACATGAAAATTTTCGACGAGATCGAATCTGAAGTTCAGTGCTATGCACGCGCGTTTCCCCGCATCTTTAACAAAGCCAAAGGCGAATTTCTGTACGATGAAGAGGGCAACCAGTACCTGGATTTTCTTGCCGGTGCAGGCACCCTGAACTACGGTCACAACAACCCGATCTTCAAAGCAAAACTGCTGGATTACATCCACCAGGATGGCATCACTCACGGCCTGGATCTGCACACCAAGGCCAAAGGCGAATTTCTGGAAGCCTTCAATGAAAAGATCCTGAAACCGCGTGAGTTAGACTACGTGATGCAGTTTACCGGCCCAACCGGCACCAATGCCGTTGAAGCCGCGATGAAGCTGGCACGCAACATCACCGGTCGCGAAAATATCATCTCTTTCACTAATGGCTTCCACGGTGTGAGCCTGGGCTCACTGGCCGCCACCGGCAACTCCCACCACCGTGGCGCTGCAGGTGTAAGCCTGAGCGGCACCAGCCGCATGCCGTACGAGGGCTACCTCGGTGACGATATCGATACCACCGTCTACCTGGATAAGGTTCTGTGCGACTCCTCCAGCGGCATCGACAAACCGGCAGCCGTAATCGTTGAAACCGTACAGGGTGAAGGCGGCATCAACGCCTGTAGCTTTGAGTGGTTGCGTGCGCTGGACGCGGTTTGCAAAAAGCATGAAGTACTGCTGATTGTTGACGACATCCAGGCGGGCTGTGGCCGCACGGGCACCTACTTCAGCTTTGAAAAGGCTGGCATCAAACCGGACATCGTTACTCTATCTAAATCCCTGGGTGGTTACGGCCTGCCGTTTGCGGTCGTATTGTTTAAACCAGAGCTAGACCAGTGGAAACCGGGCGAGCACAACGGCACCTTCCGCGGAAACAACTTCGCCTTTGTCACCGCCAAAGCCGCTATCGATCACTACTGGTCGGATAACAGCTTTGCAAACGACGTCCAGCGCAAAGGCGCATACGTCTCCCAGCGCCTGGAAGAGATCGTTGAGAAATACGGCGAAGGCAACTTCACCACCCGCGGCCGCGGCATGTTCCAGGGTATTAACTGCGTAAACGGCGAGATCGCTGGAAAGATCACCAAGCAGGCATTCAAAAAAGGCCTGATCATCGAAACCAGTGGCGCCGATGACCACGTAGTGAAATTCCTCTGCCCACTGGTGATCAGCGACGAAAACCTGAAGAAAGGGATCGATATCGTTGAGGAAGCAATCCGCGAAGTCTGCTTGAAAGAGGACAGCATTCCGGAACGTAAGCTGTACTTCTCACCGGAACAGATCGCCAGCTAAATCCACCTTCTGCCCGCCCGTGCCATGCGCGGGCAAACCCAATACACAGAGACAGAACCGATCATGATCGTACGCAACCTGAAAACCGCCGAACAATCCGACCGCCGCATTGTATCCCCGGATGGCAACTGGGAAAGCGCCCGCATGCTGCTCAAAGATGACAACATGGGATTCTCTTTCCATATCACCACCATCTACAAAGATGCAGACTTCCAGATGCACTACCAGAATCACCTGGAATCCGTGTACTGCGTATCCGGCAAGGGTGAAGTAGAAACTCTGGCTGACGGCAAAAAATATCCGATCGAACCCGGCACCCTGTACATCCTCGACAAGCACGACAAACACATTCTGCGCGCCTTTGAAGAGATGCAGATGGCCTGTGTATTCAACCCACCGCTGAACGGAAAAGAAGTTCATAACGCCGAAGGGGCGTACGAACTGGAAGCAGAAACAATCTCAGCCTAAGCACTTCCAAGAGAGGGAAATCTGATGCCACATTACTCCCAACGCGAAAACGACGCCTACCCATCCCGCAGTGAACTGCCTGCACAGATGATCGAGCGCCAGGACCCGGTCGTTTATGCGCCGGACCGGTACGCGGGCCCACTGACCGAAAGCCAGATCCGAAGCTATGACGAAAACGGTTTTTTGATCGTTGAGAACCTGTTCAGCGAACAGGAACTGACCGAGCTGCAACAGGAACTCGCCCGCCTGAAAGACAACGCCTCCCAGGACCACCCGCAGGAGACTATCTCAGAGCTGGATAGCGGCGAAATGCGCTCTGTATTCCAGGTCCACCAACTGAGTCGGATCTATAAAAAACTGGCCGCGGATCAGCGCCTGGCTGGCATTGCACGCTTTCTCCTGAACGATGAGGTATACATTCACCAGTCTCGCGTGAATTACAAACCGGGCTTTCGCGGCAAGGAATTCTACTGGCACTCAGATTTCGAAACCTGGCACACCGAAGACGGTATGCCACGTATGCGGGCGCTCAGCATGTCGATCACCCTGACGGACAACTACGAGCAGAACGGCCCATTGATGCTGATTCCTGGTTCACACCGTCAGTATCTGGTCTGCGAAGGGGACACGCCGGAAAACCACCACGAACACTCCCTGAAAAAACAGGAGTACGGCGTACCATCCGACAACATGCTGTCGCAACTGGTTGAGCAGAGCGAGATCGTGACCGGCACCTGCAAAGCGGGCAGCGTGATTATCTTTGATTGCAACGTGATGCACGGCTCCAACGGCAACATCACACCGCATCCACGCTCCAACGTGTTTTTCGTGTACAACGCAATCAGCAACCGGGTCGAAGCACCGTTTGGCAGCCAGCCACCACGCCCGGAACACATCTGTACGCGCCAAACGATTGACCCCCTTCCTTCCGGTGACTGACGACACGTCTAAAGCACCGCGAAACGCCGGCGCCGCCCAAGGCGCCGGCAACTGAATCTAATTAAACCGACAAACTCTTACTATGCATACCGTAGAAAAAATTGGCGGCACCTCCATGTCCGATTATAGCTCGGTCAGGGACAACATCATCTTCAAACCCCAGCACAACGAGTCGCTGTATCACCGTATTTTCGTTGTGTCCGCTTACGGCGGTATCACCGACAAACTCCTGGAACACAAAAAGAGCGGCCAACCCGGCATCTACGGCCTGTTCGCCAGCAGCATTGAAGACAACAGCTGGATCGATGCATTTGATGCTCTGAAAACGGAACTTGCAGCAATCAACAGCACGCTGTTTGGCAGCACACCGCTTCTGGACGAAGCCAATGCATTTATCTTCGAACGCCTGAATGAAGCCCACAACTGCCTATCTGACCTGCACAGCCTGTGTAACCACGGCCACTTTGGCCTGGAAGCCCACCTTGCAACAGTCCGTGAGATGCTGGCCAGTATCGGCGAAGCACACAGCGCCTGGAATATGGCCAAGCTACTGCAGCGCGATGGCGTAAACGCAGTCTTTCTCGACCTGACCGGCTGGAACACCAACCAACACATCACGTTGGATCAACGCATCTCTAATGCACTCGAAAAGATCGACTTGAGCACCCAGCTGCCGATCGCAACCGGTTATGCCCACAGCGAAAGCGGCCTGATGTCCACATTTGATCGCGGCTACAGCGAGATGACTTTCAGCCGCATGACCGTTATCAGCCAGGCAAAGGAAGCAATCATCCACAAAGAGTTTCACCTGAGCAGCGCCGACCCGCGCCTCGTGGGCGAGAACAATGCCGTGCCGATCGGCCGCACCAACTACGATGTAGCCGACCAGCTTGCCAATCTGGGTATGGAAGCGATCCACCCCAAAGCCGCCAAAGGCCTGCGCCAGCACGAAGTACCGCTGCGCGTGAAAAACACCTTTGAACCGGAACACACCGGCACCTTGATCACGGGAGATTACGTGAGTGATACCCCTTGTGTAGAGATCATTGCCGGGCGCAAAGGTGTGTACGCTCTTGAGCTGTTTGACCAGGACATGGCGGGCAACATCGCAAACTACGACCGAGAGATCCTCGCAACCATAAAGCGCTTCAAAGCACAGATCGTTGCCAAGGATATGAATGCCAACACGGTGACCCACTATCTGGCTACCAACCTAAAAACGGTGAAACGCATCCGTGCGGCCCTGGAAGAATTGTATCCTGAAGCAGAGTTGAATCAGAAGAAACTCGCCCTGGTTTCCGCCATCGGCAGCGATATGCAAATCCCGGGCATCCTATCCGATGCGGTTGCTTCCGTTGCGGCCAGTGGCATCAGCGTCCTGGCCATTCACCAATCTATGCGCCAGGTTGATATGCAGCTGGCGATTGAAGAGTCTGATTACGACCAGGCCGTGCAAAGCCTGCACAAAGCCCTGGTAGAGGTTCACGATCATGGCCGTGCTATCTGCCTGGCTTCCTGATTGCACAGTCAATTCAAAGGAGGGCAACGGGGCTGGCGATCCCCCGCCCTCAGACGGAATTGACCTGACCCGACTGGGACCTCTATTCCGGCCCGGCCACCTCTGCCAGGTAGAATGGACATTTGGCAACTACGCTGAATACCCAAGGCAGAAAAATCGGAATCAGGATGAAGATCAGTTTTAATCTGGAAGACGCCAGCCAGGTGATGATCGGTGCATTTGCACTGGCTGTACCAATATCGTTTTCAGAAGAAGCCTGGAAACTGGGTGAAACACTGCCACTAACAAATCTATTGTTACTGTTTCTGTTGTCGGTGTTTTTCCTGGGCTTTTTCGCTTACGAGAGTGTTTTCCAGGGCAATATCCGCTACCGTATCCCCGTCTTTCTCTTCCGTATCGGCATCGCCTATCTGATTGCAGGCATTGTTGTCGCCCTCGTTCTACTGGCGCTCAACAAATTTCCGCTCCTATCTGACCCGCTCACAGCACTGAAAAGACTGATCGTTATCAGCATGCCCGCATCAATGGGCGCCATTATCGTCGACAGCTTCGACAAAGAGTAATCGTCAGATCCAGAGTTCTTTGATCGGCGTGTCATCGCTATAGCGATGACGGATCTGGGCCTGCAATAACTCGGCCGTAGCAATTGCATCAACCAAGGCATCATGGGATGCATAGTGCGGCAGACCATAACGAGCGCGACTATCCGCAAGACGAATTGAAGTCGGTTTTCGCCCCATCAACTTGCTGCAGAATACCGTAAAGCGTTTACGATACAGGGCCGCTTCCAGCTCCATGGTATCGACAATCGGGAACTGAACCCCCTCCCCGATCCGTCGCTGCACATTCGCATCCAGAAACTCACGCTCAATGTAACGGTAATGCGCCACAACGACCCGACCGGACAGCGCTTCCAACAGCGGCCCCAGCACTGCATTCAAGTCTGGCGCATCATCTACATCAGAGTGAGTTATGCCATGAATCACCACCGACTGCTCATGCAACTCCTGCCGGGGTTTCAATAGCCAATGCTTGGCTTCACGCACACGGATACGCTGCAGATCAAACGGCACCAAACCAATGCTGACAATCTCGTCTACATCAGCATTCAAACCGGTCGTTTCGAAGTCCAGTGCCACAAAGGGCACCTCTGATAATGGGGTATCTGCGGCCGGACAACCCGCAGCGTAAAAAAGCTGCAAGCGCTCGTCCTCACAGATTAGCGACTGCTCTCTAAAGAGCGCAGACCAATCGGAAACAGCCAGGGTATTCAAATCCGCCATCACTACTTCCGCGTAAATGGATAACGGAATTTCAGGAAGCGCTGGGCATTGCTCAGCACCATAAAGGCTTCTTTAAGATTGCGGCGCTCGAAGTCAGAGATGTTGTCCGGCTCGATGTTATTGTCCGGCTCATTACCTGCTTCCAGCTCCAAGGCCTGGTGGCGAATTCGCACCATGGAGATAAACTCCAGCGCATCACGCAGGTCTGTACCTCGATCCGCCGGCAAAATGCCAGCCTTGATAATGTCATCCAGACGCTCGAAAGAGTTGCGTGCGGTCGACCCCACTGCTAACGCGTGGACGCGCACCAAATCAGCCAGCGGCGCCGTTCCGCGGCGCTTTAGATTAATGGATTTACGGTGCTTGCCATCCTGTTCCATCACAAAGCCCTTAAAGAAACCTAGCGGCGGTGTGCGATTAAGCGCATTACGCGCAAGGCAGGCAAGGAACCGGGGTGACTGACCGCAACGACGAACAACAAAGGCGTTGAGCTGTTCTGCCCACTCGGTTTTGCCGTATACACCGTCAAGGTCAAAGAAGATGGAACTGTTGAGCAATGCTTCCGGATCAGGATTATCGATCCATTCGGAGAAACATTCTTCCCACTCGCGGCGCGTTTTACGCCAGCGAGGATTGGTGGCCATAATCAGGCCAGTACAGTAGGTGTAACCACACGCATCAAGGCCGTCACTGACAAACTTGGCAAGCCCTTCAAAGTATTCACCGTGTTGTTCCCGATCGTAGCTGTTATCCAGAATCAGCGCGTTGTCCTGGTCGGTTACCACCAACTGTTCGTCACGTGCCATGGAGCCCAGCGCCAGAAAACAGTACGGCACCGGCGGTTTGCCCAGCTGTTCTTCTGCAAGCTCCAACAACCGCTGCTTAAATGCACGCCCAATCACCGACATCGCGCTGCCGATCATGTGGGAGTTAGCATCTTCATGCACCATGCGCACAAAACAGGATTTCACTTCGGTCGCGACCCGCGCCAGCTCTTCAACACTGCTCTGACGTAAAATCGTCCCACCCATATACAGGCTGTTCTGGGATTCGTAACGTACAATGTCGGACGTGGCGAGCACCCCGATAGGACGGCGATTCTCCAGAATAGGCAGGTGATGAAGATTAAAGCGAAGCATCGTGAGCAACGCTTCAAAGGCGTAGGCATCGTCATCCAGTGTCACTGGATTGCGGGTCATTACATCGGTTACTGAACCGTCCAGATCAGCACCGGTTGCAACAACGCGCGTACGCAGATCACGATCAGTCAGAATACCGGCCAGGGCCCGCCGAATATCCCCTGAGTCCTCAACATCAGCTACCTCCTCCATAATCAACAGGGAGGATACCGACTCCTGGGTCATTTTCTGAGCTGCCTGACGAATGGTCGATCCAGCATCAATGGTTACCGGCTCGCGGGAGATGAGCTTGGTAACCTTGGAGCCCAGCAGATCGTTGCTGTCTTTTTTGCTGGAAACCGCGTGACTCAGCCCGCCGTTATCGTCCATCTCTACGAAATAGGCGAACTCGTCAAACTGATCACACAGCTCGGTAAAGACCGTTTCAGGGATGAAGTAGATCAGGGAATCCTCCATGGTGCGCGCAGGCAGGCGCACCCGGTTTCCCATCAACATCCCCAGTTGCCCAAACAGATCCCCTTCACTCAGCCGGTTGTAGAGCTTGCCGTTACGACGGTATATTTCCACCGAACCGCTGCGGACCACACACAGGTCATGAATCTCATCACCAAAGCAATACACATCGGTATCTGCCCGGTAATAGGAGATCTCAATCTGCGTTGCGACATAGTTAACCGTTTGCTCTGGCAACCGACTAAAGGGCGGATACTGCCGAAGAAATCCGGCAATCTCGATCTGTTCTGCTTCCATTCCACCTCACATAAAAGACAGCGGGGCTGCTTTCCTAAAGATTAGTACTCTACGACGACATCGGTCTTCGGCACACTACAGCAAGACAGCACGTAACCCGCTTCGACATCGTCATCAGTGATACCGCCGTTGTGTTCCATGGTGGCTTCACCCTCTTTCACCAACACCTTACAGGTACCGCAGATACCCATACCGCAGGCTTTCGGGATATTCAGATCCAGCTTAGCTGCCGCCGCATGCAGGGTTTCGCCCGGTGCCACCTGAACGCTCTTGCCGTTATTGGTGAATTCTACACGCACCATATCAGCCTGGGTAATTGCATCCGCTTCCGCCTGAGCAGTTTCAGCCTGCTCCAGTGCATCTTCAACTACGCCACTTGGTGCTTCACCGAAGGACTCTTCGTGGTAGCGGGACATATCGAAGCCTTTGCTTTCCAGCAGCTTCTTCACAGCGTTCATATATGGCGTTGGGCCACAGCAGAACACCTCACGCTCCATAAAGTCTGGTGCCATCATCTCCAACTTCGCCGCATCCAGGTAACCACGGTAACCGTGCCACGCCTGACCGTTTTCGATGCGCTCACAGATCAGGTTCAGGCTGAAGTTGTTGATTCGCGACGCCATGTGATCCAGCTCACGTGCGTAAACGATGTCACGCGGCGTACGTGCACTGTGCACAAACACCATATCTACGTCGCCATTGGTGTCGAACCACCAGCGCGCCATCGACATTACCGGGGTAATACCTACACCACCAGACAGCAACAATACTTTCTCTGCCGGGAAGTCGATGCAGTTGAACTGGCCCACTGGTCCGTGTACAGCCAACTCGCTACCTTCGACCATGTTGTCGTGCAGCCAGTTAGATACCAGACCACCCGGTGCACGCTTAACAGTAATCGAGAAGCTGTAAGGCACAGATGGTGAGCTGGAGATCGTGTACGAACGCATCACCTGCTTACCTTCGATCTCAAGTTCCAGCGTTACAAACTGGCCCGGCTTGAAGAAGTACATCACCGGCTGCTCAGACATAAAGCAGAAGGTACGTACATCCCAGGTTTCTTCGATTACTTTTACACAGCGAACATTGTGGCGACCATTTACCCAAGTCTGTGTGTTAACTGGCGCAAAACTGTCATTGTTGACAACCACTGGAACTGAATTGGTCATAGTTATTCTCTCATTCGGGGTGGATCATTCACCTTTTCAGCCATTGTCCTTCCAGAACTTTCGACCTAGTTAACCACCAACGACAAGAAGTTGCTCATTGCGACCATTCCCTATAACCATGCAGTCTGGAGGTCGATTTATGTACACCAGCATGTCGCGAATGGTCATTCTCAAGGTCCTTTCTTGAGCGAGCATAGCTCCATCAACAAAAACAACACAGGTCGTAGGGGAATAACCCCAAAGACCATGGATAGATCTAACAAATAGCACCGCGGTGCTTTTGGTGAGGACCAACAGACAATGAACCAGAACGATCTGCTCAACACCCGTAACGCGACCATCGAAGATGCGCGCGAAGAGATGGCAAAGATGCTTGAAGAGCGTCCGGCTAACTACTCTCTGCCAGCGCCGCTGTACAACGATCCACAGATGTTCCGCATCGACATGGAAGAAGTCTTCCAGAAAGAGTGGCTGTTCGTAGGTATGACCAGTGAAGTGCCAAACAAAGGCGACTACTTCACCGTTGAGATCGGCCAGAACCCGGTCCTGGTTGTACGTGACGCAGACGGCGGCGTTCAGGCGTTCCACAACACCTGTCGCCACCGTGGTTCCCGCATCTGTACTGAACACCGCGGCAAAGTAGCGAATCTGGTATGCCCATACCACCAGTGGACCTACGACCTGAAAGGCAACCTGCTGTTCGCAGGCACCGAGATGGGCGATGCCTTCGACATGAAGAAGCACGGTCTGAAGAAAGCACACACCAAGACCGCGGGCGGTTTCATCTTCGTCAGCCTGGGCAAAAACGAGCCAGAAGGCGATTTCGACGAGTTCCTGGCGACCCTGGAAGAGTACATGGAACCGTACGATGTGGAGAACACCAAACTGGCGGTGGAATCCAACATGTACGAGAAAGCCAACTGGAAACTCGTTATCGAGAACAACCGTGAGTGCTACCACTGTGCCGGTAACCACCCGGAACTGCTGAACACGCTGCTGGAATGGGACGACACCAACGATCCACGTGCGTCTGACGAGTTCAAAGAGCACTGCGCGGCACAGGCTGCAGAATGGGATGCGGAAGGCATTCCTCACGAACACCGCAGCTACGGCCCGGGCCTGCGTAACCGTATCGTTCGTATGCCACTGAAAAAAGGCACCAAGGTAATGACCCTGGACGGCGAAGCCGGTTGTAAGAAAATGCTCGGCCGCATCAAGAACCCAAGTCTGGGCTCCATGCGTATCCTGCACCTGCCGAACTCCTGGAACCACATGCAGTCTGACCACTTCATCGTGTTCCGTGTACTGCCGATCTCCGCTCAGGAATCGATCGTAACCACCAAGTGGTTCGTACACAAAGACGCGGTTGAAGGTGTTGATTACGATCCAGCACGTCTGCGTGAGGTTTGGGATGCAACCAACGATCAGGACCGTATCCTGGGTGAAGAGAACCAGCTGGGTATCAACTCCATCGGCTACGAGCCAGGTCCATACTCCGAGACCTTCGAGTTCGGTATCGTCAACTTCATGGAGTGGTACTCTGAAACCGTTCAGAAAAACCTGAAGGGTTAAGGAACCTGCGAGCAAGTCCAAAACGACTCTGGCTTTAAGGGCGATTCGAGATCAAGGCAGCGATTACAGGCATGCTGGTTGCCTGGCGAAAATCGCTAACACAGATATCGGATTGCCCTTAAAGCCCCGTAGGGCGGACGCTAAAACAGCCTGCTGCTTTGTCAGGCAGCTTGGAAAGGACCAGTCATTCCGCTGCGCTACCTTTCGCGCATTAGGCTGTTTTATCGACCGCAGAGAAAGTCTTGGACTTATTCGAAGGTTCCATGATTCCGCCTGGCCGCAGCACACTCCCACACAGCTGCGGCACTCTTTGCTGACACGGACAGACAAAACTGACTCCAGAGCGTGCCTTTTATCAGGCCTTGGGGCGTAGCCGGTCAATCGGCTGACTCAACGGCTACCACCTGAGCTTTGACCCGGTGTCTCTCCAAATCAGCACGGAGCATGGCAAGCCAGCGACATTTCGCTGGCTTTTTTGTGCCCGCCCACCCGCTGACTACAATCGTTATTTCTAACTTTATAGAAATTTATTGACCTCCTACCTGAGCTTATGCAAACATACTTCCATACATATGGAATTATGAATATATAAATCCATCTGCGACCGTTTCCTGGTCGCTCTTTTTTAACCAAATATTTCCATATTTATGGAATTAAAGAGAGAGATTCACCTATGAGCCCACAAACCCAGCAGATGCTGATCGACAGCGCCGAGATGTTCGTTCAGCTATTTCTCGAACTGACCGTGCTGTTCCTGGTGATCAGTTTCGCGGTAGGCCTGATCAACCAGAAGCTGCCTGCAGAAAAGATCCAACGCTTGCTGGGTGCCCGTAAAGGCCGCGGCTACCTGATGGCCGCAGGGCTAGGCGCAGTTACCCCGTTTTGTAGCTGCTCCACCATCCCGATGCTGATCGGCTTGCTGAAGGCACGCGCAGGTTTCGGACCAACCATGACCTTCCTGTTCACGTCGCCCCTGCTCAATCCGATTGTGATCGCCCTCTTCATTCCGGTTCTGGGTTTGAACGTCACCCTCTGGTATGCAGGACTCGCACTGACCGCCTCCATCATCGCAGGCGTCTTGCTGCAGCATTTTGGCTTTGAACGCTATCTCAAACAGGAGATGCTGACCAACAAACCATCCGGCTGCAGCACTGGCTGTAGTGCTGAAAGCGACAGCAGCGAATCCACCTCCTGCTGCGGCACCCCGGAACCTAAAGAGCCAACGATCTGGGCAAAAGCCTGGGAAGAGAGCTGGTCTCTGTTCCGCTCCATGCTGCCGTACATGGTGGTTGCAATGCTGATCGGCGCGTTCGTACATGGCTTTGTACCGGCGGATTTTTTCGCTGAAGTAGCCAGCGCAGATAACCCTGCGGCCGTACCAGCCGCTGCCCTAATTGGTATTCCGCTGTATATCCGTGTAACTGCCCTGCTGCCACTGGTTGGCTCATTTGCAGCAAAAGGTGTGAGTATGGGCGCGATTATCGCCCTGGTGATCGGCAGTGGCGGCGCCAGCCTGCCGGAAGTGATTATGTTGAAGCGCCTGTTCTACTGGCCGCTACTGATAGCATTCCTGGCCGTAATCTTCAGCATGGCGGTGATTGGAGGATTTAGCTTTAACCACTTGATCCTCTGAAGGTAACATCAAAGATAAGCAGGCCATTCAGCCAACGCGTTGCGTCTAAGAAGCGAAAGCCAAGAGACAGAATGCCTGCTTATCACCACACAACTCCCACCTATAGATCCCCGCTATTGCCCCTATGGATTTTCTTAATTTAGTGCAACGTACGGACGTCACCTAATTTTAAAAGTACGAAGACTCGGTGGGAGCATAGGATCGTGCACCGTAAAAGGGCTCGCACCAAACTTGGCCAAGCCCCACAATTGCCGCTACGCAGTAGAGCTGATCAAATCGTTTTCTCAGGTCAAAGCAGCCGCACCACCCAATCACTCTCATCGGGTATACACCTCACTTACCATTACGAGGTTTTACCATGAAAAAACGACCTTTATGCCTGCTCACTGCGTTTGCCATAGCCGCTTCACTTGGCTTGCAGACCACTCCTGCCTGGTCCGGCGGTATGGGAACCACCAACGAATTCTGGTGGCCGGACAAGCTAAACCTGGATCAATTACGCGCCCACGCCCCTGCCTCAAATCCCTATGGGGAGGACTTCGATTACGCCAAGGCGTTTAGCAGTGTTGATATGGCTGCACTCAAGAAAGATATTGAGACAACACTGACCACCTCACAGGACTGGTGGCCAGCAGACTGGGGACATTATGGCGGGTTGATGATTCGTCTGGCATGGCACAGCGCCGGTACCTATCGCGTGCATGATGGCCGAGGTGGTGCCGATGGCGGCCAGATCCGACTGGAACCACAAAACAGCTGGCCCGACAACGCCAACCTCGATAAAGCACGCCGTATCCTATGGCCGGTCAAACAGAAATACGGAAGCAGTGTCTCCTGGAGTGACCTGATGATCCTGGCCGGAAACGTAGCGCTGGAGTCCATGGGTTTTGAAACACTCGGTTTTTCCGGTGGCCGCGCCGATGACTGGGAATCGGATCGGGTTTATTGGGGCACAGAGAAAAAATGGCTCGATCACAAAGAGCGTTACAAGGACGGCGAACTGGAAGCCCCCTTGGCTGCCGTACAAATGGGCCTGATCTATGTTAATCCAGAGGGCCCTGGTGGCAACAACGACCCCCTCGATGCCGCTAAGGATATGCGCCTCTCTTTTGGCCGCATGGCCATGAATGACGAGGAAATCGTAGCACTGGTAGCCGGCGGCCACACACTGGGTAAAGCTCACGGTGCCCATAAAGGTAACTGCATTGGCTCTGAACCTACTGCTGCTCCACTTGAAGACCAGGGATTAGGTTGGAAGAACAAATGCGGCAAGGGTAATGCCGAAGACACCATGACCAGTGGTCTGGAAGGTGCATGGACATCGACCCCAACCGCCTGGTCCATTCTCTATCTGGATAATCTGTTTAGCTTCGACTGGAAACAAACCAAGAGTCCTGCTGGTGCAACCCAGTGGATCCCCACCGACGAAACCGCAGCAACAATGGTGCCCGATGCACATATAGAGGGTAAGCGTCACGCTCCGATCATGTTCACTACGGATCTTGCGTTGAAGATGGATCCGGGCTTCCGCAAAATCTCCGAACGTTTCCTGAAGAACCCCAAAGCGTTTGACCAAGCCTTTGCCCGTGCCTGGTTCAAATTAACCCATCGCGATTTGGGACCACGCTCCCGCTACGTGGGTAGCGAAGTACCACAAGACGTTTTTATCTGGCAGGATCCGGTGCCTGCGGTAGATCACGCGCTGGTTGATGCCAGTGACATTGACAAACTGAAAACCCAGATCCTTGAGTCCGGCCTGACCGTACCCGACTTGGTAAGAACAGCCTGGGCATCCGCTTCGAGCTTCCGTGGCTCGGATATGCGCGGTGGTGCAAACGGTGCGCGCCTGCGCCTGGCACCGCAGAAGGACTGGGCAGTGAACGACCCAGCAGAACTGGAAAGAGCACTGCAGACACTGACAGGCATTCAGAAGACGTTCAATGACAAGTCTGGCGGCAAAAAAGTCTCACTGGCCGATGTAATCGTCCTTGGTGGCGCCGCAGCTATTGAGAAAGCAGCGAAAGATGCCGGGCACGCTGTGGCAGTGCCCTTCACACCGGGTCGTACCGACGCCTCCGCAGAGCAAACCGATGTAGAATCCTTTGCTTACCTGGAGCCAACAGCAGACGCTTTCCGCAACTACTACCGTACCAGCTATGGCACACCAGCCGAAATGTTGGTTGATAAAGCTGATTTGCTAAACCTTACAGCGCCAGAAATGACTGCGCTGCTAGGCGGCATGCGCGCCCTCAATGCCAACAGCGGCGGCTCAAAACATGGCGTACTGACCAGTAATCCCGGCACCTTAAGTAATGACTTTTTCGTCAACCTCCTGGATATGTCCACCACATGGCGGAAGTCACAGCAGGATGGGGTTTACGAGGGTGTTGATCGTGCATCCGGTAAAGTCAAATACACGGCAACCCCCGTCGACCTGATATTTGGTTCCAATTCCGAGCTACGAGCGATCGCTGAAGCTTACGCGTCAAGCGATGGCAACGAGAAGTTCGTTGAGGACTTTGTCAAAGCCTGGAGCAAGGTGATGATGCTGGACCGCTTTGAACTTTAATCCCCACTCCCCCCGAAAAGACGGTGACCTTACACCGCCTTTTTCGGGACTAAGTAGCCCTAAGTACGACAGTTTTCTCACCTGCCAGGAAAGGGATCTCTATCTATGCGGATTCTCTTAAAGTCGTCTCATCAACAACAGGGCCTTTGGCACTGGCATAGAGCGCCGCTAACAGATCTGATGGGGTCATCATACCAACCAGACGCTGTTTCTGGTCGACCACAGGGATATGGTGCAACTCACTTTCACACAGCATCGGCATCATCTGCATCAACGGCTGATCCTGATCGACAGTCAGCACGTGGGGAGTCATGATACTCGCAACGTTTTCCGATCGAGCGGTAAAGAACGGTAACCGACGAACCAGGTTCGCCACTCGCGTTTGTCCTTGCCAAGACGCATTCATTCCCGACGGCTGCAAACCCAGCGGCTTGAGAAAATCTATCAATGTAACGATACCGACCACATGACGGGCTTCATCAACTACCGGTAACGCTTTTATTCGGTGCTTCTGAAGTAACCCCCAGGCATGTTGCTGGCTGGTTTCCGGTGCGACAGTGACCAAATCCTTTGACATCAACTCTCGACAGAGCACCCTACTCAGCTGGCGTTGGTGGGCATTTGCCTCGGCCAGTCGATAGACCTTGTTCAGGTCGTCTTCCGACACATCCAGATAACCATCAAATTGCTGTAGAGCCTCGGCTATATCCACCTGACCGACACCAAGCCGTTCCTGTGGCCGCGGATCACGCAATCGGTGCGGATTTTCCCGATATTCTTTTGGCCAATAGGGGTACTTACGCCCAAGCAGGAACCGATTGAGCAACAACGTCAGCCCCAGCAACACCACCACGTTCAGTAGCACCGGAGTAATAAGTAATCGGTAACCCAACTCATGCACATCGTTGCCGCTCAGGATCGGCACCAGGGCGGTTGCGCAGCCAGGTGGATGCAGACAGTGCAAACGCAGCATGATGAGAAGCGCCAACGCAACCGCGACGGAACAGGCTAGCCAGACGGGCTCAACCCACAATGCGCAGCTCACACCGATCGTCGCCGATAGCAAATGGCTACCGACAAATGGCCATGGTTGCGCCAACGGACTGTTATAGGCTGCAAACAGGATAACGGCAGATGCCCCCATGGAGGCCAGTAAAAGCGGTGCAGACTCCCCCTGCTGGCTGTACCGGCTAGCGATCATTAGCAGTGATATGGCGAGGAACGCTGCCACTACCGAACGCAGCTGTTCGGCAAGACTCACTGTGGAAGGTTCCGGAACGAAGTAGCTGAAGAGTTTGCGGAGTTTCATTGAAGCCTATAAACCGGTTGTCTGTAGTCGATAAGAGCGACCTTCCGGACGATGCCTGCTCACGCAGAATGCGGATAACTCTACTCGTCACCGAGATTTTTTGATGTAGATCAAGAAAGTGCACCACATTAGCACATTTAATGCAATTCATATACATCATATTGCTGCGCATCAATAATGTTTCTCAATTGCATCCAAGGTAACTAAAAGACTCGCCCCCGTATGATCAAGCAACACCGAAAAGAATCCTGAAGACACTCACTAGACCGCCCATAGCAACCTACAACCGGATAAAATCACACCCCAATTTGGCCTAAAAACGCTGTACGAAGCGCATAAAAAAGCCAGCTATGGAACATAGCTGGCTTGTATTGAAAACCGCCAACATATTTCAGGACGGCTCATAGCTTTGCCTTTCAACCCGGTTTTCGTTTATCGCCTCTAACCCTCTAACAAGCCGTCATCAACAACTGCCTATCCTTTTTAGGCGACACCCCAAAATACGCTTTATATGCACGCGAGAAATGCGTTGGGGCGACAAAACCACATGAAAACGCTACATCCAGCACCGGATTGGTGGTATTCAGAATGCGGTTACGTGCCCGCTTCAGCCTCAGTTGCAGATAGAACTGACTGGGAGACTGATTCAAGTGTCGCTTAAACAACCGCTCCAACTGACGTTTTGATACGCCGCTGTGTGTGGCAACTTCATCGATGCTCAACACCTCGTCGATATTGGCTTCCATCAACTCGATCGCATCGATCAGGCTTTGCCCCAATCCACTGTAACGTCGGTGCACCATATTGCGTTGCTGTACGGTACCGGATCGTGGTCTGTCCAGTGCCATGCGCACACACAGCTCTTCGTAGATCGACGGCGTAAACCGCTCGATCAGTTCAAACAGCATATCCGCCGTGGAGACACCACCGGCACAGGAGAAGACACCACCACTGTTGCTGAAGATATTGGTGTTAAATGAAACATCTGGATACAGGTCTACCAGGTATTTCAGATGCCCTACAAAACAGCTCACCGAACGCCCCTTCAGCATGCCAGCCTGCGCCAGAACATGTACGCCGGATTCAACCGCTATCAGACAACATCCCCGGCGTTGTTGGCGGCGCAAACAGATCTCTGCTTCAATCGAACAGCCCACCGACAGGTTCGCCCCGCCAATCACTGCCACCACATCAAACTCTGCCTGGTCCGAAAGTTGCGCTAACGGCATCACATCCAACATCCCGGGTACACCCCAGACACTGTCGGACACCATTGTAACCTGATACTTATCCCCCCCCAGTATCCGGTTTGCTTCCTGCAGCATCTCCAACATCATCGTTAGCGACAACCGCGAATACCCATCACACAGCAAAAAACAAAAGCTATAACGATCAGCTACCCGTTTTACGGTCTCCATCGTCACACCTACCTCTAATACATTTGTTATTCAGCACCTGGCGCACTCACTCACCAACCACTGAACAATCGTTCGGACTTTGTTGTTTTAATCGGCTTGAAGCAGTGAGTTTGACGCCCTCAAACGAGACAAAAACCAAACAAACTGAACATTCGTTCACCTCCAATCAACTATCACACACGCCTTTTTTGATTTCAATCACATAAACTTACCGTTAATGCACGAAAAATGACCATGAACGACAAAATCTCAACCAAAGCTACCAGCCCATATTCCCTTCCAAGGCGGTAAATGCAAAATACGGCCTGAACACACGTTCAGACACCTCTTACACGCAGATGACTGAACATGTGTTCACACACTAATGACGAGCCGAACGATACATACGTGAAGCCAAAGCCCCTAAACCAAGAATAAAAGTACCCAGAGGCTAGATATGAACGACGTTGTTAAATCCTCAGTAGCAAGCTACCAATCTGGTTTCAGCCTGCCGCAGAAACTCTATACCTCACGTGAAGCATTCGACTTCGACATGCAACACGTCTTTAAGAAACACTGGATTCACGTCGGTACAGTGGCGGATGTGAAGAGAAAGGGTGACTACCGTGTCATCCAGATTGACAACAACTCCATCATCATTGTACGCGGGCAGGATGATGAAGTACGCGCCTTCTACAACTCCTGTCGCCACCGTGGTGCCAAGGTCTGCGTAGAAGACAAAGGCCATGTACCAAAGCTGGTGTGCCCGTATCACCAGTGGGTATACGAGCTGGATGGTAGCCTGATCCACTCCTCCCGTATGGGTGAAGGTTTCAACTGCGATGCCAGCGGCCTGAAACCGGTCGCACTGGAATCGATTGGCGGTCTGCTGTTTATGAACCTGTCCGAAAACCCGGATATGGCAGCGCTGGAACAGATGCGCTCTGAACTGGAGCCGTTTGCAGCCTTCTATCAGCTGGACAAGTTGAAAGTTGCCCATGAAGCGGACCTGATCGAAAACGCCAACTGGAAACTGGTCGTCGAGAACAACCGTGAGTGTTACCACTGCGGCGCTAACCATCCCGAACTGCTGCGCGTATGGCCACCATACGGCGTTGGTTTTGGCTGGCCTGACGATCCCAAGGAAAAACAGGCAGCCGAAGAAAAACTGAACGCACTCTACGACGCCAAGATTCCAGAGTGGCAGAACATGGGCATGCCATACGAGATCGTCGAAATGGACGAAAACCGTTGGTACCGTGCCGCACGTATGCTGCTGACCCAGGGCGCGGTAAGCCAGACAATGGATGGCCAACCTGCGGTTAAGAAATTACTTCCTCCATTCAGCGAACCGGATAACAGCAGTCTTTCCATGTGGACTCACCCGAATGCCTGGCTGCACTTCACCTGCGACCACATACTCAGCACCAGCGTACTGCCTCTATCGGAAGATAAAACCCTGGTACGTACACGTTGGATGGTGCGCGAAGACGCGGTAGAGGGCGAAGACTACGACCTCAGCAACCTGACTCACACCTGGATTCAAACCAACGATCAGGACCGCATGCTGGCGGAAATCACGCACGCTGGCTGTCTCACGGACGGTTACATCCCAGGCCCTTACTCGGAAGACTCCGAAAGCCTGCTGCAGCACTTCACCGACTGGTATGTCGATCAGATTAAACAACAGCTGTAACCCAAAACAGATGAGTGCCGGTCTGCCCTTTCAGGGTGAAAGCTGGGCAGACCGGTTTGAAATCCGGCCATGCAAGGGAGAGATCAAAACCAGCAAACCATAGGCAAGCCGCCGTCTGTCTAAACAACCGGCGTACCCAGCACAACATATCTACTCCGTAACCAATAAAAACAAGATCCATGGAGACGTTATGAATACTGATTATCAGATCAACGTTAACACCTCCGATTCGGGGTTCTATAAGGGCCTGAATCCAATTATTACCATCACCAGTAAGGTCGTCATTGCAGCGCTGGTTATTATGGCGATTGTCTTTCCGGACAAAGCTGCCGAACTGCTCGGTTCTATTAACTCAGTACTGCTCGCAACCTTTAACTCCTACTACATTTTCTCCGTCAGTCTATTCCTGATCTTTTGTATCGGTATGGCTGTCAGCCCGATCGGCAAAGTACGCCTCGGCAGCGAAAACGATCGCCCGGAATTCTCCAACTTTTCATGGTTCGCCATGATGTTTGGCGCAGGTATGGGCATCGGCCTGATGTTCTATTCCATCGGTGAACCGATGTATCACTTTGCGGGCAATCCGGAAGTGATCGCCGGTACGGTTGCCGCTAACTCACCGAGCACCGTGGAGTCAGCAATTCGCTTCTCCTTTCTGCACTGGGGCCTGCACGCCTGGGGAATCTACGTCGCCGTTGGCTTAGCAATGGCGTACTTCGCCTACAAATACAACATGCCACTGACTATCCGCACCACGCTGGCACCATTGTTTGGTGACCGCCTGAACGGTGCACTAGGCAATGTGGTCGATATCGTTGCAGTTGTGGCAACTGTACTGGGTGTATCGACCACAGTTGGTACCGGCGTATTGCAGCTGGTTTCCGGTGTAGAAAGCCTTACGGGTGCAACATGGCTGTTAGACGGTGACGGCACACCTACAGGTACTGCAATGCTGGTCGCACTTGGTGCGGTAATGGGTCTCTCTACCCTATCTGCCGTGACCGGTGTGGGCAAAGGCGTGAAATGGCTTAGCAATATCAACCTGACCCTGTCGTTCATCCTACTGTTTGTGTTTATCGCATTTGGCTCCATCACCTTTGCAACAAACACCTACTTCCACGGCCTGCTCGACTACGTGGTAAACCTGCCAGCCCTGAGCTTCACCGTATGGGATCAGGAAAGTGCTCTCGGTAAATGGCAGAGTGGCTGGACCATCTACTATTGGGCATGGTGGATCGCATTCGCACCGTTCGTAGGGCTGTTCCTGGCACGCATCTCCAAAGGTCGGACTGTGCGTCAGTTCGTATTGGGTGCAATGATCATCCCTACCCTGATGTGCTTTGTATGGTTCGCCCTGCTCGGCGGCACTGCACTGGATCTGGAACTGAACGGTAACGCCAACGGCGCAATCAGCGGCGTATCCATCGAATCCCAGATGTTTGTGACCCTTCAACAACTGCTAAGCCCTGAACTGGCACAGATCATGTCCGCGATGGTGGTAGTCCTGATCCTCACGTACCTCATCACCTCTGCCGACTCCGGCGTATTGGTTCTGAACACCATTATGGCTGGTGGCGACAGCAACCCCGGCACTAACCACCGTGTGATCTGGGGCGCTCTGCTGACCATTGTGGTTGGCTCATTGATGTTCGCCGGCGGCCTCGGCGCGATTCAGAAAGCGATGATCATCGGCGCCCTGCCATTCTCGCTGATCATGGTTCTAATGTGTGTTTCCACCATCAGGGATGCCCTCAAGGGTTATTGAGTGCCTTTGGCCGGTGGGGCGCGCCCCTCACCGGCCCTTTTTTCGGAATGAAAACAATGAATGTACTGACAGATAAAAAAACCTATCTCAACGACGTTTCCCGCGACGCACCACTGGTAAACCCGGTGAGCGACGAGACCCTGCACCGCACTCAGCACTACCGTCTGGAACGTGTGCGTCAGCAACTACGCGAAAATGATTACGCCGCGATTCTGCTCTACGATCCAGTCAACATCCGTTATGCAACCGACTCGTCCAACATGCAGATCTGGACCGCACATAACGCGTCCCGTTACGCCATGATCTTTGCCAACGGTCCGGTGCTGCTTTGGGAGTTCCACAACTGCGAACACCTGGCCTCACATCTGGATACCATCGACGAGATCCGCCTGGCAGTGAACTGGGCATACTTTGGTGCCGGCCCTCGTGTATCAGAAAAGGCCGAGCAGTGGGCCTGCGAAATCGCAGACCTTATGCACCAGCACGGTGGCGGTAACAAACGTCTCGCCGTCGACAAGATGGAACCGGAAGGCGTGTTCTGTCTGCAACAGAAAGGGTTCTCTCTGCATCAGGGCCAGCCGGTGATGGAGATGGCTCGCGCACTGAAATCTGACGACGAGTTGGAGTTAATGCGCTGGACCATCAACGTGTGCGAACACGCCATGGAACGGATGTATCAGGAACAGCGTGCCGGCATGACCGAAAATGAACTCTGGGCGTATCTGCACTATGAAAACATTCGCAACGGCGGTGAGTGGATCGAAACCCGCCTGCTGGCCTCCGGTGAGCGCACCAACCCATGGATGCAGGAGAGCAGCAACAAGGTGATGCAAGAAGGCGAAATGCTGGGCTTTGACACTGACATGATCGGCCCGTACGGTTACTGCGCCGATATCTCCCGCACCTGGACCGTCGGACACGCTCGCCCGACCGACGAGCAACGCCGCCTATACGCCACTGCGTATGAACAGGTGCACTACAACATGGATATGATAAAACCAGGCATGACTTTCAAGGAATTCACCGAGAAGGCCTGGCCGATTCCTGAACACTTCCACAAAAACCGTTACTGTTGCGTAATTCACGGCATCGGTATGGCCGACGAATACCCGGCAGTCGCCCACCAGGGCAACGACTGGGCCAGCGCCGGTTATGACGGTGTCTTCCACGAGAACATGACCGTCTGCGTGGAAAGCTACATAGGCGAAGAAGGCGGCAAAGAAGGCGTGAAAGTAGAGGAGCAGGTCCTGATCACCAAAGATGGCTGCGCTCCCCTGTCTACCTTCCGCTGGGAAACCGAGTGGTTGTAAACAACACCTAAACCGCGGTCGCGACGGGATCAGGCATCGGCCCGTTTGCGACCGCACAGCCACAATCTATTCATCTATTGCCACTTACCCTTTATGATTGAAGACGTTACATCATGAATGGAAACAGGCCGGACCCGAATATGCCAAATCGCTACGATGGATTACAGCTGAAAATACTCGAATCTACGCTGGAGATCGTGGGCGAATTGGGCCTGGAAAACCTCACAATTCGAAAAGTCAGCAACCACGCTGACGTCTCTGTGGGTATCGTCCACCACCACTTCTATAACAAAGCCAACCTGGTATACAAGACCTACGATCACCTGATCCGCATTGCGCGCGAACAGATGACCGAGATGCGTACCGAAACTCCAGACCCGGTCGAACGCCTCAAGCACACCGCCGAACTCTGCTTTACTCCCGAGCTGACCACTAAAGGGGCCGCCAACGTATGGCCCCAGATGTGGAGTAACTCGGTATACGACGTGCGTGTGAAACGCCTCTGTACAATCTTCTCCCGCCGACTGGTCAGCAACCTGATGTATGACTTCGTTGCAGCAGGTAATCGTCGCGACCTCGCCCGTGTGTACGCTACTCAAACCTGTGCGCTGATCCACGGCCTCTGGGTAGAGCAGAGTATCCTGGGCACCATCAGCGTTAAGGAAGCGATGGGTATGATCAACAGTAATATTGAGAGTTTTACTGGCCAGATCTGGTTGCCCCGTTAACCTAACTTCAGCCCCTCCCGCACAGGCATTTAACGCACGTAAACAATCTCATATAACCCATTATTTCTATTGCCATTCCTTTTCATCATTCCACCAAGGAATGTCGAGATGCCGCATATTCGTTTGTGAGAAAACCGGGCACTAAATAGCATTTGACGACCGATTGTACGGAGCTATCAAATGCGAAATATAAAAAGAATACCTGCCATCGATGGTCAGTTAGGCTGGTATGAAACCGTCCCTTTCCAACGTCCGATGCCGGTTCAGAACGCCGAAAAAGACGAACACTTTGACGTCATCGTGGCAGGCAGTGGTTTCTCCGGTCTGGCGACGGCCGGACGTCTCGCAGAACTTCAACCCGATGCAAAGATCGCACTGGTCGACGCCCTTGAGATTGGACAGGGTACTGCTGGCCGAAACGCTGGTTTTATCATTGACCTGCCCCACAACCTGGATGCGGATGAGCCAAATCCGGAACACGATGCCAAGATCCGTGATCTGAACTGCTTCGCCATCGAGCGCCTGAAACGTATTCAGGAGCAACAAGGCATGAATGTACGCTGGCACGCAGCTGGCAAATACCTTGCAGCCCATGAAGAGAAACACTTCAGCAACCTGACGGCGTTCACCACCACGCTGGATGCGATGGGCGAAAAGTACGCAGTTTTAGAGGGTAGTGACCTGGCTAAAAAGCTGGGCACCCCGTACTACAAACGTGCCGTATACACCCCAGGCAATATTCTGATGAACCCGGCTGCACTGGCAATTACCGTTGCCAGCGCCCTACCGAAAAATGTCACCCTGCTGGAAAACACGCCTATCCGTTCCGTCGATCTGGAGAGCAAAACCCTCCAGACCGATAAAGCGAAACTTACAGCAGACACATTGGTACTGGCCACCAACGCGTTTACAGAAGAGTTCGGTGGTTGCCGTAACAAACTGGCGCCTGTATTCACCTACGCCAGCATGACTCGTCCGCTCACCAGCAGCGAAATGGCTCAGTTCGACGGTGTTGAGCCGTGGGGCCTGACCTCCGCGCACCCTGCGGGCACCACCGTGCGTCTGACGTCGGACAACCGCCTGTTTATCCGCAACACCCTGGATTTCCTGCCGGAACTGTCCAGCACAGAAGCACTGATCGGCAAGGCGCGCGAAAAACACCGCCGTTCCTACCTGGCCCGCTTCCCGCAGCTGAAGGACGTACCGTTCGAGTTCAGCTGGGGCGGAATGCTCTGCATGACCATGAACCACGAATCCGTATTCAAGCAACATGCGCCAGGTGTTTACGTGGTGGCTGCGATGAACGGCGTAGGCGTCGCCAAAGGCACCTACCTGGGTAACTACATGGCCGAATACATCTCAGGCGTTAAAAGTGCCGAGCTGGAATTCATCCTGAGTAATTCCAACCCAAGCTGGGTTCCACCCGACCCACTGCGCAGTGTTGGCGCACGTATCCGCCTCTCATTTGAAGAGCGATTGGCAAAAGGCGAGGTGTAAACCTCCCCGCCCGTTACAACGAAAGACGTCTTAAACATTAACGACAACAATAATCGAGGACTCACTGATGGCACTAACTATAAAAAAACTCCTGAAACCGGTGGTAACCGGTCTACTGGCCACCAGCCTGTTGGCATCCCAGTTGGCTTCTGCTGAAACCCTGAAACTTGCGACTGAAGCAGGCTCAAAAGACTCCCCTGCCGGTGAAGCACTGCGCAAGTGGGGTGATCTGATCGAAAAGAACTCTAACGGCGAGATTGACGTAAAGGTGTTCTACCAGAACGAACTGGGCGGCCAGCAGGAGATGTTTGACCTGTTGATGGCGGGTGATCTGGACATCATGCTCAACTGGCCAATGACCTCCTACGATAAGCGTATGGGTGTAGTGTACGCACCGTACATGACTCTGTCCTGGGAAGAAGCAGTCAAAGCGTACAGCCCAGGCGGTTGGGTAAACAACATGCTGGGTAGCATCTACGCCGATGCAGGCCTAAAGTTCTTCGGTCCTTGGCCTGAAGGGTTCAACGGTGTTGCAACCCGCGGCAAGTACTCTGTCAACATGGCAGACTCAGAAGGTCTGAAAGTACGCACCCTGCCTGCATTCCCATTCCCTCAAACTGTACAGGCACTGGGTTACCAGACTGCAGGTATCGATTGGGGCGAAGTCTACACCTCCCTGCAGACCGGTGTGGTTGATGGCGAGGCGGGCAACGTAATCTTCTGGGATTACGAGTACTTTCGTGATGCCCTGGACTACTACGTACGTACCAAGCATATGTTCATGACGGCGATCCTGACCATGAACCTCGACTCCTACGAATCCCTGTCTGAAGAGCATCAGAAGATCATCTCAGACGCAGCAACTGTGATCATGAATGACCAGTTCAAAGCCGCCAAAGCGACCGATGAGCTCTACGTTTCCAAATGGAAGGCAGCGGGCAAACAGTACTTCGAACCGACCGAAGAACAACTCAATGCGATGGCAAAATCTGCTCGCGAAAAAGTATGGCCTCTGATGGCTGATGAATTTGGCACCAAGATCATGGCTACCATCGAGAAAAACGCCAAGCCTCTTTAATCGCTTTTCCTGTTTTTAAGCGAATCCGCTGTTGCTCAGCCATAGCAACAGCGTTCTTAGGAGGGCTTCGATGGCTCTCGTACGCCCTCCATTTTTCTATGCAGTTAACTTCCCTCTCGTTGTAGAACCTGCCCGCTTACCGGCCAGGTCTATGACGATAGGCTCAATTGGAATGCTCAGTTATGTTGCGTTTCTTTTCTAATCTTGACCATTTCAGCAACCGTGCACTCAAAGCACTGGCGGTTGTCAGCAGTATCGCCGTGGTTGTATTGATGCTGTTTCTGGTTGTGGCCCGTTACATTCTCGGCTGGTCGGTCGTTGGTGTGATGGAACTCGTGATTATTGCGGGTATGTGGCTTTACATGTCCGGCGCCATGATCGCCAGTCATCAGAACGAACACCTTGTCGTCGACTTCCTTTACCAGCAACTCCAGTCCGACCGTGCCCGTGCAATCCACCAGATGCTCATCGGCTTGGGTACAGCTGTGATCTGCATATTCTTTATGGTCTGGTCCTGGAAGATGCTGGCCTGGGGCATGAAACGCCCACAAACCACACCGGGGCTATCAATCCCACTCTGGCTGCCACAAGCCTCAATCATGCTAGCGTCCGTCACCTGCTTTGCCTACGCAGTTCGCGACACCCTGCGCAGTATATCTCAACTCAAATCAGGTAAAGATTCATGATTGCTCTCACTGCCGTCGCTATTCTGATCGTGCTAATGGCGGTTGGAATGCCCGTCGCCTGGTCCTTTGCCGGAGTGCTGGCTTTTCTCTCAATAGCCTACGATGCCAACCTGAACACTTTGATGCTACAGGGCTTCCGCTCCCTTAACTCGGTCATCCTGATCGCCCTGCCGCTGTTCGTAATCACCGGCTACCTGATGCAGAGCGGTGGTATAGCCAAGCGCTTGGTGGAATTCATTGAAGTGCTGGTAGGTCGCCGTCGTGGAGGCATGGGTGCGTCGATGGTACTGGCCTCCGGTATCTTTGGAGCCATCGCGGGTACTGCAACCGCCGCGGTTGCTTCCATCGGCACCATCATGATCAAACCGCTGGAAGAACGGGGTTATCCGCGCGGATACTCCGCTGCAATGCTCGGGATCTCATCCCTGCTGGGCATCCTGATTCCGCCATCGATCACCATGATTCTGTTTGCGGTCGTGACTCGTCAGTCAGTCGCAGCCTGCTTTGCCGCCACCATCGGGCCAGCACTGTTACTGATTATTGGCTTGATCCTGACCAATCGCTTCTGCGCAGGTGGTTTATTCAAGGAGGTCATTAACCAGGCTAACGACGATATCTACAACAAGATCAGCAAGCCCAAAGCCGCTATAAAAGCGTTTCCGGCTCTGAGCCTACCACTGATCATTCTTGGCGGTATCTATGGCGGCATATTCACACCTACTGAAGCGGCCGCCGTGGCGGTATTTGCCGCAGTATTGATCGGATTCTTCATCTACCGCGATCTGACGCCTTCCCGTCTGGTGAGCGGATTGATCGGTGCGGCAGAAACCACCGGCTCGATCATTCTGATTCTGCTGTTCTCGTTCATGATCAGCCGTATTCTGGCCACCGAACGTATTCCGCAGGATCTGACTGAAGCGGTGGGTGCGATTGTCAGCGATCCATTAGCCGTGCTTATTACCATCAACATCTTCCTGATCATCGTTGGCGCGCTTATGGATGACGTTTCGGTCACTGTCATTATTGCCCCGCTGTTTATGCCACTGATGGTAGATGCTGGCGTGCATCCGGTGCATTACGCCTCCATCGTCGCGTGCTCGGTGGTGATCGGTGCCAACAGCCCACCCGTCGCCCCGATCCTCTATATGGCCTGCCGAATAGGCCGCGTATCTATCCATAACGCGGTAATGCCTGCGCTGATGTTTATCGCGGTCGTGGGAATGCCCGTGATGATGATCACCACATTTGTACCGGAACTATCCCTGTTTATTCCACGCTGGCTGGGCTTTATCTGATCCGCCTGGCTTTAGGAGTGAGTTATGAAAATTACTGCAATCAAAGCAACCCCAATTAACATTCCACTGGAAGCACCCTTCTGGTGGACTGGTGGTTACTACCCTGGCACCTCCAAAACCATCATTGAGGTGGAAACTGATGAGGGCATCATCGGCTTGGGTGAAGCTCCATCCGTCGATGTAGTGCACGCTATCGAGGCAATGGGCCAACGACTGATCGGTCTGGATCCACTGGATATTGCAGCCTGCGAAGCGGTATGCGTTCCACCGTGGCAGATTGTGCAAAACACCGATGATTCCTCGGTGGTAAAAGCCTTTGGCGCCATTGAGATCGCGCTTTGGGATATTCGCGGTAAACACTGGGACCAGCCGCTGTACAAGTTGCTGGGCGGTGCTGTCCGAAAAGAGATTCCATTTACCGAGTACTTTGCGTTCCGTCCTGAAGTAAACGGTAAAGGCGGCGAAATGAGCCCTGAGGCGGTGGCCGATTACTGTCTGCGCATGAAGGAGGAACACGGTTCCACCTATTTTGAAGGCAAGCTGATCCTGGGCGATCCTCAAAAAGAGATTGCGACAGTGAAAAAGCTGCGTGAAACCCTGGGTGAAGATGCCATGATCCGCCTGGATTCCAACATGCAGTGGTCACTTTCCACAGCGCGTTATGTGCTGGGTGCAATCGAAGAGTACAACATCCGCAACTACGAAGATCCGGTAGCAACCTTCGAAGAAATGGCCCAACTGCGTCAGCACAGCACCATTCCATTCTCTACCCATGTACCTGATATCCGACGTGCCGTAGCACTGGGTGCACCCGACAACGTCGTGACAAACTTCGCAGTTCTGGGCGGTATCAGCCACGCAATTCGCTTTATCGGTGCTTGTGAAGCGATGGGCGTGGGTTTCTGGTGTTACAGCGGCGATGCGGGCATCTGTACCGCAGCGTACTTGCATATGACCGCTGCCATGCCTTGGATTCATGAGCCGAGCCAGTCCTTGTTCCGCTGGCAGATCTGCGACGTGATCGAAGGCGGTCCGTTCAAGCAAAAAAACAACGTGGTGCTGGTGCCGGAAGGCCCGGGCCTCGGTGTCACCCTGGATCGGGAAGCGTTGGCCTACTGGCACCGCCACTTTGTTGAAAACGGCCCACTGGACCATTTCTACAACCCGGCAGCACCCGGAAAATTTAACCGCCTGCCGCTTAACTAAGTCACTTAAATAAGCCGCTTACATTTGACATTTAAGTAACCCAACACACCGGGCCTTGATTAAGGCCCGGGTCAAAAACACTAAAGGAAGTTCCATGCCTATCATCCGTTCCGAAAGCAACGATTACATGAGCCAGGCCGTCGTCTACAACGGCGTAGTTACCACCAGTGGCCAAGTAGCCAACGACTACAGTTCAACACTGGAAGAACAAACGTTGCAAGCATTGGAAAACGTTAAGAAGCAGCTTCTTGCCGTGGGTTCCAGCCCGGAAAAGATGCTGACCACCACCGTATACATGAACGACATCCGCGGTTTCGATACTATGAATAAAGTCTGGAAAGCGTGGTTTGAAGGCCATCCGAAACCTACCCGTGCCACGCTAGAAACTCGCCTGGCTGTGCCTGGTATGCTGATCGAGATCGTCGCTACGGCTTCGGTATAATCCCCTTCCTGTTTGCACCTTTAATCAGGAATTTGTGTCAGGCCTTGTGGCTTTTCTTTTGGCTACAGGGCCTGACACTTTTTTCATTTCCAAACGCTGTATCCCACGCCATACTTGGGAAAACGGAATTGAACTGGCTGTACCGATGAAACCACTCTACCGACGCCTCCCCCCACTCCAGGCCCTTGCCTTTTTCGAAGCCGCGGCACGCCACAACAGCTTTACCAAAGCCGCCGAAGAGTTGTGCGTCAGTCAGAGCGCGGTCAGCAAACAGATCAAGCATCTGGAGGAATTTCTAAGCACCGAGCTGTTCCTCCGTGGCCCGCAAGGTTTGGAGATCAGCGAAGACGGCAAAGAGCTCTATCTGGAAGCCCAAGCCGCCTTGGAGAAACTCTCTGCGGTCAGCTCCCGGATCCAGAACACCAACCGTACCCATGAACTGACCATCGTGGCGACGGTAGCCGTTGCCCACTACTGGTTGTTCCCTCGGGTGGCTTTGTTTAAGACCCAGTTTTCCGACATCAACATCAACATCTACTCCAGCGATCAGATCGATGAAACGATGTGCCTGCAGCACGATCTGGGCATCTTGTATGGCGATGGTGACTGGGACGCTCCACTGAACTCCCATTACCTCTTCGATGAGAAGATCTACGCGGTTTGCGGCCCAACCTATCCGTTCGAGACCTGTCAGGAACCGGAGCAGCTACTCGGCCAGGAGTTGATTCACTTGGGACCGTCTAAATGGCGCTGGACCTGCTGGTCTGACTGGTTCAAAGGATTTGGGATCGATTACGAGATTCCGAGCGGCTCTATGTTGTTTAACAACCTGCCTCTCGTGTTGCAGGCGGCAGGCAACAATATGGGGATCGCTCTGGGTTGGGAATTTGCCGTGCAGGATCAGCTTGCCAACGGCACCCTTCGCCTGGCTTGCGAAAAACCGCTGGTCCCAAATCATGCAGACTATCTGGTCTACAACAACCAACGCCCACTAAACCCGGCGGCTGAATGTTTTCGTGACTGGCTTCTGGCTGAAGCCGCCGGTGAGATTGATTTAGCGGTAACGTAATCTGCCAGGCTTCCCAAGCAAAACCTCTGCCGCCTTGAGACAACCTCTGTAAGTATCGGTACGCTACGATAAATATCCGCTCACACAACAAGGCATAACTGATGGAACCAGCAACTCTCGGAATTCTCGGCGTTGGCCACCTGGCCAGCTATACCGTAAAAGGACTTCGCCACAGCGGCGACACCCGTACCATTATCCTCTCGCCACGCGGTGCGAGGGTCGCCAAAAAACTTGCTGATATCTGTAACTGCGAGATCGCGACCGATAACCAAGCAGTGATCGATCAGAGTGACCTTGTCCTGCTAGCAGTGCGCCCGGATGCACTGTCCGATCTGATAAATGGCCTGACATTCAAACCGAGTCAGACCGTGATTTCCGCACTCGCCGGTGTCACTATCGAGCAACTGCGAAGTCATCCAGAGCTGCGGCAGTGCGAATTGGTTCGCGTTATGCCTTCCACCAGTGCCGAGGTGTGTTCCGGCCCAATCCCACTTTATCCTGCAAACCCAGTGGTAGAAGCGCTGTTTGTCCAACTGGGCACCGCAGTCCCCCTCGAGTCGGAAGAGCTGTTTGACGTCGCCCTCAGTCACGCCTGCCTGCACGGCTGGAGCTACTTCCTGATCCAGCAACTGATCGACTGGAGCTGCGCACAGGGTATGGATGAAGCCACCGCTCGCAAAATGGTCGCACACTCCATCAGCAGCGCTGTCGATTTTGCTGAAGCCAAACCCGAACAGCGCTACGGCGAAATCGGTCGTTCGATTGCCACTGAGGGCACATTCACGTTGCAAGGCATCGAAGCGATTAAAGCCAATGGCGGCCTGGATAGCTGGCAGTCTGCAATGGAATTGATTGCGCAGAAAGCTAAAGGCTAAAGTCGGTCGTCAGGAGATCTTAGCTGGAAACATCTCGATCAGCTGCTGTATCCCCTCTTCCAGAGGATTGTCTTTACGGTAGATCATGGAGACGTGCACATACTCGTCTCCGTGCGAGACCTTCTCCATCAGCAAGTCTTTCTCATATCGACTGCCGATCACCATGTTCTCACTGATCACCGTATAGCCCAAGCCACCCGCGATACAGCCCAGCACACCATCGGCGCTGCTCATCACCAGCTTTTGATCATCACTGCGCCCCGCCTGCTGCTGCCAGGCTTCCGCGCATTTGCGGTAGGCACAGCCCTCTTCCCGCACACAGAGCACCTGTTCATATTCACCATCCTGCGGCGTCACGACCACCAGCGACTCATCCACGATGGGCACGGAGCGAATCGATTCGTGTGGCGTCACGTTGCCCACCACCGCACAATCCACTTTATTGTTTTGCACCGCAATCACCAACTCAGCACTGGTGGCGGTATGGATCTTGGGCCGGATCTGCGGATAGGCCTGCTTCAGCGCTTTCAGGGCCCGTGGCAGGTGAACCGCAGCAAAAGTTTCTGGCGTACCCACGCGCAGGTCATAACTGCCTTTACTCAAGCGGATCGCCGAGGCGGCTTGCTGCTCAAGCTGCAGAATCTCCTGGGCATAGCGATAGAGCAGCTGCCCGGTCGGGGTGAGCTCCAGCTTGCGCCCGGTGATACCAAACAGCTTCGCATCCAACTCCTCTTCCAGCTTCTGGATACGGCTAGTGATATTAGATTGCACCGTATGCAGCTTTTCGGAAGCGCCTTTGATACCACCTTCATCAACAACCGCTTTAAAGGTTTTCAGTCCGACTATTTCCATACCGTTCGCTTTTTATGAACTATATTCCTTGAAAGATTCATAAATCACGGTAGCAAAAGCATCAGCAAGAAGCGATCAGCTCAACGTCTAAGACCCATTATCCACGCTGTACCCCGGAAAAATAATCGGCCTGTATCTGTTTCGGAGCACTGATCAATATTAATCTGAGCAGGTCTTAACTGCCGTAAGCACCGGTGGCAGCACACAGGTCCCCCCCCCTGTCACCGTCGTCAGAAGATGGATGATTTACGCTTAACTCACAGGAGAACACCGTTGGACAACACTCGAGGCAGCCTCTTTATGATCCTTGCCATGGCCGCATTTGCCGTGGAGGATATGTTTATCAAAGCCGCCTCGGCGAACATGCCAACCGGTTTGGTACTTGCACTGTTTGGCTTAGGCGGCACGCTGCTTTTTATGCTGCTCACCAAACAACGGGGCGAGCAGATCATCCATCCTGCACTGCTCTCCAAGCCAATCTTGCTGCGCTCGTTGTCTGAAATCACCGGCCGTTTGTTTTATACCCTCGCGATCACGCTCACACCGCTTTCGAGTGCTTCGGCCATTCTGCAGGCTACACCACTCGTTGTGGTAATGGGTGCCGCACTGCTATTCGGGGAAAAAGTCGGCATTAAGCGTTGGTTGGCGATTCTGGTGGGTTTTGTGGGCGTGTTGATGATTATCCGACCTGGCCTGGAAGGTTTTACGCCCGCATCCATCTTCGCGGTAATCGGTACTCTGGGATTTGCCGGGCGCGACCTGGCAACGCGCGCAGCACCGCCGGTGTTATCGAATATGCAGCTGGGCGTGTACGGGTTCTTTGTGTTAATGCCGACCGGTTTTGCCCTGCTACTCTACTCAGGTGAAGCGATCTCATTCGATCCAGGCGCATCCATGCAGATTCTCGGCTCAATCATCTTTGGTGTAATCGCCTACAATGCGTTAACCATCGCCATGCGTGCCGGTGATGTATCGGTGGTCACACCGTTCCGCTACACCCGTCTTATCTTTGCATTGATTCTGGGTATTTTTGTTTTCGGTGAACGTCCTGACTTGATGACGTTATTGGGTGGCACTCTAATTGTCATCTCCGGCGGCTACACCTTAATCAAGAACCGCCGAGCTCCGCGAGCTAAAGCAGCATAATGCTCCCATTTCTAGGGGTACAAAATCGCCGCTAGTGCCCTGGCCAGCATAATTATTTCTACCTAAGTGTTTTCATGTACCAAAGCGGCATGTTCAGTCTGGTTATTGACTGTTTACTCGAATAAAATTGAAGGTTCACATCCGATGATGTAGTAGCCACGATGTCCGCAAAGAACCTTACCCAACTGCCTGCTCTGGAAGCTCTGTTCGATCACCTGGCGGATGCCGTATACCTGATTGATCCGGTAACCTCCAATATTGTTTGGGGTAACACCCAGGCTTGGAAAAGCCTGGGGATGAGCAAAGAGGACATCCTCCACCATAGCGTACTCAGCCTGCAAAAAGACGTTCATGGTGCACCGCACTGGGAAGTGATCGCCCACGAGATTTTCAAATCTGACTGTTTCCGCTTCCTTGGTCGTCACCTGCATAAAAACGGCCATGAGGTTGAAGTGGAGGTTAACACCACTCACTTTAGCTGGGATGGTCATCCCTACTTCCTATCCGTCGCACGAGACATCACTAACCGCGTGCTACAACAGCCACAAACCACGACTGATAATGCGGCAGAAATGTTTGCGCTGAAGGAAGCCAGCGACGGCACCTGGGACTGGAATATCAAAGAAGGCACAGTTAACTTCAGCCCCCAGATGAAACGCCTCCTTGGATACGGCCCGGATGAAATGCCGGGTGTTCTGGATACTTGGAAAGACAATGTCCATCCGGAAGACGCACCGCTGGTGATGGCCAACCTGCAGGCCCACCTCAATGGCCAACGCGCCCGTTACGATGCCACCTACCGCCTGAAAAACCGCAATGGCCACTACATTTGGGTGCAGGATCGAGGTCGCATTTGTGAGCGTGATGAGCAAGGCGTGCCTGTCCGCGCAGTGGGCATGGTGAATGACATCACCGACCAAAAACATACCGAGCAGAACCTGCAGAAACTGGCGTCGTACGACCCGCTTACCAATCTGCTGAACCGACGTGAAGGGATGACACAGCTGCAAGCGCAAATGAACATGGCACAGCGCCAGGATACCCCGCTGGGCATCGCGTTTCTGGACGTGGATCACTTCAAGAAAATCAACGATATTCACGGCCACCAGGTTGGCGACCATACCCTCAAAAAGCTTGGTAAGGTTCTGAAGAAAACCGTTCGCACATCTGACGTTATTTGTCGCTGGGGCGGCGAGGAGTTTTTGCTGTTTGCCAACAACAGCACCCTCAACGATATGATCACACTCGGTGAGAAGATCCGTACCGAGATCCAGAAAGCTTTCATCAGTGATATCTGCCCGATCACCATCAGCGTGGGCATTACTGTCGCTAGTGGCCAAGAGAACATCTCTGAAGTTCTGGTACGTGCCGATTCGGCGATGTATCGCGCAAAAGAGAATGGTCGAAACCGTGTCGAATATACACGCCCGGATGTCCTGCCCAGCTCAGTCGAGCTCAATTGCGGCGCGACTCAGGACTAACACCTAAATTCTAAATCCCCTCTTTTCTTTCAATGTGTTACGCGTTACAAACACGCACGTCTACACTTAGTACTAACTCCCATTGATAGAGACCTTCCTATGGAAAACTTCCTAAACGCAATGCCAAAGGCCGAACTGCACCTGCACCTCGAAGGTACGCTTGAGCCGGAGCTGATGTTTAAGCTGGCAGACCGTAACGGGATTGAACTGCCCTACGACTCCGTAGAGCAACTGAAAGCCGCCTACGATTTTGGCAACCTGCAGGACTTCCTCGACCTTTACTATCAGGGCGCCAATGTCCTTCAGACAGAACAGGACTTCTACGACCTGACCTGGGCCTACATCGAGCACTGCCGCGCCCAGCACGTGATCCATGTCGAACCGTTCTTCGATCCGCAGACCCATACCGACCGTGGCATCCCATTCGAAACCGTAATCAACGGCATCAGCCGTGCGCTGGACGACGCCAAAGCCCGGTTTGGTATCACCTACGGCCTGATCATGTGCTTCCTGCGCCACCTGAGTGAAGCAGCGGCATTTGAGACCCTTAAACAGGCTGAGCCGCATCTGGACAAGATCATCGGTATCGGCCTCGACAGCTCCGAGAAAGGTCACCCTCCCGCCAAGTTCGAGCGTGTGTTTGCCAAAGCAAGGGAATGGGGACTGCTGCTGGTTGCTCACGCCGGTGAAGAAGGCCCGGCCCAGAACGTGATCGACGCTCTGGACCTGCTACATATCAACCGTATCGACCACGGCGTACGTGCCTCCGATGATCCGGAACTGATCAAACGACTGATCGAAGACAAGATCGCCCTTACCGTCTGCCCGCTGTCTAACACCCGCCTGAAAGTGTTCAGCGACATGAGCAAGCACAACATCCTGGATATGCTGGATTCCGGTGTGAAAGTGACGGTGAATTCCGACGATCCGGCTTACTTTGGCGGTTACATGACGGAGAACTTTATGGCCCTCTACCGCTCACTCAACATGAGCAAAGAGCAAGCTCTGGAACTGGCACGCAACAGCTTCGAATACAGTTTCGCGAGCCGTGAACGTAAGGATGAGATGCTGGCGTTGCTGTCACAGTATCAGATGACTTAAGCCAGCCAGCCCCGTTCTGGCAACGCTCAAAGAAACGGCGGGGGTTAGCGCGTTTCATCGCAGGTCGTGAGTACCTGGAACTCAAACACGGATGCACTAACCCTCATTCTTTATCTGAGCGATGACGCCTTGCACACAGACATGCTCTGCAATACGGGGCTAACCAGAATGCCCAACCCCGCACCAACCGTCAGATATCCTTCAGCAACCGCAGCGCATCGTAAATCGCAGCGTGCGTATTACGCGTGGATACCGCATCGCCGATACGGAACAACTGGAATTGTCCTTCTGGATTACGCACGACGGATTGCGGCTGCCCCAGAATCAGCTGTTCATGAGACATCTCACCCAGATTTGACGAGCTAGGTTTAAGTTCGAAGTACAGATCATCCAGCGGGATAACGCCGTGATTGATCACAACCTGATCGTACTCATGCACTTTGGCAACTCCGCCATAATCACTGCCGATCGTGGCCCTGAGAATCCCCCCTTCTTTTTCCAGCGCTTCCAGGCGGTAACTAACCGTAAAGACCGTATCCAGCGACTGCAACGTACGCATATAAGGTACAAGATTCATTGCCATCACTTCAGGCGCGAAAGAACGATCGGGCGTCATCACTTCCACATGGGCACCGGTTTTGGCAATGATTTCCGCAGCTTGCAGCCCCGCATGATCACCAGCGTCATCGAATATGAGGACGTTTTTGCCCGGTTTCACATCGCCTGAAATGATGTCCCAGGCAGAGATCACATATTCGTTACCTTTTTCCAGCACCTCCGTATGCGGGAGACCGCCGGTTGCAATGATGACCACGTCAGGGTTTTCTGCTTCAACGTCTCCAGCCTCTGCCCACGTATTAAACCTGAAACGGACGCCAAGCCGCTCGCACTGCGCCATACGCCAGTCGATGATAGAGATCATCTCCCTGCGGCGTTCGCTTTGCGACGTCAGGAGCACCTGTCCACCCGGATCACTCGCCACCTCAAAGACAACCACATCGTGACCACGTTCACCTGCAACCCGCGCCGCTTCGAGACCACCAGGCCCCGCACCCACAATCACAACCTTCTTGCTGACATCCGCCTTGGGGATTTCGTGGGGCATGGTTTCTTCGCGACCGGTGGCCGCATTATGGATACAGAATGCCGCACCGCCCTGATAGATCCTGTCTAGGCAATAGTTTGCGCCTACGCAAGGGCGTATCTCTTCTTCACGCTTGTCGATGATTTTGCGCACAATATGCGGATCGGTCATATGCGCGCGGGTCATTCCGACCAGATCCACTTTGCCGGACGCTACAGCATGTCGCGCAGTTGCAACATCCGGAATTTTGGCCGCATGAAAGACCGGCAAATCGGTTGCACTGCGAATTTCACCTGCAAAGTCGAGGTGCGGACTGTTTGCCATGCCCTGAATCGGAATAACGTCCGTCAATCCGGCATCTGTGTCGATATGACCGCGCACTACATTCAGGAAATCGACCATGCCGCTTTCCTGCAACCTGCGCGATATCTCCAAACCATCCTCTTTTTCTAATCCGCCCGCGAGCATCTCATCGCCGGTGTAGCGCACACCGATAATAAAGTCCGGCCCAACCCGCTTCCGCATCTCCGTCAACACATCAAATGTAAAGCGCATCCGGTTGTCCAACGAGCCACCATACGGACCGTCCAGCTCATTTGTTAACGGCGACCAGAACTGATCCATAAGATGGCCATAAGCCTGCAGTTCGATCCCGTCCATGCCACCCGCCTTCATCCGCTCAGCGGCGTCAGCATAGTCTTTAATAATGCGCTCGATATCCCAGTCTTCCAGTTTCTTCGGGAACGCTCGGTGAGCGGCTTCCCGGTGATGGGAGGGCGAGACCACCGGCAACCAGTTATCCTTGTCCCAACGGGTGCGGCGGCCTAAATGGGTGAGCTGAATCATGATCGCTGCACCCTGCTCGTGCACCGCATCGGTGAGGTCTTTCATCCATGGCACAACTTCGTCTTTGTAAACCAGCAAGTTGTTGAACACAGGGGGACTATCCTTGGATACGGCGGCAGAACCGGCGGTCATCGTCATCGCAACACCACCTTTCGCCCTTTCCACATGATAGGCACGGTAACGCCCCTTGGGCATGCCATCTTCCGGGTAAGCCGGCTCATGAGACGTCATGATGATACGGTTACGAAGTGTGAGGTGCTTGAGTGTATAAGGTTGCAATAACGGATCATTCGACACAGTTGAACTCCTCTCCACGTTGGGATGTTGGCACCGGTAAATAAATTGAAAGCTAGCGCCGTTATCAACGATCCTAAAAATAAATGTACACACCTGTCAATTACAATGACCATAATGAACATTAAGGTTCTAAAATTATTTTTATCCATGCCGTTTCTGTACAATTTACTGACTCTTTCAGATAAAAGGTCACTATGAAGAAGCAACGAGCAAACGACAGCGGATGGCGCGGGTCTCCCGAAGTATGGTTTCAAGCAGCAATTGAGATTTTGCTCGAATCTGGCGTAGACGCAGTAAAGATCTCAACGCTGGCTAAGCGGCTGAACATCTCACGAACGAGTTTCTATTGGTTCTTCGCCGACAGGGAGGAGCTGTTAAGCGCTTTGGTCGACGCATGGAAAGATAAAAATACCGGCAGCATCATCACGCAATCTGAAGCCTATGCAGACTCACTGGCCGAAGCGACGCTAAACGTCTTTGACTGTTGGCTGGATGACACATTGTTCGATTCCCGATTTGAATTCGCGATTCGCAGCTGGTCATTGCAATCCAGAGAGATACAAAGTGAAGTGAAACAGGCTGACGCTATTCGCCTGGAATCGCTAAGCCGGATGTTCAGTCGCTTTGGCTTTAGTGATCTGCAAGCGGATGTCCACGCCCGAACGATCTATCTTGTTCAAATCGGGTACATTTCGATGCAAACCAAAGAGTCACTCGCCGATCGCATGATCAGGATTCCCGACTATGTAAAAACATTCACCGGCGAGTATCCGAAACAGAATGAACTCGAACGTTTCTACTACCGTCACGGTTATAAAAACAATGCTTCATCGTGATCTACCCAACGGGACCTGCGGAAAGCCTTAATGGGCCAGATCCTCTATCAAACTGGTGGCAATTCAAAGTGTCTAACGAATTGGTGAGGATTTAGCCAATCGGCCAACTGTTTCCAAAACAAGCAACTAAACAACCGAATGTTTGCATTTATTCACTGAAAGGATTGGCGCAGGATGATCTCAGACTTGTCATATAGGGCGACGACTCCGCTACAGGTCTTGGAGATAAACACAACCACTCTGAGGTAGATATGAAGTATAAAAATAATAATGCCAAAGCCTTATCCCTTGCCGCTGCACTGCTCTTCAGCAGCTCCAGCTTCGCTGCTACAACCTGGAAAATTGCTGGTGGTGATTCCGAAGGCAGCTCGCAACATGCCTTTGGCCTGAAGTTTGTGGAGCATCTGGAAGCCAAGACCGACGGCAAATACACCGGCCAGTTGTTCATGAACAGTCAGTTGGGCAGTGAGCAGGATACTGTTGTTGAAGCCGGACTCGGTACGCTGGATTTTTCCATTCTTGCCATTAACAACGTCACCCCGTTCTCCCCTACCGTAGGTATCTTTACCCTACCGTACGTTATTCAGAGCCTTGAAGAAGCCGAACTGCTAACCCAAGGGGAAGTGGGTGAAGAACTCGTTGAAAATACGGTTCGGGATGCGGGCGTCCGTATTGTTGGCTGGGCCTACACCGGATTTAGAGTACTGACGAACTCCAAGCAACCAGTCAGAACGCTGGAGGATCTGCAGCAGATTATCGTGCGAGTACCTAAAAACGAGATCATGATTGACACCTATAAAGCTTGGGGTGGCAATCCCACACCGATGGCGTGGTCCGAAACATTTACGGCACTACAGCAGGGTGTGGTGGATGGCCAGGATAACCCTTATGTGACCGTCGATGCGATGAAATTCGATACGGTTCAGAAGTACGTTACCAACATCCGCTATATATTCTCTATCGAACCGTTGATCATGAGTGAGGCCCTGTTTCAGGAACAGAAACCTGAAGTACAGCAAGCAATCATCGAAGCGGGTAAAGCGGCAACCAAGTACAGCGCGGAGTTCCTGACCGCCAACGAAACGCGTATCAAGCAGCAGCTGGTTAAAAAAGGTATGGTGATCAGCGATCCGGCCAACGACGAAAAAGAGTGGATCGAAAAAGCCACAACAGCGGTCTGGCCAAAACACTATGACAGCATCGGCGGCAAGGACAAGCTGAACCGCATCCTGCGCCTACTGGGCCGCAACGAGATCTAAACGTTCGACCGAGCAACTCCCAAATTGCCCTGCCGACTGTGTCCGCAGGGCTTTTTTCGGTTACTCTGAAGAAAATCTTTATTACAGCCCTGCTTCTGCCCATGAAAAGAACAAGCCTCTCCGGACAAGTTGCCGACATCGACCTGAAACTGCTGCGCATCTTTAAAACCGTGGTGGAGTGCGGAGGTTTTTCCGCCGCCGAGGTCGAGCTTAACATCGGCCGCTCTGCGATCAGTCGCCAGATGTCCGATCTGGAAACCCGTCTGGATATGCACCTGTGCCAACGGGGCCGTTCAGGATTTCAGCTCACCGATCACGGCCGCCTGGTCTATGAAGCGACACAAGAGTTACTGGTTGATCTGGAGAAGTTTCGGGCCAATGTAAATGCAGTGCACAGCCGTCTGATCGGTGAGCTAACGCTGGGGCTCACGGATAACATGCTCACCGACCCAAACTCTCCTGTGGTCAACGTTCTGGGCGCGTTTCACCAGCAGGAGCCTGAGGTCAAAATCAACCTTCAGGTGGCGGCACCCAACGAGGTTGAGCGCGCCGTCATCGAGGGGCGTTTCAATATGGGCATCGTACCGCAGCACCATGAGCTGCCCGGTTTGACCTACTATGATCTCTACCAAGAAACATCCCTCTTCTACTGCGGACACAACCATCCGTTGTATGACGTTCCCAACGATCAGCTCGACATCAACAGCATCAAGCAGCATGACTTTATCGCACCAGGTTACACCCACTCGATGATGCTAAAGGAACAGTTCCCGCAATTGAAGGCCAGTGCCACCTCCTATCAGGTAGAAGGCATCGCTACCCTCATCCTCAGCGGACAGTACGTCGGCTTTCTGCCCAAGCATTACGCCGCCCTCTGGAATGATAAACAACTGATGCGTGCGTTGTTACCCGACACCCTGAATTACCAGGTGCCGTTTAAAATCATTGTGCAACGGGACTCTCGGCCGAACATACTACGCGAGGCCCTGCTGACCGCTTTCAAAAACACCGATAAAACCAGTCTTGCGAAAACCGCTACGTAACCGACATAGAATCACTCCAATCAGCTTAGTTACCATTTCCGGAAACTTTAGCTGCCGGAATTGCCATTTATCGCACCCTCCTCAACTCATACAGTGAACCTTTACACTTCGAGTTGAGGAATCAAAATGCTTGAACAAACCGAGCTCAGCTTCAGCCCTCTGGCATCTGAAACCGTTCCCCGCTACGCCGGCATTGCAACCTTTATGCGTCTGCCCCACTACACCATTGCTGAAGGAAAGCAGGCCGATATCGGGCTATATGGCTTGCCTTGGGATGGCGGTACAACCAACCGTGCCGGCGCCCGCCACGGTCCTCGACAGATACGCGACGCTTCCGCACTGATGCGCAAGGTTCACCCGGTGCTAAACCTCAGCCCGTTTAAGCTGGCAAAATGCGCCGACTTTGGTGATGCGCCGGTTAATCCACTCCAGATCGAAGAAACGCTGGATATGATTGAGGGCTTTGTTTCCGAGATGGTTGAGCACGATATCGTGCCCCTGGGCGCGGGTGGTGATCACCTTGTCAGTCTGCCGGTATTAAGAGCACTCGCCAAAAAGCACGGTCCACTCGGCATGGTTCATTTTGATGCCCATACCGACACTTGGGATCGCTACTTTGGCAACTGCAAATACACCCATGGCACACCTTTCCGCCGCGCCATCGAAGAAGGTATTCTTGATCCCAAACGTGTCGTTCAGATCGGTATCCGAGGTGGCCTTTACAGCGAAAGTGATGATGACTGGGGACTTGCCCAGGGCATCCGTGTAATGCGGATAGAAGAATTCACTGAGCTTGGCGTTAGCAGGGCACTGGAAGTCGCACGTGAAGTGGTGGGTGATCAGGCGACCTACATCAGTTTTGATGTGGACTGTCTCGATCCGGTGTTTGCACCCGGCACCGGCACCCCGGAGATTGGCGGTCTCACCACCGTTGAAGCCCAATTGATGGTACGGGGTTTACGCGGATTGAACCTGATTGGCGCTGATCTGGTTGAGGTATCCCCACCCTTTGACCCCAGTGGCGCTACGGCCCTGGTTGGCGCAACCCTCATGTGGGAGATGCTGTGTTTGCTAGCTGAGAAAGTCAGCAAGGAAGTGAAATAGCCCGTTCTTTAGGCTGTGCAGACACAAAAAAGCCGATGAGTTTCCCCATCGGCTTTTTCTTTCGTGCTTGTTAGCTACAACCCTTAAACCTCAGTTTTCAGGCCTTTGTAGATGCTGACACACATCAGCAGCAGGATTGCAGTGAACGGCAGGCCAGTGGTGATCGCACCTGCCTGCAGCGCAGTCAGCGCCTCAGAGCCGCCACCGTACAACAGTACACCTGCGATAACACCCTGCAGAACCGCCCAGAAGATACGCTGTGGAACTGGCGCATTTACTTTACCGCCTGCGGTGATGGAGTCGATTACCAGGGAACCGGAGTCGGATGAGGTGATGAAGAATACCAGTACCAACACGATGGCCAGAGCAGAAGTAATCTCAGCCATTGGCAGGTTTTCCAGCATCTTGAACATCGCCAGAGATACATCGCCCAGACCGTTAGTCAGCTGACCAACGTTGTTCTGGATCTGATCCAGTGCCTGCGCACCGAAAGCAGCCATCCATACAGCGGATACCAGAGTCGGGATCAGCAGTACAGCGATCATGAACTCACGTACAGTACGGCCTTTGGATACGCGCGCGATGAACATACCTACAAATGGAGACCAAGAGACCCACCACGCCCAGTAGAACACGGTCCAGCCTTTGTAGAACTTCTCGTCTTCACGGCCCATCCAGTTACTCAGTGGAATAATATCTTCTGCGTATGCACCGACAGTATCGAACAGGTTGCCGAAGAAACCTGCAACGGAACCCGCCAGAATCACGAACAGCATCAGCACAGCCGCCAGGGTCATGTTGATGTTACTCAGGATCTTAACGCCACCATCCAGACCACGAACTACGGAGAAGATCGCGATTGCAGATACCGCTACAATGATGCCTACCTGCGTGGAGATGTTATTTTCGATGCCGAACAGGAAGTTCAGACCACCACCCGCCTGGGATGCACCCAGACCCAGCGAAGTCGCCAGACCAAAGATAGTCGCCAGTACAGCTACGATATCGATGATGTGACCCGGCAGACCCCATACGCGCTCACCCAGAAGAGGGTAGAAAGCAGAACGAATGGTCAGCGGCAGGCCCTTATTGTAGGTAAAGAAGCCCAGTGCCAGTGCAACAACACCGTAGATCGCCCATGGGTGCAGGCCCCAGTGGAACATGGTTGCGCCCATCGCAGCAGACGCGCCGTCCGGCGTTTTTGCTTCAGCATTCAGTGGAGTACCCCACCAATCGGTGTAGTAAGCAACCGGCTCGGCCACACTCCAGAACATCAGGCCGATACCCATACCTGCAGCAAACAGCATGGAGAACCAGGACATACGGCTAAACTCAGGCTTAGCAGAAGCGCCACCCAAGCGAACCTTACCTACAGGCAGGAAAATCAAAGCAAGACAGAAGAGAACGAAGACGTTACCGCCGATCATGAACAGCCAATCGAAAGTCTCGATAGACCAGGTACGTGCACCAACAAGCATCTCTTTTGCATCAGCAGGGAAAAGCAATGCTAGTACGATGAAGGAAAGGATGGCCAGAGCACTGGTAGTGAAGACCGGGTTATGGACATCCATACCCATGATCTGCACGTTATCCTGACCCGCCTTATAGTCGGAGGTATACTCCTGCGACTTAGGGCGATCTGTTGCCATTTGGTTCATAGAACTACTCCGTATTTTTATTAGAATGTCTATCCCCGCTGAGCGGTACTGCCGGGGAACCGAAACCGGCTTGGCAGTGCATGACGGCGATAGGTAGTGTCGAGTTTTTGTTTACGAACTCGCTGATCAAATGCGTAGAACCGTAAGCGTTTTTGCTGCAAATCTGGCTTGGCGAACATTCATATCTCTGCACGACAAATTGCCCTTGGCAGATTGGCAACGCATGCACTGAGATAGAGATATTGCGACTCCCCCATGGGACCGGCTCTTACAGCCCCTGTGAGCAAATCCGATTAGGGTTCCTGATCAGACCACTCCATATTACGGGGAGTCGAATTTCTGAATGTGACTTTTAGCGACACATATAGATGAAAGCTGCCCGTTATCGACATGCTTAAAAAATGCTTCAAAATGCGCCAAATATGCATATAAATGCACAAATAAGCAGCATTTATACGAAGCAAAAGATGTAGTATTTTTTGGGGTGATTTGGGTGTTCGAGGGATGGTGTGTATGTAGCAGCCCGCTCTGAGGGCGGCATATTCCGAACTTCGAAAGGTCGCGGTCGGAGCCCGCTGCTACAAGGTCCGAGCCCTGAATTTACCATCGGAGGTGATTTGTACGATGTAGCAGCCCGCTCCGAGGGCGACATATTCCGTGCATCGAAAGGTCGCGGTCGGAGACCGCTGCTACAGGGTGCAGGCTCCGGATTAAGCTTTCGAAGAAAATTTCGCCATTGTAGGGCAGCTTTCAAGCTGCCGGTCGGCTGAAGCCGACCCTACAGAGGGATATGAATCAAATCATCCCACCAAATCAATCCAAGCCAGCCAACCCAGACCACAAACAATAAAGGCCAGCAGCAGAATACCGATCCACTGTTTTACGATGTGTTTATCCATCTGTACTGGCCTCCTGTTTGCTATACGTTCTTGGTATTACTGAAGCGCTACGGACAACTCTTCAATCACGGCTTTCACATCTGGAAGCACGGTGATCTCGCCACTTTCCAGAGTTTCAAAAAGCGCCTTAAGTGCCGCTTTACCCTCTTCATTATCCGCCAGCCATGCAAGCACGGCGCCTTTGCTCTCGTCGAGCACGTTATCCGGTGTAATGGCCACACCCAGCGCGATCAGTTTTTCGTTGAAGTCTCGTTCATCAACCAGGTCTACGATCATCATAATGTTTGTTTCCCCCGAAACTAAAAAACCCGAGGCCACGTAGGCAACCTCAGGTTTTTGATCTTACACGTACTTTAGATCACCTTCTCTTCTAGCAGAAGGTTGAAGATCTCTTGCGCCTGCTCTTTGGCTGGCACACCTTTCAATACCTTGCCCGCTTCGCCCTGAGGCTTAGCGGTCGCAGCCTTGAATCGCTCTGCTGCGGTCTTGGCTTTGACCACTTTCAAGCGCTTCGGCCGTGGCTTGGCTTTGGCTTCGGACCAGTTACTGCGAACTGCATCCTCTTCCTTCACCGCAGCCAGCGGTTCGATCTGGGCACGGATACCCGGACCGTATGCACTCTGGCGTGCTTCCGGTGCCGCGTTATCAACGCTTGCCACAAACGGCAGCGCCACTTTAAGTGCACGACGCTGACCACGTGGCAGCGCCAGCATGACTTCCGCGACACCGTCTTCTACAGAGACGATATCCGCAATACGCGCCACCACCGGCCAGTTCAGCTTCTCCGCCAGCAAATATGGCACCATACCAGAGGACTCACCGCTTTCTGCCCGTACACCGGTCAGAACAATGTCTGGACGCAGCTGCTGCAGGTAGTCGGCCAGAGCCGGTACCGCGTCGTCCTGCGTATCCAGGTTCAGCACCTGCATGGAAGAAAGGCCCATCCCCGCGTAGGTACGTAGCGCCTGCTCTTGCGGGTCACCGGCATGCAGAACGGTGAGATTGTCACCGCCCAGGTTCATACCCAGCTCTACTGCGCGACCATCCTGCTCGGCACGGCGTACACGACCGGACTGCGGGTGCTGGCCGATGGAGACCAGGGAGACGATATCCAATGACTGCTTAATGTTAGGCTGCATTCTGTTCGCCCTCCTCACCCTTGTTCGCACGGTGTTCCTGCGCCAGCTTCAGCAGCTCGCCCAGTATCTCTTCACTGTCACCAATAGCGCTCAGTGCAGCACGTTTCACCATGTCACAGCCAGCATCGGTGTTGATGGCGACAACTTTGTCACACTGACCGATACCCTGCATGTGCTGGATCGCACCGGAGATACCCACCGCAAGATAAACACGCGCGGTTACCCAGGTACCGGTTGCACCCACCTGACGGAAACGCGGCATAAAGCCATCATCCACCGCCACACGACTCGCACCTTCGGTAGCACCCAGTGCCGCCGCAGTCTCGTGGAACTGATCCCAGTTGTGAATACCGTTACCCGCAGAGAGGATAAACTCGGCTTCGGCTAGTGGGATAGCATTCGGATCCACAGCAACCTGGCCCTGATCCTGCAGCTGAACGATAGCACGCGGCACAGAATCCAGCTCGATCGCTTTCACCTCATGACGGGTTTCATCGATCGCATCCGCGCACTCTTCCAGCAGCATCAGGATACGTGGTGTTTCACGCGTGATATCCAGGCTCTGGGATGCGCCACGGCTTACGGTAGTCTCATGGGTGACCTGCCACGCCTGAACAGCCGGGCGTTCGCCCAGACGTGCTGCCAGACGGGAACCCAGATCGGTTCCGCCGTTCACGCTATCCGGGAACAACCAGTGTTTCGGCTGCAGGCTGGTTTCCACCTGAACCAGTGCCGCCAGGCGCTGTTCAGGGCTGAAGCCTTCGTACTCTTCACCTTCCAGGTGGATCAGACGATCCACGCCGGCGGTGTCGTAGTTTTCTTCTTTGCTTTCACCAAAGCAGACGGCGACGACAGCGCCCTTGCCTTCAATGTCTTTCGCCATCTTATGCGCCTGACCCAGGATATCTTTGTCCTGGCTGGTGAGACGACCGCCCACCAGATCCGGTACCACGACAATGTAGAAATCCGGATTTTCAACGCTGTGCAGCGGCAACTGAACTTCCTGCGGACCACTGCTGCGGCGTCCCATACCGGATGCCGCACCGTTGCCTTTCAGACGGTCGATACGCTTGATACCGTTTGGACCGATAAAGCCAACTTTGTGTGGGTTCTTACGCAGCAGGCCAGACGGGCCACGTACTTCCGCGTCATCACCCACCGCAATCGTGCCATGCAGCGGGTGCAGTCGGTTACGGGCGATCCATTCAGCGCGTGGATCGCGACGAATTACATCACTCATCAGTGCACCTCCTCGATCAGCTGATCAGCCAGAATCTCGGCAATGTCTTTCACTTCCGGACGCGGCTCAACCACACCTTCCAGCATCGCAGTACACTGCTGACAGCCTACCGCTACCAGCTCGGCACCCGTGGTGTTCACGTCTTCCATACGCATGTCAGCGATACGACGTTCACCCGGAATATCGGTGATTGGTGCGCCACCACCACCGCCACAGCAGCGGGAGCGGAAACCGGAACGTTCCATCTCGGCGATCTCGATGCCCAGGGAGCGCAGCAGCTCACGTGGTGCTTCGTATTCGCCGTTGTAACGGCCCAGGTAACATGGGTCGTGATAGGTGACTGTGCCACCTTTGAACGGCTCCAGGTTCAGGCTACCGGCCTGTACCAGACGGTTCAGGTAGGTGGTGTGGTGCAGTACTTCGACACCGTCCAGCGCGTCGCTACCGAAGTCACCGTACTCGTTACGCAGGCAGTGGTATGCGTGCGGGTCGGTGGTCACGATGGTTTTAAACTCGTACTGGGACAGAATCTCCAGGTTACGCTTCGCCAGGCTCTGGAACGCGGCATCGTCACCCAAACGGCGCGCCACATCACCGCTATCCAGCTCTTCGTCACCCAGGATCGCAACATCGACATGTGCTGCTTTCATCAGTTTCACGAAGGAGCGCAGGATACGCTGACTACGCATGTCGAACGCACCGTCAGATACCCAGAACAGCACATCCGCTTTCTTCACATCGCGCATCAGCGGCAGGTTCTGGTCCGCTGCCCAGTTGGCACGGTTCGCCGGAGCATAACCGTTCGGGTTATCGGTCGCGATGATGTTATCCAGCACTTCAGCACCCTTGTTCGGGGTGCTGCCCTTCTCCATGGTCAGGAAGCGGCGCATATCAACGATCGCATCCACGTGCTCGATCATCATCGGGCACTCTTCCACACAGGCACGGCACGTTGTACAGGACCACAGGGTTTCAGGATCAACCAGACCCTGGGTGATGATCTGATCGGGACCACCTTTAGCGTAGCCCACTTCCTTACCCGGGTATGGGCTACCGGCGTACTTGGCATCAGTACCGCCGGCCAGACCGACCACCATATCCTGGATCAGCTTTTTCGGGTTCAGCGGCTGACCCGCAGCAAACGCCGGACACATCGCTTCACAACGACCACACTGTACGCAGGCATCAAAGCCCAGCAACTGGTTCCATTTGAAGTCTTTTGGCTTGGATACACCCAGAATTTCTGGCTTGCCATCGTTCGCAGTCAGATCAACCGGTTTCAGGCCGGTGGAACGACCACCGCCAAAACGTTCCTGACGACGGTGGAACGCCAGGTGCAGCGCACCCGCAAAGGCGTGCTTCATCGGACCACCCCAGGTCATACCGAACATCATCTCGGCCAGACCCATTGCTATCACTACGCTCAGGATAATCGTCAGTACCCAACCGCCAGTGCCTTCCGGCAGGATGCCAGCCACAGGCAGGGTCAGGATGATAAACGCAGAGGAGAACGCCAGCAGACTTTTCGGCAGACGCATCCAAGGGCCTTTGGAGATACGGCTTGGTGGATCCATGCGGCGCTTGAACACAAACAGTGCCCCCACAAACATCAGCACCAACGCCGCCAACAGCGCCCAAGCCAGAATCTGGTTATCTACACCGAACAGGTGTACCGCCAGAATCAACACTACGGAGAGAACAAAACCACCACCGGTTGCGGCGTGGGTTTTGGACATGTACTTGTCGCGCTCAACTACATCGTGCAGATCGTGCAGGTAGCGCTTTGGCATTGCCATCAGACCGGCGATCAGATCAACCTTGTCAGGTTGACCCGCACGCCACAGGCTAACGCGGCGTACAGCACCGATCACTGCCAGAGACAGTGCGACGGCGATCAAAACAGAAGGTAACCAGTCGAGAACCATTTTTCACCCTCACAGAACTGGTGTACGGGCAGTGGACCTGCCCTGTTATTTTCAGCTAATTGGGACGTTACGAACGGCGATAGAGCAAGGCGAAAGTCGGTGAGCGGCGCGGAGCGTATATAAAATACGTGAGCACCGCGAACCGACTTTTAACGCTGCTATATCGAGCGCAGTAGGCCCAACTTAGAGGTCTTTGCAGAGACGCAGTGCGTCGTACATCGCCGCATGCACGTTACGCTGGGATACACAGTCACCCAGACGCCACAGGATCATGCCGTCGCCAGACTCGGAGAGTACAGGCTGCGGTTTGATGTCGAACAACGCTTCATTGTCGATCTGACCCTTATTGCGGGATTCCTCTTTCAGTGCGTAGTACAGCTCTTCGTTTGGACGGGTACCGTTCTCAACGACTACCTGATCTACCACGCGCTCCTCTTTCTGGCCGGTGTACTCGTTCTCCAGTACAGCTACCAGGTTGTCGCCTTCGCGGTATACCTTCTCCAACAGGAAGTCAGAGGTCATGATCACCTCTTTCTCGTACAGAGAGCGGTAGTAAGTTGGGAATGTAGTACCACCGATACCTACACCCGGTTTGATGTCGTCGGTTACCAGCTCTACCAGGGAACCTTTGGATGCTGCGTAGTCGGCCGCAGACATACCGGAGAACTCACAGATGGTGTCGTAGATCAGGATGTTCTTACCTGGCTCCACTTTACCGCTCAGGATATCCCAACTGGAGATAACCAGACCTTCTTCTGCGCCCCACTCTGGGTTCTGATCGATGTATGGACGACCACCGGTTGCCAGTACACATACGTCTGGTTTCAGTTCGCGAACCAGATCAACGTCGGCTGCAGTGCCTAAACGGATATCTACACCCAGACGTTCCAGCTCCATGACCAGCCAACGGGTCACACCTGCAATCTGGTCACGCTGCGGCGCTTTAGATGCCAGCGTGATCTGACCACCCAGCTCTTCACCTTTTTCGATCAGGGTTACGTTGTGGCCACGCTCAGCTGCAACGCGTGCTGCTTCCAAACCACCAGGGCCACCGCCGACAACAACCACTTTACGGATTGGGCCGTCGGTCTTTTCGATGATGTGTGGCAGACCCATGTACTCACGGGAGGTCGCCGCATTCTGGATACACAGAACATCCAACCCCTGGTACTGACGGTCGATACAGTAGTTCGCACCGACACACTGACGGATCTGATCAACCTGATCCATCTTGATCTTCGCGATCAGGTGCGGGTCAGCGATGTGCGCACGGGTCATACCGACGAAGTCCACGTAACCGGCTTCGATGATACGTTTCGCCTGGTTAGGGTCTTTGATGTTCTGTGCGTGAATAACTGGCACGTCTACCACTTCCTTGATGCCGGCTGCCAGGTGCAGGAACGGCTCTGGTGGGTAGCTCATGTTCGGGATTACGTTCGCCAGCGTGTTGTGGGTGTCACAACCGGAACCTACAACGCCGAAGTAATCAATCTGACCGGTAGCGTTGTAGTACGCAGCAATCTCTTTCATATCGTCGTGGTTCAGACCGTCCGGGTGGAACTCGTCACCGGTGATACGCAGACCAACGACAAAATCAGGACCCACTTCTTCGCGAACTGCTTTCAGCACTTCCATACCGAAACGCATACGGTTTTCGAAGGTACCGCCCCATTTGTCGGTACGTTTGTTTACACGTGGAGACCAGAACTGGTCGATCATGTGCTGGTGTACTGCAGACAGCTCAACACCGTCCAGGCCACCCTCTTTCGCACGACGAGCCGCCTGAGCGAAGTCGCCGATTACGCGCCAGATCTCTTCCTCTTCGATGGTCTTACAGGTTGCGCGGTGAACCGGCTCACGGATACCGGATGGAGACATCAGGTTCGGCCAGTTTTCACCGTCCCAACGGGAACGACGGCCCATGTGGGTAATCTGGATCATGATCTTGCCGCCGTGTTTGTGTACAGCGTCGGCCAGATTCTGGAAGTGAGGGATAATCCGATCAGTGGAGAGGTTTACAGAACTCCACCAGCTTTGCGGACTGTCGATGGAAACCACACTGGAACCGCCACAGATACACAGGCCACAACCACCCTTGGCCTTTTCTTCGTAGTACTTCACATAGCGATCAGTGGTCATACCGCCGTCGGTCGCGTAAACCTCGGCGTGAGCGGTGCTGACAATACGGTTACGGATGGTCAGCTTGTTAATCTTGAGCGGCTCAAACAGCACATCAAACTGGGACATAATCGGACCCCACCTTATATTTTCTTTATTTGGCTGGAGCCGTTTACAGCTACTGCACTCGCCCTGGCAGTGTTATAAATTTTCGTGAAATGCTCATTTACTACAGTAAACTCCGCTTCCCCGAAAATTTATGCCTCGCTAGGCCTTCGTTCGCTACGCTGTAATTCGACTCCTAGTGCCAGATTTTGTTTTTATTTTGCAGGCCCGAAGACCTGCTTTGCTCTTGTCGTTTGCGTCTTACAGTGGGGTTACTTCGAAGTAACCTACGTCGCAGCCTTCTTCAGCTGCACACTGGGTCTGTTCCGCTTTAGTGCGAACGTCGTAACCCAGGCTTTCTGCGATCTGGTCCATTGCACCTGCAAACCAGCCAGTGAACATGTAATCCACTTTGCGGTTTACCTGGCCGTACTGGTAAACGAACGCAGAGTTTTCCAGACGTACTTTTGCAGTACCTTTTTCCAGATCCAGCTCTTCAGTGATGAAGAAGCCCCAGCCACGCTGGGACAAACGCTTCATGTAGTGCTCCCAGACGTCTGCGCCGCTGATGCCGTGCTCAGCTGCTTCCTTTTCACACCAGTAGTGCGCAGATTTGTAACCGGCCTTGTACAGGATCTCAGCGTACTTCTCGGCGCCGATCTCGTCTTCGATCGCCATGTGGTTGTTCACGAAGAAGTGACGTGGAACGTACAACATTGGCAGTGCGTCGGTAGTCCATACGCCGGTTTCGTCATCTACGTTGATTGGCATTTCTGGAGCGTGTACACCCATTTTTAAAACCTCAAATTCAATTCTGTTGTCGGGCGTAATCGGTTTTGATTCGATGTGAGACCTGATTACGCGGATAAGGAGCGACGGGGCAAAAGTCGACGGGGAGCCCAATCACCCGGCAACCTATGCCCCGTCACATACTCTGTAACGGGGCTGCTTAATTACTCGCCCCAAACCTCTTTCAGCAGGTTCACCCAGTTTTCACCCATGATCTTGCGAACCTGAGTTTCAGAGAAACCAGCTTTCAGCAGCGCTTCAGTCAGGTTCGGGAACTCACCAACTGTACGGATGCCTTTAGGGTTGATAATTTCGCCGAAGCGAGTCAGACGACGGGCGTAGCCCTTGTCGTGAGTCAGGTATTCGAAGAAGTCCTGGCCGTGCCCCTGAGTAAAGTCGGTACCGATACCGATCGCGTCTTCACCCACGATGTTGTAGATGTACTGAATCGCTTCCACGTAGTCTTCTACGGTCGCGTTCACACCTGCACGCAGGAACGGAGTAAACATGGTCACACCGACGAAACCGCCGTTATCAGCGATGTACTTCAGTTCTTCGTCAGTACGGTTACGTGGGTGTTCTTTCAGGCCAGCAGGCAGACAGTGGGAGTACGCCACTGGCTTGTTGGATGCGTCGATAACTTCTTTCGCAGTGTTAGGACCAACGTGAGACAGGTCACACAAAACACCAACGCGGTTCATCTCAGCTACGATCTCGTGACCGAAACCAGACAAACCACCGTCGCGCTCGTAGCAGCCAGTACCCACCAGGTTCTGGGTGTTGTAACACATCTGAGTGATACCCACGCCCAGGTCTTTAAAGATCTGTACGTTGCCGATCTGATCTTCGTACGCATGCGCATTCTGGAAGCCCATCATCACACCGGTCACACCCGCTTCTTTCGCGCGGTAGATGTCACGGGTGGTGCGTACTTTCATCAGCAGATCGCTGTTCGCTTCGATCAGTTGGTTCATCTCTACAATGTTCTTAACCGTACCTTCGAAGTTTTCCCAGAAGGACACAGTGCAGTTCGCTGCGGTCAGCCCGCCCTTGCTCATGTCTTCAAACAGTTCGCGATTCCACTTCGCGCAGATCAGGCCATCGATAACGATGGAATCATTGTGCAGATCGGCTGCGTTCATTGTTGTTATCCTTTTTCTATACCTAACTGACTTAAACCGGATGTGCTTCTCGCCCTCTAACGGCAGATGGGCAAGAAAGCGGGAAAGATGGCTAACTTTCCAAACTTCATTCAGTGTAATTTTTCGGAAAAAACGGTAAGGGGCTGGAAACGACTCGCTGATTACTAAAACCGACCAACCAAAGGGTCATCAACCGTATATTGCGGCCTGCAGCGGAATTTTGAGGAAAAATCAGGGCGTCGCATTTGTGATTTACGACGCTGGGAGGTAGGGAAGTGCCTTGTAGCCGCCCGCGCCGAGGGCGGCATATCGACGGTTGCGTCATGCGATGATGTCGCGAACGGAGTTCGCTGCTACGGGAATGGCACGAGTTTGTAGCAGCGGGCTTCGACCGCGACAAAGAGGTATGTCAGAACTACCAAGATGCCGCCCTCGGAGCGGGCTGCTACGAAAGCGCCCAACCTTTTGTAGCAGCGAACTCTGTTCGCGACACTTTGGCAGTTAATTCACACGATGTGGTCGCGCTCAGAGAGCGCTGCTACACAACCAAGTACTATCACTCGGATTTCATCATGGCATCCAACTCCGCTTTAAATGCCTCAAAGTCATACCCCATGCCATTCAACACCGTACTCCAGTCCCTTACATGACCGGCAACAGCTACAGCTTCACGAATTTCGGCATCAGTCGCGCCCGCCGCCCGGGCGAATTGTGTATGTGCATAAACGCAATAACGGCACGGGATCTGCGCCGCAACGCCCAATGCAATCAATTCCCGTGTCTTCGCAGGTAAAGCAGCATCTTTACCCATCAGCACACCGTCCGCCTGCAATTTGGAACTCAGTGCATGCTCCGGATAGGTATTCTTGTAAAAACCTGGTGGTTCAGCTGCGGAAACGCATAAAGAAAAGGCCGAGATGACGGCGAGTGAAGCGATCTTATAGAAGGTGTTCATTGAATCACTCCTCTGGTTACCGTTGGTTTACCAACGAAGAGAAACGGCATCACCTATAAGTTTAGTTCTTCGGTGTCGTGGCACAGCCATATTTGTCGCCAAGGACATCATCGCGTGCCCAGCGCCGGAAAGCGCTAAGCTCGAGCACTCAGAGCCCTGCAGAAAGCACTCCCGGATACGAATGAGGCAAAGTAAGGTACGGTATCTAGACTTGGCTCAAGCTGTATCTGGAGAGGCAATACCGAAAAGGCTAGCCAGTAACGCTGTCGCCGATACCGATCAAGCGAAAGAAAAGAGCGAGGCTGGCCCGAGTTTGGGGGGATACTGTACGAACGAGACAAGTACAGTTGGCCAGCCTCAAAGGGTCGCGCTTATCAGAACGCAAACAAGGTCAAATCAGGGCCTGTTGTCTTAACAGGCCCTTATCACTGAGTCGGAATCTTAGTCCGTGAACACAACCGTGCGCTGTCCGTTCAGGAACACGCGCTTGTTGATGTGGTAACGCACTGCGTTGAACAGGGTGATACGCTCGATATCCTGTCCTTTCGCCACCAGGTCTTCCGGATAGTGCGCGTGATCAACCTGCTGGATGCCCTGCGCAATGATCGGGCCTTCATCCAGGTCGTTGTTCACGTAGTGCGCGGTCGCACCGACCATCTTCACACCCTTCTCCCATGCCTGGTGGTAAGGACGTGCGCCCTTGAAACCCGGCAGCAGAGAGTGGTGGATGTTGATCGCTTTACCATCCAGGTATTCACACAGTTCCGGTGACAGTACCTGCATGTAACGCGCCAGCAGAACCAGCTCGATGTCGTACTGCTCCAGCAGTTTAACGATTTCCGCTTCCTGCTGTGGTTTGGTATCTGGCGTGATCGGCAGGTGGTAGTACGGGATACCGTGCCACTCGGCCAGATGCTCCAGGTCCGGATGGTTGGAGATGATCACCGGTACTTCGATATCCAGCTGACCGGTACGGTGGCGGTACAATAGGTCGTTCAGACAGTGATCGTATTTGGACACCAGAATCGCCACGCGCGGGCGGTGATCCGGAGCAGTCAGTTCCCACTCCATCTGGAATTCATCAGCACGTGGCGCGAACTCTTCTGCAAACTTCTCGGCAGAGAAGTCTTCAGACTCTGGGCGGAACTCGATACGGATAAAGAAGCGGCATGCTTCACGGTCGTCGAACGAGTGAATCTCATCAACGTAGTTACCGGCTTCTGCCATGTAGCGGGTTACCACATCGACGGTACCCAGCGTACTTGGACAGCTCGCGGTAAAGATCCAATTGGTCTTCGATTTCATAGCAACCTCTCGAAAAATAGGGGCCACACCTACAACGGTGCCGCCCCTTGATCCTGAAAACCTAGTTCTGAAAAACTGGTTCTGAAAAAAGCTTTCTCAGATCAGGCGTCTACAACCAGACCAAACTCGCGGCTGGCATCCTGAATCCACAGCCAGATGTAGTCGGCAAAGCTGCGACGTACAACCAGTTCGAATTCAGTGTCGCCTTTACGAC
>NZ_JASBRH010000017.1 GCF_029961155.1 Pontibacterium granulatum | reverse complement strand
AGGGTGCCGGCAGCTTGAAAGCGGCCCTACATCCTACGGCCCAAACACCTTCAGGCTCAGCTTATAGCCTGTAGGTTGGTCATCGCTTTAGCGATGCCCAACACCTCATTCGCATTCCTGAATCGATATCACCTTATCGCAAGGCCTTAGGCTGTACGGGGATGGCCGCGCTTCGGGAAGCTTGTTATCACACCCTAAACATGGCGCTTTATGGACTGAGCCTTGGAGCGCAAACCGAAAACGTTTGGCTGGCGTAAGACTGGTGTCTTAAACACTACGCCGGCCAGGAAGTCTGGAGTGCGAAATCTATTCGTTGGAAAGGCAGATATGGCGATAGTTCATGTCTGCCAACAGAGTGTTCTAGTGCAGTGGCAGAAAAGCTGAGGGTACCTCAGACAGCCAGAGTGTCGCTAATAAGCTTGTGCCACTGATCCAGGATGCTATCCCTGGTGAACTGTAGCGATCGCTGTGCTGCTTTCTGGCCGTATTCCTCTCTGAGTTCGTCGTCTATCAGTAACCGTTCCATCGCCTCCGCTAGAGCCCGCTCATGAGCGGTTAGGGGGGAAGTGTCATAAGTCGGAGATGTTTCTTGCGGAGGCGTTAGTATGCCATACGTGGCGAATTCGAGAGTATCGGTTTTCTCAGCTGGGTTGCTGTCAGGGCTGAGTAGCTCCCGTGGGCCTGAATGACAGTCTGTTGATATCACAGGGCGTGACAGCGCCATCGCTTCAAGCAGGGCATTAGGAAAGCCTTCGGCTTTTGATGAAAGGGCAAAGACCTTAGCCCTGGAAACCCAGGCGTATGGATTTGTTTTTTGTCCGGTTAAAAATACCCTGTTTTTCAATTTTAATTCATCAATCAGTGATTCAAGCTTAGCCTTGACCGGTCCATCACCAACGATAATCAATTTAGAGTCGGGCACCTTTTGGGCTACAGGTGCAAAAGCTCTGACTAATGCGGCCTGTGACTTCACAGGTACGAGACGTCCGCATGTTACGATTGAGTTGCCGTCTAACAGGGATAGCTCTTCTTCGTTAAGAGCGGCTGTCGCCCGTTGCAGCATACTTTCGTCGTAAAAGTTGTTTATGACGGAAACAGGTGTCTTATTTGACGGGTATAGTGTTGAAAGATCCTGCGCCGCTTCGCTTGAGTTGAAGTTGATATTTGAGGCTCTTTTCAACAACCAAGAATAACCGGCCTTCACTAGAGTGCGTTTCAATGGATCTTTGTCGCTAAGCGCCATAGTAAGGTGTTTGCGAATAGAGATGATACGGGGGATCTTCGTATCTCCCAGCAGATTTAGAATATTTGCCCGCTCCATGAAGCTAATAACTAAATCAAGCTCTTCAGCACGTATCGACTTTTCCAATTCACGATGCAGTTTTGGAAAAGCGAGTGCTTTAGTCAGTGTCGATTGCTTGCCATTACCCGCTCCCAGGAGGTAAATACGGCGTTCTAAAGCGCGTTGCTCATCCTCAGTGCCAGGCAGAGGCATGGAGCGAGCTGAATCCAGGCAATATAAGCGTACATCTGTCCCGCTAACAAGAAGTGCGTGCGCCAGAGCCAGGGCCATTCGCTCGGCTCCACCGGTCTTGAGAGACGCGATAACGATGCCGATACGTAATTGCTTCAAGTTGGTCTGACTATCCATCACTGCCTTCCGGGTTTGCGGTTAATAATAGCTTGCTGGCATTTTCTAGCTTTTGATGTATCAGGAGGACTGAGGCTCTTACCAGGCTAAAAAAGAGCACAGGCATTCTTGAGATGATTCTTTTCCAACCGTTAGTTTGAATGCCTCTATTGAGGTCAACTCACGGCGTCATTGCGCTGGGTCGCTTCAGCCACTTTTTGTCTGGCATATCTAACAGCGATTTCGGATAGTGGGATCACCATCAAAAAGTACTTATGTTCCAGGCCGCTCTTGATAAGGAAGTAAATTCCTACTGCGACTAAGCCGAGTTTGAAGCTTCCCACCAGATGGGCTTCCCGTTCCAGTCCATGGGATAGAAGTGTTTTTTGAGAGTTGTGATAGTTAAAAAATGTTCTAAGCAACAAAAATAAGAAAAAGCCTAGTCCGACGATACCGCTACCCACCGTTACTTCGAGGTAGGTGTTATGCGCGGGACGCTCCTCCATATCAAACCAGCGAGTTTCTAATGAGTTGATCCATAGCTTTTTGAAGGTATCTGTCCCCCAGCCGATGATAGGGCGCTGTTCAATCGCATCGACTGCGACAGTTACATAGGAGGAACGACGGTCTAAGGATTTATCCTGTGTGCCTTCTGTAACGAGGGAAGCCTGACGAATAAAAAAGTCTTTTGGGATAATGGAAACGGCTACTACGGCTGATATGCCCACAATGGCCACTAGAAGGCCAAGGTGTTTGGGCTTGAAATGTCCTTTGTACTGGTAGGCGAGTAAAGCGGACACAATCACTAAACTCAAAAAGCCGCCGCGTGAGACGGTGCTAACTACGCCGAGCGCCATGAGTGCAGCAAGGGTCATTCCGAACAGGCGCATTTTTACTGTTTTCGAATATACTGCCCAAAAGACAGTAATAGGGAGTGTGAAGACACACATTAGCGCCATGTTATTGGAGCTGATGGTGCCTCCGTAAGCGCGCTCTTCTCCTGCTTGGTTGAAAAGCTCAATTCCCCCGAAATAGCCAAGGCATGACATAAGTGCGCCGAGGCCCATGCTAAGGCCAAGGGTCCATAGTAAAGATGACTCAAAGCCGCGGACGCTTACCATTAGCATGGTAAAGAGCATGAAGAGTGTGCCCTGCAATAGCAGCATCATGCCGCTCCATGCCTGGTCAGGATACGGAGATACTAGATAGGCGACAAAGTTGGAGAGCAAAAACAGACTAAGCGGTAACCACAGGTTGGATTTAAGCCGGCGGGGGGCTGTCTTCATCATCAACAGATAGGGCGCGACAAGTACAAATAGTAAACCGAACAACAGCCAGTCTACTTTCAAAAACTCGGGGCCGGGTAGCTGTCGCCACCGATAAAAAGGGATTGTCGCGATGATTCCGTAGAATAGAAACTGGGTGAACGGATGGTCGAAAACAGTACGGGGAACCATCTTACCGTTGCGCATGTTGTTCCATTCTGTCGATTGATTCACTGAGAGCTGTTTCCTTAATAACTCAGTTTGGGCAAGCAATGATCGCTTTGTACAGGAAATATTGATCGATCAAATATTTATTAAGTGGAGACACCGCCTCATATTTTACGATGTACTCTCCTATCTTGTCCTTAGAGCTATCTTCATTCTTGAGCAGAGTGCAGTAGCAATAAGCGCTTTTAGTGCGCCCTCGCAGGGATTTCTTTGACTGACTGGTTAATCTGCATAAATACTTCTCATCCGCCTTGAAAGGGATGCGTCCCTTTACGCGTATAAACTCGTGGTTTATATCCAAGAGGTAACCGTCAGCAATTACGGTGCTTTTATCCTGATCAAGGAACTCTATAGTAGCGCCATGTTGCTTAATTCTTGGCTCAGTGCGCCGCTCCGAACGCTTGTTTAGCAGCTGATTCTTGATTCGTTCACGCCAGAAATGGTATGCGAACTGGACGGTTAATCGCCTTGCCAGCACCCATACGGCATAGATGCCAAAGCCAATGTTGCTTGAGGATGAGCTTGATACGTAGCGACGATCGATTTTCGCACGCATGGTTTTCGGTGCGCTGTGTGGTGTGCAGAGCTGTGACACACCGATGACGCCAGGCGGTACCTGGAAGCGTGCCTCATACCCGGGGATGCTAGCGCACTGCTTTACGTATACTTCATAGCGTTCCGGGCGGGGGCCAAAGAATACCATCTCTCCGCGAAGTATGTTTACGAGCTGAGGTAACTCATCGAGTCGAGTATCGCGGAGAAACTGCGCTACAGCAGGGATTGACTCGTGTTTATGGTTGAAGAGTTCACCGCCAATTCGTTTTTGTGCGCCAATTGGCAGGGTGCGGAACTTGATGATATTAAACGTTTTCTTATGTTGGCCAAGTCTTTCCCCTACATAAAAGACCGGCCCTCCCATTGTTACAAATACGAGCAGGTAAACAAATAGGAAGACAGGTGATAGTAGTACTATCAATAACAGAGCTACTGCTCGGTCAATATAGGAAACGCCCGTTTCGTTAAGGTGATCATTCATATCCGCGTACATGACTAGTCAGCTTGCTCAACAACAAAGTACTTACTGTGTATGTTTTTGGAGGTCCGGGGAGTACCAGCTCATTTATGAGCTGGCACGGAGAACAGGTAGGTCAGTCCTGTATAATTGGTAATATCTTCTGGGCGCTTAAAGCGATGATCAAAAAATTCTATGAAGAATCCTAAAGTGATCCCAAGCAGCAAGCCTAAAATTAAGCTGGTTGGGAGTACTGTACGAGGGTTCGGGAACGTAGCGATCCTGGAAGCATGCGCGCGCTCGACGATACCGACAGTAAACAAACGGTCGGATTGAGTTTCGTTTCTGATTTTGGCTTCTCTGAAACGCGTCGCAAATGTTCGATAAGACTCTTCGATTACTTCACGTTCACGATCAAGGCGTTTGGCGTTCATGAAGTTTTTGTAGAAACCTTGGTTCTCGGCGTCAATAGCAGCAATACGTTGCTTAACGGATTCAATCTGCTGTTCCATGCCTCGCAGAACGCTTCGTTCGCGCTCGATATGTCGTCTCACCTCGTTCAACAACACGCTGTACAGGCTCTGCAGGTTTTCCTCAGTGCGTTTAACTTCCGAACTGTTTGCCGTATAGGTCTGAAGCTTTTCCTCTCGCTCAATCAGCAGATCGGCAATCTTCTTCGAGAAATCGCCAAGTTCTAAGCTATCGATAGAGGTAAACAGGTTAACACCTTTGTTGTTCAGGTTTGCTTCAAGAAACTCAACATCGTTGGTTTTCTTGATGCGATCTGTCTCAAGGTTGTTCAGCTCCCGGCGCAGGCTACCCTGCAGCTCAATATTGCGTCGAATTCGATTATCAAGCTCTTCTGCGTTTGAGCCGCCCGCCACTGCAAGCAGGTTGTTTTCAAGTTCCTCCAGGCTGGAGTGGAAGGACTTTAGCTGAGATTTAAAGAATGCTTCCTCCTCCTCTGGATTGAAGACGGCCTGACGGCGCTGCAGGTATTCCTCAAAAATGGAGGATAGGATAATTTCTGCCTGAAGAGGGCTCCCCCAGTTAACGGCGGCTCTGATGACATTAGAGCGTGGTATCAGGGTCGCAACCAGGCTCTCCTGAATGGTGCTTGCCGTCGCCGCTTCAACTTCTGGGTCATCAAGATTAAGGTCGAAGTTCGGGTTGTCTTTCAAGCGTTGAACGGCACCGTAAATCACGTCCTGTGATTGCAGAATCTCCATGTCAGAGAATAGATCGACCTCTCTGATAGGGTCTACCTTCGCGTTCACCTTGCTCAAGGTCTGTTGGGACTGCAGTACCTGGCTTCCTTTGAGAATCAATGCTCCCGAAGCCACGTAGGTTTTTGGCCAGAACAGTACCAAAAGCACGCCCATTGCAAACGCGAATAGGGTTGTGCCCAAAATCATCTTTCTTTGGATAAAGAAGATCGTGGCAAATTCGCGGATATAGTCCTGAGTCTTCATTCTGATTTAACTCTAATTGTTTACCAATAACGCTCAGTGCCGTACTGCTATGGCAAGCGTTTCCTGTATCGTATTTTTATTGCTGTTAGAGCTCTTTACTTATGCCAGCACTGAATCCACGGAAGAGCATAATGTCAGCAAATTCACGCATGAGCTGTGCTGCGCTGGAAACCTTGTTGCGTGGTACCAGCAAAATATCTTCCGGCCTCAGGTAGAAGTTCGCTGCCTGTGCACCAAATGTGGACATATCTTTGATATCAAAGCGATGTGCATGAAGTCGGTCGCCATCGCGGCGGAAAACTACGACCTGCTCGGTCTGACCTTCGCGGGTATATCCACCTGCGCGAGCAACAGCCTGAAGAACGTTGATTGGACGCGCGATCTCATAGGCTCCAGGGGTATTTACCTCACCTAGTACATAGACGTTAGTACCGGTTTGTTCACGCATGTACAGGCTGGATTTCAGGCCTGGGATGTAATTTTGATAGTCTTCAGCTATTTCTTCATAGACATCCTGGATGGTTCGGCGCGCCACGTAATAGTCGCCAATCATCGGGAAACTTACATATCCATCCTGGCGCACAGTAACCAGCTTACTCAAGCCTCGACTTGCGGTCTGCAGGTCTTTACGCACCTGCTCTACACGGGCATTAAAGTTTTTGATAGTTACGTAAATTTCAGGGTAGCGAAGGTGTTTGGAATAGACGTCTACCAGTTCTGCCTGCAGATCTGCTGTCGTTTTGCCTACTACGCTGTAACTACCTATGTACGGCAGGGAAATCGTGCCATCAGGAAGAACATCTTGAGTTTGATCAAGGTTCGGCAAGTTGACGAATTTGACTTCCACCGTGTGATAAAGCGTGATCGGATAACGATCCAGAAGCTTTCGCTCCAGGTGGAATGCTACTTCCAATACATCCCCCGGTGCGATGAAGTAATCCTTGAAAACCGGAAAGTCGTTGGTGATTGTCAGGGTCGTCAGAGGTTCCCCAGAGTCACCTTTTGTATGGTCGATTACATCGGTTTTATCGATGGCATCGAAGTTGCCTTCATCCGACTGACTTTGAAAGCCTGAGCAGCCTGTCAAAAATGCGCAAACAACTGCGAAAGTCAGGAAAGTCCTTGTGAGTGCCTTCATCTTTTTGTACATGTTCGGCGTTGCCTCATCCCGGGGTTAACCGGACAACCACTGATAGATTTTTTTCGGAATATAGAATTTGCGCTTGTTCAGTACGACACCCAAAATGTTGCCGCCGGAATTGCGAATTTTATCCTCAGCGCTCTGAACTACTTCCCATTTTGTTTGTTCGCATGCGGCTACGAGTATGAGTCCGTCAAAAAGAGGGGCCATTCGCGTTGGGCCTGACGAGTTAAAGATAGAAGTCCCGTCAATCACTACGTAATCGTATGCATCTTTTATAATGTCGAGGAATGCACTCATTCTTGCTGGGGGAATGTTGTTCCCTAATTCGTTTTGTGCAGTACCTGCGGCCATAAAGTCCAGGCCCTTGTAGTTGGTCGGATGAAGGGTGTCCTCAATCGCTATTTTACCAGCGAGAACATCACTTAATCCGGGCCCGGCACTCGTAGAAAATATCTCGTGCATGCGTGATTTTGTGAGGTTGCCGTCTACTAGCAGTACGCGTTCTGCACCACCAACCGCCAGTCCGAACGCCGCGTTTAGCGCAGCAGTGGTTTTTCCTTCGCCGTCGAAGCAGCTGGTGACAAACAGTGTCTGTGCGTGGCCCAGGTTGCCCTCTATCATGCTTAATTCACGCGAATTAGCATTTAACTGCCTTTCAGCTTTGCTGTTCAATCCAGCTCGCGGCGCTCTGGCTTCCAGCGGCGTTTTTGGAGTCATTTGAGGGTGCTCTGAACTTTGGCTGGATTCCTGGTCCTGCGCCACTGTTACGACAGTGTCGAGAGAAGAGGGCGATGCGCTGCCGTATTCGTTTGCTGTTTCGTGCATACGTCCAGTGTGCCAGTCCTCATGTGAGGACGGGTTGGCATCATTTAAATCACGCTGGCGTTGTTTCAAAAACTGCTCTGAGTAAGCGCCAGTATATTCTGTTTCCTTTTCCATGATAAAAGTCTTTCTATTGCTGATTTAGCAATTGCTGAACCAGTGCCGAAGCATCAATGTCTCGTATAAAAAACACTACAATACACGCGATTATTAACAAAAAAACCGCGGTTCGCCAGGCCCATACAGGGAGGTCTCGCTGCTGCTCTTGAGACTCTTCTTGATAAAGGCCTGTATTGTATGTGTCTTGTGAATTAGATTGCTGTTCGATAGTCCAGTCGTGTTCATCGGGTGTGATGAAGTGTCCACTCCTACGATCGGTCGGCGGTGATATCTGCGGATGGGCCGTCGAGAGGGGGGGATTCATCGGCGTTTGAACACGGGTTCCCGAGCTGGTTAAAAGCGTGCCCATTGATACTGAAGGGGACGCTGTTGCATTGTCCGGCAACGGGACTGAGTTTAACTGCCAGCCTAGGTATGTAACAGCTTCATTTACGACATGGCTTTTGATTGTGTCGATGCCGCCGGTGGTAGCTATCTGTAGACACATGTCACAGATATTGTTAATGCGTCTTGGTATCCCGTTGGTGATGCTTACGATGCTCTGAATAGTGTCGTCCGGGAAAAAAGGTGAGCCGGTGGCGCCTGCTTCCAGCAAACGAAAGTATATGTATTCTTTGGTTTCAATAAAGTTGAGCCCGGTCATGCTGTAGCGGCGCTTGATACGCTGATCCAGGGGCTCTAGGTCGGGCGCCTGAAGTCTCTTAACAAACGCAGGACTGCCGACCAGGAAAAGCCTGATCGGGTTGCGACCTTCCACGTTGTAGTTGACCAGCATCCGAACTTTATTGAGCGCTTTTGAATTGTGTTCCTGCGCATCATCTAAGAGCAAGATTAGGGTATGATCCGGGTTGCGCTCAAAGAAAGCGTAAATTAACCGATGCAGTGAGTCTTCGCTGTCTTCAGAGGTCGCCTCGATGTGGAGTGACTTGCATATACCTCTTAACGCCTCTTTGTAACTTTGCATGGGGGTGGAGATATATACATAAGGTTGTTCCTGCTGTTTGAGGGTTTCAACCAACTTGAGGCAAAGAAGGGTCTTACCAGTGCCGTACTCACCCGTCAGCAATACGACGGGCTCTTCCGATTTGAGGCTCGCATTCAAAAAGCTCCAAGCACCCTTGTGGATCTTGGATTCGAAAAAGAGCTCCGGTGTCGTTTTATTCAGAAACGGCTCTTTGGTCATTGTGTGGTATACGTTATACACGTCTGCCTTCTTTAATGGACTTCCAGCTACAAATCTAAGCAAATCCGACGTACGGGGTATGTAAATAAAGTGAAATATAAGAACCTGTAGGGATTCGCCTTCCTATAAGCGCTATGGCCGAGAAAAGCGAGGTTAAACGTATTCCTCATAGCTGTCAATTCGCTCAATATCTTATGCAGTGGACTTTAAGGTTTTGTGATCATGGTCATATGTTTTTGTATTTTCAGGTATTACCAATTTTCTGGTTTCATTTTAGGGAAGGTTATTTTCTCTAATAACTTGTAGGTTTAATTTTTGTTTCAGGTCATTGGATTGCATATCTTTGTGGACAAGAGATGTTGACGTGAGACAAACTTGGTTGCTCAAACGATTTTATTGTTATTCGAGGCTTGTAGATGGGCTTTAAGGTGTTAATTAGAGGGCTTATTTTGGTCGGTTTACTAGGCCTTTTTGTAGTTCTCTTAATGGTGGAGTCTCAGCATAGTAAGGTATCCATCCAAGAGTCGTCCGCACAAAACACTGTTATCAAGGATGTTTACGAAAGTCAGGCGAGCGCAGGGGCGGATGAATCGGCGCTCTTGCCAACGATTCCCGGGGACTATATTTGGATCTCATCTGAGCGCTTGAAGGCGTTGCCTGTGGCCGGTGTGGCTTGGGATGAGGTGAAAGCAGCGGCCAATCAGCCGATGGGCCTTCCCGATCTGTCCAATCAAAATGATCCCACTAATGTAATGGTGTTGGCTAAAGCCCTGGTGTACGCACGGACAGGGGAGGAGCGGTACAGAGATGAGGTCATTTCTGCCTGTATGCTTGCGATTGGTACTGAAGAGGGAGGGCGTACGCTCGATTTCGGGAAGGAGCTTATAGCCTATGTATTGGCCGCGGATTTAGTAAAGCTTTCTAAAGATAAAGATAAAGATGCAAGGTTCAGGAGGTGGCTGGCTCAGAGCTTAACCAAATCTTTGTCTGGAAAAACGCTGCGCTCAACGCACGAAGTGCGCCCCAATAACTGGGGGACTTTTGCGGGAGCCAGTCGTTTGGCTATAGCGGCTTATCTGGGCGATAAGGACGAGATCAAAAGGGCAGCGCAGGTTTTTAAAGGGTGGTTAGGTGATCGTGACGCATACAGTGGGTTTCGATTCAAGGCTAAGGACTGGCAGTCTGATCCTTCCAGTCCTGTGGGTATCAATCCAGCCGGTGCAACGAAAAACGGTTTGTCGGTAGACGGCGTGCTTCCTGATGATCAGCGACGGTCTGGTTCGTTTTCGTGGCCGCCGCCTCAAGAAAACTATGTTTACTCGGCTTTACAGGGCGCTGTTGCTCAGGCTGTTATCTTGCATCGAATGGGGTACCCGGTTTGGGAGTGGGAGGATCAGGCATTACTCCGGGCTTTTCGGTGGCTGAATGAGGTGGCGAACTATCCGGCCGTTGGGGACGATACCTGGATGCCTCATATTATTAATTATTACTACGGTAGCTCTTTTTGGGCGCCAGTCTCAACTAAGCCAGGGAAGAACGTAGGCTGGAGTGCATGGACTCATGCGGTTTCAAAATAAAAGTTTTTGGTTTTTTGTAAGTGGCCTTTTACTTTTTTGACGGTTTTGGTCGGGATTTTAATTAAATGTTTTTTAGTTCCTTTCCGAGATAGTTACTTTGTCTGCATGTGGTTTTCATAAAAAAGTCGTGAAAATGGAAATATACTCGTATTTCAATATGAAATGATTCTTCTTTTCAGTTAGGTAGGTGTGGTTTTCTAATGAAAGTGCTTGTTACGGGTGTAGCTGGGTTTATTGGTTCTGCAGTGGCTATTCGGTTGCTTGAACGGGGTGACGAAGTCGTGGGTATTGATAACCTCAATGATTATTATGAGGTTAGCCTAAAAGAAGCTCGCTTAGAAAGGGTTAAGGCGAACGATAACTTCACTTTCCTGAGGATGGATATAGCAGATCGTCAAGGCATGAATGAAGTGTTCGAAGCACACAGGCCGCAGCGTGTTGTTAACTTGGCTGCACAGCCTGGGGTTCGGTATTCGTTGGAAAACCCAGGTGCCTACATTGATACCAATATAGTCGGATTTGGCAATATTCTTGAGGGGTGTCGGCACTTCGGTGTGGAGCATCTTGTGTACGCCTCGAGTAGCTCGGTTTATGGTGCGAATACGGCGATGCCATTTTCAGTAAACCATAACGTTGACCACCCAATGAGTTTGTACGCAGCCAGTAAGAAAGCCAATGAGCTGATGGCGCATACGTATAGCTCCCTTTTCCAGCTCCCAAGCACTGGTTTGCGCTTTTTTACCGTGTATGGCCCGTGGGGTAGGCCGGATATGGCCCTCTTAGGGTTTACAAATAAAATTGTCGCCGGCGAAGCAATTGATGTATTCAATTACGGTCATCATCGTCGGGACTTTACGTACATTGATGATATTGTCGAAGGGATTGTCCGTGTTCTTGATCGTGTTCCTGAGGGGCGTGCTGACTGGGACAGTGAAAATCCTGAGCCTGCCAGCAGTTATGCGCCCTATAAGATATACAACATAGGGAATAATGAACCGGTCGAGTTGATGCGCTACATTGAGGTGCTGGAGGAGTGTCTGGGTATCAAGGCGCAGAAAAATTTGCTTCCTATGCAGCCGGGAGACGTGCCGGATACCTATGCTGATGTATCCGACTTGATGCGCGACACGGGCTATCAGCCGAACACCACGGTTGAAACGGGTATTCGTAATTTTGTTGATTGGTATAAAGAATATTATAAGGTTTGATTGTTGTCTGGCCTGTATGGGGATTGCTTGCGCGGATAGTGGTTGTTCAGGGTAGGCTTCAGGTCAATTTGTCTCAGTGTTGGAAGCGGGTTTGTTCTTCCTGCGCTTTTTGGTCATGGTCGATTTCTTCGCAGTGGGGCTCGCCAAACATCCCTCTTCAATATCAGGCTTATCAAGGGCTGGATTGTATCAAGCCGATAGGCGGATTTGTGGTGTGTGGAAGGCAGGTGAGTGAAAGTGTTCAGATAAATTTGTCCCTTTGAGTCCGGGCAATGGGATTTCTCTGAATCACTCTACAAAGTGAGGGATTTCGATTGCAGTAACAGGTTATGCCAAGGAAATGAAACAGTGCTGCTTCAGAAGAATATGAGCTTATGTATTTAGATTTCTATTGTCTTGCTAGCGCTCCGTTTGGTGCTAATTCGAAACCGGAGGTTGTGTTTCCGGGGGCGCAATATCGCTACAGCTTGGCAACTTTGACCCATGGTGTCAAAGAGGGTATGGGCATGTTTTTGGTCACCGGGGAGCAGGGTTGTGGTAAGTCTACTCTGTATCGTTCTTTAAGAGGTGTCCTTGAAGATGAGCAGCTGTCGGTATTGATCATTGATGATCATGACGCAGGTATCTCCGAAGTTGTTGCCTCTATTGCCGCTTTGCTGGATAGCGCCAGGGACGGAATGGGGTTGAATGACCTTGTGGATAGGATTCGCGGGCGCCTGGTGGAGTTGAGTCAGGAGGGGCGGAAGCTCGTTGTTTTAGTTGATAATGCTGAACGTCTCTCTGATGAAGTCCTGGCAGGACTTGGGGTGTTGTCTGGTATTGCGACTCCCCAACACAAGCTGTTGCAGGTCGTGCTGTTTGGCGGTGAGTCTCTCAAAACGCGCTTAGGCTGTGATTCTCTAAAAACTCTGGAAAGCCGTATTCATCTGCATCTGGAGCTAAAAAGACTGTCTGAAGCCGAGGCGGCTGCTTACATAAGCTGCAGGGTCAGTGAGTCCGGTGGGTCTTTGGATCTTTTTACAAATGGAGCTGTATCAGAGCTTTTTGAGGCGTCATGCGGTAATCCTAGAGAAATAGACCTGCTGTGTGAGCGGGCGCTATTGATTGGTTATGAGCGTGGTTTGCGTTCGATAGACTCTGATATTGTGCGCGAGGCCGTCCTGCTTGGACAGGCACGTGAAAATCGGGTGCCCGGGGTTGCTATTCCAGCACAGCAGCCGGTGTCGCAGATGGAACGGTCGCCGATAAGGCGCGAATTGGCAGGTGTTGAACGTGCCGCAACACTGCCGCCTGACAAGCATGTGGATGCTCTAAGTAATCCCAAAGATGAGGTCGCGTATTACGGTCAACGGCGAGGTTTGAATGCTCGCTTTGGTGTGGTCGTTGCGGTTGTTGTTGGTGGGGTTTTTCTTGGAGTATCGGGTTATTTGCTATCTGATTTAAAGCGGAGTGGTTTCGTCGGTGGGGAAACTCTGATACGAAGCGCTGAGACGAAGGCGGTACTGCCTTCGGAAGTTCGGTCGGACGTTAAGGTGCCCCTTGAGCAAGTATCCGCGGCTGAACGTTCTGGGCCAAGTGTACCTGTTATCTATCAATTGTTGTCTGATGGGGAGGCGGTGGAGAACATTCGGCCCGGTCGACAAGGTGATCATGCAAAGAAAGGAGAGGTGGCAGAGGATGATGTGACTATTCCCGTGCTCGCTGCTACCGAGGGTGTTATGCCAAAGGTTCGTCCCCTCGAGATAGCGCATGTGCCAGAAGATAGGTCATCATTAATGCATGAGGTGGCTAGCGCTGCTGAGCGATCATATTCAGCAGCAGGGTATCTGCCGTTTCCATTTTCTGGTCAGGATGAGGGGGAGTGGAAAAAAATACCGGATAAGCTTTCCTTGAGCCAGTTGGCGAGGCGGGTGTTTGGCTCCTGGAATGATAGTGTTCAGGATATTCTTCGGCAAACTAACCCCCAATTGAAAAGTTTTGACGCCATTGCTGCGGGTACAAAAGTATGGATACCTGCTATCTCTCCGAAGAAGCTCGTCGTGCAGTTAGGTGATGCTGGATATTACTTCTATTTTCGCAGTACAACTGGCCCCGTGACTTCACAAAAGAATAGGTCCTATCTACAAAAAAAAGGGTTTGACGCTTCTGTTATAAGTGTTGATTTGCCTAAAGGAATACTTTATCGAATCTATGGCGGTCCATTTGAAACTCGAGAGCAGGCTGAAAAAGCAATAGCGAGCATAAAGTTTACTTTTGCTCCTAATGTTTTGAATTAGTATCTGGGTTTTGAGTATTTGGTTGGTTGAACCTTGGTAATGTCTCAGACATAATCTAGGGCTAATATTTTGCGTTAGCTATGCTTATCTGGCGCCAAAAGCTGAAATAAACATGCCGAATTATTTTTAAGGGCGATTTAAATGTCTAAATTGAGATTAATTCCTTTGCTTGTGGTCGCGACGTTGTTTTTGTCCGCGTGCACATCAACGAGTCAACACATCGGTATGTGGGTTGAAGAAGAGGGCGTTGCGCCAGATACTGATGAGGATGGTGTTCGAGATCCTGATGATCACTGCCTGAGCACGCCGTCGGGGCTCGTAGTTGATGCAGTTGGGTGTTCCTATGATCATGACCAGGATGGTGTGTTGAATGATATCGACCAATGTCCAGCCACGCCACCGGGATTAATTGTTGATATGGTTGGGTGTTCTGCAGATGACGATGGCGATGGTGTCGTCAATCAGGATGATCGCTGCCCGAATACACCACCAAATACAACGGTCGATGTGAAAGGGTGCAGTCTGGACAGCGATGGCGATGGTGTACTGGATTATAAGGATCGTTGCCCGAATACGCCGCCAAATGCGGAGGTGGACTGTGATGGGTGTTCTGAGGTCGTTTTAGAGCTTCCTACCCTTGATGGTTTGTACTTTGATCGCAATAAAGCGACATTGAAGCCGGAAGCCGTGTCAGTACTGAGTAGTGTCGTGGATACAATGCAGCGCTATCCTGATTTGCAGGTGAGAGTTGTTGGTCATACCGATAGTCGTGGTAAAGATGCTTACAATCAGGATCTCTCTTGGCGACGTGCTCGCTCTGTGGCTGCCTTTCTTGTAAGTAAAGGGATTGAAGAGCGGCGCCTTGAAGTAGAGGGGCGTGGTGAGCGTGAACCAATCGCAGTAAACACTACGAGCGAAGGGCGCGCTAAGAACCGCCGTGTAGAGTTTATCGTGATCAACTAATTGCCTATATCCCGGCCGCGTTCATCATTGCGCGGCCGGGCGCTCTGATTTTTTGCCTCATCCTCCCTCTCCTTTTACCGGGTACAAAACCTACCGGTTAGTAGTGCTTGCGCCCAGGTTTTGCTTTCGGCAATCAGTGCCTTAACCGAGTTTCGTCGGTTTTTCGAATGCGGGAAATTGTAGTTTTGTTGTTTGTCATTCACGCTAACTGGGTTTGACTTGATTTCAAACCGATTGTGTACCTTGCTTTTTAACAATTAGGTGGGAGAATTGGGCTGGGTATGTGGCGCAACTGCATTATGGCTGTGCTTCCCACACGCCCTTTCTATATGCCATGTCGTTTACATCGAGGGTTTTATAAAGCCCGTGCGTTTATGCTTGGCAGTTGGTCAATATGCCAAGGTGCTGAGACAAGATCAGAGGAAGTTCATGGAATTTGAAATAAGCGCCATTATCCCTACTTACCATCGTCCCGATGATCTGGATAAATGTCTTGATTCTATACTGGCGCAAACTCAGTTGCCGAATGAAGTCATTATTGTTGATGATGGTGATTTGGGTGGTTTCCCCAAACAGCGATTATTCGAAGCAAGAGGGATTGAATGCGTTTATCTGAAAAAACATGTTCCGGGGGTAACAGAGTCTCGAAATAAGGCTGCGGAGGTGGCGCGTGGACGGATCCTCGTGTTCCTGGAAGATGATGTTGTGCTCTTCGATGATTACATCGCGCAACTCATGCGGATTTATGAAACACATGATCGTGATGGTAAGTTAGGTGGGGTCGGTGGGATTATTGAAAATGAAGGCCTAACGCCACTGGAAGCTCTCGGAGAGCGTATTCCTTTTGTTCTTTTCGGTATTTCAGGGTTTAAAGAAGGGCGTGTGCTTCGATCCGGATTTGCTACTGATTACGGACGTACAGGCTTTCCTATAAACGAAATTCAACAGGTTGACTTTCTGCTGGGCGGTGTATCGTCTTTCAAGAAAGAGATATTTGACGAATTTAAATTTTCCAATCGTTATAGAAGTGCGAGTGGCTACGGTCAGGGTGAGGATAAAGAATTCAGTTATAGAGTTTCACGGAAATATAGGCTGTTTATTAACCCTGCCGCCCGTTTGTTTCATTACAGTGCACCTAAGAAAAATTTTAACCGCTTTATAAAAGGTCGGGCATTCGTTCTGTCACGTTACTACTTCTTCTCAGAAAGTGTAAAAAAAACACCTGTAGACTGGTTTTTTTTCTGGTACGCCATTTTGGGGTACACCCTGTATCAGACTGCAAAGCTGATTACTTTTAGGAAGAAGGAGTGGGACCGTTGGCGCGGGGTCTTCGTCGGGATCTGGGATATTGTGCGTCGAAAAAGTTTGGATTCACTATAACAGGCCGGGAGTAGGGACGTTAGCACTATGTTTGCTAGGAGGCTATTGAAAGGTGGGGCCAAAACTCTTTTCCTGAAGCTATTTAATATAGGCATCATGTTTCTGGTGACCATAGGTTTAACCAGAACCTTGGGGGTAGAACAATATGGTGTCTATATATTTGTCTTTACTCTTGTCGGCGCGTTATCAGAGCCTCAATTTGTCGGGTTGAGAACGGTAGCAGTCCGAAATACTGCTATTTACCTTGATGAAGGCCGATTGGCATTGCTCAAGGGCCTGTTTCATCGGTTATGCCATTTTTCACTGTTGGGGGCGCTTGTCTCGGCGGTGATTGTGTTAATTACCGCGTGGTTCATGCAGGACAAATTTGGTCCGGAAAGTCTGTGGATCTTCCTTATCGCAGCAGCGCTGCCAGTTATGCTGGGTATCAACCGTATTCGGGATGGGATGCTGCGAGGTGCAGGTACTGTTGTAGCGGGTCAGTTCCCTAAGCTTGTGGTGCGCCCGGTTCTGTTGCTGCTTTATATCTTTATCGCCTGGTGGCTATTGAACGATAGTTTTGATGCACGATGGGCGATGGGGATGCAGGTCTTGGCAGCAACAAGTGCCGGCTTTGTGTATGTTTACATGATGAGGCGATACATCGGTTCATCGCTTTATCATGACCAGGTTGAGTACCGGACTAGGGAGTGGTTCGGTGGGATGATACCGCTGGTGCTTTCCGGGATATTGCTGGGAATTGACACCCGTATCGGAGTACTGCTGCTCGGGATGTTGGATGATACGGCTGAGACAGGGAAGTTTCACGCAGCTTTCAGGTTAGCTGAGCTAATTACACTGGGGCATGCGGTCGCCAACATCTTGATCGAGCCTACGATCGCTAAGCTCTACAATTCCGGGGAACTGGATAAGCTGCAAAAACAGTTGACGTTTGTGGCCAGGGTGGTGTTTGCGGTTACCCTGCCAACTGCGTTGGTGCTCATTTTTGCCGGTGAGTGGTTATTGGGTATTTTCGGTGACGAGTTTGTTGAAGCCGCTCCGGCCTTGACGATACTCGCGGTTGCACAGATCGTTAATGCGGGGCTTGGGTCGGTGGTCCCGATACTGAATATGACCAATCATGCGAAGGATACTGCACGTGGTGTGGCGTTGGGTGTCGCTGTGAATGCCGTATTGTGCTTTTTACTGATTCCGCATTTTGGTGTTGAAGGGGCTGCATGGGCAGCGTTAGGCAGTATGGTTGTATGGAAGCTCTATTTAATGCTCAGGGTTCATAGGCATCTAGGCTTGTCGACGACAGCGCTGGGTGTCTTGCGAAAAGCTGAAGAATTGCGGGAATAGAGCGGAGCCAACTGCAGCTCTCGAGTTGCTTTGGTTATAGGGTTGGGCGCTGAACAGAAAGGTCAATTTTCGACGGTAAGCTATACGCTTTTGTTGGAATGTTCAGCTGGATGCCTTTTGGAATGCATTGAATATATAGACGTATATGTGAGCTATGGCTGCTTGGATCGTATTTGCAATTTCTCTACTTGGAATAGGTGTCTTGTTTGGAGGATACCCATTTATTCTATTTTTACAGCGAAAACAAAACGGAACAGGTGCCGTCGTTGAGCTGCCTGATGCCGAGTTGCCTTCGCTTTCGGTTCTTGTCGCGGTGCGAAACGGAGAAGGGCTGATCGAAAAAAAGGTCCGGAATGCGCTGGATTTGGATTATCCGGAGGATCGACTGGAAGTCGTTGTTGTGTCTGATGGTTCAACGGATATGACGGGTGAGATCCTGGAAAGGATTGATGATAAGCGATTTAAGTTTTATCTACTTCAGGAGCACAAGGGTAAGCAAGAGGCGCTTAATGTAGGTATGTCGCACTGTAGAGGTGATGTGGTTCTGTTTACAGATGCGGATGCAGTGCTGGAGCGAGATGCTGCTAGACAGCTGGTTAAGCATTTCTCTGATCAAAATGTGGGTGGTGTAGGCGGGCAGCGCCTGATTCTTGATCAACACGGAAAAATGAAAGGTGCCCAAAAGAGCTACATTAAGGCAGATAGCCAAGTAAAAATACTGGAGTCTAAGTCCGGCAGTACAACGTCTAACGACGGTAAGATTTACGCGATCCGTCGCGAGCTCTTTCAGGGGGTGGCAGAAGCTGTAACCGATGATCTTTATGTCTGTCTGACTGTTTTGAGGCAGGGCAAGCGGTTTAAGTTTGAACCCGAAGCTAAGGCGTATATTGCCACGCCATCCCGAAGTTCGGGCCATGAGATGTCGCGGCGGCGTCGAATCGTCAACCGTTCATTGCGTGGCATTTGGCTGAACCGTGAGGTTTTGAACCCCAACAGAACCTCTTGCCAGATAGCCGCCGGATTATTTATCAATAAGGTGATGCGCAGAATGTTGCCTTTTTTTCTGCTGTTGCTGATTGCTTCGACCGCGATCCTGGCGGTTGATAACCCGCCCCTGCTGCTTTTCTTGGGGCTTCAGGTGGTTTTTATTGTTATGGCTGTCACGCATCCATTGCTGGAGCGGTTGCCGTTCAAGGTCTCTATTATCTCAAAGGTGGCCTCATTGGCGTTCTATTTCAGTTTGGGCAATATGGGGGCCTTTATGGGGGTGATTGATTTCTTTTCCGGTCAAAGGCCTGTTCGTTGGGACCCGAAGAAGACCGGCTGAGATGTGTTGCAAGGTTCATCCTGAGACTAGACTGGGTGGCAGGGGAGTAGTGAGTGGTCTCTTCTCAAGAGAGCAGCAGATGCCCGTTGTTTTTATACTGGGTGTTCCTCGCTCTGGAAGCTCCTAGCTGTTTCAGCTCATTACCCACGTGTTGAACGTTTATTACTCAGAAAAGTTGATTAATAAGCTAGCAGGATACGATCTGGGGAGGCTGCTATCAGGGGGGGGGCTACTCCGATACTGCGGGCACTTCTGTTTAAAGTTTAGGCTTCCAGTTATCCATTTCACAGCGATGGGTAAGGATTGTTAACGTGACAGGAAGCTTTTAAGCGTGTCTGTTAACGGTCCGAATACAACGCGTGCTTTAAAGGCTCGGATATCCCAACGTCCATCTACGCTGATACGTGGCACCAAATAGGATGGTGTATCAGGGTAGACATATCCAGTGCCCGTGGTTGCGCATCCCTTCAGTCCAAGACTTCGAACGATCTCTAATGTGGTTTCTGATCGGGCCCAATCTTTACCAAAAGGGTATGAGAACCAGTTGATCGGCTCGATGCCCATCGCCTTCAGTGCGTTAATTGAAGACAGTATTTCCTGTGTCTGTTCTTCGTGAGAAAGCCTTGCCAGGTTAGGGTGAGTGCACGTGTGCGGGCCAATATCCATAACATCAGATGCTGCCGCTTTTTTCAAATTGTCCGGGCGTACGAAGCTATTGCGTGGAAGAGCAGTGTGTTTGCTTAGCTCTCGTATCACTTGCTGCTTGAACTTGTTCGCTTTGTTTGGGGAGCCGAACAAAAAGAGCTCGCGCAGGGTGTTTCTCAACCACCGTGAATCGGCGTTGTTAGAGAGGTCTATAAGTTTCGTCCTTTCATCGATGTTGACACGCAGTTTTCCTGTGTTTCGATTCGCTAAAAGCGATGACAGGTCCCACCATGGGAGATAATCGGGATTGATGACTGGATCTGTTGTCACAAACCAGCTAACCGGGATCTTGTGTTTCTCAAAGAGCGGAAGGCCCAGGTCTATGACGTCCTGGTATCCATCATCAATGGTGATCGCGACTTCCCAGGATTTGCCCGATGAGGAAGGCGTAGCAATCTCATCTAACGTCCTGAAGAGGCAAAAGCTTTTGAGCCATAAAAGCTGTTTTTCCAGTTCTTTGACAGGCGTTGCCGTCACGGGGTTGTGGAACGGATCTGGATGTCCAGCATGAGAAAAGCGGTGATAGCATAACACCAGCTTCCTTGGGACGAAGCGCGTAACTGCAGGGGCTATGCTGCCTGCGGTGATATTAAAAGCAGACTTTACTGTTGGCACTTGAGTTTCTTCAACCTTTTAATAAAACGCAGAGAGGGTGAGTAATATTTTGAATATTTGAACTGTTCGGTAGGTTTGCCTCCAAAACCTTTCTTGAATCGGGCAATTCTATATTCAGGGTTGCTTTGGTCATCGCCATTATAATAGCCGCCTAAGTCAAAGAGCTGTATGCCCTGCTGCTTGGCGTCCAGTAATGCTTCCCATACAAGTAGCCGGTTAGCCAAGCCTGAAATCATCGTCATCTGTTTATCGTCAACGGATAAACGTAAAGAGCCGCTCAGCAGCCAGCGCGCTTGCATATCGTCTTGAAGTGTCAGCAGTCCGGCAATCAGTTGGCCTCGATAGTGACATGTGTATAAATTACCTGCCGCAGCGAGGTCCCAATAGCGATCCAGGTCGCCATCAAACCTCTTTGCTTTTACGAATTGAGTATACAGTTCGTAAAATTCTTGTTGGTGCTTATTTTTTCTAATCGCCAGACCTTCTCTCATTGCACGATTAACTTCGTATCGGCAATTTTTTGACATAGCCTTCTTTATATCGTCTTCGGAAGGGGAGAGGTCAATCAATAATGTGTTTGACGTCGCGCAGGTGAATCCAGGAATGTTGTGACTGTTTTTGACGGCGTAAAAAAATGCAGCATCGCAATTGTCGATATCGAATGGTTTATCTGCAAACCAAACGCATTTTTTTCTGTAAAGGAACTTGCGTGATTGTACTTCTATCACTTGAATACCTTGTTAGTCTTTACGCTAATATTCCATCAGTGCCTGGAGAGTTAGAGGATGTCGGTTTAACGATTATTGCGCTCTGTGTATAAAACTGATTTATGAGAATGAAGCTGTATGAGCGCGGTGAACTCGAATTAAGCCTTTGTGATATGATTTCTTGTAGGGGCTTAATGCGCTGGTGTAGATTGCTTCCGTGCTGCCGTCTTTTTACACACCTGCTGTATCCATATATCCATGCCAGACAAGAGTCTCATATTCACAGGTACTTTTAAAGCAAGGATGGAACTATGTCTAGGGTATCAGTGGTCCGGTATTTGTAGGTGCAATGTTTTGTATCATATAGTCTGTGCGTTGACATAGTTCCTGCTGTCTTAGTGGAGTAGACGATGAATAATATCGCAACCATCACCTTCCACTATGATCCGATCGAAGACCGGATTCTGCTGGTGGGAAATTTCAACAATAACCAACCACGCTGTGATTTCTGGTTGACCCGCAACATTACTCTGAAGTTGCTCGGTGCGCTTAGTACTCTGGTGCAAAAAAACTCCAACCATGTAGCGTCGGCTCCCAGCGAACATCAGTCCGGTCTGGCCCAGTTTGAGCATGAACAGGCACAGGTAGACATGCAACTGCAGCCAGAGCCACAACTGCGTAAGAAGGGAGTGCCGGGCTTACTCTACAAGGTCGATGTGAGCCATCAGGGGCAGCGTTATCAAGTCAGGTTTTACGAACATGGCAATGATGTCGCTACGGCGCAGGCGCAACTGACCCATAAGGAGCTGCATCAGGTTTTGTCGCTGTTGCATCGCGGTGCATTAGAGCTGGACTGGGGGGTGGATGATCAGCTATTTGACCCCCTGACGCCGGCTTCGGCACTGCAGTAGGCGAGATTGGAGCGAGCTGGTATAGTGCCTGCCTTGTAAACAACAGGTGGGTTATGAGTACAGAATCCTATCACCAGCGCCGCCCGTTCCTGGCGCGTGGCTCCAAGATTATTCGTTGTGAAGCGTGCCAGATGCCAGCGCAAGTGTGTATCTGCGATTACCGCGTTAATGCCCGGGCGCAGGCGCGTTTCTGGTTGCTGACCCATCCGAAAGAGTTCTACAAACCCACCAATACCGGGCGTCTGATCGTGGACACGATCCATAATTCTGAGACCTTCGCCTGGAGTCGGACCGAACCCGATGATCAGCTTCTCAGTCAGTTGAATGATCCGGGCTTTGATCCCTATATCGTATTCCCGGAAGGGGAGGCGTATCAGGATCGCATGGTTGATTTTGAACACAAGCCAGGCCGTGAGCCGGTATTTATCATTCTTGATGGTACCTGGCGTCAGGCGCGACGCATCTTCCGTCAGAGTGAATATCTGCAGAGTGTGCCGGTGATCCAGCCTAACACCCAGCGCAAGACGCGTTACAACCTGCGCAAGCCCAATGAAGATCACCACCTCTGTACTGCTGAGGTGGCTGCTGTGATGCTGGAACAGATGGGAGACAGCAGGTCGGCGGCGTTACTGGATGCTTACTTCGATGTGTTTAATGCCCACTATTATGCTGCCCGCCGTAGCCGGATGATTGAAGGCGTGGATGAGGCGAAGGCGTTACTAAAACAAGCGATCAGTCTCGCAATACCTGCAGCTGGCGATCATGAAGCCGACTCAAGGTAAGCAACGCACTCATGGCGCCAAGTAACGCCAGAAACATATCGGACTGGGTATCCCAGACATAGCCCTGGGTGCCCAGGAAACTGTCTGCTGCCTGTTCGCTCAGTAGGGCGACCCACCACTCGATCAACTCATAAAAGGCGCTGAACGCCAGGCAGAAACAGCAGATAAAGAAGGCCTGCCAGTAGCGGCCGTTGATGACGGCCATACGAATAAGAATCTCCCGTGCGATCATTGCAGGAATAAATCCCTGTGCAAAATGGCCGACTTTATCGTAATTGTTGCGTCCTTCAGTCCACTCCGCCCATTGCTCAAACAGCGGCACATCCGCGTAGGTGTAATGACCGCCGATCATCAGGATGATGGCGTGAATAAGAATCAGCAGATAGACCAGTGGTGTCAGCGGGTGATGTTTAAAGGTCAGTGCCAGGATCACCAGGCCAATGGCTGCGGGTGTGATTTCCAGGGCCCAGGTGAGGGTGTCTGCCGGATTAATCGCAGACCAGACAAAAACGGCTAGATAGAGACCGATCCAGCAGAGACTCAAGGGGTGAGTGATCGCATAGCGGGCGCGCATGGTTATACGTTAGGGCTTTACGGGAATCGACATCTTACAAACTATTCCGAACTAACTGCGTCGTTCTTAGCAGTTTAGCCAGCGCTTAGCTAACTTCCAGCATAAAGGTGACTGGCCCGTCATTCAGCAGGCTGACCTTCATGTCCGCGCCAAAACGACCGCTGGCCACCGGATTGTGGATGGTAGACGCTTGCTCGACAAAGTAATCGTACAGCTCTTCGCCCAGGGCAGGGGATGCGCCGGAGGAGAAACTTGGGCGTAAGCCTTTGTCGGTATCCGCCACCAGAGTGAACTGGGAGACAACCAGCAGCCCGCCGTTGACCTGTTGCAGGTTCAGGTTCATCTTGCCCTCCTCATCGGAGAAGATGCGGTAACCCAGGACCTTCTTCAGTAGCTTGTCGGCCTTGGCGCGGTCATCGGTTTTTTCCACACCCAGCAGTACCAAAATCCCCTGGTCAATGGCACCGGTGCATTCACCGTTAACAGTCACAGATGCATGGCTTACACGTTGGATCAGGGCTTTCATGATGGACAGGACTCCGCTGGCTGAAAAAGGCGCATTGTAGCGGGATTCAGCCGGCGGAACATCCCTGTTTCTGGCCAGGTGGTGTTGTCAGGCCAGGGAGCGGGCAAAGTTGTCGGTGGCGGCGACCAGGTTGTCGGTAATGCCCGGTTCAAAGGCGGAGTGACCGGCATCACGCACGATATGCAGCTCGGCCTGAGGTAGCTTCTGCTGCAGGGCAAAAGCCTGCTCGATCGGGCAGACCATATCGTAGCGGCCATGCACAATGACTGTTGGGATATGCTGGATGCGATCGGTGTTGTCCAGTAGCTGGTTCTCTTCCATAAAGGCGTGGTTGATGAAGTAGTGTGCCTCGATGCGGGCCATCGCCAGCGCCACATGCGGATCGGCAAAGTGGTCGACCATATCGCCGTTCGGATCCAGCGTTGAGCAGCGGCCTTCCCAGACCGACCAGGCTTTGGCGGCGGACATGCGGGCGATCTCGTTGTCCGATGTAAGCAGGTCGTAATAGGCGCTGAGCAGGTCGCCGCGCTTCTCTTCCGGAATCACTTTTTCGTACTCCTGCCAATAGTCCGGGAAGATAACACTGGCACCACGTTGATAGAACCAGTGCACATCCTGCCGGCGGCAGAGGAAGATGCCACGCAGGATCATACCGGAGACCCGTTCCGGATGGGTCTGGGCATAGAGAAGGCTGAGGGTGGAACCCCAGGAGCCACCAAACAGCAGCCACTGGTCGATCTTCAGCGTGGTACGGATCGTTTCCATATCGGCCACCAGAGCCTGGGAGTGGTTGTCGGTCAGTTCGGCGTGGGGCAGCGAACGGCCACAGCCGCGCTGGTCGAACAGAATGATCCGGTATTTTTCCGGATCGAAAAAGCTGCGGTGGGCAGGAGAGGTGCCGCCACCCGGGCCGCCGTGAACAAACAGGACCGGGATGCCGTGTGCATTGCCGCTTTCCTCCACATAGAGGGTGTGGCGCTCGTCGACGGCAATCATGTGTTCGGCGTAGGGGTGGATGTCGGGGTACAGCTTGCGCATGGGCTCTCCTTAGGCTTGTCTGGCTCAAGTATAGGCTGCGCCCCGGGCATAAAAAAGGCAACCGATTGGTTGCCTTTTCATGATGTAGAGTCTGCTTACTTCTTGGCGCGCTTACGCTCGTTCTCTTTCAGCAGTTTCTTACGCAGACGGATGTTGTTCGGCGTTACTTCTACCAACTCGTCGTCTTCGATGAAGTCCAGCGCCTGCTCCAGGGTGAAGCGTACCGGTGGGGTCAACTGGATGTTTTCATCCGAGCCAGACGCACGAACGTTGGTCAGCTGCTTGCCCTTGGTTGGGTTAACGGCCAGGTCGTTGTTGCGGCTGTGGATACCCAGGATCATACCTTCGTACACTTCGATGTTTGGATCGATCGCCAGGCGGCCACGGTCCTGTAGGTTCCACAGGGCATAACCCAAGGCCTTGCCGGTTACCATGGATACCAGTACACCGTTGATACGGCTGACCACGTCACCTTCCTTCACCGGACCGTAGTGGTCGAAGATGGAGGTCATGATGCCGGTACCGGAGGTCATGGTCAGGAACAGGGAGCGGAAACCGATCAGACCACGGGATGGGATCATGAAGGTCAGGCGTACGCGGCCTTTACCGTCCACTTCCATGTTGGTCATGTCGCCTTTACGTTTACCCAGCTCTTCGATCACAGAGCCCTGATGCTCGTCTTCAACGTCGATCATTACCAGCTCGTACGGCTCCTGAATCTCGCCGTCGATCTCTTTCTGGATAACTTCCGGACGGGATACACCCAGCTCGAAGCCTTCACGACGCATGGTTTCGATCAGTACGGACAGGTGCAGTTCACCACGGCCGGATACTTTGAATTTTTCTGGGGTTTCACCATCTTCAACACGCAGCGCCACGTTGTGGATAAGTTCACGCTCGAGACGGTCTTTGATGTTACGGCTGGTGATGAACTTACCGTCCTGACCTGCAAACGGAGAGTCGTTTACCTGGAAGGTCATGGAAACGGTTGGCTCATCTACACTCAGGGCCGGCAGTGCTTCAACGTTGTCCGGGTGGCAGATGGTGTCGGAGATGTTCAGCGCATCGATACCGGTGATACAGATGATGTCACCCGCAGTCGCCTTTTCAACTTCGACACGTTCCAGACCGTGGTAGCCCATGATCTTCAGTACACGGCCGGAACGGATCTTACCTTCGCGGTCGATCACTTTAACCGGGGTGTTGGTACTCACGCTACCGCGGGTCACACGGCCCACACCGATAACACCTACGTAGCTGTTGTAGTCCAGCGCGGAGATCTGCATCTGCAGCGGGCCGTCAACGTCTACTTTTGGTGCTTCTACGTGCTCAACGATCGCTTCGAACAGTGGCGTCATATCTTCCGCCATCTCTTCCGGGTCGTTACCGGCGATACCGTTCAGGGCGGATGCGTATACAACCGGGAAGTCCAGCTGTTCGTCGGTTGCACCAAGGCTGTCGAACAGGTCGAATACCTGATCCATTACCCAGTCAGGACGTGCGCCAGGACGGTCGATCTTGTTGATTACAACGATCGGACGCAGGCCCTGGTCAAACGCTTTCTGTGTTACGAAGCGGGTCTGAGGCATTGGGCCGTCTACGGCATCAACCAGCAGGCAGACGCAGTCAACCATGGACAGTACACGCTCTACTTCGCCACCGAAGTCCGCGTGCCCAGGAGTGTCCACAATGTTAATGCGGTAGTCATTCCATTTGATGGCGGTGTTTTTCGCCAGAATGGTGATGCCGCGCTCTTTCTCCTGGTCGTTGGAGTCCATGATGCGCTCGGTGCCCTCGTCGCGGCGACCCAAGGTGCCTGACTGAGAAAGCAGTCCATCGACCAGGGTGGTTTTACCGTGGTCAACGTGAGCGATGATTGCGATGTTACGCAAGTTGTCGATGTTAGAAGACATGTTAACTATTCAACCGGATAATGGAGTGAAATCAGTACACAGGTGTGTCTGTCATAAAAACGAACCCGGCACTGCCAAGCAGTACCGGGTGTTTATTTTGCGCGCATTATACATGGATTGTGATGACAGAACCTCATATCCGTAGCGCGAATGCTATTTTCCTGATCGCTTTTTGAGCGGCGGCTTTTGATGCAGGTAAACAAAACCCGATATCGATGCTGCAAAAGAGAGCACTTTAAAAAAGGTTGGAGTATTATATTTCCGCTACTACAAAGCGGATGTGTATGACAAATCCAGTGCTTTGCACCAATGTGGTGCGTCATGATTGGTCCTTGCATTGTATTGGTGCAAAGAAGGGCGGAGCGCTGGTTAGGAATGTCCCAAAAATAAGCACTTACGAGCGATTTCAGTGCTGGCACGCTACTTGCTAAGTGTATTGGCAAGTAACGAACATAAGCTCAGCACTGCATACTGCGAGTCTGGCAAATTCTAATAGTGGAGAAAGCCAAATGTCAGAGAAGACTCTGAATCTGATCAAAGAAAGCGAAGCGAAGTGGGTTGACCTGCGTTTCACCGATTCTCACGGTAAAGAGCAGCACGTAACGATCCCAGTTTCCGACATGGGTGACGACTTCTTCGAAGAAGGTAAAATGTTTGATGGTTCCTCCATCTCCGGTTGGAAAGGCATCAACGATTCCGACATGATCCTGTTGCCGGATGACAGTGCTTCTGTGCTGGATCCATTCTCTGAAGCAACCACTGTTATCGTACGTTGTGACATCGTAGAGCCTGCGACAGGCCAGGGTTACGAGCGTGACCCACGTTCCGTTGCTAAGCGTGCGGAAGAGTACCTGAAGTCTACCGGTATCGCTGACACCGCTATGTTTGGTCCAGAGCCAGAGTTCTTTGTATTCGACGAAGTTAAATGGCACGCTGACATCTCCGGTTGTGGTTACACCATTTCTTCCGAAGAAGCTGCTTGGGCGTCCAGCCACAACGTTGAAGGCGGCAACATCGGCCACCGTCCACGCGTTAAAGGCGGTTACTTCCCGGTTCCTCCAATCGATTCCCTGCACGACCTGCGTGCCGCTATGTGTGACGCGATGGAAGCGATGGACCTGACTGTAGAAGTACACCACCACGAAGTAGCAACTGCTGGTCAGTGTGAAATCGGTGTAGGTCCTAACACCCTGACTGCGAAAGCAGACGAAGTACAGGTACTGAAGTACTGCGTACACAACGTCGCTCACGCATACGGTAAAACTGCTACCTTCATGCCTAAGCCGCTGGTAGGCGACAACGGTTCCGGTATGCACGTACACATGTCCCTGTCTAAAGACGGTGTGAACCTGTTCTCTGGCGACGCTTACGCGGGTATGTCTGAAACTGCTCTGTACTACATTGGCGGTATCATCAAGCACGCTAAAGCACTGAACGCGCTGACCAACTCCTCTACTAACGCCTACAAGCGTCTGGTACCAGGTTTCGAAGCACCAGTAATGCTGGCGTACTCTGCACGTAACCGTTCTGCTTCCATCCGTATCCCATACGTGACCAACCCGAAAGCACGTCGTGTAGAAGCACGTTTCCCTGACCCATCTGCTAACCCATACCTGTGCTTCGCTGCACTGATGATGGCAGGTCTGGACGGAATCGAGAACAAGATCCACCCTGGTGATGCTGCTGATAAAGACCTGTACGACCTGCCAGCTGAAGAAGCGGCAGAGATCCCTCAGGTAGCGGCTTCCCTGGAAGAGGCTCTGAACGCTCTGGAAACAGACCGTGAGTTCCTGACTAAAGGTGGCGTATTCACTGACGACATGCTGGATGCATTCATCGCGCTGAAGCGTGAAGAAGTTGAGAAAGTGAACATGACTACTCACCCGGTAGAGTTCGACCTGTACTACTCCGTATAAGGTCTCGCTACTGAGTTAAGAAAGCCTCCTTCGGGAGGCTTTTTTTTCGTCCGTACAAAGCCAATTGTCCGATCTGTGAATCCAATGAAATATGGAGAGGATTCAATTCCGGCTGCAGTAGATCATGTTTGGCAGGGATTGCGGGGCAATTTCGGGGCAGGATTGTTTTTGTGCACTAAAATAGTGCATAAGATATGGGCGTGGTCATAGGGCTTGTGGCGACATGCTATGCAAAAGGGCTCGGAATGTACGCAGATTGGGCGGTTTTTGTCCTATTTGCGTGTTTGTGACCTTTAGGTCATGAAATGCATAAAGCTGGTTTGGTTTTTGCATTTTCATAAGTAACAGAAAACGGGGCGCTAGAGCGTACCGGGGTGAGAGAGGCTCAATACCGATGCTGGTTAGTGAGATGTACAAAAAGATACTGGAGAATCTGGGGACAGCCGTGGTGCTGCTCGATGGACAGCTGTATATCCAGTATATGAACCCGGCTGCCGAGATGTTATTGGCGGCTAGTGCGCGTCAGTTGCGCCGCAGGGATCTCACCGATTGGTTTGGTATCGAGCAATCGCAGATAGACGGTCTGCATGAGTCACTGCAGAGTGGCCATCCGTTTACGCGTCGAGAGGCAAAACTACGGAACCTCTCCGAGCAGATTCTCACGGTCGATTACACGGTGAATCCGCTACCGATGCCCGGTGAAAACTGGTTATTGCTGGAAATTGAGGCTCGTGATCGCCTGATCCGCATTGAGCGTGAAGAGGAACTCCTGACCCGTCATGCCACCGCGCAGATGCTGGTGCGAGGGCTGGCACACGAGATCAAGAACCCACTGGGTGGCTTGCGCGGTGCCGCACAGCTGCTCGAGCGGGAACTGGATGATATCTCTCTGCACGATTACACCCAGGTGATCATCGAAGAAGCCGATCGCCTGCGCAACCTGGTCGACCGGATGCTGGGGCCGCGTAAGTTGCCGGACATTGCTGATGTAAACATTCACGCCATCCTCGAGCGGGTGTGCAGTCTCGTGGCGGCTGAGAGTGGCGGCAGTGTCGAGCTGGTACGTGATTACGACCCAAGTATCCCAGAGTTCCGCGGTGATGCGGAGCAGTTGATCCAGGCCATTTTGAACATCGTGCGTAACAGCATGCAGGCCCTGCAGAGCAGCCATACGGAAAAGCCAGTAATCCGCTTACAGACCCGTACCTTGCGCCAGATTACCCTCGGCACCGAGAGGCATCGATTGGTGTGCAGCGTGCGTATCGAGGACAACGGCCCGGGTATCCCGGAGGAGCTGTTGAGTCAGATCTTTTATCCGATGGTTAGCGGTCGCGCGGATGGCTCCGGTTTGGGGTTGTCGATTGCCCAGTCGATCATCAACCAGCATCACGGTCTGATCGAGTGTGAGACCCGTCCTGGCCGAACCCTGTTTGAACTATTTATCCCTTTGGAGCTGAACCATGAGTCTGTCAGGTAGTGTTTGGGTCGTTGACGACGACCGCTCAATTCGTTGGGTGCTGGAAAAAGCACTGTCCGCAGAAGGTATCAATAACACCGTATTCGACAGTGCTGATGTGTTGATTCAGGCGTTGGAGCGCCAAAAGCCGGATGCGATCATTAGTGATATCCGTATGCCGGGTACAGATGGCCTCGCATTGCTGGATCATATCCAGACCCGTTATCCACAGATCCCGATCATTATCATGACGGCACATTCGGACCTGGATTCTGCCGTCGCTTCCTATCAGGGTGGGGCCTTCGAATACCTGCCGAAGCCGTTTGATGTGGATGAGGCCGTAGCCCTGGTTAAGCGTGCCCTTGAGCATGCCCTCGAGCAGCAGAAGCAGGTCGAGGCACAGTCGACAGAACCGGAAACCGAGATCATCGGTGAAGCGCCGGCGATGCAAGAGGTGTTTCGGGCGATCGGGCGATTATCCCAGTCCAATATCACTGTCCTGATCAACGGTGAATCGGGTACCGGTAAGGAACTGGTAGCCCACGCACTGCATACCCACAGTCCACGTCGTGATGCGCCGTTTATCCCGCTTAATATGGCGGCGATTCCCCACGATTTGATCGAGTCCGAGTTGTTTGGCCACGAGAAGGGGGCTTTTACCGGGGCGGCGGCTGCGCGCCGCGGGCGTTTCGAACAGGCTGACGGCGGCACCCTGTTCCTAGATGAGATCGGTGATATGCCGGCCGATGCCCAGACCCGTCTGCTGCGTGTGCTGGCGGACAGTGAGTTCTATCGCGTGGGTGGTCATACCCCGGTGAAGGTGGACGTGCGTATTATTGCCGCGACCCACCAGAACCTGGAAAAATTGGTGCAGGAAGGTCGCTTCCGTGAGGATTTGTTTCATCGCCTTAACGTGATTCGCATCCACCTGCCAACGTTGTCTGAGCGACGGGAAGACATTCCGCGCCTGACACGCCACTTTCTCAACAGCTCCGCCGAAGAGTTGGGGGTCGAGCCGAAGATTCTCAGCAGCGAAGCCGAAACCTATATGTGTGGCTTGCCCTGGGCAGGTAACGTGCGTCAGTTGGAAAACACCTGTCGCTGGCTTACCGTAATGGCCTCCGGGCGTGAGGTACTGGTCTCCGACCTGCCGCCTGAACTGCTGGAGGCGGAAGCGGCTCAGACCACGACCACGGGAAACAACTGGCAGGGCGCATTGCGCAACTGGGCTGATCAGCAGTTGTCGCTGGGGCAGAGTGGTTTGCTGGACGAAGCGGTGCCTGCCTTTGAGAAGATCATGATTGAGACTGCGCTCAAGCATACGGCAGGGCGTCGGCGTGATGCCGCCAACCTGCTGGGCTGGGGACGCAACACCCTGACCCGCAAGATCAAAGAGCTGGACATGGATGTGGGTCACAACAGCGCTGATCCTGAATAAGCATGCTCTCAACAGTCAGGGGCTGTTGAACCACGGCAGCCCCTGACTTACACTCCCGCCACATCTTTTTCTCTGCTATCACTGCGGGTATCACCATGTTGCACGTCGTCCTGTTTGAGCCTGAAATCCCACCTAACACCGGCAACATCATCCGTTTGTGTGCCAATACCGGGTTTCAACTTCATCTGGTCGAGCCGCTGGGTTTTGACTTTGACGATAAAAAACTGCGTCGGGCGGGACTCGACTATCACGAGTTTGCGGCAGTAAAAGTGCACAAGGATCTGGATGCGGCGTTGGCGGCGATCCAGCCCCAGAACGTCTGGGCGTTGACCACTAAAGGAAGTCGCAACCACTGTGACGCGCAGTTTCAGGCGGGTGATGTACTGCTGTTCGGTCCGGAGACCCGTGGCTTGCCTGCGGAGGTACGTGATGCACTGCCGCAGGAAACCCTGTTACGCCTGCCGATGAAGGAAGAAAGCCGCAGCCTCAATCTGTCCAATGCCTGCGCCATTGTGGTGTACGAGGCATGGCGTCAGCTTGATTTTGAAGGTGGTAAGTAAGTGTTTGCTTACTGCTCGCCGCTCTTTGAACTGGCTGCGGACGCTCCAAGCGCTGTCCACTCGCTGAAAGTGGCTGCCTGTCCGCAATAGTGGTCGTCTGCATCAGTCAGGTTCCAAACCACAGTTCTGCCCAGTGCGAAACGTTTCCCGGTTTTGCTGATGCGGATACCCTGATAGTCGTCGATATAACCATCGCGCTGCACCCGTTCCAACATCGCGGCGCGTACCTCGCGCAGGTCCGGTTCGGCGGAGTATCGTGAGGGCATGCCGATAATCTCCTCCCATTCCAGCTCCCACAGCTGCTGCGCAGCCCGGTTGGCGTAGGTAAAGCGTGGGTCACTGTCGCCGTCGTGGGTGAGTACCACATAAGGCGCGTCATAGAGCGCCCGGGCTAATGTCTCTGCGGATGCGTGAGCAGGCAATCCGGCTAATGGATACTGTAAACGCGCCTGGAAACTCCGGATAATGGTGTTGGAAAGTTGGATAATCAATTCGCTTTGCCAGGGCTGCATAGGGATCATGGAATCCTTGTCATGATTAAGCATGGACTGAGATACTACCGCTCTATATGAATAGAATGAACCTTAAATCATGAAGCAGGATGCTATAATCCTCACCCAGTTCGACCCTATAGCGTCGTCGCCAGACTGCCTTGCGGCAGTTGATCACCTCGGCGGACGGATTCTCTTTCAGGCAGGTGTTTCCCAGCGCGTGAATATTCTGGCGCTGCAGCAACAGCTACTACCCTGTGTAGTGCTGGTGGATGGATTGCAACAACTGGCCGACTTCAAACAGGCTTCAGCAGATAGCATGATCAGTATCCTGCCGATGACGGCGGGTGAAGTTAATGCTGTATTGCAGGCCGGGGCGGCAGACAAACTGTTGCGCATGGCGTGTGGAGAATCGGCCTGAACTCTCCTCAGGTTCGCGTTGATTGATTTTAGATGTAGGTACTAAGATGAGGGTGATCGTTTCCCTTCTCGCGCTGTTGTTGTTCAGTGTGCCGTTATATGCGGCACGGCCAGCTACCGGTGCCGATGAAGTGGAGCAGATGTGTAAGAAGATCAGTGACCGTCTGGCCAGTGTCTCTTACAAAGAGTGCTCCAGTGTTCATTTCTACCAGCCGCGTTTTTTCTCCGCCAATAACCTGCCGATTCTGGAAGCCCACTATGCGGCCAGGACCGGTACCAAGAATCCGGTGCGTGTCCTGTTTATCGGGGGGATTCACGGTGACGAGCTGTCCAGTGTCAGTGTGACGTTCAAGTGGCTGAACACCCTGAACAAACATCACAGCGGAGCGTTCGACTGGCACTTTGTGCCGCTGGCCAATCCGGACGGGTTGATGCGTCGTCCGGCGACCCGTGTAAACGCTAACAACATCGACCTCAACCGCAACTTCATTCCGGCCGAGGCTGAGTTGACTCCGTTGGAGTACTGGAAGCAGCAGGCGAAGATGCGTAAACGTTACTATCCGGGGCGGGCGCCGTTGAGTGAGCCGGAAAGTAAGATGATCCATAAGCTGATTGAGGAGTACCGTCCGACGGTAATCGTGTCGGTGCATGCGCCGCACGGTATGCTGGATTTCGACGGCGACAAGCAGCCGCCGCAGCGTTTGGGACCGTTGTACCTGCGTCACTTGGGGACCTACCCGGGCTCTCTGGGTAATTACGGCTGGTACGTTAAAAATACCCCGGTGCTGACCATCGAGTTGCAGCACGCGGGTATCATGCCGCCAGCACAGGATATCAGCAAGATGTGGGTGGATCTTGTGCGTTGGGTGCGTTACAAATCGAAGCCTGGGGATCAGCTCGCCGAAGGTGGTGAAGAGCAGTAAGTCTGCCCGCAGGCCATGCAGATACAAAAAAGCCGGCGCAGTAGCACCGGCTTTTTTATGGCGAACACGGACGCTTAGTGCGCGTTGCCTTCTGCCTGAGCCTGCTGCTGTGCCAGCTGCTGAGCGTACAGGGCATCGAAGTTTACCGGTGCCAGCATCAGCGGAGGAAAGCTTGCTTTGGATGCCATGTTGTCGACCGCTTCACGTGCGTATGGGAACAGGATGTTCGGGCAGAACGCACCCAGGGTGTGGTGCAGTTCGCCTTCTTCCAGGCCCGCGATAGTGAAGATACCTGCCTGCTGGATCTCTGCCAGGAAAGCAGTTTCGTTGTCGTTCTTCACCGTTACGGTCAGTGTCAGAACCACTTCGTACGCGCCTTCACCCAGCTGCTGGGTGCGGGAGTTCATGTCCAGGTTAACTTCTGGCTGCCAAGGCTTGGTGAATACTTCTGGCGCATTTGGGGATTCCAGAGACGCGTCTTTCAGGTATACACGCTGTACGGCAAACTGTGGTGCCTGTGCTTCAGCCTGCTGGTTCTGTTCGTTCTCAGACATCGTAAGATCCTTTCAATAGAAGTTGTGTTATTCGGCGAGCAAGGCGTCGAGTTTACCCTGATGCTCTAAGGCAAATAGGTCGTCGCAACCGCCCACATGGGTATCGCCGACAAAAATCTGCGGTACGGTGTGGCGCCGGGCACGGGCCATCATCTCCTGACGGGCACCGGCTTGGCGGTTTACGTCGATTTCGGTGTATTGCACGCCCTTGTGATCCAGCAGCATTTTGGCGCGGATGCAAAATGGGCAGATCGCAGTGGTGTAAATCAGCGTGTCTTTCATGGCTTATTTAACCACTGGCAGTGACTGGCCTTTCCATTCGGTCATACCACCGGACAGGCGCATTACATTGGTGAAACCTGACGCCTTCAGTTTCTTGGTTGCCGCACCCGCAGTCTGACCCAGGTTGCAGACAACAATGATCGGCTTCTCTTTGAATTTGTTCAGTTCGTCGATGCGACGATCCAACTCCGCCATCGGGATGTGGCGTGCGCCGGTAATGCGGCCGGTATCCCACTCTTTCTTTGGACGGATATCCAGGATTACTGCGTCTTCTTTATTGATCATCTGGGTGGCGATGGCCGGTGTTACGGCTTTGCCGGCACGGCGGCTTTCGTTCCACAGCAACATGGCCAGGGTCAGCAACCAGGCTGAAACCAGAAGGACATGGTTACCAATAAACTCAATCACTTGTTCCATCATTTTTCCCGACTCGGAGGACCGCTTGGGTCTGGCGTTAAATCAAAGCCGGTAAGTATACAACGCGATCAGGACCGGGATAAGACGGTTAGTCAATTTCTCTCCAATTGTCCGATCTTTTCTTTTATATAGGTCTTTTTCATGGTGTGAGTCGTTCGCGTTCAGGCACCGAAATGCGTAGAATAGCGGGCAATCTGAACTCATTTGATGGCGATAAAACAAGAACCGTTATGACGAACGCGCGCGCACCTAAAGCTCTTATCATCCTGGATGGTTTCGGTATCGAATCGTCCGAGTCTTCCGCAATCGAAGCTGCGAACACGCCGGTATGGGACAACCTGCTGGCAACCAGACCTGTTTCCCGTATTGCCACCTCCGGCATGGCGGTGGGTTTGCCGGAAGGACAGATGGGGAACTCCGAAGTAGGGCACATGAACATCGGTGCAGGCCGTACCGTGTACCAGAACTTCACCCGTATCTCCAAGGCGATCGACGACGGCGACTTCTTTGAAAATGAAGTGCTGGTCGCCGCGATGGACAAGGCGATTGCTGCGGGTAAAGCGGTTCACCTGCTGGGCCTGCTCTCTCCGGGTGGTGTGCACAGCCACGAAGAGCACATCCTGGCGCTGATCGATATGGCCGCCAAGCGCGGTGCCAAGGCGATCTACATGCATGCGATTCTGGATGGCCGTGATATGCCGCCACGTTCTGCCGAACCGTCCCTGCAGAAGGTGCAGGCTAAATTTGCAGAGCTGGGACTGGGTGGTATCGCCACCGTTGTCGGTCGCTACTTCGCCATGGACCGCGACAACCGTTGGGACCGTGTTCAGCTGGCCTTTGATGCGATGACCCAGGGTAAGGCGCCGCAGACTGCACAGTCGGGCACCGAAGCGCTGGCGGCGGCGTACGCGCGTGAAGAAAACGACGAATTCGTGCAGGCAACCGTGATTACCGATGCATCCGGCGCACCGCTGGCGACAGTGGAAGATGGCGATACCCTGATCTGCGCCAACTTCCGTCCGGACCGCGCCCGCGAAATCACCCGCAGCTTTGTGGAAGGTGACGCGTTCACCGGTTTCGAACGTGCCGTTAAACCGGCACTGAGCGAATACGTGATGATGACTGAGTACGCGGCTGATATCGACACGGCGTGTGCGTACCCTCCGCTGAAGATCTCCAACGATCTCGGGGAATACCTGTCCGGCCTGGGCAAAACCCAGCTGCGAATCGCCGAAACCGAGAAATATGCGCACGTCACCTTCTTCTTCAACGGCGGTCAGGAAGACGTCTACCCAGGTGAAGAGCGTATTCTGGTGCCAAGCCCAGACGTTGCAACCTACGACCTGCAGCCGGAGATGAGCGCACCGGAAGTGACCGCGAAGCTGGTTGAAGCGATCAAGAGCGGCAAATTCGACCTGATCGTCTGCAACTACGCCAACGGCGACATGGTCGGCCACACCGGTGTCTTTGACGCCGCAGTGAAAGCGGTTGAAACGGTGGACGACAGCATTCGTCAGGTACTGGAAGCAATGGCTGAAGTGGGGGGCGAAACCCTGATCACCGCCGACCACGGTAACGTGGAGATGATGGTTGACCCTAAATCCGGGCAGCCCCACACCGCGCACACCATCTGGCCGGTTGCGCTGGTATACGACGGCCCGCGTGCTGGCGAGATCAGCCTGAAAGACGGTGCTTTGTGTGATCTGGCGCCAACCCTGTTGGATCTGATGGCGCTGGAACCGCCGGCAGAGATGACCGGCAAGTCCCTGCTTGTTGCCAAATAAGCGGCAGGCCGGATCAGGATGGAGCCGTACTTGACCCGGCATGCAGGGGGAGGTGGAGCACTGAGCGTTTTCGCCAGAATCTGCCTGCCGCTGTTACTCCTCTTTTCCCTGACGTCTGTGGCGTACGCCGCAGACGGCCAGGCCTCCGAAGCCCAGATTCGCAAGCTGAAAAAGGATATTGCGAGCCTGCAGAAACAACTCTCCAAGAGCGAAGGAGAGGCGTCCAGCCTTAGCAGCCAGCTGCGTAAAAGCGAACTCTCGATCGCGCGTATCAGCAAGCAGATTCATGCCCTCGATAAGCAGCTTTCCCGTCTGGGGGCTCACGCAGGTTCCCTGGAGGGCAAGCGTGATGCCCTGCGCAAGGAGTTGAACAAGCGGGCAGTATCGATCAGCCAACAACTGCGCGAACAGTACAAACTGGGAGAACAACCCTGGTTGCAGGTGCTGCTGATGCAGAAGGACCCGGAAGAGCTGTCCCGTATGATGCGCTACTTCGGTGCGATCAACAGCGAACTGGCGGGGCAGATCAAAAGCTTCAAAATCCGTCTGGCACAGCTGAACAATACGGAAACCGAGCTGTCCGACACAGAGCAGAAGATGGTGGTGAAACGCCGTCAGCTGAAACTGGAAAAAAACGACCTCGAACAGAACCGTGCTGAGCGCGCTAAAACGCTGGCGGCGATTCGGGGTGAGATCAAGTCGGATCAACAACGGCTCACCCGCCTGAAGGCGGATCGTGAGCGTATGGAAAAAGTGCTGAAAGAGGTGCGGCGGGCCATCGATAAGGTTGCGCTCGACCGTGACGGCCAGGCGTTCCGCGAACTTAAGGGTAAACTGCCATGGCCGGTGAGCGGTAAGATCCGGCGTAGCTTTGGTAGCGTATCGGACAATATCCGTTATGATGGAGTCTGGATTGCGACGAAGGCGGGACGTGACGTTAAAGCTGCCCACCACGGACGAGTGGTGTTCTCTGACTGGCTGCGCGGCCATGGTTTGGTGATGATTATCGACCACGGTGGCAATTATCTTTCCCTTTACGGCTACAATGAAACACTACAGCGTGAAGTGGGGGATTGGGTCTCTGCCGGTGAAACCATTGCCACCGTTGGTGCTAGCGGTGGCCGCAGTGAGCCGGGGCTCTATTTTGCGATCCGATATAAAGGAAAGGCGACCAACCCGAAACGCTGGCTGGCAAAACAATAGCCGCTTCCGGATGATAAGGAACAGAATATGAAATTGCGCAAGGCAGTGCAGACCGCACTGCGTTCACTGGTGATGGCTTCCCTCTGTGGTGTGGCGTTTAACGCCGTAGCAGAAACTCCGGCTGCACCGCAGGAACCCGCCAAGCAGCTGCCACTGGAAGAGTTGCGTCTTTTTGCCGAAGTATATGACCGCATCAAAAATGCCTACGTAGAGCCGGTCGATGATGCCAAGCTGCTGCAGGATGCCGTGCGCGGTATGCTTGCAGGTCTGGATCCCCACTCCAACTACATGGACGCCGAAGAGTTTGAAAGCCTGCAGGTGCACACCAGCGGTGAGTTTGGTGGCCTGGGGATCGAAGTGGGTATGGAAGAGCCTTATATCCGCGTCATTACCCCTATCGACGATACCCCGGCGCAGCGTGCCGGTGTAAAAGCGGGGGACCTGATCACCCAACTGGACGACAAGCCCGTTGCCAGCATGACGCTGGAGGAAGCAATCAACCTGATGCGTGGTGAGCCGGGTGAGCCGATTATCCTGACCATCCTGCGTGAGGGGCGTGAAGCGCCGCTGCAGATCAAGGTGGTGCGTGACATTATCCACGTCGCGAGCGTGAAAAGCCGTCTGCTTGAGCCAGGTTACGGTTACCTGCGTATTACCCAGTTCCAGGTGAATACCGGTAAGGAACTGACGCGTCAGCTCGAGACGTTGCGGGAAGAGGGCGAACTCAACGGTCTGGTGCTGGATCTGCGCAACAACCCGGGTGGTGTGCTGCAGGCCGCGGTGGATGTGAGCAATGCGTTCCTGTCCGAAGGCACTATCGTATATACCGAAGGCCGTTTGCCGAACTCTGACCAGCTGTTTGAGGCCAACAGTCAGACCGTGGCGGCAGACCTGCCACTGGTGGTGTTGATCAACGGTGGCTCTGCGTCGGCATCCGAGATTGTCGCCGGTGCCCTGCAGGACCAGAAGCGTGCAGTGATCATGGGGACCGACAGCTTTGGTAAGGGGTCTGTACAGACGATTCTACCGCTGGCCAAGGACCGTGCGATCAAGCTGACGACGGCACGCTACTTCACCCCGAACGGTCGCTCCATTCAGGCACAGGGCATTGAGCCGGATATCGACGTGGCGAACGCCGAGCTGAAACCGCTGGACAGTGGCGTTGAGCACCTGAAAGAGAAAGACCTGAGTGGCCACTTGGAAAACGGCCAGAACAACGAGAGCGAAGCTAGCCTCAGCCGGGTGCAGGATAAAGCCCTGTTGCGGGACGATTTCCAGTTGTTTGAAGCGCTGAGCCTTCTGAAGGCGCTGTCGATTGTGAAGTTACAGGATAAGTAAACTTGATCTCATTAGGGACGCTGGGCCTAAGGCTCAGCTTTTTGCTGTGGATAACAGCTTTTTCAGGGCTCCTTCAGGCGGAGGAGTCCGACTTCGAACCACGGATGGTGCTGATCATTGATGATATGGGTTACAACCTGGCAAAAGGGGAGGCTGCTCTGGCCCTGCCTGGCGCAGTAACCTATTCAATCCTACCTTATACCCCCTACGCCAAACGTTTCGCCCAAGCCGCCCATGAGAGCGGACGTGAAGTGATGTTGCACGTGCCGATGGCCAATACCCGTGCTAAGGCGTTGGGGCCCGGTGCGCTCACAGTCGACATGCAGCGCGATGCGTTGCAGGCGGGCCTGAATGAGGCGCTGGATGCAACACCGTATGTCAGCGGTGTGAACAACCACATGGGGAGCCTGTTGACCAGTATGGAAGAGCCGATGAGCTGGGTGATGGAAACCCTGAAGGCACGGGATCTCTACTTTATTGATAGCCTGACCACGGTGAAAACCGTGGGCTGGAAGAAAGCGCGGGAGGCTCAGGTGCCCTACCTGAAACGCCACGTGTTCCTTGATCACCAGATCGATGAGGCGTTTATCGACGGACAGTTTAAGCGTGCACTGGGCGTTGCAGAACGGTTTGGTTTTGTGGTGGTGATCGGGCATCCTTACCCGGAGACCTCCAGCTATCTGGCGAAAACGCTGCCGACCCTGCGCGCCAAAGGTATCCGCCTGGTGCCGGCTTCGTCCATTGTGAATCCCAGCATCAAGCGATATTTGACGGAAAGGGCGCAAAATAAGGTCCAGCTGGCCGTGGCCACTCAGGTGTCGTCAGAACAGCAGGGCGAGACCGTCACCGATTAACTTGATCCCCACCATCACGGTCAGGGTCTCGAAGGCCCGTTTGACCAGTTTGTTACCACGGCTGATTGCCAGATGCGCCCCGGTGTAGGAGCCGATAACCGCCCCCACCAACAACGCCGGCAGCCAATCCCATTGGGGTGGCTGCTGCAGCGCCACGGTTAGCGCACCGGATGAGTTCCAGAACAACCCCACCAGAATCAGCACGTAGGTGACGGCACGTTTGTAGTCGAAGCCAAACCAGAACACCAGCCACAGGGTGACAAACAGGCCGGTGCCCGAGGTCAGAGAACCGTTCAGGAAGCCGATCAGAAACAGCGCCGCGCCACCGGCCATCAGACCGTTGCCTTCCCGGTTACGTGGCTGATACTCCATGCCCAATTGTTTCTTGGAAAAGGAGTAAACCCCTAATCCTGTCGTCAGGATGCCGAGCGCCAGAATGGTCCAGGCTTCCGGCAATTGCAGGATCACGTAGGCCCCCAGAACAACCCCCGGCAGGCCCCAGGCGAGGATATACCCGCAGAAGCGGTAGTCCAGCGAACCTTCGCGCAGGTGACGCAGGGTAGCGCCGATGCCCAGCGCGACACTGGCAATCTTATGGGTCGCCAGGGCCACCGGAAAACTCAGTCCCAGAAACAGTAATACCGGCAGCTGTAGCAATCCGGCGCCACCGCCCGCCATCGCCGAAAGGCCGTTGGCAAAGAGTGAGAGGGTGAATAGCAGTAGCTGATCCAGTATCAGATCCATGGGATATTGGGCCCGTCAGGTAGTTTGCGGTGGTGGTAAAGATAGATACGGGAGGCTGAGGCCTCCCGTATTGGATTGAGCTAAGCGGTTAAACCGCTGGGCGGAATACCGCAGCAGCCAGACGTGGCCACTGGTCATCCCATTGCTCGGTTGGGCTGCGCTTGAATTCGCTGCGCACAAACTGGCGGATACGGCCTTCAGCTGCGGCCATCAGCAGGTTGGCGCTGGCGCCCGGGGTGATCTGCGTACGCAGGCCTTCGCGGGCTTCCGCTTCGCGCAGTACCTGTTTGATCTGGGTTTCCAGGCGTTCGAAGAACTGGTTGACGCGGGTGCGCAAGCGATCGGTTTCGCCGGACAGAGCGTCGCCGGTCAGGATGCGGGCCATGCCGGGGTTCTTCTGTACGAAGGCCAGCAGCAGAGTGAGGATCTGCTCACACTGACGCACGCCGTCGGCCTCCGATTTGGTGATCATGCTCACGCGGGTGAAGACGGTGTCTTCAATGAAGCCGATCAGGCCTTCAAACATGCGTGCCTTGCTTGGAAAGTGGCGGTACAAAGCCGCTTCCGATACACCCACCTCTTTCGCCAGTGCGGCAGTGGTGATGCGGGCACCCGGGTTGACTTCCAGCATCTGGGCCAGGGCCTGCAGGATCTGCTCGTAACGGGATACTTTCTGTTTCTCTTGTGCGGTCATTCCCGGTCCTTACTACGAACGGTTGGTAATCAGCGTACCCACACCTTCATCGGTGAAGATCTCAAGCAGGCAGGAGTGTGCCACACGGCCGTCGATGATGTGGGAGCTGGTTACGCCGGATTTAACCGCACCCAGCGCGCAGTCGATCTTCGGCAGCATGCCGCCGTAGATGGTGCCGTCTTCGATCAGCTCGTCCACCTGCTTGGTGGTCAGGCCGGTCAGTACGTTGCCGTCCTTATCCAGCAGACCGGCGATGTTGGTCAGCAGGATCAGTTTTTCCGCCTGCAGCACCTCGGCAACCTTACCGGCTACCAAGTCAGCGTTGATGTTGTAGGAGTCGCCGTTTTCGTCCACACCGATCGGTGCAATCACCGGGATGATGTCGGACTGGGCCAGCATATCCAGCACCTTCACGTTCACCTGCGCAACTTCACCCACGTGACCGATATCGATGATTTCAGGGGCTTCCATCTCTGGGGTCTTGTGCTTCACTTTCAGCTTGCGGGCACGCAGCAGCTGGCCGTCTTTACCGGTCAGGCCGATGGCACTGCCGCCGTTGGCGTTGATCAGGCCTACGATCTCTTTGTTGACCATGCCGCCCAATACCATCTCCACCACGTCCATGGTTTTGGAGTCGGTGACACGCATGCCGTTGATGAAGTGGGATTCGATGCTCAGCTTGTCCAGCAGATTACCGATCTGCGGGCCACCGCCGTGAACCACGATCGGGTTGATACCGATCAGCTTCATCATCACGATGTCACGGGCAAAGCTGTTCTTCAGTTTTTCATCGGTCATGGCGTTGCCGCCGTATTTGATGACGATGGTCTTGCCGACGAAACGCTGGATGTATGGCATCGCTTCGCTGAGAACCTCAGCGGTGGTCATGGCTTCTATACGATTAAGAGGCATTTTTTATTGTCCTTCTGTACGCAGAAGTGCCCGGTACCTCAGAGTAGCGGGCACTTGGGATCAAACTCAGTCCTGTGGGATGGTCAGGGACGCATCAACCTGAGACAGGCGTTGTTGGAACTGGTCGCGAATACGCTCCAGGGCGGTTTCTGATTCTGCCTCAAAACGCAGCACCAGAACCGGTGTGGTGTTGGACGCACGGATCAGGCCCCAACCGTCCGGGTAGTCGACGCGCACACCGTCTATACGGTTGGCCTCACCACCTTCAAACTCCAGGGCCTGCAGACCTTCGATGATGCTGAACTTGCCTTCGTCGGTCACATCGATGTTCAGCTCCGGGGTGCTCACATCTTCCGGATACGCATCAAACAGGGCGTCGGCGTCCTCCTCACGGCTGGCGAGGATCTCCAGCAGGCGCACAGCGCTGTAGAGACCGTCGTCGAAGCCGAACCAGCGTTCCTTGAAGAAGATGTGGCCGCTCATTTCGCCTGCCAGCAGGGCGCCGGTCTCTTTCATTTTGCCCTTGATCAGGGAGTGGCCGGTTTTCCACATGGTGGCCTTACCGCCTGCGTCGCGAATCACGTTGGCCAGTAGACGAGAGCATTTCACGTCGAAGATGATCTCTGCGCCCGGGTTGCGGCTCAGGATGTCTTCGGCAAACAGCATCATGACGCGATCCGGGTAGATGATCTTGCCCTGAGGGGTGATGACGCCCACACGGTCACCGTCGCCGTCAAACGCCAGGCCCAGGTCGGCGCCGATCTCTTTCACCTTGGCGATTGCATCCACCAGGTTCTTCGGCTTGCCCGGATCCGGGTGGTGGTTCGGGAAGGTGCCATCCACTTCACAGTACAGCGGCGTGACGTCGCAGCCCAGTTTCTCGATCAGGCCCGGTGCGATGTCGCCCGGGATGCCGTTACCGCAGTCCACAACCACTTTCAGTGGGCGCGCCAGTTTTACGTCGGACAGCACGCGCTCCTGGTACTGCGGGCGCACATCCTGCTCACGTATGCTGCCTTCGCCTTCGGAGTAATCCTTTTCGATAATGCGGCGTTTCAGTGTCTGGATATCGTCGCCGGACAGGGTGTGGCCGTTGATCATCATCTTGAAGCCGTTGTAGTCACTTGGGTTGTGACTGCCGGTGATCATCACGCCGGTGCACTGCTCGTCGTGATTGGCGGCGAAGTAGAGCAGTGGGGTTGGCACGTAGCCGTTGTCGATTACGTTGCAGCCACCATCGGTCAGGCCCTGGCTCAGCAGGTTTTTCAGGTGGGGGCTGGACAGGCGACCGTCGGCTGCCACATTGATGGTGTTGACCTTTTGGCTCAGCGCTTCGGCCGCGAATGCTCGACCCAGGTGGTACACGGTATCGTCGGTCAGTGCGGTGCCTACAATGCCGCGAATGTCGTAGGCCCGAAAGATGGTCTGATCGAGATCCTTAAGTTGGTAACGCATGGTGCAATGTCCTTTTGAAAAATGATTAATGGCGACCCGAGGAGCCAAAGCCGCCTTCACCGCGGTGGCTGTCACTGAATTCGTCTACAACTTCAAAGTCAGCCTGGACCACAGGGACCAGTACCAACTGGGCAATCCGTTCGCCCGGCGTAACTTCAAATGTGGTGTGGCCACGGTTCCAGCAGGAAACAAACAGCTGGCCCTGGTAGTCGGAATCGATCAGGCCCACCAGGTTGCCCAGCACGATGCCGTGTTTATGACCCAGGCCGGAACGCGGCAGGATCATCGCGCACAGGTTGGGGTCTTCGATATGGATCGACAGGCCGGTTGGGATCAGCTCGGTCTGACCCGGTTCCAGGGTCAGGGTCTCATCCAGACACGCGCGCAGGTCGAGGCCGGCTGAACCCGGTGTGGCGTATTCTGGCAGGGGAAACTCGGAGCCAATGCGAGGGTCGAGCAGTTTAACTTGTAGTTTCTTCATGGCCTGACAATCAGCGTACTTTGTAATAAGACTGGGCGATATGGGCGATCAGCTGACCGGCCAGCTGGCGTTTGGAGGCCTGAGGCAGTTCCAGGTCGGCATCGGCGGTTACCAGGGTGACGGCGTTCTCGTCGCTGTTGAAGCCGATATCGCTGCGGGATACGTCGTTGGCCACGATCATGTCCAGGTTTTTGCGCTCCAGCTTGCCGCGGGCGTAACTGAGAACATCCTGGGTCTCGGCGGCAAAACCGACGGTAAACGGTTTATCTGCGCGGGAGGCCACGGTTGCCACGATGTCCGGGTTTTTCACCAGGTGCAACTCCATGATCTCTTCATTACCCTTCTTGATTTTGTGCTCGGCAATCGCTGTGGGGCGATAGTCGGCGACGGCAGCGGAGGCGATAAAAATATCGCACTGCTCCAGACCGTCCAGGGAGGCGGCCAGCATATCTTCAGCCGACTGTACGGATACGCGCTCGACGCGGTCAGGGGCGGCCAGGTTGACCGGTCCACTGATCAGCTTCACTTTGGCGCCGGCGTCGATTGCGGCCTCTGCCAGCGCGTAACCCATCTTGCCGGAGCTGTGGTTGGAGATGTAACGCACCGGATCCAGCGGTTCGCGGGTTGGGCCGGCGGTGATAAAGACAGTCTTACCGGTCAGTAAACCACGCTCGAATTGGTGCGCGGCCAGCTCGGCCAGTTCAACCGGCTCCATCATGCGGCCTGGGCCGGTGTCGCCACAGGCCTGTTCGCCGCTGGCTGGGCCGAACAGCTTCACGCCACGGGCTTCCAGTTTCTTCGCGTTTTCCTGGGTCGTATCGTCACGCCACATCGCCTGGTTCATAGCCGGCGCCAGACAGATCGGCGCATCGGTGGCCAGGCATAGGGTGGTCAGCAGGTCGTTGCCCTGACCGGCGGCCATACGGGCCATAAAGTCGGCACTGGCAGGGGCGATCAATACCAGGTCGGCCCACTTGGCCAGCTCGATGTGGCCCATGCCCGCTTCCGCTTCGGTATCCAGCAGGTGCAGATGCACCGGATTGCCGGACAGTGCCTGTAGCGTCAGTGGGGTGATAAACTCGGTCGCTGCCGGGGTCATCACTACCCGAACATCAGCACCGGCGCCCTTCAGCAAACGGGTCAGTTCAGCGCTTTTATAGGCGGCAATTCCACCGGTAATACCTAAAACAATTTGTCGGTTAGTAAGTCTCTGCATACCGTGCAACCACGATCAACTGTGAATTCTGTAAAGAGCGTGTAAGATACCATTTCAGCGTAGGGCCTGTTAATACTCATTGTATTTATTGCTGCTGGAGATCATTTTTGTCTCCGGCAAGGCGAAAGGAGCGAGGTTTAGTGTTCTAAATAAGCGAGTTTCAACGCAGCAGGAGGCAAAAATGACCCCAGCCCTTCGGGTTGCGGCTAAAAAAGCGCCCCTCATCGTAGCTCGTCTCTTATTTGGAATAACCAAACCACGTTCCTCGTGCCTTGATGGACGCTTTTTTAGTCACAACAGCAGCAAATCAATGAGTGTTAAAAGGCCCATGTAGAGCAGGAAGCCTATTAATACGCAGCAGGTGGTGTCCATCGGGTCGCAATGACCGGTATCAAATTTGTTTGGGCACAGTCTCCCTGCAGACCATGACAAGGAGGTGAATATGTCAATTCGTGACTGGCCGGAAGGTGAGCGGCCCCGTGAAAAACTACTCAATCTGGGCGCGCATGCCCTGTCGGATGCCGAACTGCTGGCTATCTTTCTACGTACCGGGGTGGCCGGGAAAAGTGCTGTCGATCTGGCGCGGGAGCTGTTGACCTCGTTTGGTGGTTTGCGCCCGTTGCTGGAGAGTGGTGCGGATGATTTCTGTGCTGCCCACGGGCTGGGGCCAGCTAAATACGTGCAATTGCAGGCAGTGCTGGAGATGGGAAGGCGACACCTGGCCGCCTCTCTGGAGCGGGATTCTGCGCTGGAAAGCCCCGACGCCGTGCGCGCATATCTTTCCTCCCGCCTGCGTCATGAGGCCCGTGAAGTCTTTGCCTGCCTGTTTCTCGACAACCGCCACCGGGTGATCCGCTTTGAACCGATGTTCTTTGGCACCATCGATGCCGCGTCGGTCTATCCGCGTGAAGTGGTGCGACGGGCGTTGGAGCACAATGCGGCCGCTCTGATTCTGGCCCATAACCACCCCTCTGGTGTAGCGGAGCCGAGCCGTGCCGACAAGCAGATCACCGACCGCCTGGTACAGGCATTGGGGTTGGTGGATATCCGGGTGCTGGATCATATGGTGGTGGGTGACGCCGAGGTGGTGTCGTTTGCCGAGCGTGGACTGATCTAAGAATAGGTCTGAGGATCGCTTGATTCAGCGCATCGGGGTGTTCCTCAACGATGTAAAGTTTAGTTAAAACAGAGATATTTAAGCGCCCGCTGATATATAACTATGCTGAACTATGTGCTGTTACTCCCTTTTTCGGCTGCTGTTGATTGGAATCGACGATGAAAAAACTGCTGCAAACCCCTGCTATCCTGCTGATTGTCCTGGCCTTGGGCATTGGTCTCACGGTCATGATGGTGAAGAGCAAACCTCCAGTGCAGCACAACAACACCCAGATGAAACCCCGTACGGTGGAGGTGATCTCGGTTGAACCCGTGCCGTTCCGCGCCCGTGTGCGTGCCTACGGTAACGTTGAGCCAGCCATCAGTTTGCAGAGCAAGGCTGAGCTGAACGGAAAAATTACCTATCTGCACCCGGAGCTGAAGCAGGGTGGCAGTATTGCCGCCGGTACCGTGGTGGTGCGGATCGAGGTGGATGACTTCCTGGTTTCCCTCAAGCAGAGTGAGGCAGATCTGCAGTCCAGTGAGTCGGCGCTGAAGCAGATCCAGGAGGAGCAGCGCACCACGGCCCGGTCCCTCAAGCTGGCACAGGAAAATCTGCGGGTGGGTGAGAAAGAACTGGCCCGTGTGCAGGATATCTGGAACAAACGCCTGATCGCCCGTTCCACCCTGGATGCGGAGGAGCAGAAGGTGATCCAGCTGCGTCAGTCGGTGAGTGATCTGCAGGGCCAGATGAACACCTACGCCAGCCGGATTGCCGCCGAGAAAGCCAAGATCACCCGCGCCCAGGAGCAGGTTAAAGGTCAGAAGACAACCCTGGGACGCACCGAGGTCACCATGCCGTTTGATGCCCGTGTCGGCGATGTGCCGGTGGAGCAGGGTGAGTTTGTCACTGCGGGTACCTTGTTGTTTGAAGCCCTTAACCTGGACGGCGTAGAGATCAACGCCCAGGTGCCGGTGAGCCAGATGCGCGGTTTGGTGGCCCCGCTGGGTAACCGGGAGGTCAATCTGGATGTGACCAATCTGTCCAACATCCTGAAGGCGATGCAGCTGCAGGCGGAGGTGACGTTGGTGGGGGATCCGCAGCAGGCCCGCTGGCAGGCTGAGGTGCTGCGCCTGTCCGAGTCGATTGATCCCCAGCGCCGTACCCTCGGCATCGTGGTGGCTGTGGATAAACCCTACGAAAAAGTGATTCCGGGAGTGCGTCCGCCGCTGATCAAAGGGATGTTCACCCGCGTTGAAATCTACACGCCCCCCCGCGATGCGTTGGTAATCCCATACAAGGCGCTGCATCAGGGGCGGGTGTACCTGGTGGATGCAGAGGGCAAGCTGGAGATCCGCCCGGTTGAGGTGGCACTGTTGCAGGGGGAGCTGGCGCTGATCAAAAGTGGCCTCAGCGCTGGCGAGCACCTGATCGTTAATGACCTGATTCCGGTTATTCCGGGTATGCCGCTGACCGCACAGGTGGATGAACAGCTACAGCGAAATCTGCGGGAACAGGCGTCCGGTACCGGCTCACAGGGTGAACCGGCTGAAGGAGCGGTGGCACAATGATCCGCTATTTCACAGCCCATCCAACCGCCGCCAACATTCTGATGGTGGTGATTTTGCTGTTGGGCGCGGTGGCGCTGCCATCGTTGAATAAAGAGACCTTCCCGGAAGTGAAGCAGAATAAGGTGCAGGTGACGGTGCCCTATCCGGGGGCCAGTCCATCCGAAGTGGAAGAGGGGATCTGCAACCGTCTGGAGGACGCCACCGACGGCATCAGCTTTCTGGAAGAGCAAGCGTGTGAGGCTCGTGATGGCCTAGGCACCCTGACCCTGGATATGCAGGAAGCGGGTGACATTAAGCAGTTCCTGGATGACGTTAACGCGGCCGTCGATGGAATCACCGAGTTTCCGGATAATGTGGAAAAGGCAGTGGTGAAAGAGCTGGGCCGTACCGAAGCGGTGCTGAGTGTGGCAATCACCGCCGACCTGACCCAGCCGGAGCTGAAAGCGTTGGCGGAGTATTACCGTAACCGCTTGCTGGCCTTGCCAGACGTGCCGATCGTTACCGTGAGTGGGTTCTCCGATCACGAACTCAGCGTGCTGCTAAAGCCCGAAGTGTTACGCCAGTACAACCTCAGCGTACAGGATGTGGCCGACCTGATCAGTGCTCAGGCGCTGGATCTGCCGGCCGGTGTGCTGGATGCCAGCGCGGGTTCCTATCAGGTCCGTTTTGAAAACGAGCGCCGTACTATCCGGGAGCTGGAGGAGCTGATTATCCTCAACAGCGAAAAAGGCGGTCAGCTGCGTTTGGCGGATATTGCCCGCATCGAGGATAACTTCTCCGACGAGGAGAAACGCACCGAGCTGAACGGCCACCCCGCGGCACTGATCCAGGTGAGCAAGAACAAAACCGACGATACGCTCACCGTCTACAACGCGGTTAAAGCCTTTGTGGATCAGGAGAACGCTCGCCTGCCGGAGGGTGCCCGCTTGGTAATCACCCAGGATGCGGCCTCTATCGTAAAGGACCGTCTCAATCTACTGCTCACCAATGGCTGGCAGGGTTTGCTCCTAGCCACGTTGGCCCTGTTTATGTTCTTCGCCTGGCGCTATACCTTCTGGGTGGCGATGGGGCTGCCGATCTCCTTCCTGGGTGGGTTGGTGGTGATGAGCACCTTTGGTATCAGCATCAATATGATCTCGATGGTGGCGCTGCTGATGGCGATCGGCATCCTGATGGACGATGCGATCGTGTTGTCGGAGAGTATCGAGAGCGAATTCCGCAAAGGCAAAGACGCGCTGAATGCTGCAATCGACGGCGTGAAAAAGGTGGCGCGGGGGGTGTTCTCCTCCTTTGTTACCTCTGCCATCCTGTTTGGTAGCCTGCTGTTCCTGAAAGGGGATATGGGGCAGATCCTCGGTGTGCTGCCGGTGGTGCTGCTGTCGGTGTTGACGATCAGTCTGGTGGAAGCCTTCCTGATCCTGCCGCACCACCTCAAACACTCATTGGAACACCGCGCCCAGGACCAAAAATCTATGTGGCGTGACAAGTTTGAACGTGGCTTTGAACATCTGTGTGAGCGTGTCGGGCGCCTGGCCGATCTGGCAATTGCCTACCGTTATCTCGTGGTGGGGCTGGTGTTGGTGAGCTTTGTTTTCTCGGTGGGTTTGATGGCTGCCGGGGTGGTGAAGTTCAAGGGGTTCCCGGATATCGAGGGTAACCGGCTGGAAGCGCGGGTGCTGATGCCGCAGGGCACACCGTTTGTCCGTACCGAAACCGTGGTCAGCGAACTGTTGCTCAGCCTGGATCGTTCCCTGGCTCAGTTGCCGCCGGAACCGCAGGGGGAGCTGGTTAAAAATGTACAGGCCTCCTTCAGCCAGAACGCTGATGCTAACGAGGAGGGCGGTCATCTGGCCACGATCAGCCTGGACCTGCTGGATGCGGAGAAACGTCAGACCTCGCTGGTGGAGTTGATGCGTCTGTGGCGTGAAAGCTCGCCGCTGTTCCCGGACGCGGTGGCGATCCAGTTTAAGGAACCGCAGTTTGGCCCGGCCGGGCAGGCTATCTCGATCCGCCTGCAGGGTGATGATTTGCAGCAGCTATCGCACGCCAGTTGGGCGCTGCAGACCTGGCTCAAGGGGTACGACGGCGTTTCCAACATCATGGATGACCTGCGACCAGGAAAGCCACAGCTTAACGTGCGCTTGCTGCCCGGGGCGCTGGATTCAGGCATTGATGCCCGCGATCTGGCCAACCAGCTGCGTGCTGCCTATCAGGGGGTGAAGGTCAGTGATATCTATCAGGGGCGCGAAGCCTACGAAGTGACCGTTAAGCTGGATAGTGACGAAGCACAGGCGCTGAGCGACTTTGAAAACCTGGTGCTGTTTAACAAGTCAGGCGTTGATATCCCGCTCAGTGCGGTGGCGTCAGTACAGGAAGAGCGTGAATTCTCTCGTATTAAACGTATCAATCATCAGCGTACAGTGACGATATCCGGCGATGTGGACGCGGAGATCGCCAACACCGGCGAGATCATCACTGATACCCGCAACCGCTTTTTGTCCACGTTGCAGCAGCGTTACCCGGATCTGACCTTCAGCCTGGAGGGCGAAGTAAAGAACAATCAGGAGACCAGCGGATCGGTGTTGATCGGTTTTGTGTTGGGCATCGTGGGGGTATTCCTGCTGCTCAGCCTGCAGTTCCGTAATTACAAGGAACCGCTCATCGTCCTGCTGAATATCCCGCTGGCGCTGATCGGGGTCATCTGGGGCCATATGCTGATGGGGCTTAATCTGAGCCTGCCCAGTATGATTGGTTTTGTCTCCCTGGCCGGAGTGGTGGTGAACGACTCGATCCTGCTGGTGGAGTTTGTAAAGATCCGCTCGCGCGAAGGGTTGAGCCTGCATGATGCGGCCGGTCAGGCGGTGCGTGATCGCTTCCGTGCCATCTTCCTTACCTCGGTGACCACGGTGGCAGGCATGTTGCCGCTGTTGTCGGAAACCAGTCTGCAAGCACAGGTGCTGGTGCCGCTGGTGGCCAGCGTAGTGTTTGGCATGATCACCTCCACCCTGCTGTTGTTGCTGGTATTGCCGGCGGCCTATGCGATCCTTGAGGACTTTGGTTTTACCGAGATCGACGAGTCGGGCACGGGCAATCCCGATGCAGAGAATGCATCGGGGCTGACCACTGCCTGACGCTGTGGTCAGCCGTGTGAACGGGAGCAGAGAGTGGGTTTGAATCGATAAGGATTAAGCCAGGAACAGCGTGCTGGCCAGCTCGTTGATGTGTGGATGCAGTTTTTCCAGGCGGCGGTACTCGGCACGCAGGTCACCGAAGCTGATGCCCAACGCGTCGTTCTCCAGCGGGGCCAGGCTGTCCGGTGTGGCCTTACCCAGCTGTCTGATCAGTGCTTTGCTCAGACGGAGCAGTTCCGAGCCTTGCCACAGATCATCCCGGTAGTGTGGATCATTCTGGTGGGCCAGAACCCGAGTGATCGTATCCGGCAGTTGCCAGGCGTCGCAAAGGGCTTCGGCAGCTACGGCATAATCAAATCCACAAGTGCGGATCAAAGCTTCGCTGACGCTGATGCCGTTGTCCTCCAATGCAAGTGTCAGGGCTGCCTGGGTCTCCTCCGGCATACTGTCTGCCAACCAGAGCAATCCCAGGTTGTGCAGCAGTCCCATGGTACGCATCGTTTGGCTGCATAGCGGTTCAGGCAGCTCCGTGGTACTGAGTCCGAATGCTGCTTCCGCGATTAACATTGAATCCTGCCAGTACTGCACCGGCGAGAACAGCGGGCAGCGGTTGGGATTAAACGGTGCCGAGACGATCAGTGCGATGCTGGTGCTGCGCACCACATTAAAGCCAAGACGCGTGCAGGCATCGGGCAGGCTGGTAACTTCACGGGTAGTCGCGGCCCAGGCAGAGTTGGCTAAGGCGATCAGACGTGCACTGATGGTGGGGAATCGCTCAATGACGGCTGCCAGTTGGTCAAAAGGAATGGTGTCATCTGACAGCTGCTGCATCAGTGTGGCCGCCCCTGGCGAGATAACAGGCAGGCGCAGAGTTTTGCCCCGCAGGGTGAGCGTGTCGGTCATATGATATGGATTCCTTTCTCGGCCGTATCGACAGCGGATTCTTTCGGATAGAGTGATTGATCGCCTGACGGCAGTTCCAGTGCCGGAACCGGGTGGCAGAAGTAATAACCTTGTACCAGATTGCAGCCCACGCCATGCAGAATGCGCGCTTGTTCCAGGGTTTCTACTCCCTCGGCGACTACCTTAGCGCCAAATGCGTGTGCCGCACCGACAATCGTGCCCAAAAGAATAGCAGCCTCTGGTTGTTCTGCGAGTGGTGTAATGAACGAACGGTCTATTTTAATCGTGTCGATCTCCAGTTGCTGCAGCAGCTGCAGCGATGAATAGCCGGTGCCAAAGTCGTCAACGGCTACGTGCACACCCATGCGGCGTAGGGCCGATGCATTGGCCTGACCGGCCTGAGTTTGCAGGATGCGGGTCTCGGTGATCTCCAGTTCCAAATACTCCGGGGGCAGCCCGGAGCGGAGTAATGCGTTTCTTACTGTGGGAAGCAGTTCCGGATCTTCAAAATGCAGCGGGGATATATTGACCGCGATGGTGAAACGCTCGCGACCACTCTGGGACCAGCGCTGCGCTTGAGTACAGGCGGTATTAAGCACCCACTCGCCTAAGGCGTCGATAATGCGAAGTCGTTCGGCGGTTTCGATAAACTGCAACGGCATAATCAGCCCCTTTTCCGGATGGCGCCAGCGCACCAGGGCCTCCACCCCTTTCAGGGTGCCGGTCTGCAGGCAGATCTGCGGCTGATAATGCAGCTCCAGCTGGTTGTGCTCGATAGCGTACCGCAGTTCCTGCTCCATCTGCAGGCGTTCCATGGCCGCTTCGGTCATATGGGGTTGGTAGCAGGCGTATCGGTGTTTACCGGCAAACTTGGCAGAGTACATGGCGCTGTCGGCTGCTCTGAGCAGGCTGGTGCTGTCTTCACCGTCTTCCGGGAAGTAGGCGATGCCAATGCTGGCCCGCGGCGTGACGGTGCGAATACCCAGGTCAACCGGGCTGCTGATCTCCTGTAAGATACGTTGCGCCGCGGCCGGGGCGGAATAATCGCCGGACAGGTCGTTGATCAGAATACAGAACTCATCACCGCCCAGGCGGGCCGCGAAGTCGGAACTTCGCAGTTCCAATCGAAGACGCTCGGCTACCTGTTGCAGTAAAACGTCGCCGGTTTCGTGCCCCATACTGTCATTAACGTCTTTGAAACCGTCCAGATCGATGTAGAAGATCGCCAGCCTGTTGTGCTGACGTCGGGCCAGGGAAATCTCCCGGTGTAACTGGTCCATAAAGTTGGAGCGGTTGGCCAGCTCGGTCAGCGGGTCGAAATAGGCCAGCTTTTGTATCCGCTTTTCGTTTGCCATCTTAGTGGTGACATCCCGAGCCACGGCGAAGATCAGGCGGTCACCAGGTGCGGCGGTGCCGCGCCAGCTCAGCCAGCGGTATTCACCGCTGCGGGTGCGGTAACGGTTGCGGAAGTCGGTGATGGTTTCGCCTTGCTGCAGGCGGTGCATCACTTGCTGGGAGCTGAGCAGGTCGTCAGGGTGGATCAGTTCCTTGAGCGGTGTCTGTAGCAGATATTCCTGATCGAACTTTAAACCGGATACCCAGGCTCGGTTGATCTGTTTGAAGTAGCCGTCGAAGCTCACCACGCAGAACATATCCACCGACATGTCAAAAAACGCGTCCACTTCGCTTTCTGCAAACTGGAGGCGTTTTCGCGTGTCTCGGGAGGCAAGGATGTCTTCCAGCAGTCTTGCAGCACCAGCCCCCAGTGCTAAACCCAACAACACAATCAGGACCGCTGTGGCGTATTGCTCCATCCAGGTCAGTACTAGTGGGCGTGCAGTGATCAAATGCCAGTAGCGTCCACCCACGGTGAAGGTTACAGATGCTTCCTGCGGTGGTTGGTCGTGTGTACTGTGGTCTGCGGGGGCGGTTACGGTGCTGTAGAGCAGGTCGGCCGCGGCGAGAGGATTTGGTTGCGCCAGCTCGGTGCTGCCCGCGTCATACAGGCTGAACGGCAGGATCTGTTGACTTTCCTGGGTCAGGATTTGCTGCAACGCATAGCTGATGGTGAAACCCGCAGGAATGAAGCCTATGTGGGCGTCCCTGCGTTCCTGAAGGGTTTGTGTCGGCATTCCTGCCGCGTAAACAGGGTTGAGCAGTAAGACGCTCTTGATATCACTGTCAGCATCCTGGGAGAGTACCACCGGCGCTGACATGATCGGGCGGCCGCTGTCACGAGCGCGCTCAGCAGCATGGCGGCGTGTGGGCAAGGCCCATAGATCGAATCCATAGACTTTATCGTTCCCTGCGCGGGGTTCTACCAGTGTGGCGGGGAAGTACTCTTGCCGCAGACCTTCAGGCGCCACCGTGAACGTTGGATATCGCAAGTATTGGCGTTCCGGGTCCCTGGCGAGACGTTTAATCAGTAACGGTAGGTCGTCAACACCGATACGCGGAGCGTAAGCAACGGCGCGCACTGCCGGGAATTGCCCGAAAAGGTCGGCATTGTAGAGGTAATTTCGAAACTCGTATGCGCTGAGATCTGGGTGGGTGGATGCCAATCCCCGTATCCCATCGATAGCGACAAAAAAGCGTTTCATCTGGGTCTGGATATGGCCTGCGAGGGATTCGGCCTGGTAACGAAATTCGCGCGCGTGTGCATCCTTTTCATAGCTGTATGCTACATGGGCCACCCACGCTGAGACCACTAAGAACAAGGTGACCACGGATAGCTGGCGCAGAAACTTTGAACTAGGCATACAGCGAAACATCCTGCTTGTCGATGATTGTTACCTGGCTGGATCAGGCGCAAATGGCTGGTCGAAATCTGCGCTAATGTTGCTACCGAGTCTACATCAAATGGGGGTATCCCCGCACGTTACATTTGTATAAGGAACGATAAGACGCTGATCTCAGTCAGGGATGCAGAGTTCAGTACCGCGACACCAAATGCGGTGTCGACGATAAATCATGCGGAAAGACTGGTGCTAACCATTGGATCGTGTATAATTTGCCGCCTTCTTGCCCCACTCCGGTATGGTATTCTGTCTCCGTATAGGACGCTCCGCCTGAGAAATAGCATGTTGTGAGCCTGAGAGTGCAGGTGTTGAACGCTGTTTCAATAAATATCCGGTGAGAAGTATACGAAACATTTATAAAAGGGTTTTTAGCAATGGCTAAAGTATGCATGGTAACTGGCAAGCGTCCAGTAACCGGGAACAACGTTTCCCACTCTCAGCGTAAGACTCGTCGTCGTTTCCTGCCTAACCTGCACTGGCACCGTTTCTGGGTAGAAAGCGAAAACAAATTCGTACGCCTGCGTGTATCTTCTAAAGGTATGCGTATCATCGATAAAAAAGGTATCGATGTTGTTCTGGCTGACATCCGTGCCAACGGCATCAAAGTTTAAGGAGCTGGATCATGGCTAAAGGTACTGTTGATAAGATCAAACTGGTTTCCTCTGCGGGCACCGGTCACTTCTACACCACTACTAAGAACAAGCGTAACACTCCGGACAAGTTCGAATTCAAGAAATACGACCCGGTTGTTCGCAAACACGTGATCTACAAAGAAGCTAAAATCAAATAAGATTTTTCTTCAGTTAAAAAGCCCGGCCATGGTCGGGTTTTTTTGTGCCTGAAAGACAGGGGCTGACACCGGGATGCAGGGAATAAGCAAGACCGGGAGCTAGATTGCTATGCGGGTCACAAGGGGTGGCTGTACCAGAGGCAAATAAAAAGGAGTGGATACAGCACCACTCCTTTTTACGTTCACTACTGAAGCGACTTACTTCGCTTTTTTCAGCAGCTTTTTCAGCTTTTTCAGTTTGCCTTCGTGCTTAGCGATTTTAGCCTGGCGTGCTTTGATATCTTTCTTTACTGCTTTAACTTTAATCTTAGCCATGATCTAGAGCTCCTTAGTGTGAGTTGCGTCAAGCATTGGTAAAGGCAGCTGAAACGGTGCTTCAGCTGCCGGAATCGGTACCATGTTCCGCGACAAAGTCGCGAATGAATCGACGTATTTCACGAGCAGCACTGGTATCCAACTCTTCACACAACGAAACGAAGTTGTCTCGTTCCTGATCATTGATACGAATGACCAGTTGGCTATTCTTCTTTGCTTTCTTCTTTTTTGTTCCTGGCATCTAATTCTGACCTCAGGCCGGTGTCCTTGCAGTGGCTAAAGAATAAAGCAAATCGTGTAGATACCCAACGTATATCGTTTGTACATCGAATGTATATACGTTTTATAGCAATAGGTTTTTGCTATTTCAAACCTTTCAGGCAGGTTTCATGAAACTGTAGTAAAGGTTGATCGATATTCAACCTGGTCTTTGGCCTTGCATTCTCGCACTTCGGGTTTTGGCCTATATTGAGGCTGTTTGGCACCGGGGATCAGCAGTTAAGGTGAGGCATTAAAAAATGGAGCTGGGACGTAAGTTAAAAGTTTACTATTTCACGGCCGTATTCAGTGTGGCCTTCTCGCTGGTCGGGTTTAGTTATAACGCTTGGCGGCTGGAGGCGACAGAGGATAACAGCAATATCCGCATGGCAGCGTTTGAGGTACTGAATAACCTGTCTGAGCTGGAGCAACTGGTATTTGCTGCACACTACGATCATGACCGGGTCGCGGGGAATCCGCGCAAAGGCTGGGTCAAGGTAGGGCTGATACACGACCTGAGCAGTCTGATCAGCCCCGAAGTGGGGAATAAGGCGGAGCAGCTGCGTAAAACCTGGGGCGGAAGTTGGGATGCGCTGGGCCGTGACGATGCTGCAGCCAACGCGGTTGTGGGGGAAATTGATGCGGTGCGGGCAGAGATCAAGATGGTGATCAAGGATCTGAAGTAAACCGGGGGCGTTCCGGTATCCTTGCCCCCCCCCTTTCCCAAGCGATGGCTGGTACAATAGGAGTCTGTCTGTTTGAGCGGTAATCCAATGGCCCCCCGAGCTTCCAAACCAGTATCCCGCAAACCGGGTTTACATTCCCGCAATCCACATGCGGGACGCTACGACCTACCAAAATTGATTGCAGCCTGTCCCGAGCTGGAGCCGTTTGTGGCTGAAAACCGGTGTGGCGACCTGTCGGTTGATTTCGCCGATCCTGCTGCGGTGAAAGTCCTGAACAAAGCGCTGTTAATCCACCACTACGGTTTGCTGCACTGGGATATTCCGCCCGGTTATCTGTGCCCGCCGGTGCCGGGGCGCGCCGACTATATTCACCATCTGGCAGATCTACTGGCCCGCGACAACGGTGGCGAGGTTCCGGTGGGACGTGGCATCCGGGGGCTGGATATCGGTACCGGTGCCAACCTGATCTATCCGATTGTCGGCCAACGCAGTTACGGCTGGGCTTTTGTGGGAACGGAGATCGACCCGCTGGCAACGGCTTCTGCGAAACTGATCAGTGAGGCCAATCCGGTATTGAAAGGTGCTATTCGCCTGCGGCAGCAGAAGCAACCGCAGCAGATCTTCAACGGTGTGATTAAGCGTGATGAGCTGTTCGACTTCACCCTCTGTAACCCACCGTTTCATGCCTCTGCAGAGACAGCGGCCGCTGGAACCCGTCGCAAGCTAAAGAATCTGGGCCTGGATAAGACTGCGAAGGCTAAACCCACGCTGAACTTTGGCGGTCAGAACAACGAGCTATGGTGTCCGGGGGGCGAGTTGGCTTTTGTGCGTACCATGGTGGAGGAAAGCCAGGCTTTTGCCGGCCAGGTGTGCTGGTTTACCAGCCTGATCGCCAATGGGGATAACCTCTCACCCCTGAAAAAAACACTCAAGCAGGCGGGGGCGGTCTCTGTTGAAGTGATTCCGATGGGGCAGGGCAACAAGGTCAGTCGTATCCTGGTGTGGAGCTTCCTGAGTGAGGACGACCGCCGGCAATGGGCGGCATCCCGCTAACGATGCTGTCAGCCTGCACGCTGTATCTCCGAACGGACCAATTCACTCACCCGGATCAGGGCGTTACGGATCTCGCTACTGCCGTTATACACCGAGAAATTCAGGCGGATGCAGTGGCGGTAGATCCCCTCGGTTGAAAACAGGCTACCCGGTGTAATGGCGATCTTTTCGGCCAGTGCCTGTTGGTAGATGCGGTCACCGTCACAGCCTTTGGGTAGCTCCAGCCAGCACAGGTAACCGCCCTCCGGGTGGGAGTAGATCAACTCGCTTGGCATGCAGCGGTTCATATCTCCTGCAAACAGTTCCCAGCGTTGTTTATAAGTGCGCTTAATCCGGCGCAGGTGTCGGGCAAAGCGGCGCTCGGCCATAAACTCCGCGCACGCTTCCTGAATCAGACCGGAGGAGGCCAACGTGGTGACGTATTTGAAGTAGTTCACCTCCTCGTAGAACTTGCCGGGAATTACCCAGCCCAGGCGGATATCGGTGTCCAGCGTCTTGGAGAAGGAGCTGCACAGAATCACCCGGCCATCACTGTCCAGTGCCTTGAGAGGCGGTGCGCGGTGGCTTTGGTAGTTGAGTTCACCAAACACATCGTCCTCGATAATGGGCAGTTGATACGGGGCAGTGAGTGCCATCAGCTTTTCCTGATGACTGCGCTGCACCTGGAAGCCCAGCGGGTTGTTGATGTTGGGGTTGAGCAGCAGGGCCTTGACCGGCCACGCCTTCAATAGTTTTTCCAACAAAGACAGGTTGATCCCCTCACCGGGAATCGTGGGCACTTCCAGCACTTTCAGGCCCAGGGCTTCGATACACTGCAGGGTGCCGTAAAAGCTGGGTGATTCCACGGCGATGATGTCACCGGGCTGGGCCACAGCCCGCAGGCTCAGACTGATCCCCTCCTGGGTGCCGTTGCAGATGATGATCTCCTGCGGCTGGCAGCTAAAGGCGGTCTCGCTTATATGGTGTGCCAGTCGGGCACGCAGCAGATCACTGCCGGGTGGAGGCTGGTAGTGACTGATCGCAGGCTGGAAATGGGCGCGGGCCCGGGCGTTGCGCGCCACGGTTTTATACAGCTGGGTACGCGCCGGAAAGCGGGTGTCCGGATCGGCGCTGCCGAGCGGTTGCAGATCAGACTGGGACGCTGCACGGATCACGTTCAGTGCCAGCGCACCCAATGTAACCGGGCGGGGTGTCGCCGACAGCTCCGGTTGAGGCTGACTGTGGCTGACAAAGAAGCCCTGGCGGGAACGGGGCTCGATCAGTCCCTCGGCTTCCAGCTGCTGGTAGGCATGGATCACCGTGTTTTTGCTGACCGCCAGACGCTCGCTCAGGCTGCGCAGGGAGGGCAGAGGTTCGCCTGGACGCAGTTGGCTGCTCTTGATCTGCTCCCGAAGGTGGTGGGTGACCTGTTCATAACGTTTCATGGGTACAGTAGGTCATTAATGTTTATAAATGGCAATTAATAAGTGTCTGTACCCATGTTTTTAGATTGGTGCTGTGCCTTTAAAGCAGTCCTCGCAGCCCGTACATTGGCGGCTGAGTTCAATATTTGCAGCGGATTGGGTTATGGGTGAATTACAGAAACGTTGGGTACAGGCAGTGCCCTTTGTGTTTGTCGTGCTTTGGAGCACCGGTTTTATCGGTGCCAAGTACGCCGGCCCCTATATCGAACCGTTTCATGTTCTGCTGATCCGCATGCTGCTCACGTTGATGGCCTTTGGTGCCCTGGCGCTGGTCCTGAAATCGCGCTGGCCGTCGCCGGTACAGGCGATGCACCAGATGGTGACCGGCTTTCTGGTACATGCGACCTATCTGGGGGGGGTGTTTGCAGCGATTGAATGGGGCATGCCTGCGGGGGTGACTTCCCTCATCATGGGGCTGCAGCCCCTGCTGACGGCGCTGATGAGCTGGCAGTTGATGGGCGAAACCCTGCGTCCCAAGCAGTGGTCGGGCCTGGTGATCGGTTTTATCGGCGTTGCGCTGGTGCTGGCCTCAGGTGAACAGGGCGGGCAGTTCGAAGTGGAGTGGTCGACCATGAGCGCAGCCATTGCCGCGCTGGTAGCGATCTCCGTGGGTACGCTCTACCAGAAGCGCTTTGGCGGCGGCACCGACCTGATCACGGGGGCGTTCTACCAGTACCTGATGACCGCAATCGCCATGGCGGTGCTGGCGTTCAGTTTCGAAACCGGTCATATCGACTGGCAGCCCGAATTGATTGCTGCGTTGCTGTGGATGGTGTTTGGTTTGTCGGTCAGCGCCATCCTGCTGTTGATGCTGATGATCCGCGAGGGGGAATCTGCGAAGGTGGCCAGTTACTTCTATCTGGTGCCGCCGCTCACCGCGATCGAGGCCTGGTTGCTGTTTGATGAGACTCTCAACCTGATGGGGATGATGGCAATCGGCATTACCGTACTGGGGATCTACCTGGTGCTGCGCCGCGCCTGACGTTGTCATATAGATCGGGTATGATGGCCTGCCATTGTTCATTTCATGATCCATCATGCCCGAATTACCTGAAGTAGAAACCACCCGACGGGGCATTGAACCCCATGTGGTGGGGCGAAAAGTTTCCACTCTTGATGTGCGCCAACCCCGTTTGCGTTGGCCCGTTCCTGCTGAACTCAGCGCTCTGTTACCCGGCAAAACAGTAGAAGCGGTGAAGCGCCGGGGTAAATACCTGATCCTTCAGTTTGATTGCGGTTGCCTGATGGTGCATCTAGGCATGTCCGGCAGCTTGCGCGTCGTGGAACGCAGCAAAGAGCCCGGCAAGCACGACCATGTGGATCTATGTCTGAGTGACGGCAAGGCCCTGCGTCTGACCGATCCGCGCCGCTTTGGTGCAGTGCTGTGGCAGGGTGCGAATGAGGTGCACGAGCTGCTTGCCCATCTGGGGCCGGAGCCGCTCAGCGATGAATTTGATGATCAATACCTTCTGGCCAAAGCCAAAGGGCGCAAGACCGCGATCAAAACCTTCCTGATGGACAGCAAGATTGTGGTGGGTGTGGGTAACATCTACGCCAACGAGGCGCTGTTTGCCGCCGGTATCCACCCCAAACGTGCTGCCGGTCAGATATCAGCAGCACGTATAAACCGGCTGGTGTACGAGGTCAAACGTGTACTGGCCGCCGCGATAGCGCAGGGTGGTACAACCCTGAAGGACTTTGTCGGTGGGGATGGTAAACCGGGGTACTTCAAGCAACAACTGAACGTCTATGGCCGGGCAGGTGAGCCCTGTGTGAGCTGTAAGAACCCCTTAAAAGAGATTCGTCTGGGGCAGCGGTCTACGGTCTACTGTAGCCACTGTCAGCGCTAGGAACTGAACATATGAACGTACGTGTACGCCACGCGGCGCTGACGCAGGAAGGAAGTGAGGATCGGGAACGCCTGCGGGATAAACTACAACTACAGCCCTGGCTGGAGAAACGCCAGGCCTTCCGGCTGGGCAGCGATGGGGTGCACTGCGAACTGTACGAATATGACGTGGCGGCGCCAACGGTTATTTTCCTGCCGGGCATCGGAACCTACTGTGAACTGTACGCCGAGATGCTGGGAAAACTCAGCGCGCGTGGTTTCAATGTGGTGGGTATCGACCTGCCGGGGCACGGTTATTCCGGTGGGCCACGCGGCCTGTACACAGTGCCTCAGGTATGTGACTACGTTTCCCAGTTAATCGATCATCTGCAGCAGCGTTTTGATGGCCCGTTTGCGGTGTTTGGTTACTCTATAGGTGCTTTGCTGGGGCTGGCGGCAGCGGAGCAGGACGAGCGTCTGAACGCGGTCCTGTGCGGTACGTTGCTGCTGCCGGATATCGCCCCGGACTTTGTGCATCAGATGGGTTGGCAGTGGACCCATGCCAGCGCCATGTTCTTCCCGTTACTGAAAGTGCCACTGCGGACGTTTGTCGACTTCGAACTGCTGCTGGCCAGTCATCCTGCCGGTGAGGAGATCAACAATGACCCGCTGGTGGTGTTCGACTATCCCCTGCGTACCCTCTCCAGTGTGTTTTCCCAAACCTGTGGCGTGCTGAAGCGAGTGTATCCGTTCAGGAGTGCAATCATCCACGGCGACCGTGATGAAGTGTTGCCGCTGATGTACTCAAAACGGGTGGTGGAGCAGTGCAAACACCCGTTTGAGCTGCTGGAAATGGAGCGCTCCGGGCACATGGTGCCCTGGCTGCGTACCGATAAGCTGGTTGATATCGCCGCTAACTGGTTGTTGGATAACCTGTAATCAAAGCGTAAGAAGGGATTCACCGGACTGTCACCTGTGTGAACCACACTGCTCACCAAATACACAAGGTTATATTTGGTGGCAGCCATGAATACCCTGCGCAAAATTACCAGCTACGACGCCATTGCTTTCTACTGGTGTCACGGCTTCACCCAGATGCCACGCCTGGCAACCATCAGTCGCCTGATCTCCCGCCTGGGTGACGGAGGCCTGTATCTGGCGCTTGGCCTCTCCCTGGCCCTGCTGGAAGTGCAGGACGGTGAAGCGTTCCTGATGGCCGGTCTGCTGGCCTTTGTAATTGAGCTGCCACTCTATCTGGTTCTCAAGAACACCATCAAGCGGGACCGTCCGTGTCACCGCTTCGACAACTTTGACGCGTTTATCGTACCGTCCGACAAGTTCAGCTTCCCATCCGGTCACGCTGCTGCGGCCTTTGTCTTTGCAACTGTTTTCAGCCACTTCTACCCATCCATGCTGGAGTTGAGCTACAGCATTGCTGTATTGATCGGCCTGTCGCGCGTGATGTTGGGGGTGCACTACCCAACCGACATCGCTGCCGGTGCCGTACTCGGTGTGAGTTGTGCGGTGGTGGCGCTGAGTCTATTCGGAATCTGATCGTATGCGAGTTCTTTACGGGGTACAGGCGACAGGTAATGGGCATATTACCCGTGCGCGCGTGATGGCACCTGCGTTGAAAGCCGCCGGTGTGGAAGTGGACTACCTGTTCAGCGGCCGCCCGGCGGATCAGCTGTTCAATATGGAACCGTTTGGCGATTACCTGACGCGTGAAGGGCTCACCTTCGTGCAGCGTGACGGCCAGGTAAAGGTCTGGGATACCCTGCGTAAGAACAATGTTTTGCGCTGCTGGCGGGATGCCAATGCCCTCGACCTGAGCAGCTACGATCTGGTGATCACCGACTTTGAGCCCGTTACCGCCTGGGCGGCTAAACGTAAAGGGGTACCGTCGGTCGGCATCGCGCATCAGTATGCGCTTTGTTACCCGATACCGGGTCATAACCACCATGTGCTGTCTCGCCTGATCCAGCTGTTTGCACCCGCCAAGACGGCCATCGGTGTGCACTGGCACCATTACGATTATCCGGTCCTGCCACCGCTGATTCAGCCGCCCCTTTTTGAGCCATCGGTAGAACAGGATAAGGTGCTGGTCTATCTGCCGGTGAATCCCATTGAGGAGCTGGAAACCCGCTTTGCCGGGATCACCGATTACCGTTTTTACATCTATTGCGCGATTGATGAACCTTATCAGCGTGACAACCTCTACTTCATGCCGTTTTCCCGTGAAGGCTTCCAGCGTGACCTCTCCAGCTGCAGCGGTGTGGTAACCAACTGTGGTTTTGGTCTGATCAGCGAAGCGCTGCAGTTGGGTAAAAAGGTATTTTCCATGCCGGTCAAAGGGCAGGTGGAGCAGCAATCCAACGCCCATGTGCTGGATGAGCTGGGACTGGCAACTATCGCCAGGGATTACGACGAAGCGCTGCTCAGTGACTGGCTGGAACTGCCGCAACCTGAGCCGCGCATGAACCCGGATGTCGCCGGGCAGTTGGCGCAGTGGATTGCCAGTGGTTGTGGCGAAAGTGCCGATGTGCTGGCAAAACGGCTGTGGCAGAACGAGCCGGGGATCGTCGTCGGCGTCTGATACCGTTCATTTGCCCAAACCAATCGGGAGCTGGCACAATGCCGGCTTCTTTTCTTTTGGGTCTTCCAAACCTACAGCTTATGTTATCCGGTGTTCTCTACGGCTTTGCTGCTGCCCTGATGCAGTCGATCTCCTACGTCTTTTCTGCACAGTTTATCCTGCAGTACAGGGCAACCCCGCTGACCCTGCTGATCCTGATGCATCTGGTATTGGGTGGTGTGTGTCTGTTGGTCCTGCCGTTTCTCTGGCACCCCAAGCTGCTCAGCGTAAGTGATTACATCGGACCGTTGCTCTGTACTACGTTCTTTTATTGCGTGGGACAGATCTCCCTGTTCAAGGCGATCCGTGCATCTGAAGCTTCACGGGTAAGCCCGCTGTTGGGGCTAAAGGTGCTGGTGCTGGCGACCATGGGGCTGTTTTGGTTTGGTGAGAGCTATCAGTGGGTGCAATGGCTGGCGATTGCCCTGTGTGCGTTGGGGGCGATCTGGTTGAGTGCCAGTGGCGGTCGCATCAGCCTGTCGGCTCTACTCTGGGTGGTGCTGGCTTGTGTGGGGTATGCCCTGTCGGATCTCTCGATCCTCTATACCATGCGCAGCTTGGAACCGCTGTCGTTGATTCATGCCGCTGCGGTGGGAGTCTGTCTCTGTTACGTGATCTGCGGGGTTCTGAGTGTGCTGTTCTATCCGGGTTTGAAGGACAAGCAACTGCTGCTTCAGAGTGCTCCGTCTGCGTTGACCTGGCTGTTGGCGATGGTGTGCTTGTTTGCCTGCTTTGCGGAGATCGGCGTGGTGTTTGGCGGTATCGTGCAATCAAGCCGGGGGGTAGTTTCGATCTTGCTGGGTGTCTTTTTGACCTGGATGGGTTTCAAATATGCGGAGAAGATGCCTGCGCGTTCGGTGTTTATGCAGCGCTTTGCCGCGTCGAGCCTGATGCTGGTTGCGATCGCGATGTTTTCGCTGGGGCAGTAGGGTAATTCATTGCCGAACGGCAGAAAAAGTGAAGGGGGCGCTCAGTTCCCTTGAGACGCCCCCCTCGTTGGCTTCCATTTTCCGTGCGATGAGTTGTTCAAATCCGGTTAGGGGATCCGAATCAACCTGGCTTCCAGCCGCGGCATCATGCCTTCCCTTTCGCTTGTCTAGGCCTTCCTTGCTATTCGTTCCATGAACAGGAGATCCACAAGACGCATTATGCTGAAGCGGTGGGTTGGGATATATAGGAAAAATTCCTAATTTTCAGGAAATTAGACTTAAGTCGCAGCAGGAGAAAGGTCGTGTGACAGGCCGGAAGCCAGAAACGAAAAAGGGCGCCTCGATCCGTCGAAGCGCCCTTCATTGGCAATCCTAATCCGTGCAATAAATCCTTGAGCGTCCAGCTATCGGCGTCCTGCCAGTCCGTTCTGCTTTCCTATGCCATCCGATATATTCGTTCCATGAACAGGAGATCCACGAGACTTATTATGGCTCGGCGGTATCTCGGTTGATATAGGAAAAATTCTTAATTTTTCCTGTGTTTTGATCAATATGGCATAAGAAAATGTGCTTCTAATGCCTCATGGTTATTTAAACAGGTATTTGTATTGAATTATTTCATATCCGTCATTTTTATTAGTGCAGTGCGAAAACACGAGCCCTGCTGGAGGCTGCAGAGCTGAAATCTATGTTTATGGCTTCGGAGCCGTATTCATAGAGCGTCACACCGGTGTGTTTGGTACAGAGTCATTCCCGGAATCTGGACCTATACGCAGCTGTTTGCATTGAAATATGCTGGCAGAGTGGACAAGCCTGGTGGGTGACACATACACTTAGCGCTTAATGTCTTGGTCGGGGTGCCCCTGCAGTTGCGAGGGCTGAGAGTAAACCCGCTGAACCTGATCCGGTTAACACCGGCGTAGGAAATCGAGATTGATAATGTATTTGGCAAACCATTTTTCAGGCAACTGCGTAGCCTTCCGAACTGATCTGGAGGTGCGTTGATGTCCCATTCTTCCCAAACCCCCATTGCCCTGACCATCGCGGGTTCCGATTCCGGTGGTGGCGCGGGTATCCAAGCGGATCTCAAGACGTTTTCTGCGCTGGGTGCCTATGGCGCATCGGTCATTACTGCGCTGACGGCGCAAAATACCCGCGAAGTGCGTGCGATTCATCCGGTGCCGGTACCGTTTATCCAACAGCAACTGGAAACCGTTTTTGACGACCTCAATGTAAATGCGGTGAAAACCGGCATGCTGGGTGATGCCAGTATCGTTTCGGCGGTGGCTGAATTCCTGCGTGGCCAACCCCAGGTCAAGCTGGTGGTCGACCCGGTCATGCTCTCCAAGGGAGGTGATGCGTTGCTGCGGGCCGATGCGGTATCCGCGCTGGTGTCGGAACTGATTCCACTGGCAACCCTGATTACACCTAATCTACCGGAAGCCGCTGCAATTTTGGGCTGCGACGAGCCGGATGATCTGGCGGGTATGGAGCAGATGGTGCGGGACTTGAAAGCGCTGGGGCCGGGTGCGGTGCTGCTGAAAGGCGGGCACCTGAATGACAGTGAACAGAGCCCCGATATCTTCTTTGACGGTGAGCAGTGCATCACGCTGAACACCAAACGAATCAACACAAAAAATACCCACGGTACGGGATGTACATTAGCGTCTGCGATCGCCGCACTGCTGGCGAAGGGTGAGCTGCCGTTAGCGGCAGTAGAGCAGGCCAAGCAGTATATTTCCGATGCAATCGCGGTAGCCGATACGCTTGAGGTGGGCAGTGGTCATGGACCGGTGCATCACTTCCATGCGTTTTGGCGGCATTGATTGGCAGACAGGGTGCAATAACGAAAAGCAAGCAGGCGACTTATGGCAGATAATATGAAACACCTCAGTGAAAGTGCACAGGTAGACGGCGATTCCGTTCAGCCATTCCCGAAATCCCGCAAGGTCTATGTTGAAGGCAGCCGTCCGGATATCCGCGTACCAATGCGTGAGATCACCCTGGACGACACGCCAACCGGTTTCGGTGGTGAGCAGAACGATCCGCTGTACGTTTATGACACCTCCGGCCCGTACACCGATCCGGAAGCGACCATCGATATCCGTCAGGGCCTGGCACCGCTGCGTGAGAAGTGGATTCTGGAGCGTGAAGACACCGAACAGTTGGACGGTATGACCTCCGAGTACGGCCGTGCCCGTGAAGCAGACCTGCGCCTGGATCACCTGCGTTTCGACCTGCAGCGTAAACCACGCCGTGCTGCACCAGGCAAGAACGTAACCCAGCTGCACTACGCGCGTCAGGGCATCATCACCCCTGAGATGGAATACATCGCGATCCGCGAAAACATGAAGCTGGCGAAAGCTAAAGCGGAAGGCAACGTGGTTGCTCAGCAGCACCCGGGCCACAACTTCGGAGCGTACCTGCCGGATGAGATCACTCCGGAATTTGTACGTAAGGAAGTGGCGGAGGGTCGCGCAATTATCCCTTGTAACATCAACCACCCGGAACTGGAGCCGATGATCATCGGTCGCAATTTCCTGGTGAAAATCAACGGCAACATCGGTAACTCCGCGGTAACCTCCTCCATCGAAGAGGAAGTGGAAAAGATGACCTGGGGTACCCGTTGGGGTGCTGACACCATCATGGATCTGTCCACCGGTGACAACATCCACGAGACCCGTGAGTGGATCCTGCGCAACTCCCCTGTGCCAATCGGTACTGTGCCGATCTACCAGGCGCTGGAGAAAGTTAAAGGTGTTGCAGAAGACCTGAACTGGGAAGTCTTCCGAGACACCCTGATCGAGCAGGCTGAGCAGGGTGTGGACTACTTCACCATCCACGCCGGTGTTCTGCTGCGTTATGTACCGCTGACCGCTAAGCGTATGACCGGTATCGTCTCCCGTGGTGGTTCCATCATGGCGAAATGGTGTCTGGCGCACCATAAAGAGAACTTCCTCTACACCCACTTTGAAGAGATCTGTCAGATCTGTAAAGACTACGACGTGGCGTTCTCCCTGGGTGACGGCCTGCGTCCTGGTTCCGTCTACGATGCCAACGACGAAGCACAGTTTGCTGAGCTGGAAACCCTGGGTGAGCTGACCAAGATAGCCTGGAAACACGACGTGCAGGTCATGATCGAAGGCCCAGGTCACGTGCCGATGCACATGATCAAAGAGAACATGGACAAGCAGCTGAAGGAGTGTCACGAAGCGCCGTTCTACACGCTTGGCCCATTGACCACCGATATTGCGCCGGGTTACGACCACATCACCTCCGGTATCGGTGCAGCGATGATTGGTTGGTACGGCTGTGCCATGCTCTGCTACGTAACACCAAAAGAGCACCTGGGGCTGCCGAATAAAGACGATGTGAAGACCGGTATCATCACCTACAAGATCGCTGCCCACGCGGCTGACCTGGCAAAAGGTCACCCGGGTGCACAGATCCGTGATAACGCGATGTCCAAGGCTCGATTTGAGTTCCGTTGGGAAGACCAGTTCAACATCGGTCTGGATCCGGACACTGCCCGTGCCTACCACGATGAGACCCTGCCGAAAGAGTCTGCAAAAGTGGCGCACTTCTGCTCCATGTGTGGACCGAAGTTCTGCTCCATGAAGATCTCCCAGGAGGTGCGTGAGCTGGACGAAGAGCAGGTGGCTGCGATCAATGCGCAGGCGGAAGAAGGGATGCAGGCCAAGTCGGCCGAGTTCAAGGAAACCGGCGCTGAGATATACCACAAAGTGTAAATCGCTCTAAAAGCAAAAAAGCCGCCCCTATGGGCGGCTTTTTTGTGTGTGGATCTCCCGTTATGTCCCTGCGGGGAGAATTCGTTATCGCAACGTTACAGCTAAGCGATGAGGCGATTATGTTTCAGTGAATTTGGCTTTACAACAGATTTTCGGTAAACGGCTGTTTGAAAAGTAAACATTTCAGAAATTCGTCGTAGCAATAACACTTAAAATCAGAGCCGCGGCATATTTCAAAAGCTGAGTCGGAGTTTCGAAGTAATTCCTGCAGGGTTCAGGCGTTGACTGTCATTCAGGAGAAGCAAACTGGAGATTGGATGTACACGGTGAGGACATTGTGGAACGTACAGTGACTGTCAAACCAGGCGTGATCGTTTAACCGTATAAGGTGCCTATTGTGAGGCAGAATTGAGCCGATCATCTAAGGTGCTGGATGACGGCGCCGGGATTTTTCGCAGTGGGATATTAAATCTTTTTGGTAGCCTGGCCGGGTGGCCATTGAGGATTCAGGCTTTCTTCGAAAGCGCCTCTAAAGAGAGCGGGGATAGCCAAAGAGGTTCAGAGCGTGCGCCTCTTTGGCCCTTAACGCGGTTAGCTTTTTAGTGCATGTCCTTCGGGTAGCTGTTTCTCCATCCAGATCGCCAGTTTGTGTTTCATATTAGGTTCGTTCTCCTGGTCTTTTGCCAGGGGATGAATCAGACCGTCATTGACCAGCAAACGGTAAAGGGCCGTGATCTTGCTGTTGGCGCTGTCAGTGGGCTCAAACTTGCCCGCACCACGTTTTTCAAAGTAAACCGATCCGACCACTAATGCCTGGCGCACCAGGTCCGCTTCGTGTTTGAGTTTTTTCATGCTGCCGCATCCTTCCGCTTGGCTGGGGAGTTCTTCCATTTATGCGGAAATCCGCTGGCGCTGTAAAGTGAAACAGGGATTAAAGTAAGCGACGACCGGAGTGTCGCCGCTTACAAGAGGGCTATGTGGAGGCAAAGAATCAGTAGCTGATTCTGCCGTGGGGCTGATTTTTCATGGAGTCCAGGAAGCTGTCCCGACTCATGCGGACCAGTTCACGGTGGTCGCCCGCTTCGAGATAGCATTCAGGCTCTTCACCGAGGTGGTCATCCCAGATGACGGGCAGATTGTAAGTCTGGCCCAAGCTGGGTACGGCACCCTGAGCACAGTCCCGGAACAGGATTTTTACATCGTTCTGACGGGCCGTGGTCAACAGGCGATTGGTAAAGTGATTAACAGCGCGTAGGTCGACCTGGCGGTCGGCGGGTACAACGGCCATCACAAAGCCTTCGTCGTCTCTCAACACTACACCTTTTGCAACCCGTTTAGGGGGAACTTTGGCTGCCAGTGCACAGCCCATAGCGGTTTCGGCGTAAGGGTGAAAAACGCGCTTGTACGCGATGTGTTGACTATCCAGGAAGCGCTGAATGGTTGGCGCAAGGGACATGAGGTTTACCTCTGTTTGAGGCTCCTGCCAGTTAGGGCTCCTGCACCTCTCAGTGTAGCTCATCTGGTGGTCTATTCTTGAAAGGAGATGTGAACAGAAAGTGAGGTAGACCATGGCTATTGCACTGCATGCGTCTTCCCGGTTGGGAGGTGCAGCCCATAAGGCGGTAGATAAGCACTTGAATAGCCTGGATAAAATGCTGGCCGGTGCGACCGAAGCAGACGTGGATGAGGTGATTCACGATACCCGTACCGGGATGAAACGGATGCGTGCCTTTTTGCGCCTGATCCGCCCCGCCATCGGAAAGCATGCCTACTTTGACGCCAACGCCCACAGCAAAGCACTTGCGGGTGCCCTGTCCGGTAGCCGCGATGCACGTGTGCTGTTGGATACCGTGGATCTGCTATTGCTAGAGGTTGAGGACAGGGAGTGTCGCGCCCGATTACGTGAGCCTTTTTCGAAAAACTACAGCCAGACTTGTGACATCGCCGCTGGTACACAGCCGCTCAGGCAGGCGCGGCAACGGCTGCGCAGTTTGCAGCACAGAGCCCGCCACTGGCGCCTGAAACGTTACGATTATCAGGCTCTGATGCTTGCCATCGAAACCGAGTATGGACAGGGGCGCAGGCACTGGTTGCAGATTCAGCAGCACCCGGACGCAGAGGCGTTGCACGCGTGGCGTAAGGAGGTGAAACGTTTTTATTATCAGGTGTCACTGCTGTTTCCCCGCGGTAAAAAAACGCAGCGCGCACGCCTGAAGGATCTGGGCGAGTATCTGGGACAGCTGCATGACCTGCATATCCTGCTGGAGTACATCGCCAGCCACCGATCGCTTTTCTGGGCTGAAGACCTGTCACTCCTGGAGTTGACTGCACAGCGGCGCGAGCAGGCCCTGATGGATCTGATCTGGCGTCTTGCGCCCAAAGCCTACGGTGAGCCTGCACCGAGCTACAGCCGCAAGCTGATCAAAGGCTGGCGTGACCTGCGTCAGAAAAAGCATTGACGGGAAGCGGGCTGCAGTTGTGCCGCCGTCAAATTGCCTCTGATATACTCGGGCTATCTTTCAGTGAGGCAGCGTATTTCTATGAAATTCCGAATTATTCCTGTGACCCCGTTTCAGCAGAACTGCACCCTGATCTGGTGTGAAGAAACCAATAAAGCCGCGGTGGTTGATCCGGGCGGTGACGTGGATCGCATACTGGCGGCCGTTGAGGAGGAGGGCGTAGAGCTGGAGAAGATTCTGCTGACCCATGCGCACCTGGACCATGTTGGTGGTACGGCTGAATTGGCCAAGCGCACGGGGGTGCCGGTGGAAGGTCCCCATATCGACGACAAATTCTGGATCGATGGCCTGGACCAGCAGTGCACGATGTTCGGATTTCCGCCGGTGGAAGGGTTTGAGCCGGATCGTTGGCTGGATGAAGGCAACGACATCGAAGTGGGTAATCAACACCTGAGCGTGTTGCACACGCCGGGGCATACCCCGGGCCATGTGGTGTTCTTCCATCCGGGGGATTTGTTGGCAATGGTGGGTGATGTGTTGTTCCAGGGTTCAATCGGCCGCACAGATTTCCCGAAAGGCGACCATTCAACCCTGATCGCCTCCATCCGTGAAAAGCTGTTCCCGTTGGGCGACGATGTGGATTTCATTCCGGGGCACGGTCCGATGTCGACGTTTGGTCGTGAGCGCATCAGCAACCCGTTTGTATCCGATCACCGCGGCTGATCAGTTGCCGGTGTTGCGCTCAGTGGAGACCCCACCGCTGACCACAAAGGCCGTCACCTGACTGGCGGCCACCTCCAGGGGTTCCACCTGCGATCTAGGTACGATGATCAGGTTGCCGGCAAAGTTGTATGACTGTGGCAGATAAACCGCGACCTGATCCTCCAAACCAAAGCTCTCCATACTTTCCCGGGTCATAAAGCCCATCGCTTTGATTCGCTTGTCCTCGGTCAGGTATACCAACACCGGTTTGTCGAAGCTTTTGGCATCCCCCAAAAAAGCATGAAACAGGTCCTTGAGTGCGTTGTAGAGCAGCTTAACCAGCGGGATGCGCTCTAGAAAACGGTCCACATAACCCATCATATAGCGCCCCAGATAGAGAGAACCTGCGACACCGGTGGCGGTAATGACTATCAGGGTGACGGCGGTGCCGATCAATGTAGCGGTGAGGCCCGGCTCCAGCGCCGGAGAGAAGTAGGCCAGCAGGCTGCCGATGGCGGAAAAAACGGTTTCGTTAAGTGCGGTGAAGATCAGGTACACCAGGTAGATGGTGAGCACCACTGGCAGCAGGATCAGCAGACCCTGGAAGAAAAATCGCATCAGGCTTCGTATCATCATAGGCTCCTTGTGCTTGGCCTGAGATTAAGTGTTGATGACTGAGTGAAAGCTTAACAGCGTAAACTTTACCCGCCTGTTTCACGCCTATGGCCCTACACCCCAGTCATCGCAGCGCTATGAATCGTGAGCTTATGGCTGGTGCGGAGCCTGCTGATACTCCAGTGACGCCATCTCGGTGAGGCGGCTGATGGTGCGCTGAAATTCAAAGGCCAGCAGGTCACCCTGATACAGTGAATCCAGGCTGGTGGCTGCGTTGAGAAACAGGTTGACGCGGCGGTCGTACAATTCATCCACCAAAGCGATAAAACGACGCGCCGGATCATCCGAGCGGCCAACCATCACCTGGCGTTCTCCCGTTGTTTGTGACCCCACTGCACCGTCTTCCGTCCCGCGCGCCTTGATACGTTCAAACTGCTTGCCGCCCAGTAGCGGTACGTTGCTAAGAAACAGAGTGTGGAAGCGCTTTGCAAGATCGATGTAGTCGAGATGGCTGCGCGGACCTTCGCACAGAGCCTGGAAATCAAACCACGCCACCTGTTCTGTTGCAGCGATACAGGAGATTGGTCGGTTGCAGACCAGGATATCCTCGTCGCGATTGAGCTGTGCATCATTGTGTGGCGCGAACAGATCATGCAGTGGCGAGTGGTCGCCAACAAAATACGCTGCACTGTGGGTCAGGCTGCGCAAACGGTGGTCCTTCTCGCCTTCCATCGCGACCACGTTCAGGTGCTGGCGTAGCAGTTGGACGGTGGGCTCAAAACGATCCCTGTGGATATCTCCGCGGTACAGCTCTTCCGGTGGGCGGTTGGAGGTGCATACCAGGGATACCCCCAGGCTGAACAGGTGTCGGATCAAACGGCCTAACAGCATCGCATCGCCAATCTCGGCGACCAGAAACTCGTCAAAGCAGAGTACACGGTAACGTTGGGCAAGCCCCTGGGCGACAAAGAGCAGTGGATCTTCCTGGCCCGAGTTTTCCTGCAGTTGCTGGTGGATCAGTGCCATAAAGCGGTGGAAGTGCAGGCGCAAGGTGCAGTCGTTGCCGAAATCCTCTCGGAGGGAATCGCAGAACAGATCCATCAGAAAGGTTTTACCGCGGCCAACCGGTCCCCAAAGATAGAGGCCTTTAGGGGGCGTGCGCTGCTGCTGGGCCAGTTGTGGCTGCAGTTCAGCCAGGTAGGTCAGTGCCTGACGTTGCACCGGGTCGTCGTCATAGCCGTCGGCCAGAAGCGCGTTGTAACGCTTTTGCAGCGGCTGCTCTTGGGTCGAGTTGGTAGGGATCATGGGGACGCATCTTAACGCCCCCATCCACAGGATGCTACTTGTGAAGCAGCCGGGTCATCTCAATCCACTCGTGATCAAGACTCTTATTGCGTTCCAGTACCTCCCGCAGTGGCACATCCAGAATCTCTCCTTTCTGTACACCCACCATGATGCTGGAGTAACCCGCACGCAGATAATCGACTGCGGAGGCGCCCATGCAGGACGCCAGTACACGGTCGTGCCCGGTTGGACTGCCGCCGCGCTGGATGTGGCCCAGAATGCATACCCTTGGCGCCTGGTCGTGTTCTTCCAGTTGCTGGGCGATGCGGTAGGTCAAACCGGGGCGTGGGCCTTCCGCCACTACAATGATGCCGCTGGAACCTTCGCCCCTAACCCGGTTGTTGGCCAGCTGGAAACAGAGGGATTCGATTTTGAATTCCACTTCCGGAATCACCACCATCTCAGCGCCACAGGCGATGCCTACCTGGGTGGCGATGAAGCCGGAATCGCGACCCATCACCTCCACCAGGAACAGGCGTTCGTGGGAGAGGGCGGTATCACGGATTTTATCGATAGCGTCCAGCGCGGTGTTGACGGCGGTATCAAAACCGATGGTGTCTTCGGTGCCGTGAATATCGTTGTCGATGGTGCCCGGCAGGCCGACGACGGGAATGCCGCTCTCTTCGGTAAGCAGGGCCGCGCCGGTCAGAGAGCCGTCACCGCCGATTACTACCAGGCCTTCGATATCGCGTTCACGCAAAATAGCTGCCGCCTGCTTACGCACGGCCGGATCTTTAAACGCTTCGCAACGGTCACTTTTCAGCATGGTGCCGCCACGCTGAATGATGTTGGATACGGAGCGGGAGTTCATCTCCCAGATATCGCCAATGATCAGGCCACTGTAACCACGATTGACGCCATATACGCGAATTCCGTGGCTGAGTGCGGCCCGGACCACTCCACGGATCGCAGGGTTCATGCCGGGCGCGTCGCCGCCACTGGTCAGTACGGCGATCGCTTTTAGCTCCTTGACTGGGTCCATAGCAGGTAGCTTATACATCAAATCTCTCCTATCGTGTAATCCACAGACAGTTCACCTATCGCTCAAGCGTACTGCCATTTATTGACGCTTGTATGGCAGCGATTGGGTTCTTGGGAAAGGACTGTGGCATGTCATCCATACCCTTCATTATAGGGTTATGCTGAGGTTAGGCAGCAACGGGAGAGTCGCAATATGACGTTAGCGGAACAGATCGCTCATGACATTCTGCGAAGTTTTTCTAACTACCGCGGGCATTTTCAGTGTATTACCGATGGTGCCCGTGCGCGCTTTGAGCTGGCCGACTGGCAGGCGGTGCAACGTACAGCAGCTGAGCGGATCAATCTGTACGAACGTATGTGTCAGGATGCGGCGGATGCACTGCAACTTAAGATCAAACAGGATCTGCACAATTCCGAACTCTGGCGCCAAGCCAAGCTTGCCTATATCGAGCTGATCACCCAGCGCGACGACTTTGAACTAGCAGAAACCTACTACAACTCCATCTATTGCCGGGTATACGCGCATAGCCAGTTAGATGACCTGCATATGTTTATCCACAGCTCCATGGCCGGGCGTATCGTGCACTCGGGCGACCAGATCTATCACACCTATGACCTGAATAACGGTGTACAAAGTATGCTGTCGCGGTTGCTGGACGATGTGCCATTTGATATTCCCTGGGAGAACAAGCGCCGCGACATTCGCAATATCCTGCGCTACGTGCGCAATAATCTGACCGAGCAGTTTGAGAGCCCTGCCAATACCCGCATCGACGTGGTCAAGAGTGTGTTTTACCGCAATAAAGGGGCCTATATCGTTGGTCGTGTGCGCACCGATCACAAACAGCTACCCTTTGTCCTGCCGATACTCAATAACGAGGCGGGAGGTGTCTATGTGGATACCTTGATTACCGAAGAGAACGATGTCTCGGTGATCTTCAGCTTTACCCGTGCTTATTTTATGGCAGATGTGAACGTGCCCTCCGAGTTTGTGCGGTTTATGCAGTCGATCCTACCGATGAAGTCGGTGGCCGAGCTATATAGTTCAGTGGGTTTTTATAAGCAGGGTAAGGCGGAATTCTACCGCAACTTTGTCGAACATCTGAACAACTCAGACGACGCCTTTATGATCGCTCCCGGGATCAAAGGGATGGTGATGACGGTGTTTACCCTGCCCAGTTATCCACTGGTGTTCAAGATCATCAAGGATCATTTTTCCTCGTCCAAATACATCTCGCGCAGCACCGTGATTGAGAAATACCAATTGGTAAAACGGCATGATCGGGTGGGGCGAATGGCCGATACGATGGAGTTCACCAACTTCAGCTTTCCGCGAGATCGATTTTCCGACGAGCTGATCCAAGAGCTGCAACGGGTAGCGGCATCCAGTGTGGAGGTGCGCGATGATGTGGTGCTGATCCGTCACCTCTGGACGGAACGTCGCATGACACCGTTAAACATCCATATCAACGAAGCACTGGCGAAAAAGGATGAATACGCCGTATTTCACGCGATCAACGAGTTTGGTAAATGCATCAAGCAGCTGGCCGCTGCCAATATTTTTGCCGGTGATATGTTATTCAAAAATTTCGGCATCACCCGGCATGGTCGTGTGGTGTTCTACGACTACGATGAGATCATGTACCTGACCGAGTGCAACTTCCGCGAGATTCCCGAGGCGATCTACCCTGAACAGGAGATGATGGATGAACCCTGGTATTCGGTGGGGCCAAATGACGTGTTTCCGGAAGAATTCCGTATGCTGACCCGCTGTGACCGGACGGTACGGCGGATCTTTAATGAGCTGCATCAGGATCTGCTGGAGGTTGGTTTCTGGCGTGAGATGCAGGCGCAGGTGCGGGCAGGAAATGTGATGGATGTATTCCCGTACCGAAAAGTGAAACGTTTTCTGCGTAACTGATTGCTTTTTAAGTGTATTAGTCATGTTTCGACTCCAGAATAGATAGTATGTAGATCAGAGGTTCAGTGGTTTGACTGGATGTTAGGCAGATAGAAATGTGCGGGATCCTTGAACCGTCGCTTGAACTGTCTACTATTTAACCATTGAGCGTTTTAAAGAACGTAAGCTCGGAACAAGAACAGGGAGACTGCTATGACGATCAAAAAGACTGTTACCTCAGCTCTACTGGCAATGGGGGTGGGCGTCGCAGCCATGGGAGTATCAACCACCGCTTCTGCAGAGCAATTCATTACCATTGGTACCGGTGGCGTTACCGGGGTGTACTATCCAACTGGCGGTGCGATCTGTCGTTTGGTGAATAAGGGGCGTAAAGATCACGGAATCCGTTGTTCGGTTGAGTCGACCGGTGGTTCGATCTACAACCTAAATACGATTCGCTCCGGTGAGCTGGATATGGGAGTTGCTCAGTCTGACTGGCAGTATCACGCCTACAACGGGACCTCCCAGTTTGAGGACAAAGGTGCCAACAAAGAACTACGCGCAGTGTTCTCTGTGCATGCAGAGCCGTTTACCGTGGTTGCCCGTGCGGATGCCGACATCAAGTCGTTTGATGACCTGAAGGGGAAGCGCGTTAATATCGGGAATCCGGGCTCCGGTCAGCGTGGTACGCTGGAAGTGGTGATGGAAGCCAAAGGCTGGACCATGGATGATTTCGCGCTGGCATCCGAGCTGAAGGCATCGGAGCAGGCCAGTGCGCTGTGCGATAACAAGATCGACGCAATGGTGTATACCGTTGGCCATCCGAGCGGAGCAATCAAAGAAGCCACCACCTCATGCGACAGCAAGCTGGTGACTGTCAGCGATGATGTAATCAACGGCCTTATCAAGCAGCATCCGTACTACCGCTCAGCGACTATTCCGGGTGGTATGTACCGTGGTAACGGAGATGATGTGGAAACCTTTGGTGTGGGTGCCACCTTTGTCACTTCGACGTCCGTACCGGAAGAGGTGGTGTACCAGGTGGTGAAAGCAGTATTCGAAAACTTCGATACGTTCCGTAACCTGCACCCTGCTTTCCGTCACCTTAAGAAAGAGGACATGGTCAAGAGTGGTCTGTCCGCACCACTGCATCCAGGTGCAGCCAAGTATTACAAAGAAGCTGGTCTGATGTGATCTGAAATCAGAAACGCGGGGGTATTTGCCCCCGTTGTTCCTCTGTTAAGGAGGTCCCGTGACAGATAAGCCAACTCCTCAGATTGATACTGATGTACAGGAGATGGTTGCGCAGGCCGATAGCGGTGCCCGCGCTCCCCAAGGCATGCCCGGCAAGGTGCTCTGGCTGGTCGCGCTGGCCTGGTCCCTGTTCCAGCTCTGGTATGCGTCGCCTCTACCCTTTACCCTGAATTTTGGCGTGTTTAACGACACCCAGGCGCGGTCGATCCATCTGGCATTTGCGATCTTTCTGGCCTACACCGCCTTTCCGGCGCTGAAGCATTCCCCTCGATTTTATATCCCACTGCAAGATTGGATTATGGGGTTGGCCGGATCCTTCTGTGCTGCCTATCTGGTGATCTTCCATGCGGAACTGGCCAATCGTGCCGGTGATCCGACAACTCTGGATCTGGTTGTGGCCGTTGCCGGTATGTTGATCCTGCTGGAGGCTACACGCCGTGCTTTGGGACCACCGTTGATGGTGGTTGCCTTGGTCTTTCTGATCTATACCTTTGGCGGTCCGTACATGCCGGATGTGATCGCACACAAAGGTGCGAGCCTGAACAAGACCATGTCGCACCAGTGGCTCAGCAGCGAGGGCGTGTTTGGTGTGGCGCTGGGGGTATCCACCAGTTTTGTATTCCTGTTTGTGTTGTTCGGATCCCTGCTGGACAAGGCCGGGGCGGGTAACTATTTCACGCAAGTTGCTTTTTCTCTGCTGGGGCACATGAAGGGTGGGCCGGCGAAAGCAGCGGTGGTGTCGTCAGGCCTGAGTGGTTTGGTATCGGGTTCTTCGATTGCAAACGTCGTGACCACCGGTACGTTTACTATCCCGCTGATGAAACGGGTTGGTTTTCCCGGCCAGAAAGCCGGTGCAGTAGAAGTTGCCGCCTCAACCAACGGCCAGCTCACGCCACCGATCATGGGGGCCGCCGCCTTCCTGATGGTGGAGTACGTAGGCGTTGCATACATAGAGGTGATCAAGCACGCCATCCTGCCCGCACTGATCTCTTATGTGGCACTGATCTACATCGTGCACCTGGAAGCGCTGAAAGCCGGGATGCGTGGATTGGAGCGGCCTCACAAACCCACTTTGGTTCAGGCGTTGATGACCTGGAGCATGATCATCTCGGGCATCTGCATTCTGTCGCTGGTCCTGTATTACGGCATGGGATGGTCCAAAGAGGTGTTGGGTAATGGCACCTACCTGCTGATCGGTGGACTGATGCTGGTGGTCTATCTGGCATTGATCCGCTTTGCCGCGCGGTATCCAGAGCTGCATATGGACGATCCGAACGCGGCGATTGTGACGCTACCTGAGGTGGGACCGACGGTGAAATCCGGTCTCTACTTCCTGTTACCCGTGGTGGTGTTGGTTTGGTGTCTGACAGTTGAGCGTCTGTCGCCGGGATTGTCCGCATTCTGGGCAACGGTGTTTATGACGCTGGTGGTACTGACCCACAAGCCGTTGAAGTCGATGTTCCGCGGTGATCATAACTGGCAGGAAAACAGTAGCATCGGTATCCATGACCTGCTGGATGGTCTGGTGAGTGGTGCGCGCAACATGATCGGCATCGGTGTGGCGACCGCGGCGGCTGGTATTGTGGTTGGTACGGTAACGCTAACCGGCATCGGTCTGGTGATGACCGAGTTTGTCGAATTCATCTCCGGCGGTAATGTGATGTTGATGCTGATCTTTACCGCCATTATCAGTTTGGTACTGGGCATGGGCTTGCCAACCACCGCGAACTATATCGTTGTCTCTACCCTGATGGCGCCGGTGATTGTCACGCTAGGGGCGGAGCATGGTTTGTTGGTACCGCTTATCGCGGTACACCTGTTTGTTTTCTATTTTGGCATCCTGGCGGATGACACACCGCCGGTGGGGTTGGCCGCTTATGCTGCCGCTGCAATTGCTCGCTCCGATCCCATTAAAACCGGTATCCAGGGTTTCGCCTACGATATCCGTACGGCGGTGTTGCCGTTCATGTTTATCTTTAACACCGAGTTGTTGTTGATCGGAGTGGAAGGGCCTTTCCATCTGTTAATGACAGTCGTCTCGGCGACCGGCGCGATGCTGATATTTGCAGCAGCCACCCAAGGCTATTGGTTAGTCAAAAACCGCTGGTATGAAACTGTATTGCTGCTGCTTGTGGCCTTCTCGCTGTTCCGGCCTGGTTTTTGGTGGGATGAGATATACCCGCCAATCGAGCGCAATCCTGCTACCGCGCTAGAGCAGATCGCGGATAGTCTGCCTGCCAACGATAAGCTGCGTCTGGCTGTGGCAGGCGAAACCATCGATGGCGATTATGTGAAGAAGATTGTTGAGCTGCAGGTCGGCGGTAGTGAAGGTGGTGCCCGGCGGTTGCAGGAATTGGGGTTGACGCTTTCTGTGTCCGACGACAAGGTGATGGTCGATATGGTGGGCTTTGATAGTCCTGCCCAGAAAGTCGGGATCGATTTTGGCTGGGAGATCCTGGCGGTTGAAACCGAAACCGACCGTCCACCCAAACAGTTGGTGTATATCCCTGTCATACTGTTGTTGGCAGGCATGGCTGCATTGCAACTGCGCCGCCGTACACATGAGGTGTAAATACACAATAGGTGAAGATCATGTTTAGCAAGGTTCTGTTTCCCGTCGACCTTGAAGATGTTGTAACCGCGGAGCACGCATTACGATATTTGAATGGCATGCTGTCCAACGGACAAGAGTTGCATATTCTGGGGGTGTTGCCTGGTTTCAATATGCCGCTGGTCGCCTCCTATTTTCCTGAAGGTACCGTGGAGCATGCGATAAACGCCATGGAGCAACAGTTGAATGAGCTAGCCGAACAAAACCTGAGTAGCAAGCTGAGTTGGTTTATTCATGTAGCAGAAGGTGTACCTCATAAAGAGATTGTGAAAAAAGCCCGCAAACTCAATTGTGATTTGATTGCGATTCCAAGTCGAAACCATGGATTTGTGGAGAAAGTCTTATTAGGTTCGGTGACAGCAAAAGTTGTGGAGCAGGCGGGATGTTCGGTATTTGTTATGCGTTAAGCAGCCGATCAGATTATAAATATGGGATATAAAGGCGCCGACAGGCGCCTTTTTTACAGCGAGGGCTAATAGTGCTGTTTAATTAATGATCTGCGCTGTGTGTTTTTTGATCAAAAACACATGTTTTTTCACTTTTTTTAAGTTTTTTTCAAAAGGCTGTTGACGCTCAAACTGAGGTCTGTAGAATGCGCCTCCTCGCTTGAGAGAACAGCCTTCAACGGCCCGGTCACTCAGGCAGAGAGGCTTAAATAAGTCGCTGATTTACAAAGTGAATTAGCACAAGGCTTTTAAGCCGTCGGCGTCACCGGCAAGCTTCAAAAACTTTTGAAAAACTTGCAAATAAACGGTTGACAACGACACGGCGCGAAGTAAAATATGCGCCTCGCTTGAGACAAC
>NZ_JASBRH010000016.1 GCF_029961155.1 Pontibacterium granulatum | reverse complement strand
GAGGTTCGTGAACTGACGGAAAACTGGATACAAGAATACAACGAGGAGCGGCCACATGACGCATTGGGTGACCTCACCCCCTGGGAATATCTGGCTAAACATGACCCGCTGGAAAACTCTAATTATGCGTGTAACTAATTAGGGGAGGTTTACAATACCAGCAGCCCTAAAGCTCCTGGTTATTCGAATGCTCTACGGATGGCCCTAAAATCGACAAGGCCTTTGCGATGCTGACGTGGATCATTCCAATCACGGTGATCGCTCACCTCGCCAAGATAGTTCCCTTTCGCTCCCCGGAACGCACACGTACCTTATCCATCTCAAGCCCGGCGATCAGCACTAACTTTCTTTCATAGAGACTTCTCAGCTCGTAGCGTCGTGCTGAGCTGAACTCTTTTTCAGAAAAGCCCCCTGATCATGTGCTGCCTGCCGTGTTACAAACTGCAAATTACTGCGAGCCAATTGGATCAAACAAGCACTTCGCCATCAAGTGTTCCATCGTCACACAAAGTCTGGATCAGCTCGATGATTAGCGTTTCCAGCGCACGACACGCAGAGGTATGTGGACGGCTATCTAGCCGCACCAGAGAGTGAATTCGATCGATGCTCGGCTTGATGATCCGCAACGCATCCAACTCACCCCGCTGAAGTTCAGCGTTCATCACATCACGCGGGATAATCGCATTGGCGATGCCGTTGTTCATCAGGCAGCGCAGGATCAAACCCGTGTCTTGCTCATAACGGATATTCAGCGGTCGGCGTGCCTCCAACGCAGCTTGCTCGATGCGCATTCGAATGTTGTGCGGGCGCGAGGGTGCCACCAGCGGATAATCTACCAACTGCTCGAACAGAATAGTGCCTTCCGCCCCCCCTTTCGCCACCTCCTTGCCAACCAGATACAGTGATTCGCGATAAACCGGTGTCACCTGTACATCACAGAGATCGGTTGCATTCGGGATCAATCCGAGATCTACCTTACCATCGGCGATGTGTTGTACGGCAACCACACTCATCGCATCAAGAATCTTCAGCTGCACCTCAGGGAAACGCCGCTCACACTCTCGCAACAGCAACGGGATCAGCGTGTACGCTTTGGAGGCATCGATCACCACACTCACCTCACCGCGTGGAGAGATCTCATCAGAGATTACATCGGCCCGCGCAATCTCCACTTGCCTCAGGATCAATCGAGCGTGATGCACCAGTTTTTCACCTGCTGGCGTAAGCTGTACCCCTTTGGCACTGCGCACAAACAGCCCTGCACCCAAGTCCTTTTCCAGGGATGCCATCTGGTGACTGAGCGCAGGCTGAGCAATAAACAACCCCCGCGCCGCCGCTGACACACTGCCCAGCTCTGCAACCTTCAGGAAGTATTTCAACTGAATCAGTTTCATATCCCTAACCTATACATAAAAAATATGACCAGCTATATCAAACATGTATTTTTCTTATTGCCAGATCACTTTTACAGTGAATTGGATCTCAAAGCCAGCACAGTAGAATCTCGCCATGTCAGCCAGCAAGTCACCGAACCTCCGCGAACACCGCTTGGGCCGCCTGTACCCACTGCTGCTCGAACAGCTCCCGAAAGATGCGATCATTACCGCCACCGAAGAACTCCACGCCTACGAGTGCGATGCCTTTACCACAATGCGTCAATTGCCCCTGCTGACAGTGCTGCCGGACAGCATCGAGCAGGTCCAGCATGTGATGCGCTGCTGTCACACATTGGATATTCCGGTCGTGGCACGCGGGGCGGGTACGGGACTGACCGCAGGTTCCATGCCAGTGGAGAACGGCGTACTGCTGGGCATGAGCAAGTTTGACCAGATTCATGAGATCGATCCGCACAACCGCACCGCACTGATCGGTCCCGGCGTTCGCAATCAAGCGGTCACCGATGCCGCCGCTCCCTACAACCTCTACTTCGCACCCGATCCATCCTCTCAGCTGGCCTGCTCCGTGGGCGGCAACGTGGCGGAGAATGCGGGTGGCGTACACTGCCTGAAATACGGCCTGACCGTGCACAACATTCTGGAGCTGGAGATCATTACGATTGAAGGTGAGCGCATCACGCTAGGCAGTGCCGCACTGGACGCTGCGGGCTACGACCTGACCGCTATCATGACCGGCTCCGAAGGCCTTCTGGGTATCGTGGTGGCGATTCGGGTGAAGCTGTTACCGAAACCAGCCAGCGCCCGTGTATTGCTCGCAGCCTTTGCAACAATAGAGGAAGCCGGTACCGCCATCGCTGACATTATCGGTGCTGGGCTGATTCCGGCGGGACTGGAGATGATCGACCAGACCGGCATCCGCGCCATCGAAGAGCTGATGCACGCAGGATATCCGGTGGATGCCGCCGCCGTGATTATCTGTGAGCTGGATGGCAGCGAAGCCGAGGTGGAGGACGAGCTCGCCAGCGTTATCTCTATTCTGAAGCGCCTTAATGCATCCGACATCCAGGTCTCCACCAACGCCGAAGAGAGCAGACGGATCTGGGCAGCACGCAAAGCTGCCTTCCCCGCGCTGGCGCGACTGGCGCCGGATAACTACATCATGGACGGCACCATCCCACGCCGCGCGTTGGCCGAGGTGTGGACCCGTATCAACGAGCTGGCAGAGGAGTACGACCTGCCGGTTGTAAACGTGTTTCACGCAGGGGACGGCAATATGCACCCCTCAATTCTGTTCGACTCTTCTGATGAGGATCAGCATCAGCGTGCCTTTGAGCTCGGCACCCGCATACTGGAACTCTGCGTACAGGTCGGCGGCACCATCTCTGGCGAACACGGTATAGGTCTGGAGAAGATCAATCAGATGTGCCTGCAATTTTCATCGCACGAACTCAGCCAATTCCACGCGCTGAAAGCCGCCTTTGACGAACGTAATTTGCTTAACCCTGGCAAACAGATACCAACCCTGGCCCGCTGCGCCGAATTCAATGCGATGCACGTTCATCACGGCGAGATGCCTTTCCCCCACCTGGAACGATTCTGAATTATGAATGCACAGTTTGACCTGCAGAAAGAGTTTGCCGAGTACGTACGTCAGGCATACGCTCGACAACAACAGCTCCATATCCAGGGCGGCAACAGTAAAACGTTTTACGGTCGCCGGGTATCCGGAGAAACGCTATCGCTGCGAGACTACAGTGGCATCATCAACTACGAACCTTCGGAACTGGTGATCACAGCCCGTGCGGGTACGCCGCTTCACATAATAGAAGCAACACTGTCCGAGCATGGCCAGATGCTTGGCTTTGAACCACCCGCTTATGGCCCAACAGCCACCCTAGGCGGCATTATCGCCTGCGGACTGTCCGGCCCACGCCGCCCCTATAGCGGCGCAGCACGTGATTTTGTATTGGGCATCACACTGATCAACGGCAAAGGCGAATTACTAAGGTTTGGCGGGCAGGTGATGAAAAACGTCGCCGGGTACGATGTCTCCCGACTGATGTGTGGCGCACAGGGCACGTTGGGTATCTTGCTGGATATCACGCTGAAGGTCGTCCCGATCCCTGCCTATGAAGAAACCCGAGTCCTCGAAGCCGATGAAACGCAGATGCAAACGCTGCTGAGTGATCTGGGTCGAAGACCGCTACCACTTTCCGCCACTGTGTTAGACGAAAACCTTCTATATATACGCCTATCCGGTGCACGTGCTGGGGTTGATGCCGCCGCCCGCGTGATTGGCGGCGACCTCCTGGCCAAACCACAGGGCGATAGATACTGGCAACAGATCAGAGAACAAGAACACAAGTTTTTCAACCGTGCGCGGGAGACAGACACAAATCTATGGCGTCTATCGCTCGCACCCGCCACGAAAGCTATACCCGATCAATTGATCAGCAATCAGCTGATCGAATGGAGTGGTGCGCTGCGCTGGGTATACAGCCACAACGACGATGAAGCCTTGCGCCAATGGACGCAACAACAAAATGGCCACGCCATAAGACTCAACTTTGCAGATGCTAGCGACCGGACATTTCACCCACTTGCTCCCGCCCTGCACGCACTGAGCCAACGTATCAAAAACAGCTTCGACCCGGCAGGGATCCTTAATCCCGGTCGCCTGTATGCTGACCTGTAAGACAAGAGATCAAGGAGGCGCAACGTGCAGACACAGATTATTGATGCCATAAAAGCGACACCCGAGGGACAGGACGCCGACGCTATCCTCAGAAAGTGCGTACACTGCGGCTTTTGTCTGGCCACCTGTCCGACCTACTCATTATCGGGCAACGAGTTACAAAGCCCACGTGGTCGAATCTATCTGATCAAACAGATGCTCGAATCAGGTCAGGCACCCGAAAGCACCCGACAACACCTCGATAGTTGCCTGAACTGCCGAGCCTGCGAGACCACGTGCCCAGCCAGTGTCCCTTACCACCGCTTACTAGATATAGGCACCCAGTTGCTAGAGGAACAGCGCCCCCGACGCTGGCGCGAACGGCTGCTGCGTCGTGCGGTACTGACAGTACTGCCCTACCCATCACGCTTTACCCCCCTGCTGCGTACGGCCCAGATTGTCCGCCCGTTATTACCAGGTTCCTTAAAAAACAAATTACCTCGTCACCAGCCAGCAAGCGCTGCCCCCCGCAAAACGGGCGTACGAAAAATGTTGCTACTAGAAGGCTGTGTTCAACCAGGCATCGCACCGGAGATCAATGCGGCAACCCGGCGCGTGTTGAGCCATTTCGATATCTCTCTGCAAAGCGCTCGCAATGCCGGTTGTTGTGGTGCAATCAGTTATCACCTACAGCAGAAAGACGATGGGCTCAACTTTATGCGTCGCAATATTGATGCCTGGTGGCCACTTGTCGAAAAGGGCTTTGAAGCTATCGTGATCACCGCCAGCGGCTGCGGTACCACAATCAAGGAGTACGGCAGCCTGTTAAAGGACGACTCCCAGTATGCAGACAAAGCAGCACAAATTTCCTACCTAGCAAAAGACCTAGTCGAAATCCTGCGTGAGGAACCGCTCGAGCAGCTTAAGGTGGAAACTCAAGGAAGCTTGGCATTCCAATGTCCATGTTCCCTTCAGCACGCACAAAAGCTCGGGGGCACAGTAGAACAGCTGCTGGCCCGCATGGGGTTTAAGATGATGCCGATCAGCGAAAGTTACCTCTGTTGCGGATCGGCAGGTACCTATTCACTTTTCCAGCCAGAGCTGGCCACAGAGTTGCGCAACCGCAAAAGCGCAGCACTTCGCAATTCGTCTGCAGACCACTATATCAGTGCAAATATCGGCTGTATCAGCCACCTATCATCCAGCACTGATAAGCCGGTCGAACACTGGATCCAGATCATCGATCGCGCACTGCAAATATCGGATTAAACCAAGCCTCGCATATAAGAAGGCATAACAATAAAAAGAAGGAAGACACCATGAAAATCAAAAACCTGCTCGAAACCAGTGCCGCGTTCTCACTTGGCATCGCCCTTTCATCCAGTGCCATGGCGGAAACAGTCATGCGTGTTGCCAGCTGGCTACCGCCTACTCACCCTCAAAATGCCGTTGTACTCGAAACCTGGGGTAAGTGGATCAATGAAGCAACAGAAGGCCGTGTAAAACTGCAAGTGGAATACGGCATGGGCCACCCTAAAACCATGTTCGAACTGGTAGAAGACGGCGTGGTTGACGCCAGCTGGAGTGTGCACGGCTACGTGCCAGGTCGCTTTAAGCTGACAGAAAGCGTGGAATTGCCAAATCTGGGCGCGAATGCCGAAGCGGCGTCCGTTGCGCTCTGGCGTGTAAGCCAGAAATACTATAAGGACGCTAACGAACATGAAGGCTTGACGGTTGCTGCTCTGTTTACGCATGGCCCGGGACAGATCCACCTCGCAGAGCCCATTAAATCACTGGACGACATGAAAGGGCGCAAAATTCGCTTGGGTGGCGGTATCCAAGGCAAACTGGGTGAGCGCATGCACGTAACCCCGGTTGGCGCTCCGGCACCTAAAGTGTACGAGATGATGCAGCAGCGCGTGGTGGACGGCGTCTTTATCCCAGCGGGCGAACAGAAAACCCTGCGCTTGAATGAAGTCACCAAACAATTGGTTTTGCTGCCCGGCGGCATGTACACCATGAGCTTCTCTATCTTTATGAACCCAGAGTTCGTTGATGGATTGAGTGAAAAAGATCGTCAGGCAATTATGTCCGTATCGGGCGAAAAACTCTCCGCATTGGCAGGCCGCGCCTGGGATGAAGGCGACAAGAAGGGCCTGGCGGTTGCGAAACAGGCCGGCGTTTCTATTCTGAAGGTTCAGCCCGGTGATCAGATCGATCGGGAGTTCCAGAATTTAATCAAAGGCATGGACGAAGACTATCTGGCTCGCGTGGCTGATCGTAATGTGGATGCAACTGCGGCACTGAAAGAACTGCGCGAGATTGCACGCAGCTACAACAAGTAAGCCTCTATCAAAGATCGCGCCGCTTCCCTATAAAGGGTTGCGTAGATATTCAAACATAAAAAAGCCCACCAAAAGGTGGGCCAAAAAACAACAACAAGCTAGAAGCTCAGTGTCCAAACAACGTTTGCTGTGAAGGAATACGCTCAAACGTCAGCTTCGTCTTGATCCAAGCTTTAAACGCTTTCGCCATCTCAGCCAGAGCTTCGGCGCGTGCGTCATGAGCTTTCTGTACGTAGTAGTCCGCATCTACCTGACCGTACTGGTTAAGACGAATGGTTATGTCGTATTCCTGTGGCATTCCGGTTTCCCAATTAAGCAAGAAAATTTCAATTTACTGCAAAGAATCTTCAACAAAACTGAAACATGGACTCTTTGCTACTGGCGGCAACACCCCTTGTTAACAGGGATATTTGCTTGCCGTGACTTGATGATGTGTATATTAGTAACACTTCAGCCTAACGTAAAACGACTCTTTCTCAGCTTATTGATTAGTTTTTTTCACTCATTATTCTTTCACCGCCTGATCCGATAGCACACCTGAATCACTCTTTCTGTCCTAAAACAATAACTGGGGAACTCGCCATCTATAGAACGATCGGATAGAGTTCGCGAACTGGAATATTTGAAGGAGAAAACCCATGGGCGTTGCCGCACAGGGAAAAAGCACATCATTTTATTGGTCCCTCGTATTGGTGCTGGGTATCGCAATGGAAGCCATTGCACTCTACTTCCAGTACGGGCTGGATTATGGCCCCTGCGTCCTCTGCATTCATATTCGAATCTACGTGCTGGGCTTTATTCTGCTGGCTCTGCTGGCACTCACCACGCAAGGAAGTAAACCTATGCGCGTACTAACCGGCCTGACTGGAGTCGGTCTGGCAGCAGGCATGGCCGAGCGTTCCTGGAAAACCTTTGGTGTAGAGCGAGGCTTTATTGAAGGCGCGTGTGATATGGATAGTGGACTACCCGACTGGTTTGCCCTGGACAAGTGGTTCCCAACCGTATTTGAGCCCTGGGAACCATGCGGTTATACACCTGAACTGCTATTCGACATCACCATGGCTGAAGGCCTGCTGGCAGTGAGTGCCGCAGCAATTCTCGGCAGCCTGTATGTGCTGGCCACAACGCTACGGAGATAGATCCCTTTTCGAGGCGCGTTCTGGCGCCTCTCCCTCTTACCACTCTGACCGCCTCCTGCTTCCAACCTTCTTTTACTCAATCTGCGCTCCTTTTCCTCGACCGCTATGTCCAGCCAGAAATGTCGTCTATATGTTAATAAACACTTCGCCTATATGACTCAGTTCTAATTTTGTTCCGACCTAGAAAGGAGAAAGGCATGAAATCACCAACACTAATCACTTGCGGTGCACTGGCATTCTCTATGCTGACCTCAGGCGTTGTTTTCGGGGAACAGCTCAGGATCGGCGAGCTTGAATATAAAACTCAATGTGCTGTCTGCCACGGGACAGACGGTAAAGGCAGTGGTCCATATATTGAGTTTCTCAATAAGTCACCCTCAGACCTAACTACACTGGCACAGCGTCACAAAGGTCGCTTCCCCTTCCAGCACGTTTATGACGTGATCGACGGCAGCCAATCCCAGACAGCCCACGGCCCAAGGGATATGCCAATCTGGGGTAGTCGCTATGCAATGGAGATCATCGAAGAGTATGGCCCATACACAACAGACCACCCCGAAACAGTGCACGCACGCATTTTGTCTTTGGTGTTTTATCTGGGAACCATTCAGGAATAACAATCCCACTCCATGCGGAGCCTCACCGCTCCGCCTCTCCCGTACAAGTCCTCTACTCGCCTTGCCCGCCCAATATCACAACGCCCCCTGCATAACGTCACATATTTCAATTAATCGTTGCATTTCTTTACGTAATAACCGGTTGTTTCATAACAAAGTCAGACTAGAATGTGCACCACTATTTTTAGAACGACCGGTCTAGTTAAAAATAAACGTCACCACATTTTTGCAATCTGTGTTGGCACAGGTAAGAGATATGACACGAGGACGACGCCCGGAACATAGCCGGGAGAAAATTCTTGAGAAAGGTGCCGAGCTGTTCGCCCGCAAAGGCTATGCGGCAACCGGCCTGAAGGAGATTCTTGAAGCCTGCGAAGTCTCCAAAGGCTCCTTCTATAACTTCTTCGAGAACAAGGAACAGTTCGCCGTCGAGATCATCAACCACCACAAATCTATGGAGCTTGTTCGCTGGGAAGAGGAGATGTCCTCCCTGAGCGGAACCTACCTGGATAAGATTCGCCAGATGGTCGAGTTAGAGGTCCGCAAATACGAAGAGGATCTGGACTGCACCGGCTGCCTGCTGGCCAACCTGACCGGGGAAGTCAGCCAGGCTTCTCCCCTATTCAGTGAAGCGATCCGTACCTCCAGCCTGGAAGTCCTGGATTCGATAGAAGAAGACATGCGCATCTGCCAGGAAGAAGGCACCGTACGCACCGATATTCCACCACGCCAGATCGCGGAGCTGATCTGGAACGGCTGGCAAGGCGCCCTGCTGCAGCTCAAGGTCGAGCGTTCTGCAGCGCCGCTGCGCCGCCACACCACTACCCTGTTCACAATGATTGAAGCCCCAACACTCAAAGGTTAAGGACATGAAAGCCAACCGCATCATCGCCGGAATCCTGCTGGCCACAAGCCTCGCAGCACCGACCACCTTCGCTGCAGACAAGCCACCCCAAGGTCTGCCGGCAGAAGTGATTACCGTGCAGACTCAGGCGCTGGATCACTCTATCCACGCCGTCGGTAACCTGCGCGCCAACGAAACCATCCAGCTCAGCCCCGAACAGAGCGGCCGTATCGAAAAGGTCCTGTTTGAAGAGGGCCAGGCCGTTAAGCAGGGTGACCCGCTGTTTGTGTTGGACAGCGCCATCTACCGCGCCGAACTAAAACAGGCAGACGCCCGCGTAAAGCTGAGCCAGATCGCCTATAAGCGCGCCGAAAGTCTGCTGAAAAAGCGTGTAGGCTCCGAGCAGGATCGCGACAGCACCCTTGCCCAACTTCGCGTGGATGAAGCACAGCGTGCGTTGGCGCAGACTCGCCTGGATAAAATGACCCTCCGTGCACCGTTTGCAGGTTCCACCGGTTTGCGTCTGGTGAGCCCAGGTGACTACGTCAACGTGGGCCAGGAACTGGTTGAGCTGACCGACCTGAACACCATGAAAGTGGATTTCCGTGTACCGGAGATCTATCTGGCCGCCCTGCAACCCGGTAGCACAATCAACGTAGAAGTGGATGCATTCCCGGGCCGTATCTTAAGTGGCGAGGTATACGCCATCGCACCAAGTGCCGATACCCGTTCCCACAACATCGAAGTGCGCGCCCGTATTGCGAACAAAAACGGCCTGTTGCGTCCGGGCTTGTTTGCCAAGGTCAACTTGGTGATGAAGCAGGAAGATGCAGCGATTGTCGTTCCTGAACAGGCGATCATCCCACAGAACGGCGGCTTCTTTGTGATGCGTGTCGCAGAGGGAAACATGGTTGAACTGGTACCGGTTGAGATGGGCCAGCGCCGCCCTGGCAGCGTACAGATCACCAAGGGCCTGACCAAGGGTGACGTGATCATCACCGCGGGTCAGATCAAGCTGTTCCCAGGCATGCCGGTAACCCCGATCTTTGTAGACGGCAGCCAGCAGGCGAATCGCGGAGAGTAAACACACATGGTTCTGTCTGACATCAGTATCAAACGCCCGGTGCTGGCTACAGTGATGAGCCTGCTGATCCTGCTGATCGGCCTCATCGCGTATGACCGACTTACAGTGCGTGAATACCCAAAAATCGATCTGCCCGTTGTGACCGTTGAAACCACCTATCCCGGTGCCAGCTCGTCGATTATTGAAACCCAGATCACCCAGATCATCGAGGACTCTCTGTCCGGGATCGAAGGGATCGACTTTATGAACTCCATCAGTCGAACCGAGAAATCTCAGATCACCGTGACCTTCAAGATCACCCGTGATCCGGACGATGCCGCCGCCGACGTGCGAGACCGCGTGAGCCGTGTAACTGGCCAACTGCCCGACAACATTGACCCTCCGGTGGTGACTAAAACCGAAGCGGATGCGCAGCCGATCATCTGGCTGGCCTTCTCTTCCGATCGACACGACCCGATGGAGATGACCGAGATCGCGGACAACCGCGTCAAGGATCAGCTACAGACTGTGAACGGCGTTGCCAACGTGATGATCTTCGGCGAGCGCAAATACTCCATGCGTATCTGGCTGGATCCAGCGCGCATGGCCGCATACCGCGTCATGCCGCAGGATGTGGAAGCAGCGCTGGAAGGCCAGAACCTGGAGGTGCCTGCTGGTCGCATCGAATCCCGCGAGCGCGAGTTCACCTTGCTGACCAAAACCGATCTGAACGATGTGGAAGAGTTTAAAAACATCATCATCCGCAACGATGACGGTTATCCGGTTCGCATCAAGGACGTGGCACGCGTTGAGATTGCACCGGAAAACAGCCGCCAGATCTCCCGCTATAAAGGCGAAAGCGCCGTTGCGCTGGGTGTCGTGAAGCAGTCCACCGCCAACCCGTTGGACGTATCCCGCGATATCCGCGCCAAGTTGGAAAGCATCAGCGCCAACCTGCCGGAAGGTATGGAAGTAGAAGTGGCATACGATTCCTCCATTTTTATCGATGAGTCGATCAAGTCCGTCTACCAAACCCTGGCACAGGCTGGCGTGCTGGTAGTGCTTGTACTGTTCTTCTTCCTGCGTAACGTACGCGCAACGCTGATCCCGGTGGTAACCATTCCACTGTCCCTGATCGGTGCGTTTGCGATGATGTACCTGATGAACTTCAGTATTAACACCCTGACCCTGCTGGCACTGGTGCTGGCGATCGGTCTGGTGGTAGACGACGCGATCGTGATGCTGGAGAACATCTACCGTCACGTAGAAGAAGGTCTCAGCCCGGTTCAGGCCGCATTCAAAGGAGCAAAAGAGATCGGTTTTGCGGTACTGGCAACTACTGCAGTACTGGTGGCGGTGTTTGTACCGGTGGTGTTCTCCGAAGGCCGCACCGGCAAGCTGTTTACCGAATTTGCCCTGACCCTGGCGGGTGCCGTGGTGGTATCCACCTTTGTGGCGCTGAGCCTGTCACCGATGATGTCGTCCCGCATGCTGAAGCATGAAAAACGTCACAGTGCCGCATTCAACCTGATTGAAGGTTTGCTGGTTGGCCTGACCAACGGTTACCGCAACCTGCTGAGCAAACTGCTGCGCTCCCGTCTGCTGGCGCTAGTGATAATGGGCGCAAGCTTGGGCGGCGCCTATTACTACTACATGCAGCTGCCGCAGGAGCTGGCTCCGTACGAGGACCGTGGAGACATCCTGGTTTTCGCCATGGCACCGGACGGCGCATCAGTGAACTACATCGACCGCTACTCTCGCCAGATCGAAGGTGTAGTGAGCCAAGTACCGGAATCTGATCGCTACTTCTCCATCGTGGGCTTCCCGGCAGAAACCAATGCGATGACCTTTGTTGGTTTGGATCGCTGGGAAGAGCGTGAGCGTAAGCAGCAGGAGATCTCTCAGCAGCTGACGCCACAGCTTTACGGCGGCATCACCGGCATCATGAGCTTCGCGCTGGACCTCCCATCCCTGGGTCAGAGTTTTATCTCCCGCCCGGTTGAGTTTGTTGTGAAATACAACGGCAGCTACGACGATCTGAAAGTGATCGCCGACCAGATGATGGGCAAGATCCTCGCCAACAAAGGCCTGATGCAGCCGGACAGCGATCTGAAGCTAAACAAGCCGGAACTGCAGATGGACGTAAAACGTGACAAGCTGTCTGAGATCGGTATCGATGTGTCCACCGTGGGCCGCACGCTGGAAAGCTACATGGCGGGCCGTGAAGTGACCCGCTTCAAGCGGAACGGCGAGCAGTATGAAGTCATCGTAAAAGTGGCTGACAGCGAACGTCGCGACCCAAGCGACCTGACCGAACTGTACGTGCGTACGCCACAGGGCGATATGGTACAGCTGTCCAACCTGGTCGACGTAGAGGAAACTGTTGCACCGCGTGAGCTAAACCACTTCGATAAAGTTAAAGCAGTGAAATTCCAGACCTTGCTGGCGCCGGGTTACTCCCAGGGTGAAGCGCTGGCCTATCTGGAACAGAGCCTGGCTGAGATTGCGCCGGACGCTACCTTTGACTTCACTGGCCCTGCCCGCGAATTCAAGCAGTCCAGCAACACGCTGATGGTAACCTTTGGTTTGGCGATCATCTTTGTGTTCCTGGTGCTGGCGGCACAGTTCGAAAGCTTCAAGAATCCGCTGATCATTATGCTGTCGGTACCACCAGCAATCTTCGGCGCCCTGCTCGCCTTGAAGTACAGCGGGGGTTCCTTTAGCGTATACAGTCAGATCGGTCTGATCACGCTGGTTGGCCTGGTAACCAAACACGGTATTCTGATCGTGGAGTTTGCCAACCAACTGCAGGACCAGGGACGTGAACTGCGCGAGGCGATCATTGAAGCATCCGCCCTGCGTCTGCGCCCAATCCTGATGACCACCGCCGCAACCGTGCTGGGTGCGGTACCGCTGGCGATCGCTTTTGGCGCTGGTGCTGAATCCCGTCAGCAGATCGGTTGGGTAATAGTGGGCGGTATGACCTTTGGTACGCTGCTCACCCTGTTCGTCATTCCAACCGTCTATAGTTATCTGGGTAAACGAACTTACAAAGAAGTTCAGCCCGAAGAAGTGTAACGTTGCATAAGGAAGCACACGTGAAAAAGACACACTTTCTCTCCGCATCCGCTCTGCTTGCTCTGGCGCTCCAGGGCACGCAGGCAAACGCGGCCGCACTGGCTGATATCTATCAGCAGGCGCTCGCCAACGACCCGCAGCTGAAATCTGCTGAAGCGACGTATCTGGCCGGTGCCGAAGCGGCACCTCAGGCCCGCGCGGGCCTGCTGCCAAACATCGGCCTGACCGCCAACACCACCTGGACCGAGTCTGACACCGCCGAGTTCAACAACAACGGTTACACTGTTTCCCTGAGCCAACCTTTGTTCGATGCTAACGCCTGGTTCAGCTTCAAGCGTGGCGAAGCCCAATCCGAGCAGGCACGCCTTACCTTTGAACAGGCGCAGCAGAACCTGATTCTGCGGGTAGTTGAAGCCTACCTGAACGTGCTGCGTGCCCAGAATACGCTGGAAACCACCCAGGCGCAGGAGCGCGCGATTAAGCGTCGTCTGGATCAGGTCAACGCCCAGTTTGAAGTGGGTCTGATTGCAATCACCGACGTACAGGAAGCGCAAGCATCCTACGACAACGCCCGTGTTGCCCGCATCGAAGCGGAAGGCGATCTGGAAAACAGCTACGAAGCTCTGGAACGCCTGACCGGTCAGGAAGTGGGTCAAGCCGACCTGCTGAAAGAAGATTACCCGGTACAGACGCCAACGCCGGAAACCCCGGATAAGTGGCTGGATAAAGCATGGCGCGGCAACCTGAGCCTACGTGTAGCCGATGCTGCCGTTGAAGCGGCGCGTCGTTCTGCCCAGGCAGCCCGTTCCGGCCACCTGCCAACCCTGAGCCTGGCAGCGAGCTACGATTACGATAACGGTACAGCGACCTCCGATGACATCAACGACACCAACAGCATCGGCCTGACCTTCAGCCTGCCGTTGTACAGTGGTGGCGCGACCGTCTCTGCAAGCCGCCAGACTGAGCAGCAGATGATCGCAACTCAGCAGGATCGTGAAGACACCCTGCGTGCGGTGACCCAATCTACGCGCAGCCTGCTGCGCGACCTGCGAACCGATGTACTGTCGGTTCAGGCGCGTAAACAAAGCATCAAGTCCAGCGAAACAGCACTGAAAGCCACCGAAGAGGGTTTCAATGTTGGCACCCGTAACGTAGTGGACGTACTGAATGCCGAACAGCAGCTGTACAGCGCGCAGCGTGATTACGCCAACGCCCGTTTCGACTACGTTTTCAACCTGTTCAGCTTTAAGCAGCAGGTAGGCAGCCTCAGTCCTGAGGACCTGAACGCCCTGGACCAGTGGCTGGAAAGCCCGCAGCAGTAAGCGTTTGCCTCAATCACGGAGCTGGTCAGGCCTGGCCCCTGACGGACTCCGTACAAGAAAAGGCAGTGATCACTGTCACTGCCTTTTTACGCTTTTCACCCAGAAAAAGTCAGTAGTGTTGGTTAACCTTCCCCCTTACGGAGAGCAAACCTTAATAGGACTTTGCTTATTCAAAAAGACGCATTTCCATGCGACTGACGTTAGCTTCTCTACTCATTACAACAAGCGTCGTTCTTACCGGTTGCCAAGACCCGAAAGCCGCCTCCCCACCAGTTATCTCCAGCATAAAATTTGAACTTACCGATGCATGCGCGGATATGCCGGGGCCAAATGATTAGGACCGAAGCCTGAATCGGCCACGTGCAACAAATGGCCGGAAACTCCGGCTGTTTTTGTTTGCTGGTTTATTCCATCCACAAATGCTTGCATCGTGTGATTCGCTAATACATACGCCCCGCCAAAAGCGACCTGCATGCAATCAACCGTGTTAAGCTATCCCTTTCAATGGAAAGCACCTGCCGGACACGGCCAGATAGGGAACGGATCCTCCCCCAACCGTTATGAATTTTGCTAAACGATTCCACCTGCTGTCACTGTTCTTAATGCTGCTTGCTGCGCCGATCAGTGCTCAGGAAATTCTAGTGCTCAACTCACCCGGCGAAGTTTGGGAACAGAGCATTCGTTCCCGTATCAGCCAGGTGAACCGCTTTCTGGGCGATCACTTCCAGCCTATCCCGCAATCGGTCAGGGTAGCCCGTACCCACGGCACCCCAGAATACGATCTGAAATTGAAATTGCTCCTGCTCGACGAAGCCTACATCCCGGTCGAACTGTTTCACGAGTACGCCCACGCCCTGCTCGACAGTTTCCTGCTGGAGCGCTCAGCGGCAATACAGTACTACCAGCTACGTAAACAGATTCGCGATGCCGATGTGACTGTGAAGATCAGCGAACTGCAGGCAGATATTGAGGATGACAGTCGTTACCTTCTCGAACTGAGGGAGAGAGGCTACACACGGATGGAAGGCAATTTGACCAGAACGCTCCAGGAGTCCCGCCTGCTTCTGGCGAAGCTGGAAGCTTCTCGCCCGATCGATCGTGAACTCAAGACGCTGTATTCCCTCTACACCAGCAAGACAATACGGCCGTCGCTATACCGGGTGATCGCGCCCTATCACGAACTGTTTGCCGATACCCTGGCAACAATGGTCACCGGCCAGTGGGAATCCATCTACATGACCCAACTTGATGCGATCGAAAACGATGACTTTGAGCTGGAGTTCAGCAATAAATCCCCGACAATGGACACAGCTAGCTACCTCCAATACCGCTCATTTAAAGCCGGCATCAACTTAAAAAGCTACCGCTTCAGCGATATGGAACAGCAAAGCACCTATACCCAGTTTGCACCGGCTCGCTCCTATATCCGTCATTTGACCGAATCCAGTTACGCAACAGCAAAAGCCGATCTGCTGAGCAAACTGGCCACCGCTATCGCTGAAGAGATCGAGAACCGCCTACGCAACCCGCAGCACTACGAAATGAGCTTACGCGAACAGAATCGACGCCTGATCGGTAAACTCGCTGCTGTTACAGACATTGATCATTGGTAAAAACACGCATTTTTTACTCTAGCCCGATGAAACGCGTGGCGGTCTCAATATCCAGATAATCCGACATTGCCTGGTGATGCTCCACCCGATCCCCCAACAACACAAAGTTGTAATCCAGAGCTCTTGATGCCTTTTTATCCCAGGCCGCGTCACCAAAGTAGGTACGGGATAGCAGTGGCTGCTCAGCAGCCCGCGCTTCTGCGAGCTTCATAATCTCAACACGCGCAATATGATCGGAAGAGGTCGCCAGAGCGATGCCATTCACGTCCAACCCCGCAGCCTCCAGTTTCATCGTTGCCGACTCGTACCAGCCGCCTGTTGCGATAGCCAAAACCACATCTTCACGCTGTTTCAAGTGCTCCAAAAACTCGATTGCACCTGCGATAGGCTCAACGCTATTGTTTTCGAGATACAAGGTGAGATTTTGCATAAAGCTCGCTCTGATCTGCACTTCCAGTAGCGCGCGATCAGGCAGGTAACTCGGCTGGCTCAGAATCTCATCCAGGATGCCGGCGTCGGTCACGTGGGGATAACGATCCCATCGCGCATCGATCTGAATCCCCAACACCTCGTCGATTGCCGCGAGAAAACACTGTTCGTCAAAGTCGTAGGATTCAATCAACGTACCGTCGATATCGAACATCACCAGATGCATTCCGCGCCCCCATTCACGATATTGTTCTTTAAACCATAGGCCATATACAAAAACACCCCGCATCTGCGAGGTGTTGATTTATCCGGTGGCGCTTGGCTTAGTGCACAATCGTTTTCTCATCTGGGTCGGAGGGGATAATCACATTGCCGTGGCTATCAACGGCCAGAACGCCCTCTTTAGCCCCCAGCTCAAGCAGTTCACCCAGCAACATACGCGTCAGGTGGCTACTGATAATCAGACCGGCCGGTGGGTCCCCTTCAAACAGGTCCTCGTCGATCAGGTCATCGGGACGCAAACCCAGCAGCAGAGGATTCTCCATCACTAACGGTGCGATGTCCTGCGGTGCGAATACGGAGTAGTCAGAGGAGATCTGCAACGCTTTCTGATACGCATCGCTGGAACACTGCTTAAGCGCGCGCAGGTAAGCTTCTTCAGCACTGCCAAACAACTGGCTGAGTTCACTGATACCGGGTTTGGTCAGGTTCTGACGTGCGATTTCTGACTGACTGAAGTCCACGAGAATCGGGTACTGGGTGTCCTGACTCAGCTCCTCTTCATCCACCAGGATGTTGTCACTTTCGTCCACCTCAATCCATTCGTGATCAACCGCAACGGAGAGCAGACCTTCCAGCGCGGCGGCCAGGATATTACTGCAGATAATCACCCCGACCGAGGGGTTTTCCTGCTCCTGCTTGTTCATGATTAGATTACCGGCACGCGCCGCTAACAGGGTTGGATCTTGGTCAATAATTTCCGCCAATACATCGCAATCCAGAAACAGCTTTTCATGACAGAGCTTCTCTGCCGTCAGGTAAGGCTGGGTAAACCCGTTTTCCCGCATCCGTTCCAGATACTCTATACGCACTTCATCCAGAATCTGTGTCAGCAAACCGCTCATCATCGCTCCTCAAATCAAGGCTTCTAGATTAACAGAGGTGGCAATCCGACCCTAATCTTTCTTTGATTATGGTCGATTAACTTAGTGTGGAACACCATAAATATCGAGGAGGGAGTTTTGATGTACGTTTTTCACCACGCCAGCAGCGCAGACACCATTGAAGTTCAGGAAGGGGAAGGCACCATATTTATCCCATCAGATAATTAATGGTCCAGGATTGGTGTAGATAAGAAAACGGCCAGCAAAGGAAGTACTGGCCGTGGTCTTAATTCGACTACTCGATCAGTGCAGCGTAATACCCACAGGTCTTGAGTCGACTTTGATGTCGTCGAAGACTTCACGCAGTCGAGACAGCGGTATAAAACCGAAGTCTTCCGGTGCGACCGGCTTCTCAAACCAATCCAGCGCCCAAATGCGGGTCATCAGCTCGTATTCACCGATCAGTGCATCCAGGAAGATCATCACCGCTTCAACGCGCGGATCCATATCCAGCACTTTCGGCACATCTTCCATGTAGACTTCCAGGTGCAAACGACCATTTACCTGACGCAGGCTGAACCAGAAATCCTTGATTTCACACAGCTCATCCCCCACGTGCACGTGTGTTGGCACTGGGTCATAGCGGTGGTTGAACGCCTTAAAGTTGATGCCCTTCACATTTGGCGCCGCGCCAATCAGGCTCAGCACCGTAGCGATGGACTCAGGAAAACCGTCACAACCAAAGATCATCTCCACCGGGCCTTCGGACTCATCGTCACGCTCGAAATGGAATGTCAGGTTGCGGTCAATCTTCTGTAGCTGATCACGGTACTTCTTCAGCAAAGAATCTGCTTCGAAGCGATCGTCTGAACGGCTAACCAGCAGCTGGTCGATAGTCTTCTCCAGCTGCTCCCAGAATGAGGCAATGTCTTTACGCGTTTCTTTCATTAATCTCAATTACAGGAGTGTTATCAGGTACGAGGAACAACAACGCCGGTCTGTCCCTGATATTTACCGTCGCGATCCTTATAAGAGGTTTCGCACACTTCATCAGCGCCCAGGAACAGCATCTGTGCCACGCCTTCGTTGGCATAGATCTTCGCAGGCAGAGGCGTGGTGTTAGAGAATTCCAGTGTTACGTGACCTTCCCACTCTGGCTCCAGAGGGGTTACGTTCACGATGATACCGCAACGGGCATAGGTGCTCTTACCCAGACAGATAGTCAGCACATCACGTGGAATTTTGAAGTACTCGACGGTACGCGCCAGCGCAAAAGAGTTTGGCGGGATAATGCAGACGTCAGACTTCACATCAACAAAGCTGTTCTCGTCGAAATCTTTTGGATCAACAACGGAGGAGTTGATGTTAGTAAAGATCTTGAACTCATCTGCACAACGTACGTCGTAGCCGTAGCTGGAAGTACCATAAGAGACGATACGACCGCCGTCGGTGTGACGAACCTGATTAGGCTCGAACGGTGCGATCATTTCGTGCTCCTGCGACATCTTACGAATCCAGGAATCTGATTTAATACCCATGTAGAGTTCCGTTTAACAAAGTCTGCATACAAAAAAAGAGGCAGTATTCTACCTTTTTTCCATAAAAAAAGCCGCAATCAATCGTGACAAAATCGCGGCTTTTACATGAACATTTTTTGACCAGCGGTGTTTTTGTAGAAAATCACCTCTGTAGGGCAGGCTTTAGCCTGCCGGCAGCCTGAAGGCTGCCCTACAAAGTTAAATACGCACCGTTATCCCATCAGGCGTTAATCAGTCTTCCTCTACTGAGATATTCGGGAAGGCCACCGGCGCTGCTTTGCCACGTATCGCCAGAACCGCGCCCACTTTGCGTGCGATATCGCGATACAGCTCAGCTTCTGCGCTGTCTGGATCTGACAGCACCGTTGGGTGACCTGCATCCACCTGCTGGCGGATCGACAGAGAGAGCGGCAGGTTGCCCAACAGCTCAGTATCGTATTGCTCGGAGATACGCTCGCCACCGCCTTCACCAAAGATGTGTTCGATATGACCACAATTACTGCAGATGTGGGTGCTCATATTTTCCACCACACCCAGCACTGGGATGTCCACCTTGCGGAACATCTCTACGCCCTTCTTGGCGTCCAGCAACGCGATATCCTGAGGCGTAGTCACCACAACCGCACCCGCTACCGGCACTTTCTGGGACAGGGTCAGCTGCACATCACCGGTACCTGGCGGCATATCCACAAACAGGTAGTCCAGATCTTCCCACAGTGTTTGGGTCATCAGCTGCTGCAGGGCACCCGCCACCATCGGGCCACGCCATACCATCGGAGTGTTTTCGTCGATCAGGTAGGACATCGACATGGACTGAATACCGTGGGACACCACCGGTTTCATATGCTTGTCACCCACCGGCTCCGGACGCTTACCTTCCACGCCCAGCATCAGGCCCTGGCTCGGGCCGTAGATATCCGCATCCATGATGCCCACTTTGGCACCTTCTGCGGCCATCGCCAGTGCCAGGTTTACGGTGGTGGTGGACTTGCCTACCCCACCTTTACCGGAGGCAACAGCAACGATATTTTTCACCTGTGCCATATTCGGCAGTTGATGCTGACCGGCATGCGGTTGGATGTTGGTGCTGATCTCAACTTCAGTATCTTCACCCAGCGCAGCTTTTACCTGTTGGCGAATATCATCCTGCTTACCTGCACACGGATAGGGAAACTCCAGCACGACAAGGCGCTTGTCACCTGCAGTGCGAATCTCCTTCAGGACACCCGCCGTCATCAGATCCTGCTTAAGGTATGGGTCCTGAATCTGCTGAAGGGCAATTTCTACCTGGCTCTGTTCCGGTGCTGTCATCGTTTGCTCCGCTGTCCGTTTCTTACCGAAGAGATTGGAAAACATACTCAACTCAAAATAATAACCAACCAATTTGGTAGGAATTATGGAGGTTGAATCTTCTCAGGTCCAGACATTTCTAATTCCCTGTTTAAAAGCCCCTTATAACTGTGCGACAATTAACCAGATAAACATTCAATAACGGCCTGACACACCAGCTGTATCGGTAGTGAGCAGAGCGGTCTTCAGCGCCGGTTACATAAAAGTTAGTTGCACCCGGTATCTAATGATTACAACTATTCCGCTGCACAAAAAACTGAAGCAGGTGATGCACCGCGCGCTGCTGGTTTGCGCATCTGTGACTGTATTTCTGTTCCTGCTCCACAACTTTTTTATGCCCAGAAGGCACTGGAAAAAGAGGGTGAGTACCTCACCGGCATCGTATTTGACCGGCTCTACAGTGCAATGATGACCGGTTGGGACAAGCATAGTATCGACCAGATTTTCATCGATCTGAATGCCCGCGCACCGGATATGACGCTCGAACTCCACCGCTCAGAGTTGCTGGAATACCAGTTTGGTCGTCGTAATGCCAATACACCCACTGTTGAACAAAGCGCATTCCTTACCTCGCAGCAGGGTACGTCATTGATCGAGTACCACTGGGACACAGGTGTCACTTACACCAAACGCATCCATCTGCGCGAAGAGTGCCTAGCCTGCCACACCCAAGGCACAGTCGGCGCAACAGCAGGTATTTTAAGCGTGACCTATCCATTTTCATCCGTGCGCGTCAGCCTTTCAGGCAGCATTATGACCACCTTCCTCAGCCTGATCTTTGCGATCACTTTTTGTTACTGGCTGTTTAAGCGTTTTATGGTCTCCCAGATCGAAGAGCCGGTAGAGCGACTCGTACACCAGATCAACCGTATCTCCAGCCATGACGATCTGGACAAAACCGTGAATATCGAGAGCGAGATTCGCGAGATTCGCGAGATCCAGCAGATCGAAACCGCCTTCAACCAGAAGAATGGGCGGCTTAAAGACGCCTATCGTGAAGTCGCCCATCTGTCCGTCACTGACACCCTCACCGGCCTCTACAACCGCAATAAGCTCGCAGAAACACTCGCTGAAGAGATCTGTCGCTTTCAGCGGCATAACCAGGGTTTTGCCTTAGCGATGATGGATCTGGATGGTTTTAAGCAGATCAACGACGTGTATGGTCACGACGCCGGTGATATTGCCCTCGTTGAGTTCGCCAATCTGATCCGCAAGAATCTGCGCCCAACCGATACTGCAGTCCGCCTGGGGGGTGACGAATTTTTGGTAGTGCTTGGGCATACAAACCGGGACCAAGCACAGCGCTATGTGGAGCGTATCCAATCGCTGGTGAATGGTCACGCGGTGACATACGGCGATATTGAATTTTCCCTCGCCACCAGCGTTGGTCTGGCCTGCTGTAACGAAGACGGCCAGGACAGTGAAATTCTTCTTCAGGGTGCAGATCAGGCGATGTACCAAAACAAGCAAAAGCGTAAAAAGGCGCGCAAGAAGCACGCAACTCAAGAGACGGAGGCAGCGGTTTAACCGCCCCTCTGCTTTACCTAACCGAACAACTGTTGGATATCACAACTGGCCGCCCGCCCTATCTTCGGTCGGTGTTGAGCCAACCATTGGGCCGCCCGGATTCGCCCTGCCTCCTTGAGGCTAAGCAGAAAACTCTGGCGGTTGTCGTATTTCGTCAGCCGCCCCAGCTCGCTGAACAGCTCTTCATTCTTCAGTAGATGCAACCGCATTTTTTTTAATTGCCGTTCGGCGCGGGCCGGGAAAAACCGCCGCCGGTGCGCCTGGGACTTCTGCCGCACAATCTCCCGCATCTCAGCCATAAAGGTGTTCTGAAACCCCATATCAGCCACGCGTTCAGCAATCGAATCAGCCGTCATAGGCAACTTGCCCCGCTCTAGGGGTTGCAGCAGCACCAGGAGAATATCGTGTGAATCGCAATCGTAAACGAGCGGAGATACCGCCGGATTGGCAGAGAAACCGCCGTCCCAGTAATGTTTTCCGTCCAGCTCGATCGCCCTGTGGATGCTTGGCAGGCAGGCCGACGCCAACAGATGATCGGAGGTCAGCTCCTGTTCATTGAAGAGCCGCAGTTTGCCGGAACTCACCTCGGTGGCTGCAATATAGAGCTTAAACGGGCTGTTTTTTCGCAGCGCAGCAAAGCTTATACACTCATCCACAATTTTACGCAGAGGATTACTATCCAGCATCCCCACATCATAAGGAGAAACATACTGAGTTGTATGCATCAGCCAACGTGCCATCGGCTGATGGATCTTTCCTGGCAGTTCAAAGCCATGCTTGCTGCCAGACACGGCCAACCAGAACTGGCCTAGTTTGGCCCGAGCACCACAACGCCCTCCGCTACGCCAACCGTCGGCCAGCAGTACAGCATTCATGGCTCCGGCGCTCGTCCCGCTGATACCCTCAAATTCCAGCCATTCTTCTTCCAATAAGCGGTCTAATACCCCCCACGTGAAAGCTCCGTGGGCGCCACCTCCCTGCAACGCCAGATTAACCGTAAGTGTTTTCATAACTTACCTCGATCTTTTTTTGTGCGCTGCACAAAATATAGACCAGTTTTGCTGACAGAATTATTGCGAGGCTCTTTCTTCCGCTTTATCACGGTAGTAGACTCGACCATCGTCTAATGAATCACCACTGAGGTAAGGATGTCTCTCGCACTGCTTTCCCTATTTATCCCCACCTTCTTTTTCGTATCCATCACACCGGGGATGTGTATGACACTGGCACTCAGCCTGGGAATGTCCGTGGGAGTCCGACGCAGCCTGCATATGATGTGGGGTGAACTGATCGGCGTAGGCCTTGTAGCCTCCGCCGCGGCACTGGGCGTTGCAGCGCTGATGCTTCAGTTTCCGGAAGCCTTTATCGTTCTGAAGCTGGGCGGTGGCGCTTATCTGGGCTGGCTAGGCATTCAGATGTGGCAATCCAAAGGCAAACTGGTGATGCCCGAACCCGGCGTGGAAATAGTGGTTCAGGGCAACATGCAACTGGCGCTGAATGGCTTTATCACCGCCATCGCCAACCCCAAAGGCTGGGCATTTTTTATTACCCTGCTGCCTCCGTTTCTCGATCAGAGCCAACCGCTGGCACCCCAGCTAAGCGTTCTCGTGGCAATGATCCTGCTACTGGAATTCATGTGCCTGCTGATCTACGCCAGTGGCGGTAAGGCCTTGCGTCACCTGCTGATGGATCGGGGCAACGTCAAACTGATGAACCGCATCGCCGGCTCCCTGATGATCGGTGTGGGTATCTGGTTGGCTGCCGGTTAACACTCCATCCCGCGCATTGGCAGTTGCAGATCGAAGCCGGTAAAGTACCGGCAAGATTTAACGCATTAAGGACCTTCACCATGAAGAAGCAACTGCTTTTCGGTGCCCTGCTTGGCGCCCTCACTTTCACTGCACACGCAGGTCTGTTCGACCAGATCGCCACCGGCACCTGGGACTCCGTTGAGCCAACCGCGGCCTACAAACTGGAAACCTACGGCTATAACGTGCGTGTGTACGAGTGGACACCGAAGGACAACCCAAATACGCGTTGTGTGTTTGTCGCGGGTGAAACCAACTCGACCGGTGTGGCGTGTTATCCGGTGGATAAAGATAAGCAGAAATAACGCCTGCCAATTGATAGATAGGGAGCAATACGTTTCGCTATTGCACCCTAGGGACTTGTTCGCACCTTCCCTAGGCATCGCTAAATCTCCCTCTTCCTCAGAAATACCTGCCATTATTACTGATAGTCTCCTCCAGTCAGGCGAGAGTATTCAGGATGGCGCACTCCCCGGACAACAGATCCATCTGGTCCTGGGCCTTTTACGATTGGGCCAACAGCGCATTTGCCATGGTGGTGATCACCGGCTTTTTCCCATTGGTATTTAAGCAGTATTGGGCACAGGAACTCCCCGCCACGGAAAGCACTTACTACCTGGGGTTGACCAACTCGGTCGCCAGTCTAATCGTTGCACTGCTCTCCCCACTTCTGGGTGCCATTGCCGATCAATTGGGCAAGCGTAAAGGGTTTCTTATGATCGCCGCGTGCTTGGGGATCGTAGCAACCAGTGCACTCTATGGGATCACTCAAGGACAGTGGCGGCTCGCCGCAATGTTGTACCTTATCGCCATTATCGGGTTCTCGGGCAGCAACCTGTTTTACGATTCCCTGCTGTGCGTCGTCGCGCCTAAACAACAGGTCGACCGGATCTCTGCGCTGGGCTTTGGCTTGGGCTATCTGGGAGGCGGTTTGCTTTTCGCAGCCAACGTCTGGATTGTGCTACATCCAACTGATTTCGGCTTCGCTAAGAGCATCGACGCGATGCTGTGCGCTTTTGTGCTAACCGCAGTCTGGTGGCTGCTATTCAGCATTCCTCTCATCCTGTTTGTGAAAGAGCCGGATGGATCCGGCAAAAATGCATCGGAAGGTATCCGCGATGCGGGCAGACAATTGCTGACCACCGTCAAACAGATTCCCAAGCTGCCCCATACCTTTATGTTTCTGCTGGGCTACTGGCTTTACATAGACGGTGTAGACACCATCGTCCGCATGGCCACGGACTACGGGCTGGCGATCGGATTGGAGTTTAGCGACCTGATCAGCGCCCTTTTAATCACCCAGTTTATCGGTTTTCCCGCCGCTATTGCCTTTGGCCGGATCGGAGAGCAGGTTGGCGCCAAGCGCGGCATCCTGATCGCCATCGGTATCTATATCCTGGTCACTGTATATAGCTATTGGATGCACACGGCGTGGCAGTTCTATCTACTGGCAGGGGTAATTGGCTTGGTTCAAGGGGGTGTGCAGGCGTTAAGCCGATCACTTTATACGCGGTTGATCCCTGCGGACCAGACGGCTGAGTTTTTTGGTTTTTACAACATGGTTGGGAAGTTTGCGGCGGTTATTGGGCCGTTGCTGGTTGGCTGGACGGCACTGGTGACCGGAGATCATCGGGTGGCGATTCTATCGGTATTGATACTGTTTATTGCCGGTACGGGTTTGTTGGTTCAGGTGAATGTGAAAGAAGGCGCCAGACATGCAGGCCGTATCAGGCCACTCACATGACAACATGCCTACCCCCGCCATTTACGGAAGCCGATGTAGGGCAGCGTTTACGCTGCCGGTAGCCTAAATGGCTACCCTACAACAAATCTTCACTCACCCTAGCTATCGGGTCGCACGCACCACTCTCCCCTACCTCATCCGACAGCATGAAAAGGATCCTACGCCCCGCCTCTGGATGTTCTCAGGCCAGAAGCAATCACAACAACTTGTGATGTTGGCAAAACAAAAAAGATGTCGGAATACGGATAACCCGCAGGCCCAAAATTCTGCAAACTATTAACGAACACAAAACATCATAAAACGACACTCCGGTTTGACCTGATGCTCTATAACCCTGAAGATGAACGCGGATGTTACAGAATAACAAAGAGCAATTATGAACGAGCAACACAGAGCCATCCCCACCAACATTATCACCGGATTCCTCGGCGTCGGAAAAACCACTGCAATCAATGCGCTGCTGGCCAACAAGCCCGAGGGCGAATCCTGGGCCGTGCTGGTCAATGAGTTTGGTCAGGTGGGTATCGATCAGGAGATGCTGCCAGATCAGGATGGCCTGCATGTTAAGGAGCTGGCCGGAGGTTGCATGTGTTGTGCAATAGGCGCTTCGCTGAAAACAACGCTGGCTATGCTGATAGAGCGTGCGAACCCCGACCGACTGATTATCGAGCCCACCGGCATTGGTCACCCGGAGGGGATCATCGACACCCTCATGGGCCCCTCCTTCAAGGATGTGCTCGACCTACGTGCAACCATTTGTCTGCTGGACCCACGTTTACTCGAACAAGAAGAGGTCATCGGAAACGAAACCTTTCAGGACCAGCTCAACCTGGCGGATGTGGTACTGGTTAACAAATGCGACCTGGCAGATGAAGCACTGATAGAGGTTGCCGAAACCAGTCTCGACAATATGTTCCCACCCAAACAGCATGTAGGCCGTACCACCCAGGGGATTATCGATCCGCCCCTGCTGGACCTGGTGCGAAACGGTCAGCTCAGCGCGCAGTTCCCAAATGCGCATGGCGCTAATCACCATCACAAACATGGTCATGGTCATAACCACCAACACGAAACAAAGATCGAGGCTTTGCCAGAACCTGGCCAACCGATCCGTAAAACCGGCAACGGTAGCGGCTTCTTCAGCTGCGGCTGGATCTTCCACCGCGATGACTGCTTCGATTACTGGGAACTGGAGAAAATCCTAAACGGACTTGAAGGGATCAACCGCATTAAAGGCGTGATCCGCATTGGTAGCGCATGGGTATTCTTCAATCGGGTTCAGGACGAACACGATTTTGACAAGGTCGCCTACCGCCGTGATTCCCGTATCGAAATTATCAGCCCACGCGCGTTAGATTGGGAACTGATCGAACGCGAGATGATGGCCTGCCAGATCGAGAATTGATCCCCACACTGCCTCCGGCGACCGCTGGAGGCATATCTCAAAGCTCAGCGCTTATTTATCCGCGAGTTTGCGTGCTTTCTTCTCTAGCGCTTTATCCAGTTCTTCCGGATAAACCACCAATCCATCCTGCTCTTCAATCGGACAGATCACCACCGCAAAACCATCCTCTTCCAGACCACCTGTCCAGCGGCTGTGCCATTTCTTCAGCGAGATCGCTTCCGCCTTACAATCGGACCACTCACCGGTTGCCCAGGCTTCAGCCAGCTCTTTAGACGGCCACACCGGCACACAGTCTTCGTCATCAGTGTTCAGCATCACACTGCCGTACTCATCGGTCAGAATCCAGATCTGCTTGTGGGTCGCAGCTTCGCTTACAAAGTGACTGTAGAGCTGCTCGGCGTTGTATTTCTGGATGGTTTCGAAGTCTGGAGTGGTCATAGCAATTCGTGACGTTGGTAAAAACGCAAAGCATATCGGAAATGGATGACCAGCGCTTGAACAATTTGGCACCTAAACGCTGAAAACAGCCTTAAATAGAAAACAAAGCAAGGCAATTAGCGCATAAGCACCGTAAATAGTGCACAATACGCGGCTTGGCCTTTTATACATCCAGCCTTCACGTATTCACCCAGTATTTTTTCAGGACTCACAACACCGTTACGGTAACGCTGAGCCCTTTCTAGATTTGAGAACTACCTATGACATTTGCCGATCTCGGCCTTTCTCCCGCTATTCTTGATGCCATTGCGGATCAGGGATATGACACACCATCACCAATCCAGGCCCAGGCGATACCTGCGGTAATCGAAGGCCGGGATGTGATGGCTGCCGCGCAAACCGGCACCGGTAAAACCGCAGGCTTCACCCTACCGCTGCTGGAACGTTTATCCAGCGGCCAACGCGCGACCGCTAATCAGGCACGCGCACTGGTACTGACACCGACCCGCGAACTCGCCGCCCAGGTTGGCGACAGCGTTGCTGCCTATGGTAAGCACCTACCGCTACGATCCACCGTGGTATACGGCGGTGTGAAGATCAATCCACAGATGCAGGCCCTGCGCCGTGGTGCGGATGTGCTGATTGCTACACCGGGGCGCCTGCTGGATCTCTACAACCAGAGCGCGGTGAAATTTAACCAATTGGAAGTGCTGGTCCTCGACGAAGCCGACCGCATGCTCGATATGGGTTTTGTGCATGATATCCGCAAAATTCTGGCGGTACTGCCAACGAACCGACAGAACCTGCTCTTCTCAGCCACCTTCTCGGACGAGATCCGTACGTTGGCAAAAGGTTTGGTACGTGATCCTGTAGAGATCTCCGTGACTCCACGTAACACTACTGCCAAAACCGTGAAGCAGTGGATCTGCCCGGTCGACAAGAAAAAGAAATCCGCCCTGCTCACCCAGCTGATCAATGAGCACAACTGGACGCAGGTGCTGGTCTTCACCCGCACCAAACACGGTGCCAACCGCCTGACCCGCCATCTGGAAAGCCAAGAGATCAGCGCATCGGCTATCCACGGCAACAAAAGCCAGGGCGCACGTACCCGCGCGCTAGACGAGTTTAAAAACGGAAAACTGCAGGTACTGGTGGCTACCGATATCGCCGCTCGCGGACTCGATATCGATCAGTTGCCGCAGGTGGTGAACTTTGACCTGCCCAACGTCCCTGCTGACTACGTGCACCGTATCGGGCGCACCGGTCGTGCCGGGGCGACAGGACAAGCGGTCTCCCTGGTCAGCGCCGACGAACATAAGCAGCTGATGGATATCGAAAAGCTGATCGGCAAGTTACTGACCCGCGAAATCATCCCCGGCTTTGATCCAGTGCACGTACTGCCGGAGTCACGCCTGGATACAGGCAAGAAACGCGTCAACAAACAGAAGAAACGCCGCCCACCGCGTGTTGAACACAGTGACGGACAACGCTCTGGTGAAACTGCACGTGGGCATAAGCCAACGGGTAAGAACAAGAAGCATGTGAAAAAACCGGCCACATCCGGCGAAGGGCAACAGCCAGCATCTCGTGGCGGTAAGAAAGCCGCTCCGGCGGGAAATGCGGATGCGCCAAAGCGCAGAAGACGCCGCCGCCCGTCAGGTACAAAGCCTGCGAGCAACCCCTCCCGTTAGATAGATCCATTGGGTGCGTTAGCAACGCCTAACGCACCCTCGATCCCAATAGATGGAGCGTAATCTAACCTGGTTAAGCTTCGGATCCTGAATAGGATACTGTTTGATATCGCCGCAAGATGAAGTTGAACATCGGTATTGCCAACACCCAGGTCAGCTCACTCAAGACCATGAAGAAGACGGTATCCGCCGAGAAATAGATCAACGCCAGGTTGATGCCTACCGCAGTATTGTTAGCGCCAGAACTGAATGAATAACAAACTTTATCTTCTCGCTTACCCCGCCGACCTGTAAACAGCCAACCAAACAGGTAAAAGAGCAAGAACATCAAACTCAGAATGGCCACAACGACAGCAAAGGCGTTGTAGCTTGAGAGAAACTCTTCTCGTTGCTTGGATATAACAACGGCAACAATAATCCCCAAAAACACCACCGACACAAACGCGTTATTGCGTTCGATAAAGGGTTTAACCTGAGGGCGGACAGCGTTGAGTGCAAAGTAGGCAGCAAACGGCACCAGGATGACGGAAGTCAGGGTGTAGAAGATCCCTAACAGCTCGATCTCGGTATCAGAATGACTGAACGCAAACACCATCGGCACCACAACCGGCGCTAACAAGCTGGATGCCAGCATTAGCAGGAAGGCAAGTGATACATTGCCCTTCTGTGTACTCACAAATACCGGCGTACTGATCCCAGCAGGCATGAGGGCCAGAAGCAAGACACCAACTGCATATTGAGGCACAACCAGGTTAGCCAGATAAAACATCCCGACGGGAAGCGCAATAAAGCGGGCAACGTAAAAGGCTGAAACCTCTTTTACCGAAATCGCTTTAATTTCAGATAGCGATATCTTAGAACATAGGAAGAATACGATAGTCCCCAGAAGCACAGACACAACGAAATTGGGTACGTGTTCGATACCGGGGACTGTCATCCCAACAATCAGAGAAAGGAACAGAACCAAATTAAAGTTACGCTCTATAAACTTCTTCATACCAATCTCACCGGCACCAAAAACCGACGATGCATGCCTTTCTCTGAGATACCATCAAACAAAAAATCCATCATAAGAAATCCCTTCCTGTTAAGGCGCCAGTTAGACCTCTGATCAGCTCTGTACCATGTCTTCAGAAAGCGTTACAGAATACTGCTTTTACCAATCCGATCTGTCAGGTCAGTCGCTCACGCTTGTACGCAAGATTGGATTCGACAGGGCGTTAGCGCTAGTCCCAACCTGAACTCATATATAGCGCCAGCAAGCAGTTCCGGTGGGGTGCCGATGATAAGTTATGCAACGGTAACAAGGGAAGTGTTGACAAGCTGAGCGTCTAGTTCCTGACGGGTGCGATACAACACTCCATGTGGCCAAGCTGCTGATGCAATTGTGCCCTTCATACCGAAAACCAAAGAAAAAGCCCGCCTCTTCTCAGAGACGGGCTTTGTGGGGGAGAGAAAACTTATTCCAGCGACTTACATCAAGTTGTAAACAAACACCACCAGTACAGCTGCTGGAGTCACGAAACGCAGGATAAACATAAACAGTTTGAACGCCGCGCCGTTACCGATAGACAGCTCGTTTTCAGCCGCCTGCTTGGACATAAACCAGCCCATAAACAGTGCGATGAACAGGCCGCCCAGAGGCATCATCAGGTTCGCGGTTACGTAGTCCAGCAGGTCGAAGATGGTCTTACCTTCGAAGCGCTCGAACATACCCAGTGGGTGGAAGCCGGACCATTCGTTCAGGGACAGGATGGTCAGGATGCCCAGCGCCCAGATGCTCAAACCACCGATCAACGCACCGTTCAGACGGTTGATACCCTTCTGCTCTTCAAACCACTCTACAACCGGCTCCAGCAGAGAGATCGCAGAGGTTACTGCGGCGACCACCAGCAGGACGAAGAACAGGGTGCCGAACAGTACACCACCTGGCATCTGACCAAAGGCGATTGGCAGGGTCTGGAAGATCAGGCCCGGACCTGCGCCCGGCTCCATGCCGTTAGAGAACACCAGAGGGAAGATTGCCAGACCGGCCAGTAGCGCTACTACGGTATCCACGACGGATACGGTGAACGCTGTTTTAACGATAGATACGTTTTTCGGCAGGTAAGAGCCGTACGCCATCATTACGCCCATACCCAGGCTGAGAGTGAAGAACGCATGACCCAGTGCGGTCAGTACACCTTCAGTGGTCAGTTTGGAGAAGTCCGGGGAGAACAGGAAGCTGAAGCCCGCGCCAAAGCTGTCGGTACTCATGGCGTAACCCACCATCACCAGAATCAGCGCAAACAGAAGTGGCATCAGGATATTGATCGCTTTCTCCATACCGGAGCTGACACCACGTGCCACGATCATGATCACCAGCACCATAAACAGAGAGTGCCACATCAAAAGGGTGTACGGATCAGACAGCAGGCCACCAAACATCGCGCCGATGGATTCGGAGCTCGCGCCCACAAACAGGCCACCCGCCGAGTTACCCACGTACGCCAGCGCCCAGCCACCGATTACGGAGTAGAACGACAGGATCAGGAACGAGGCGATCATACCCATACCGCCGAGCCATACCCAGCGTTTGGAGAGACCATCACGTGAGGCCAGTTTGCGCATGCTGTTGATCGGGCTGCAGCCACCGCGACGACCGATCGCCACCTCCGCCACCATGATCGGGATACCGATCAGGGCGATACAAAGCAGATAGACCAGTACGAATGCACCACCACCGTTCTCCCCGGTGATGTATGGGAATTTCCAGATATTCCCCAGGCCCACCGCGGAACCACTGGCCGCCAGGATAAAGGCCAGTCGGGAAGACCACATTGGGTGGCCAGCTTTCGAGTCATCAGACGCTGCAGATCCGACAGCCGGATTCTGAGTCAATTCAGTCATTTGAAGTCTCCATCTTATTTTTATCTTCAGAGAGGTTTAGTGTTTTGAAAAATACGCAGCCCACAAACGGCCCGCAGGCTACGTATTCTTGGATCAGATTGGGTTAGTCCATAAGGAGCTATTTCATGAAGCGTTCTTCAGCCAGCTCATCCGCTATCTGGCCGGTTGGACGGCCGCTCGCGTCGGAACGCTTGAAGATCTCTTCCAGGGTGTCAGCGATGGTTTCGATATGCGCACGCACCTTCTCATGCTCGTGTCCCACGCGCTCGTAGTACACATCGATGATGCCACCGGCATTCACCACATAATCCGGCGCGTACAGGATACCGTGGTCCATCAGTAGCTGGTCGTGGCGAGGATGTGCCAGCTGGTTGTTGGAAGCACCGGCTACGACTTTTGCCTTGATGCGTGGGATGCTCACATCGTTCAGCACTGCACCCAGCGCACATGGCGCCAGCACATCGACATCCAGAGAGAGGATCTCGCTCTGCGGTACTGCGGTTGCACCCAGCTCGGTCACAGCCAGCTGCACAGATTCTTCGTGGATATCGGTGACAAACAGCTCGGCTCCGGCGTATTTCAGGTGTTTGGCCAGACGGTAACCCACGTTGCCCACCCCCTGGATCGCCACTTTCAAACCGTTCAGGTCATCACGGCCCAGCTTGTGTTTCACTGCGGTTTTCAACCCGATAAAGGTGCCATACGCGGTTGCCGGAGACGGATCGCCGTTACATGGCAGACCATCAATACCTGTACGCTCGGTTACACCCGCCACGTTTTCAGTGAAGCGGTTCATCACCTGCAGATCCGGTACGCTGGTGCCGGAGTCTTCCGCCGCGATGTACTGACCGCCGGTACGCTCCAGGAAACGGCCCATCGCCGCCAGCAGTTCCTCGGTTTTGTGCTTGCGAGGATCGCCGATGATCACGGACTTGCCACCGCCCAGCTTCAGGTTGGCCAGCGCGGACTTGTAGGTCATGCCCTTGGACAGACGCAGTACGTCACACAGCGCTTCCTCATCGCTGGCGTACTCCCACATGCGGCATCCGCCCAGCGCCGGACCGAGGTTGGTGTTGTGTACAGCGATGATCGCTTTCAGGCCGGTTTCTTCGTCGCAGAAAAACGCCAGCTGTTCGTGGTTATCAAATTCCGGGTGGCTAAAAACAGACATGTTGGATGTTTCCTTAGTGTTCAGTGCTTCTTTCATCAATGCATTCATGCCCCAACCTCCTGCAGGTTGCTGGTGTTGTGGGAGGTTTGGTTCAGGCGGCTCAGCAGTTCCTGACGCTGCGGCTGAGCTTTTTCGTAAGCCGCATCTTTCACCGGGCCGTAACCGCGGATAGAGGATGGCAACGCTGCCAGCGCACAGGCGTCGTCATAGGTAACAGAACTCAGGCTGCTGAGGATGGTGTTGATATCGCTTTCGTATTCGCTGATCAGGCGGCGTTCCAGACGGCGGTCAGCGCTGTAGCCGAAGATATCCAGTGGCGTGCCACGCAGGTTGCGCATCTTCGCCAGCTGCTGCAGCATCGGCAGCATCTTGCTGGAGAACTTACGCTTACGCGGACGACCGGTCGCCGGGTTGATCTTGGAGATCATTGGCGGTGCCAGGTTGAACTCCAACTCAAACTCTCCTTCGAACTGCGCTTCCAGCTGCTGCTGAAACTTCTCGGAGGTGAGCTGACGGGCAACTTCGTACTCGTCTTTGTAGGCCAGTACTTTGCTGTAGTTCTCGGCGACGGCCATGGCCAGGCGGTTACCCTTAGTGACCACTTTTTCCGCCTGCTGTACTTTGTCTACCAGCGCTTTGTAACGCTGCGCCAGCGCATCATTCTGGTATTCGCGCAGGTGCTGCATCTCACGTTCGGTAACGTCACCCAAACTTGGGAGCATCTTCACCACCTGCACCGCGTTATCCGGTGTTACCAGCGCCTCAACGGCTGGCAGATCGAACGCTGCACGTCGACCCCAGAGGAACGCCTGCTTGTTGGCTTCCACGGACACACCGTTCAGCTCGATCGCTTTTTCGATCGCTTCGCGGGTCAGCGGAATCAGGCCTTTCTGCCAGGCGTAACCAATACAGAACAGGTTCACCGCCATGCCATCACCCAGCAGCTTAGTCGCCAGTTTGGTGGCATCCAGGCAGTGACTGCCGCCCTCGATCGCAGTATCCACGATCACCTGCTGCATGTCGGCGGTGGGTACTTTCAGGTCCGGATCACGGGTAAACGCCGCTGGCATGGTTTCGTGGTTGTTCACCACCACACGACTACGGTTACGGTCCAGTTTGCCCAGTGCTTCTTCACTGGCACCCACCATCAGATCAAAACCGATCATCAGGTCGGACTCACCCGCCGGAATACGTACGGTGTGGATCTGGTCCTGGGAGTTGGCGATGCGGATGTGGCTCATCACCGCGCCGAATTTCTGCGCCAGGCCAATCTGGTCCAGTACCGCAGCGCCCTTGCCTTCAACGTGGGCAGCCATGCCCAGCAGTGCGCTCACGGTTACCACACCGGTACCACCCACGCCGGTCAGCATAATGTTGTACGGCTGGTCGCTGGTTGGCAGCTGAGGTTCCGGTAGTTCCGGGAAGGTAACGTTTTTGGCCAGTGCTTCCGGTTTACGCAGCTTGCCGCCTTTCACGGTGACAAAGCTTGGGCAGAAACCGCGTACACAGCTGAAGTCCTTGTTACAGGCAGACTGGTCGATGCTGCGCTTGCGACCGCGTTCGGTCTCTTCCGGCAGCAGGGACAGGCAGTTGGACTGCACACCGCAGTCACCACAGCCTTCGCAGACTTCGGTGTTGATCACCACGCGCTGATCCGGATCGACCATGCTGCCACGCTTACGACGACGGCGTTTTTCAGCCGCACAGGTCTGGTCGAAGATCATCACGGTACAGCCCGGAATTTCACGCAGCTCCATCTGGACCGCATTCAGGTCGTCTCGGTGGTGGAACGTAACGCCGTCAGCGAATTCGGCCCGGCTTGGGTATTTGTCCGGTTCATCACTCACCAGTGCGATACGGCGGATACCTTCACCGTACAGCTGATGGGTGATCTGCTGGACCGTCAGGGTACCGTCGATTGGCTGACCGCCGGTCATCGCCACGGCATCGTTGTAGAGCACCTTGTAGGTGATGTTCACACCCGCCGCCACAGAGGCGCGGATCGCCAGCAGACCGGAGTGGAAATAGGTACCGTCGCCGAGGTTCTGGAACACGTGCCCATTATCGGTAAAGGGCGCTTGACCGATCCAGGTTGCGCCCTCCCCGCCCATCTGGGTGAAGGTGTCTGTACCACGGTCCATCCAGGTCGCCATGTAGTGACAACCGATACCACCCAGCGCACGGCTACCGTCTGGCAGTGTGGTGGAGGTGTTGTGCGGACAACCGGAGCAGAAGTGCGGAGTACGTTCCAACAGTGCACGCGGCTGCGCCAGCTCTGCCTCTTTGTCATCCAGGAAACTCAGGCGAAGTGCCATCTGCTCGCTGCTGTAGAACGCTTTGATACGGGATGCAATTGCACGGGCGATCATCGCTGGGGTCAATTCACCCAGAGAGGTCACCAGTTCGCTTTGGTTTTCATCGCGTTTGCCGACCACGCGGGGGCGCTTGTCATCCTGCCAGCTGAACAGCTGCTCTTTCAGCTGGTCTTCGATCAGGCCACGTTTCTCTTCGATCACCAGCACCTCATCGAGGCCCCGGGCGAATTCACGGATACCTTCCGGCTCCAGCGGCCATGGCATAGCGACTTTGTAGAGACGGATACCCAGGGATGCAGCCAGCTCATGGCTGATGCCCAGATCTTCCAAGGCCTGCAGTACATCCAGGTAGGATTTCCCGGTGGTCACAATGCCAAAACGTGGCTGTTCCGGTTCGATGATTACACGGTCCAGACGGTTAGCACGGCAGAACGCCTGTGCGGCGCGGATCTTGTACTTCTGCAGACGCTCTTCCTGCTGCATCGGTTTATCCGGCCAGCGAGCGTTAACGCCGTCTTCCGGCAGCTCGAAATCGGTTGGAATCTTGATCGCCAGGCGGTCCTGATCCAGGTTGGCAGAGATCGCAGAATCCATCACCTCAGCCAGCGCCTTGAAGCCCACCCAGCAACCGCTGTAGCGGGACATTGCCCAGCCGTACAGGCCGTAATCCAGCATCTCCTGTATGCCTGATGGGTACAATACCGGGATCATCGCATCCATAAATGCGAAGTCACTCTGGTGTGGCAAGGTGGAGGATTTGGAGGCGTGGTCATCACCCGCTACGGCGAGTACACCACCGTGTGGTGTGGTGCCAAAGGCATTAGCGTGCTTGAGTACGTCGCCGGTGCGGTCGACACCCGGCCCTTTACCGTACCAAAGGCCAAAGACGCCGTCGTATTTTGCGCCTTCAAAGATGTTTACCTGCTGTGAACCCCAGACGGCGGTTGCGCCCAGATCTTCATTCACACCCGGCTGAAAAGTGATGTTGTGTTTCTTGAGGTAGTCGCGGATCTGCCACAGGGTCTTATCGAAATTGCCCAGTGGAGAACCACGGTAACCGGAGATAAATCCGGCGGTGTTCAAACCGGCCGCACGGTCACGCTCGGCCTGCAACATGGGTAAACGTGCCAACGCCTGGCTGCCGGTGATGTAGACCCGACCCGACGTTTTTTCCCACTTATCCTGGAGGGTTATTGCTTCTTGCATGCGTATCGCTCCCAGCCCCGATCAGGTGCACGAATGCCGCCTGGATTCAGGACAAATCAGTGAAGAATTTGAATGAACGGAAATACGGACGGGTTACTGTCGCGCCGTGAGTTCAGTCTGGGAGTGTGGAGAAATTCCGGTGATTACCGGTTGTTGTGCTAAGATACACGCAGGATGCGCGCAAACAGCGAATAGAGATTTCATCATAACAAATTACCTTCAAACCTCAGCTGGATCACAGCGTTGGTCGCATATTGTTTTTATTGTGTCCGGCAGGTTTGCTGCCGGTCAGTAATTCTTGCGAACGCCTTTTTGGGGCGGTTCGGCGATCAACAGTATCGGTGGGGGCAAATCAAGTCAAGGCTACAAATTGCACAAAAGTGACCTGATAATTTCAATTTTGTGATCGGTGTTTGAGCTGAATAACGCGATACAGTTTTACAGCCGAGCCCCATGCTAAGCGTAATATTTTGAAATATAAGGGATATTACCTAGGAGGGACTGTTGATTTGGGCAGCGCACAAACCAACAGTTTTTACGAACAAGCAGATCGATAATTTATATAATTTTTTGAAGGTTTCGGTGAAATTTCCCGCCACCTCTCTTGGCATTGGATCGGTCGCCCTCAGAGCGGGCTGCTACGGAGTGTCAAATCTTGTAGCAGCGGGCTCCGACCGCGACATACCTCGTCGCGTAGAATGGTCGCCCTCGGAGCGGGCTGCTACGATTGATCGGGTTATACCAATGCCTCGGCCATCTCACGTGCGGCGCTGAAGTTGGTCTTACCGCTCCCCAGCACCGGCACGGTTTCCACCGCATACACCGCCGCAGGCAGCATGAGGCCGGGCATGCCACCTTTGATCAGCTGATCACGCAGGTCTTCACATGCCTCGCTTTCCACCAATAGAACAACCTTCTCGCCCTTCTTGGCATCCGGCATGTTGACCGCCACCAAAGGCAGCTCCGGTTGGTTAAGAATACGACGCACCTCTCCTTCCACAGCGCTCAGGCTGACCATCTCGCCACCCAACTTAGCAAAGCGGGAGTACCGATCAACGATGGTCAGGAAGCCATCTTCATCCAGGTGGCCTTTGTCACCGGACTTGTACCAACGTATACCATCCAGCTCGACAATCGTCTCGGCGGTTTTCTCAGGATTATTCAGATACCCTTTCATGATCTGCGTACCGCCGATCAGTATCAGCCCGTCTTCACCGGTTGGCAGCTCTTCCAGCGTATCCGGATCAACGATACGGAAGGTGGATCCCGGCAACGCCAATCCCACGGTACCCGGCTTGGTACCGACCTGAACATGCCACTCGCCTATCACCAGATGATCCGGCAGATTCACACCGGCCACCGGAGTGGTCTCGGTACAACCGTAACCTTCCTGGATCGGCACACGGAAACGGGCTTCGAAGGCTTCACGCACTTTCGGATCCAGTTTCTCGGCACCGGCCACCACCACACGCAGGGAATCCAGCATCATCGGATGCAGCTTGCTGTTGCGGGTGTAGATGCGCAGGAATGTAGAGGTCGCACACATGATCGTCGCGCGAAAACGAGCCACACCTTTACCGATATTCGGCGCATCGGTTGGATCTGGGTGGCAAATCACTGGAATACCTTCGATCAACGGCATAAAGCAGGTAACCGTGAGGCCAAATGCGTGGAACAGTGGCAAAGTCGCCATGATCTTGTCGTAATCACGCACGTTCAGCACATCGGAGGTCTGGCGCAGGTTACCCATGATATTGCGGTGACTGAGCATCACACCTTTTGGTGCACCTTCGCTACCCGATGAGAACAAGATCGCTGCAGTATCCTCCAGGTTCGCACGTTTACAGAGCATCCACTGCAACATAAAGGTGGGCAGCAGTTTTACCATCAGCAGCGTACGCAAACCTTCCGCTTTGCTCACACCCGCCTTGATATCTTCCATGTACAGCACATTACGGCCTTCGAACAGCGGTGCCACGTCGATGCCACGGGTTTTCAGCTTGGCCACAAACGTGTGTGCGGTAACGATGGTTTCAACTTCAGACTGCTCCAGCGCCGACAGCATCGATTCAATCGGTGCGGTAAAGTTGATGTTCACCACGGTCTTACCCGCCATCAGGGAGGCCATGTTGGCAATCGCACCGGCATTGGTGGTGGGTACCAGCAGGCCGATATTTTTGCCGGCCGTCTTTTTGATGCGACGGGCAAAAATGGCACAGCCGGTCAGCAGCCGCGCGTGCGTCAGCGGTGTATCTTTCACCTCGGTGATCGCCCACTCCGTTGGCTCCTGCTTCGCAGTCCGGATAAACGCCTGCGGTAGCGTTTCCATCCCTTTGGTGTGCTCCGCCCAAGCGCTGATCGACATCTCGGCCACGCGCTTTTTCACGGTTTCGGCGTTGCTGTCGATCGGCATCGGCTTGCCAAATGCCACGATTACATCCCGCTGAATACCGCTGTTACGCAGGTCTTTCATACGTTCGGTGGAGCGGGAGAATTTGCTGCCCCACAAGCCACGCAGGTAGAACGGTACGATCACGCCATCGGCACCTTCACAGGCACGCTCGAATCCACGCTTGAACTCCGCAATCTGGCCGGTATGGCTGATCGAACCCTCCGGAAACAGACACACCACTTTGCCTTCATTCAGCAGCTCGGTGACTTTCTTCAGTGCGGTACGGCTCTTACCACCGGAGATCGGGATCACACCGTAGATATCCAGGAACCACTTCAGGTACCAGCGTTCGTAGATGCCACGATCCATCACGAAGTGGATATGACGCGGACAGGCCATCTGGATGATCGCCCAGTCCAGCCAGCTGATGTGGTTGCCCAGCAGCAACATGCCTTTACCGTCTTCTGCCAAGTTCTCAAAACCCAGCACCTGCAGCTTGTACTTGCGCTTGAGCAGGCCCAGAACGATCAGGCGCAGGAAGGCTTCCGGCACGGTGGTGATCGCCAATACAGTACCCGCAATTGCCACAACCGCCAGCGTCCATAACAGGTAAACACCATCCACTCCTTGGTAAGCGCTCAACACGGTGATCACCAGAAAACCAAACATCATCAGGTTCTGGATAAAGTTGCTACCTGCCAGTACACGGCCGTTTTCGTTCTCACCGGCGTTAAACTGGATCAGTGCATTCAGCGGTACGTTCAGCATGGCACCAAACATGCCGATCATCAGGAACACAGCCCCCAGCAGCCACATGTTTGGCATCTGTGGCAGTAGTATCAGGCCCGCCGCAACACCCGCTGCACCCAACGGAATCAGGCCGACGTTGATGTATTTGTGCGACAAACGCCCTGCGATGATCGAACCGATCATAATGCCGATACCCGCCAGCGCCATCACCCCCTGAATCACAAAGGTGTTGTGCTGATCCAGGTGCTCTTCAGCAAACGCCGGGAACACCGCCAGCATCACCTGGCTGATCGACCAGAACAGGGAAAGTCCGACGATCGCCAGGAAAATCGGACGGTGCCCCAGGATCATCCCCAAGTTGGTTTTCAGGGTTTTACCCTTGGCGTATTCACCCCAGTCAAAGCGGGATTCGGTGTTGGTATCCTGGGTACATGGCAGACGGTACGCCATCATCAGTTCCAGCACGGCACCGGCTACCAGCACCCAACCCAATGGCGCCACGCGCAATAAGCTCTCTTCCGGGCTCATCTGCTCCGCCCCTTCCAGGCGGATTTCAAACATCAGGGAAAACACCACAATACCGCTTAGAATGGCGATCATGGTCGTCGCCTGTACCCAACCGTTACCTTCACTCAGGTTATCCGCGCCCAACAGCTCCTTGATATAGCCATACTTCGCTGGTGAGTAGAACGCACTCTGCACCGCCAGGATAAAGGTGAGGCCGAAGGCAACGATAAACAGGCCCTGGTAGTAACAGAAGGTAATCAGCAAGGTAATAGCCACCGCCGCCCAGGCGGACTTCCGCATCACCTCGTTTTTGGAATACTTATCCGCAACGTAACCGCAGGGGGTGAAAAGCATAAAGAACGGCAACAGAATCAAACCGTTCACCACAGCGGTTAGCAGGATCTGTACGTCACCGTCATAGGCTTTAAACAGGGTGTTCTGGATCACGATCTTGTGGCCAAGATCCACGAACGCATTGAGAAACGCCATCAAAATAAAGGCAATGAATCCCTTTTGCTTTAGCAAACCAATCATTCTGCATCTCCTTTTGCATTGTCTTCGGCATGAGACCAGCCATCCAGATAACGATCTATCAGGCTATCGGTCATCCGCTGGGCTGCAGAATCGCCGCCAAAGAACAGCTTGTCGCGCATCTTCAATTGGGTAATGCCGTGTACGCCACCCCAAAGTGTGCGGGCCGCCAGCGTAATATCTTCCGGTTTTTCATTCGGGTACAGCTCAGCCAGGTCAATTTCAACCAGGCCGAACAGCGCTGCGATCTTCTCCTGCAACCATTCTGGCGCGTCCCCCTCATCGGTGCTGTGATCAAACAACAGCGCCCAGCGGTGGGACCACTCGCGGGCGTAGTCGAGGTAGGCATTGGCATAAGCTTTGAGGCGATCACGGGGTGGCTGATCGGTAGATTGCTGTTCCAGCGTCTGTGTCAGACCATCCAGCGTGCGGGCATTAATCTGCCAACAGAGATCATCCAGATTTTTAAATACCAGATATAAAGAACCCACAGAATAACCGATTGCTGAAGCCACCTTGCGGGTACTCAGTGCCGCCCCACCCTGCTCGTCCAGCAGAGTTTCCGCAGCGCTGAGCGCCATCTCCTGCAACTCTTCGCGGGTGTGATCGCTGCGTCTTGCCATGGTTACCTACCTTTAATGAAAAGCTTAAACACCGAATTGAACGAGATATTCCTAAATCAACCTAATGAACACTGTTCAATTAACTTACAAGCAAGAATAGTGAACAGTGTTCAGTTTGTAAATAGTGCGTCAAAAAGAAATCCGAAGCGGGTTGTTTGATAACCAATTAATACCTCCTTATGCACGCTGGGAATATTGGAGTGAAATATCATTCTAAAGTGGTAAGACCAGTGCGCAGATTGGGTTTGAAGACACCATGAAAATCGGGGCAAAATACACACTCCTGCAGTCTTCGAACGGAACAATAAAAATGACAAGTTCGATTAGGTATCTCGCCTCGTTTATTGCACTTCTGTTCTCATCCACCACTTGGGCGATGAGTGTCACTTTCATTAACCCCGGCAAAGAAGGTGAACGCTTCTGGGATATGGTCACCGAGACCATGCGCGCCGCTGCCACAGATTTTGGCATTGAGCTGGAAGTTATATACGCGCAGCGCAACCGTGTGCGTATGGCGGAACAAGGCGTCGCGGTCACACAACGCGACACGCCGCCCGAGTACCTGATATTGGTGAATGAAGAACAAGCCGCGGAAAAGATACTTTTGGCCGCCAGTCATAAACAGATCCGTACCCTGATGCTGCTGAATGATTTCCTGCCGGAGCAACGAACCCGGGTTGGTCTTCCTGGTGGTATTCATAAAAACCTCCTGGGAGCCATTACACCGGATAACTTTGGTGCTGGTAAGCGCATGATGCAGGCGTTACATCGCTGTGCCGAACAATCGAACGTACAATCGCCCTACCACTTCCTGGCGATTGGTGGTGACAAACTCACACCCGCCTCCATCGATCGAAACGGTGGAGCGCTTTCCGTCGTGAGTCACCATAAAAACGAAATCAAACTCGATCGCTTCCTGTATGCCAACTGGAACCGAGCCGAGGCCAAAGCCCTGACCCACAGCTATCTGCAGTGGGCCGAGCGTAACCAGGTCACACCCACCGCCATCTGGTCTGCAAATGATCCTATCGCCTTTGGAGCCCGGGACGCTTTGCAGGAGAATGGCCTGCAAGCCGGAAAAGACGTATGTATGGTTGGCCTCAACTGGTCTGTTGAAGCACTGCAGCTGGTTCGGTCTGGCGAACTGCTGCTCTCCGATGGCGGCCACTTCCTGGCAGGCGCCTGGTCGATGGTGTTACTAAAGGATTATCACACACGCCTACAACAAGGCGACGACCAGCCGATCGGCCCTGTGCGTTTCCAAATGCAGAGCATTGATGCCACAAATGTCGACCAGTACCTAAACCGGTTAGGTGATGAGAACTGGGGAAAGATCGATTTTAATCGTTTCTTACTCGGCGACAGCTGGAAAAAACATGACTATGATTTCTCATTGAAACATGTGTTTAACTCCATCAATCACTGACGGTCAGATATTTGATGCATAACCGGTTTCAATCGCTTCGCGTAAAACTGCTGCTGGTCCTGCTGCCTTCAGTACTGTTAGCGCTGGGTCTATCATTCAGCTTCTCTGCACACAACGCTAAGGAACAGTTCAACCTCAACCTTGAACAGAAACGTGAAAGCCTGACCCAATACTCGACCGTTCTTGTTGATCCACTCTGGAACTTCAACACCAACGCACTCGAAAGTATCACCCACACCATCATGCTAGACCCGGACGTATTGCAGGTTACGATCTGGGACGAAGGCAACAATATCGTGCATCAGGCGAACTCGCCCCTGAAAGATAATGTCGAGGTCGCTTTCTCGCTTGAAGAACCGCTGATCTACCAAAATGCTCATATCACGCAACGTGCCGGCACCTTGCGTGTAAAAGTCGGCAACCTGAGCCTCAAGCAAGCAGAACAGCGCGATCTATACGAATCGCTGCTCTCATTGCTGCTGATTGTAGTCACCATGTCTCTGGCGATTTATATGGTCTACGAAAGACTCCTGGGTGGGCCGATCCAGTCGCTGCTCAGTGCAATCAAACACAGCCAGGCAGAGCAGAAATTTGCCCGTGTAAACCACTACCCGGACGATGAACTGGGTGAAATCACCCGCGCCTTTAACGAGATGCAGGGCCGCATCGAGCAACATCACTCACGCCTGAAAAGCAGCGAAGACCACCTGAAAAACCTTTATCACTCCACACCCTCGCTGCTATTCAGTTTTGATGAAAAAGGCGTTATTTGTGACGCGAGCGATTATTTTCTCAAAGCACTCGGCTACCACCGCGAACAGATCATCAACCAACCACTGACGGCTTTGACACGGGATGCCGAATCACCCGAAACAGTAAAACGACTGATCAACATGCTGTGGAAATACGGTTTGGTATCCAAGTTTCCGCTGGTGATCCTGGACGCTGCAGGTACGTTACATGACATGCTGATCGACGCGACGCTCTCTGCCAGCGATACCTTCCCAGGTGCGTTGGCTGTCATGTCCGATGTGACCAGCCTCAAGCAAGCTCACCGCGAACTGGACCTTCAAGCCAATACCGATATGCTGTCGGGCCTGCCAAACCGCAATCAGTTTCAGGCATATCTGGAATCTCTGGTGAATGAGCGCCAGCTTTCGCAGCAACCCTTCGCACTGCTGTTTATCGACCTGGACCGCTTTAAATCCGTCAACGACACATTTGGCCATCACGTTGGTGACGAGCTGATCCGAGCCGCGGCGCAACGTATCCAGCAGGAACTGCAAGGCACCGAAAGAGTTGCCCGTCTGGGCGGTGATGAGTTTGCCGTCATTCTGGAACAGATCTCTTCACCGGAGGATGCCACTGCGACAGCCCAGCGAATCCTGCAGGCTCTGGAGGACGCCTTTAAGCTACCCAACTGCAAGGTGTATGCGTCTGCCTCCATCGGCGTTGCATGCTATCCGGTCGACGCAGACACACCTGCCACCCTGCTGCAGAATGCCGACATCGCGATGTACAGCGCAAAAGACGAAGGGCGCAGCCGTATCGCCTTTTATTCCCCGGAACATGTGAAGAATGCGCAGGAAAGGGCTCACACCGAAGCCCTGTTGCGCCGGGCGATTCGCGATAATTTGCTTGAGCTTCACTACCAGCCGATCGTGAATATGAAAAACGGCACGATTACCGGTGCCGAAGCCCTACTGCGGCTGAAAGACAGCGACCGGTTCATATCACCGTTCCACTTCATTCCGATCGCTGAAGAGACGGGATTAATTACCCCCATTGGGGCTTGGTGCATTGAGCAGGCCTGTGCCCAACTGGCACATTGGCGCAAACACCTGAACGACGATTTCTATCTCTCGGTTAACGTGTCTACCCGTCAATTCCAGTCGGAACATCTGGTAGAAACCCTGGAGCAATCACTTGCGCAGCATCGGTTGCCGCCTGATAGCCTGCTGATCGAGATTACTGAAAGTCTGCTACTGCACGATAACCAAAACAACCTGACAGTGATCTCCCAGCTCGACAAACTCGGCTGCCGGATTGCGATCGATGACTTTGGTACCGGCTATTCCGCTTTGAGTTATCTGATGAAGTTCCCACTGGATGTACTGAAGATCGACCGCTCCTTCATCATCAACTGCACCAACCAGGAAGACGGCAAGTACAGCGGTCTGGTGGAAGCGATCATCCAGATGAGCCACAGCATGAGCCTGAAGGTGATCACGGAGGGAATCGAAACACGCGAACAGATGGAGTTTATTCGGGCGCGAGGTGGACGTTGTGCACAAGGATACTACTTTGCCAAACCGATGAGGGCTGACGCCCTCGAATCGGATTGGGAAGTCCTTTCAGACGAGATAGAGGCCAAATGCGCCTCGCCGGAACGGGTCCTTCTGACGGAAGCGCTGGCTTAGCGACGTGTCAGGTAGACACCACACTCCAGGTGGTGGGTATACGGGAACTGATCGAAGATCGCGAAACGCTCAAGCTTGTGGGTTTCGGTGATCACTTTCAGGTTGTCGTTCAGGGTTTCCGGGTTACAGGAGATGTAGATGATGTTGTTGTACTCCTGCACCTGCTTCACGGTGTCATCATCCAAGCCGGCGCGCGGCGGATCGACCAGTACGGTGGTGAAGTCGCAGCTCTCCAGGTCCAGATCCTTGGTGCGACGCTTCTGCACCTGACCACTCAGTACCTGCGAGAACTCCTCGGAGCTGATGCGCACCACATCTACGTTATCGATGTTGTTCGCTTCGATGTTGTACTGAGCCGCGTAAACGGAGGTTTTTGAGATCTCGGTTGCCACCACACGACGGAAGTTCTGCGCCAACGGCAGTGTAAAGTTACCGTTACCGCAGTACAGCTCTACCATATCACCACCGGCATCCTGACTGGCATCCAGCGCCCACTTAATCATGGATCGGCACACTTCACCGTTTGGCTGGCTGAAGGCGTTTTCCACCTGCTTGTAGATGTACTCGCGACCGTTGATGTCCATCTTCTCGATGACGAAGTCCTGGTCCAGCACCACTTTCTTCTTACGGGAACGGCCCACAATGTTAATGCCGAATTTCTCACGCAATTTGCGCGCTTCCGCTTCCCACACCTCGTCGATCGGACGGTGGTACAGCAGGCTTACCAGCACTTCACCGCTCAGGGTACTGAGGAAATCCACCTGGAACAGGCGACGGCGCAACGCTTCGATGCCGCGGATCTCGTCCAGCAGGGTGAACATCAGGTTGTGGATGGTTTCCGATACCATCGGGCAGCTGGTCAGCTTGGTGTGCTGATGCTTGCTACCCGGTTCGAACATGATGTAATCCAGGTCATCACCGTCGTGCCAGGTACGGAACTCGGCACGCAGGCGGTAGTGCTCCTTAGGCGACTCAAACACTTCGATCTCTGGCAGCTCAAACGCCGAGAACTCGTTCTCAACCCAGGCTTTTTTCTCTGCCAGCAGTTCGTCGTACTTTTCCGGTTCCACCTTGGGAATCGCCATCTCTACCTCACCTGATTACGCATGTTGCTCAAAGACGCGCGATTCTACCAGCCACGCGGGTTATGGAATAGCGGGGAGAAGATGAAAATCCCTTATATATTTCGTTTCGAGGCCGGCTATCTGTTCATAAACCGTTGTAAACAGCGTAAAATTGCGCGTTTCAGAGGATGATTAAAAACGTAATGAGCGCAGGCTAGAGAAGGCAAAAAGACACGAAACAGCGGAGCTTACTCTGAGTAAGTGAGCATGTTGAGTGGCTTTTTAACGCCCTATAGCCAAGTCGCAATAGTTTTTATGCAGCCTCCTTAATGCGTACATATATTATTCAGGTTTGACTTCCCATCATGACTGACCAGCGTAAAATTCTCGTTACAAGCGCTCTGCCCTACGCCAACGGCCCGATCCATCTGGGTCACCTGGTAGAGTACATTCAGACCGATATCTGGGTTCGTTTCCAGAAACAGCGTGGCCACAGCTGCACCTACGTTTGCGCAGACGACGCGCACGGCACACCAATCATGCTGAAGGCAGATCAGATGGGGATCGAGCCACAGGCACTGATCGATCAGGTGAGTGTTGAACACCAGCGCGACTTCAGCGGTTTCATGGTGGGCTTCGACAACTACTACTCCACGCACTCTTCTGAGAACCAGCACTTCGCGTCGCTGATCTACACCCGTCTGCGTGACAAGGGCCACATCGCCCAGAAAACTATCACCCAGGCGTTCGACCCTGAGAAAGAGATGTTCCTGCCGGACCGTTTCGTTAAGGGTGACTGCCCGAAATGTGGCGCGGAAGACCAGTATGGTGACTCCTGTGAGAAATGTGGTGCAACCTACAGCCCGGTAGAACTGAAAAACGCTTACTCCGCTGTATCCGGTGCCAAGCCGATCGAAAAAGAGTCCGAGCACTACTTCTTTAAACTGGGCGACTTCGAGCGCTTCCTGCGCGGCTGGGTGAACGAGTGTGTGCAGGATCAGATGATCCACAAGCTCAACGAGTGGTTCGAATCCGGACTGCAGAATTGGGATATCTCCCGTGACGCACCGTACTGGGGTTTCGAGATTCCGGATGCGCCGGGCAAATACTTCTACGTATGGCTGGACGCACCAATCGGCTACATGGCCAGCTTCAAGAATTGGTGTGACAAGAACGGCGTAGACTTTGACGAGTACTGGAACGAATCTTCCGACACCGAGTTGTACCACTTCATCGGTAAAGATATCGCCTACTTCCACACCCTGTTCTGGCCAGCAATGCTGGAAGGCGCAGGTTTCCGTAAGCCGAATAAAGTGTTCTGCCACGGTTTCCTGACTGTCGACGGTCAGAAGATGTCCAAGTCCCGCGGCACCTTTATCATGGCGGAAACCTACCTGAACCACCTGCGTCCAGAGTACCTGCGTTACTACTTCGCAGCGAAGCTGGGTTCCGGCATCGACGATATCGACCTGAACCTGGAAGACTTCCGTATGCGCGTTAACGCAGACCTGGTCAACAAGGTTGTAAACATCGCATCCCGCTGTGCAGGTTTCATCAAGAAGAAGTTTGACGGTGAGCTGGCTGCAGAACTGGCAGTCCCTGCCCTGTACGAAGAAGCGGTTGCCGCAGGCGACTCCATTGCAGAGGCGTTCGAGAACCGTGAATTCTCCCGCGCGATGCGTGAAATCATGGCGATTGCCGACAAGGCTAACCAGTACATCGATGCGGCTGAGCCATGGGTTCTGGCGAAACAGGAAGGCAAAGTGCAGGAAGTACAGGATTGCTGCTCTATGGGCATCAACCTGTTCCGTGTCATCGTGACCTACCTGGCACCGGTACTGCCACAGGTTGCAGAAGACGTGAAAGCGTTCCTGAACATCGAAGATCTGTCCTGGGATTCGGTTAAACAGCCTCTGCTGTCTCACAAGATCAACAAGTTCAAACCTCTGATGCAGCGCATCGAAGAGGACAAAGTGAACGCGATGATCGAAGACAGCAAAGCAACACTGGCTGCCCTGGCGGCATCCACCGCGGGTCACAAACAGAAAGCCCAGACCGAAGTCGACAACAAAGATGAGATTCGCGAGCTGGATAAAGACCCAATCGCCGATACCATCACTTTCGACGATTTCGCCAAGGTGGACCTGCGTGTTGCCCGTATCGCAAAAGCGGAACACGTGGATGGCGCGAAGAAACTGCTACAGCTGACCCTGGATCTGGGCGGCGAAACCCGCAACGTCTTCGCGGGTATCAAGTCGGCTTACTCTCCGGAAGATCTGGAAGGCAAGCTGACCGTAATGGTGGCTAACCTGGCACCGCGCAAGATGAAGTTCGGCATGTCCGAAGGTATGGTTCTGGCTGCCGGTCCTGGCGGTAAAGACCTGTGGATTCTTGAGCCGCATGAAGGCGCCAAGCCTGGCATGCGTATCATGTAATCTGACCTGATCAGAATCCCGTAAAAAGCCCGGTATCAACGCCGGGCTTTTTTGTGGCTGTGCGGTCGGAAAAAGCCCCGTTGATACAAGCTGCTATGATGAAAACACCCTCAATAAACCGGACTCGCCTATGAAATACATTCTCATCCTGATTGCACTTGGGGCTGCCGGCATCCTGCTAGCGCTTTTTATGATGGGACAGCTATCCAAATCAGGCAGCGCACCGGGCTTGATTGAAGGCAAACTCAGCGCCTGCCCTCAATCACCCAACTGCATCTGCACCGAGTACCCCGAAGACGTTGAGCACTACATCAAGCCGATTGAATACGGCAGTGCCAATATCAAGGTTGTCCGCAGTTTGATTCGCAAGTCGATTGATGCGACAGGCGGCAGCATGGTGCGGGAGAAAGACAACTACTTCGCTGCTACCTACCGATCGGGTACCTTTGGCTTTGTAGATGATCTGGAAGTGCGAATTGATGAGACATCCAAACAGATTCATATCCGCTCGGCATCACGTATTGGCTACAGCGATATGGGAGTGAACAAAGCGCGCGCCCTGCAACTGCGCACGCGCCTACAGAAGTTGTAGCGGTTGACGCCTCAGTCAGAGTCTTTGTTTTCCTTGCGCGCGGCGGCTTTGCGCTCCTGGGCCGCAATATATTCTCGATCCATTGCGCCGTACTGGCGTTCGTATGCATCCGGATCGGAACGCCACAACCGGTAAAGCTTGCGATCATTTTTCGCCATCGGCGGCGGGGTTTCACGGTAACGGCGAATGGCATTGAGTGTGACCGGCGTAAACACCAGAGCCACAAACAGCAACACCCAAAGAACTTTGTACTCTTCCAGCATCAGGACCACTTAATTTGCTTAGATAATCAGCCAGGCTTTTAGCCCACCCAGCTTTTTATCCATGGTAATAGCAATGCCAGGCTAAGCAAAGACAACATCGTGGTGGCGAGCACGGTACTTGAAGCGAGCTCGACACGGGTATCGTATTGTTGTGCCAACACATACACCATGGAACCTGCCGGAAGTGCAGCCAACAGTACCGCCGATGCTGCCCAGAACGGATTCATACCAATCACCAGCACCACCAACAACGTCGCCAGCGGTTGTACCAGCAGCTTCATCGCAGTCATCCAGCTCAGCTGCACCATGTTCCCTTTAAACGACAGGCCATACAGCGACAATCCCATCGCAAACAGTGCAACCGGCGCCGCCGAAGGGGCGATCATGTTCAACAGGTTTTCCAGTGGTGTTGGAACAGCAACTGAGAAATAGGAGACCAACATACCCAGAATGGGCGCCAGCATAACGGGGTTCTTCAGAAACACATTGTTGAACATCGCCAGCATGGAACCGCGCTCCTGCCCTTCTGCATCCAGGTGTGCACAGAGGGCCAGCACAAAGATCATCGCCATGTTGGTACTGAGTGTCACGATCACCACCGGCAGGGTACCGTCATCACCAAACAGGAAGTAAAAGAGCGGCACGCCCATGTAAACCGTATTGCCCCAGCTTGCGATCAGCGCCACCACGGCCCTGTCCAACGCGCCTTTTAGATGGAGCCAGCGCGCGCCCGCCAGCGCCACCAGAATTACAGCAGCGGTGCCTGCGAAGTAGGCACCTAGAAACGGCCAGTTTATGATTTCGGCCAGCGAGACCCGGGCAGTCGAAAGGAACAAAAGGGGCGGGATAGCGATGTAGAATACGTACTGGTTAAGCGCCTTGGCGGCCCCCGCATCCAGCATCCCCGACTTGCGACACCCCCACCCTATCGCCATCAGGGCGAAGACAGGGATCACGGTTTCCAGCAGCAGTTGCATCTTTCTCTCCGACTCCCGACCCTAGCGGGAGTCCTTTCACAAAAGATGAAATTCTATCTACTGGAAACCGGTCAGACTATCTCGGAAAACGCACATCACTGTTGCGCATCTCTACGCGCTGTTTCACTTAGGTCTACGACCAGTGTCCCACCAGCACACTATAAAGCGGAATCCCCACCAACACATTAAACGGGAAGGTGATCGCCAGGGATGCGGTGATCGACAGGCTCTGGTTGGCTTTTGGCAGCGCGACCACCATCGCCGCCGGTACAGCGATGTAGGATGCACTACTTCCCAGGGTAGCCAACAGGATGACACCGCCGGTGGACAGCTCTAAAGCATGCGCCAACAATGCACCCAAGCCTGCACCCACTAACGGCATCAGCACGCCAAAGCTGGCGATAAATGAGCCGAAGTTACGCAACACGCCCAACTGCGACGATGCGATACGCCCCATCTCCAGCAGGAACAGCGCCAGCACACCGTGGAACAGAGAGCTAAAGAACGGCATCAGCGAATCGGTGCGGGCGCCGGCCCACCAACCGATCAACAGCCCACCCACCAGCAACAGCACGCCCTGGTTCAGGAAGATCTCATGGGCAGCCTTTTTAAGATCCAGTTCCTGATTACGGTCTCGCGCTAACCAAAGACCCACTGCAATTGCCGGCACCTCCAGCAGCGCCACGAAGAGCGGGAAGTACGGTTCATATTCGATGCCGTTGGCTTCCACGACCGTCATCGCTACGGCAAAGGTTGCCACGCTTACCGAGCCATAATGGGCGGCTACTGATGCCGAATCGATACGGGACAGGCCCCCCATTTTATAGAGGATCGGAAAGGCGATCAGGGGCAGCACCAATCCAAAACCAATGATTGCCGCAGCCTGGATTAATAGATCACCGGAAGCGTGGCTGTTCAATGCCACACCACCTTTCAGGCCAATCGCGATCAACAGGAACAGGGTCAGGGATTCATACAATCCCTTCGGCATTTTAATTGGCGCCTTCAGTAGTTGAGCCACCATACCCAGCAGGAAGAAACCAACCACTACATCCAGTTGCATCAGTGGTTACCCCGTTTAGGAGCAGCCACCTTAACGTTTGCAGTCTGTGCCACCCACTTACGGGTTACAAAGGACAGACCCATCAGGATCGCTGCAACAACAACCAGTCCGTATCCTGGCAGCCCCAGCTGAACCAGCACCAAGCCCAATGCCATCAGCACAAAGGACACCGCCATCTCAAACGCAAACGCCCGCTTTTTCATCTGATTTATTCTCTCCTGTAAAGATTCACTCGACGGGAAAGCATTCTGAAGGATTTTAAGAATAGACAAAAATCGATATTATTTATTTTTAAAATAGACATGCATCTATACATGAATCAATCACGCCTACACGCGCATATTGGTACGATCAGACAGCTGGAGATCCTGCTGGCGGTCTACCAACAGGGCTCCGTCACCGCCGCTGCCGAGCAGCTGCATCTGACCCAACCTACCGTTTCCATGCAGCTGAAAAAGCTGGCAAGCTCAGTGGATGCCAGGCTCTACGATCAAGTCGGCCGCAAGCTGATTTTCACCGAAGCAGGACTTGCCGTTGTCTCTACCGCCCGCGAGGTGCTGCAGAGCTTTGATCGCCTGGATATGACCCTGTCTCAACTCAAGGGTATGAAAGCGGGTACGTTGAAGCTGGCGGTGGTGACAACCACCAAGTACTTTATCCCCCACCTACTGGGTGATTTCTGTAAGTTGTATCCCGAGATCGATATCGACTTTAAGGTGGGCAACCGACAGCAAATTATCGATCGTATGGAGACCGGCGAAGACGACCTGTACGTATTCAGTCATCCCCCCAAGGACCACGCGCTGCAAACCTATGACTTCCTGCCCAACCCTTTGGTCGCGATTGCGCCTGAAGATCATCCGTTGGCAAATGCTACAACAATTCCACTGGAAACCTTTGCCGAAGAGCCTTTCCTGATGCGGGAAAACGGATCGGGCACCCGTCACGCCATCGAACAGCATATGGCCAACCGTGAGATCAAACTCAACGTACGCATGACAATCGAGAGTAACGAAGCGATCAAACACGCGGTTATGTCGGGACTAGGGGTATCAATCCTCTCCAGCCATACCCTCTCCTTCGGTGGCCGCACTGGTTTGGCTGAACTGAATGTGCAACAGCTGCCGATTACACCCACTTGGTATCTTGTGCATCTGAAGTCCAAGAGCCTGTCCGTTGTCGCCCAGACTTTTCTGGATTACGTCAGCGACACCGGACGGGACAGTTTGCTGGAAGAGCTGAACAGCCAGGCATAAAAAAGGCAGCCGATCGGGGCTGCCTTTAACTATTCGAACAGGATCATGTTTAGGTCATCGGTATGCCGTTAACCACGATCTTACCTTTGTTAACAGACACCTCAGTACTGATCTTGCCGCCCTCTTTCTTCATCAGACCCTGCGCCGCCAGACCGTCCAGCTCACGGTACGGGTTCTGATCCGGCAACGCCTGCAGCAGGGATTCGTCCACACTGAACTGGAAATTGCCATCCAGCTTCTGCAGCAATGCGTTCGGATTCTGCATGCCCTGCATCATATCGAAGCCTGCCATCTGCATATCGCCATCGGCTTTCAGGATGCCTTTATCGGTTTGCACGTCAAACGTACTCAGGTTCAGGTTAATACCTTTGTTTGTCAGGCCACTAAACAGCCCCATCATGACAAACGGGTTCTGGCGCTGTGCCTGCGGCAGTTCGTTTACCTGCTTGGAAAAGGTCTGGAATGCCTCTTTATCAAAGTCGAAGGTCATATCCAGTTTTGCGCTGTTCAGGTTTACCGGTTCTTCATAGTCAGACTCAACAGCCACTGCACCCATACTGTAGACAAAATCCAGCAAGGTACGGTCAGCCTTTTCTGCCTGAGCCATCGCTATACCGATGTCGTTCAGGGTTACAACCTTATTCGCGGCGTGGTTGTTCACCCACATCTCGCCAATTGTGGCATCCATCTTGAAGCTGGACAGCAGACCATCAAAGTAACTGCTTCCTGGCACCAAAGTAGCGCGATGCGCCAGTGTCATACCGCTCATTTTCACCAGCTGCTCACCGTTTTCAATGATGACGGTATCGCCGATGGAGCCTGTACCGGACATCTCATTGCCAACAATTGTACCTTCGCTTTCAAAAGCGCCAATACGGAACTCGTTGTTCTCTTCCTTTACAGCAAAGGTGTCGGACTTAAAGATCTGATCAACGACCAGTTCTTGTGATACCGGATTAAAGCTGGCATCAGCCAGGAGCAGCACAGGTGGCTGGGAAGGATTGGCCTGTGTGGCTTTTAGGGCATCCAGCAACTCACCTGGGGCCAGACGGAGATCGTAGTTTGCGGTCAGAAAGCCGTTCTTGGTATTCATCACAAACGGGATACGTTCGATCTGCAAAACCTCTACGATATTTGGATCTTCGAAGATCAGGTCGATCTGGTAGCTGCTCGCCATATAACCTGGCGAGGACTGCAGCTCTGCTTTCATCATGCCTTCGTACTGCGGCGCTGTATTGATCTGCTCAACCACCTGCACAACAGACGCATGTGCCTGATCACCGGTATATTTGATACCGCCTGCCGCTATTGCAGCCGCGCCAACGAATACCACGGGAAGGACGAGTTTGTTCATCCATAATCTCCTGATCACTCCATTAATATTGCAGCGCAGTCTAGCACAAATACTGACGACTGCTTCGGGACCATGAGTTTCTTTCAGGCACAAAAAAGCCGCACTCTATGGCGCGGCTTTTTTCGGAAGCAACTAACTTATTTTACGGAGCAAGTCAGTTCTTCTTCGATCTTCATCATGCCAGCTTCAACAGCAGCGATCGCTTTAGCGTCGTGGTCGTTTACTGGGCAGCCGCATTTGTGGTCGCCGTTAGTAGCGTGCAGACGAGCCTGTTCCAGGTGCCACTGTGCAACTTTCAGGTGCTGATCAACGTTCATTTATAATATTCCTTATCAAACCGCGAGTTTGTGAAAATTTTCGCGCGTGACTTTACCACAAAATTTACAAAAGTTGTCCTAGATCAATAAAAAATTTTCGTACTCAGAAACGAAAGGAATTGCTGTGCTTCCAAAAAGGAGCTTAGGGAACCTGCGAACAAGTCCGAAACGCCTCTGGCAATCAGAGCAATTCAAGATTGAGGCAGCGGTTACAGCCATGCTGGTTGCCTGGCGAAAAGCGCTAACGCGGAGATTGAATTGCTCTGAATGCCCCGAAGGGCGGGCGCTAAAACCGCATGGGACAACCGAAACGAATGGGCAAAAGAGTTGGTGATCCGCCACCCAATGGCGCTTCTAGCCAGTTAGAAGACCAACCACCGCTTTTCACAATGGATTTGACCTTCAAAAAGGCACTGCTATCTATAGGTCTTTTTAGTTTTTTCCCTGATGTTAGGGCTATCTGTGCTAAGCAGAATCACTTCAATTTCCTCAGTGATTTCCTCTTGCCGCAGGACGTTGGATTTGCGCATCAGCTCAATGACCTCTTCATCAAGGTGCTGAACCGCCCCCTCCAAATGCGTCATCCGGTGACGGTTTTCAATTATCAAAGATGTATAGAGCATTTCATTTAACGCTGCAAACACGTAAGCATCTGTTAATTCAAGAAAAAATTCAGCCGGTGGTATATTTAGAAGCGGCGGATCTGAATATCTAACCTGTTGATGATTTAACGACTTAAATGGAGGCAACAGCATGTTCATTTTTATGCCATCTTCTCCAGAGTGATAGATACTGTATAGAGTGAGCGTGCCATGTTTTCGCTGCAATATTGATAATTCTTGCGCCACTTCCTCTAATACAGCGGACACCTCTTCAGCGATATTGGCACCAGAGATATATGCAGCCACACGTTTATCGTTTTCAAATAATTGATGTAGTTTACGACCGATAACAATCAGACTTGCCGAAGCACCATAAACGGCATGTGTTTCAACCCTCTCAAATTGACTTGCTAGCGCCTGATTGATATCGCCACAAAAACCACGCTCGGTGCCGATTAACAAATACACTGTTATCTCTGTCTGAACCTCTGGCAAGGTATCGCCATGAAAGGACATAAAATCAACTGCTGCGGACTCAATATTAGCAACCACTGCCTTCTGAGCCTGAATAAAGCGGGACAGCTTTCGCGTTTCCATGTAGGCCAGGGTTTTCATAGCGTTCATGATCTCTCGGATCTCACCAAGACTGTAACGATGATGGTCGAGATCATGCCGCTTGCTCATGTCACTCCCCCTCACTCAGATCTAACCACTGCCGCAACATGTCACGCCATTGTTCACGCGGTGAATCCAGAGATAGGGTCGAATCATGCAGTTTATGCCTCAAGACTTCGAGCCTTTGATGCACCTGCTCAAGCTCTACTCCGCTAAACAATCCATCATTAAAAGCTAACAACCAAGCGACCTGAAACTGCTCTGACAACGGCTCAAGTCGATCCTGTTTCAAGATTTCCCGTAACACCCTACCACGGTTGATAGCGTCCTCCATTGAAGCCTCCAAGCGTGCACCAAAGCGGGTGAAGGCCTCCAACTCCATAAACTGGAGATAATCCAGCTTCATACGTCCAGCTTCTTCCTTAATCCGGGGATGCTGAGCCTGCCCTCCGATTCGAGAAACGGAGCGAGCAATATCAATGGCGGGTCGAAAACCGGCTGAAAACAGTTCACGCTCAAGATAAAGCTGGCCGTCGGTGATAGAGATCAAATTGGTCGGGATGTAAGAGGAGATTTCTCCTTGTTGGGTTTCAACAATGGGCAACGCCGTCATGCTACCGCCACCGTAAACTGCATTAAGACAGGTGGAACGCTCCAATAAACGGGCATGTACCGAGAAAATATCCCCGGGATAAGCCTCACGACCGGGAGGGCGGCGCAATAACAACGAAAGCTCCCGGTAGGTTTTGGCATGAGTCGACAGGTCGTCATAGACCACCAAGGTATCCAGCCCCTGTTGCATCCAGAATTCAGCCACCGCACACCCTGCAAATGGAGCCAAATATTGTAAGCCTGGGAGACTGCTCGCTTCAGCGACTACAACTGTGGTGTAATCCAGCGCATCGTAATTGCGCAGAGTTTCGATGGTATTGACGACAGTGGAACGTTTTTGGCCAATGAGGACATAAACACAGTAAATACCTTTTCCACGTTGATTGATAACGGCATCTAACGCCAGAGCGCTTCGACCCAGGCCGTCATCTCCGATCAATAGTTGTCGCTGGCCTTTGCCGATGGGCACCAGCGTATCGATAATCTTGATACCTGTGTATAGCGGTTGATTGACGAAGTCTCGGGCGGTTATACCTGGCGCAGGCCCTTCCAGACATTGCCAGGCGCTGGGATGGGGTGGGCTGGTGCCGTCTAAAGGCTCGCCTAAAGGGTCGATCACTCTCCCTAGCAAAGCGTCACCGACCGGTAAACTTAAGGTTCGCCCTGTCATGTGTACCGCAGTACCTGCAGTCAACGCATCAGTCTCATGCAGCAAAACAGCACCAACCAAGTCTTCCGTGAGGTCGAATACCATGGCACTGCTGCCATCGTCGAGGGTCAAGATATCATCCATCGCGGCGGAGGGCAGACCGCGGATCCAGACAATACCATCTCCGACGGAGACTACACTGCCTCGCTCAACAATATGCAGGCTTGGTTGATAACGCTTCAGCCAGTCTGCCTGCTTGGCCACCGCCCCCTCTGGGTTGCCGCTAAAATCATCGAGCGACACGGGCAAATTCCTCGAATCCTTTCAGCTCATCACGAACATTAGTTTGTAGTACCCAAGCGCCGATAGTAATACGCAACCCAGCGACCAACTCAGGCTCCTGTGTATAATTCACGGGGAGTGTTTGCCCAATAGTCTTTGCCAAGGCGGTTTCCAATAGTTTTTTTTGCCCCTCTGATATCGGATAAACACTGCATACAGTTATGGATCCTGGAGCTTCCCCCCAGTGTTCCTGAAGCAACGAAACCTTATGTGGGGCCAATGCGTTTAGCTCTTCAATAAGCAGAGAGATCAATCGCGTTTCCAGCTCAGGCCCGCTCGCTATATTTAGCAGGCGCGCAGCAAATTGGGCTCCTTGCCGCAAAGCTTGGTGTTCAATCTCACGAACGGTTTCAATATAACGTCGCTCCTCCGCTGTCTTGATTTTTTCCCGCTCCTGAACCCGCTCCCTCTGCAGTTCATCAAGTTGGCGAATCCGCTCGTTCTCTATCTCCTTATTAAGATTATCCCGTGCTAATTGCCTCTCCTGATCCCAATCATTCAGCCGGTTCTGATACTGTTTTTTCAGATTGGTGGCGTCCTCGTGTAAACACTGCGCATCGGCACTCTGCTTTTCTATTTCGGCGCGTCTCTGCGTAATAATCTTAAGGACCGGCTTATATATAAAGCGCTGCAATATCCAGATCAAAACCAGAAAGTTGACAATTTCCAGCACGAATGTGGACCAGTTCAGTTCCAAGACGGCATTCCTTTCTTGTTTATTATTGACCCATAATTTATTTCACCAGATATTCGAGCAAAGGGTTTCTGAATAGCACAATCAAGACGATAACTAATACATAAATGGCCAATGATTCGATCATTGCCAAACCAATAAACAGGGTACGCGTGATAGCCCGTTCAGCCTCAGGTTGACGAGCCAAAGCATCAAGAGCACTTTTGATGGCCCACCCCATCGCCACCGCAGGTAACATAACGCCAAATGAAATACCGAGTATCGCAGCTACTGTCGAAGCAAGAGTAAAAGAAGAAAGATCAGGCATGGGAATCTCCTTGTTTTTTTCGCTGCCTTAATGTTTGTGATTGTAGACCACCGGCAACATAGATCAGCGCCAACATGCCAAAGATATAGGCCTGAACCAGAGCCTCGATGATATGAAGCATTAAGATGGGCACAGGCACCAAAAAGCCGGCCACAAGCAGAATCAACATTGCAGCCATTTCCAAGCTCATCATGTTACCGAATAACCGAACCGCCAACGCCACAGTGCGTGTTAATTCGCTAATAATATGGAAGGGCAACAAAATAGGACTGGGGCGTAAATAGTGGCGTAGATAATTTTTTAGCCCTTGCTCACGAATGCCAAACCAATGAGTAGAAAAAAAGACCAGAATCGCCAGGGCGGCAGTAGCGGATATATCCCGAGTTGGCGAATGCACGCCGGGAATTAGGCCGCTGAGGTTAGCGAGTACCAGAAATATCCAGAGAGAGCCAATAAAGGGGAGCAATTTCTGGGTATGCTGCGGCGCTACATTTGCGATAGCCGTTTCCATGGCAGATACAATGCCTTCAAGGGCCGTTTGTGCGGCTCCCGGAGAAAGTCGTATGCGATAACTGAACAATGCGGCACACAACCAGGTGAGAATCATGATTCCCCAGGTGGTTATAACTGTACTGGTAATCGCCACTGGCCCCAATTCAAATACGGGTGCGGCAAACAACTCTACGTCATTCATGATCATGTTCTCTGATCAAAAGATAAACGTTGATTGCTCCGATCACTAAGCCTAAAAAGATGAGACTCAGAGTCCAACGTACAGAGTAGCCGGCTGCCAGACTGTCGAACCAGCGCCCAAGATAGGCACCACCGATGACGGGTAATACAAACACAAGCCCCAGCGTTCCCAAATATACAGTTTGGCCCATGAGGGTGGGACGATCGTTTTCTGCCTGCTTCATTCGCCCTGCTTGACGCTTCACCCGCTTCTGTAACGCTTTATCATTCTTTTCCATTGGGCTCCTTACTCTATGTTCTTTGAGCTTGACCTCCCCGTCGCCCACAGTCGCTTCAGCATCTCTTCTTCCATATGGTAAAGGCTGTTTTTCATGCTCCGCAGTTTCTCTTCTTCAACCAAAATTTGCTGCTGCAGTGCATCACTGATACGTTCGTAGTTGTCATCTACCAGGTAACGCCTGGTGCTTAGTGTCAGTATATTGTTATTAAAATAGAGCAGCGCGCCGGGAACAGCTATAAATTGCCACTGTTTCCCAGTGTAAAAGCGAGCCATCCCGATCACGAGAGAGGTCATCATTCTTGCGTGGCCAGCCAGTATGCCAAAGCTACCGCTCGCGTCTTCGCCTACAAATGAAGTAATACCCTTCATCTCAAGCGACTGGGTCGCATCCTGAAGGCGCAGCGTAAAACTCTTCATTGCGCTAATTCGTCCATGCCACCACGCATGTAACACCGCTCTTCGGGTACGTTGTCGTAGCGGCCTGTCAGAAATGCCTCACAGTCAGCCAGTGTTTGTGCCAATGGTACTGAGATGCCCGCAATCCCGGTATGCGAGGCAGCGGTATAAAACGGCTGGCTGAAGTAACGCTGCAACTTACGAGCCCGCATAACAATTTGTCTATCTTTAGGCGACAGTTCTTCGACTCCTAGCATCGTGATAATGTCCTCCAGCTCATGATAACGAGCCAAGTGTTCGCGCACGCCCTCCGCAATGGAGTAGTGATATTCACCCAAGGCATGCCGGTCGAACAGTTTGCTACCTGACTGCAATGGATCAATCGCCGGATAGATCCCCTTGCTCGCTTGGGCGCGTGAGAGAATGATGCTTGTATCCAGATGCGAAAGTACGGCATTCACAGCAGGATCGGTCATGTCGTCGGCCGGGACATAGACCGCCTGAACCGATGTCATGGTCCCTTGTCGGGTAGATAGAATACGGTCCTGCATCTCAGCCACTTCGGTGATGAGAGTGGGCTGGTAACCGACGGTGGCGGGCATGCGCCCCAATAGGCTAGAGATCTCGCTACCGGCCTGCACGAAACGAAAAACATTATCCATCACAAACAACACATCTTTTTGCAAGCTGTCGCGCAAATACTCCGCGTACGTCAAAGCCGACAGGCCAATTCGAAACCTTACGCCGGGTGATTCATTCATTTGACCAAATATCATCAACGCTTCGGGTAATACCCCTGCCTCTCGCAGGGATTGCCACAATTCATGACCTTCGCGCATTCGTTCCCCTACCCCAGCGAAAACCGACGCGCCTTCATGGAGTGTAGCGACAGCATGCATAAACTCCATTATTAATACTGTTTTACCAACACCGGCACCGCCGAATAGTCCTATTTTCCCTCCCTTGATAAAGGGACACAGTAAATCAATAACTTTGATACCCGTTTCCAATAAGTCGCCAATTCCCACAGACTCATGAATAGGTACAGGTCGATTGTGAATATTACGATAATCCTTTGTTTGTAACGCTGGACCACCGTCCAGCGGCTCGCCGAAGGTATTCAGCAAGCGCCCTAAGCAGGATGGCGTAATCGGAATATGCAGTGGCGCACCGGTATCGTAGATGGCCATCCCCCTGTGAAGACCTGCAGTACGGTGCAGGGTAATAGCGCGCACGTGTTGTTCGTCGATATGTTGATGTACTTCAAACAAGTATACTTCGTGGTCACACAATGCAAGCAAAGCCTGGTGTAACGGTGGCAGTTTTTTGCAGACAATCACCACTACCGGACCATGCACTTCAGCAATAATCCCAACAGGTGTAGAGGTTTGCTTTTGTTCTTCAGCAAGCGTAAGCCCTTTTGACATGACACCCCTTCAACGTGAAATTATTCATTTACTTAAAAACCACAAAGCACCACAACATTAATTTTTAACAACAACAAACGACCATTTTAAAAACCACTTCCTTTTAATCAGGAGGCCTACAATATTTCTCCAATCTAAAATCCTATTAATTAACTCAAAAGCCTGATGCAATAGATATAATCTACTGTTCTCAATCATCGATCCATTCACTCTTAAAGGGATGACGGCTCGTTTTCAAGCTTAAGTATAGATCGTGTAACTCCGCCCAAAGCAAAGGGTAAGACGGTTACTTCTTTGCAAGAGATCCCTACCAACTTAAGACCTCGTCCTGCCACTTGGTATTACAAGACCCGAAACAGACCTGTGGCAAATGCAGCCGACTGATGCTTAGAGTAAAGTTCGACGATCGGAACCAGTCATGCAGCGCTGCCTACTCGGCTGCCATGCTCTTCGCTGAACGTACGTAATAGTTTGAACGACCAAACAGAGCCAATGCGGGTAAAGCACCGGGGGCCACGAAACCTCTACCGTTGAGTGTCTCTGCGTGTCTGAGGAATGATCCGACGTTCTCATCAACAATTTGCCTCTGCGCTACAGTAAAATTTGTTCTAATATCCTTCCCATAACCCTATAAAACCTGCGTAGGACGCCATCAATGGAAGACGTATTGCAAAAATTGCGTGAGAGCAACGCTCGGGTCGTTGTGCCTCTGGAACTACCCACCGAAGACCAGTTGGTTGAAGTTGAGGAGGAGATCCTGATCTCAATCCCCTTTGAGATGCGCGAATTTATGCTGAAAACCGGTGATGTGATTTACGGTAGCGTCGAGCCGGTCACCGCTGCCGATCCTCAATCCCACACCTACCTGCCAGAAGTTGCAGCAAACGCATGGGCTGACGGCGTGCCCCGCGAGTACGTCCCTATCTGCGTGGATGGCGATCAATACTATGTGATCACCCAGGAGGGCGAAGTATTGCTGTGGTCGATTGAGGAAGATGCGGCAACCGAAGAGTGGAGCTCAATCTGGCATTGGGCCAGAGATGTGTGGCTGGAAAGCTAAGTCCACCGGAAAGGAAGCACGATGCACAAACGGCAACTTGGCCCTTTTTCGGTCTCTGCGATCGGCCTGGGCTGCATGAACCTCTCCCATGGTTATGGCCACTGCGAACCTGAGCAAGCGGAGAGACTCCTGTTACGCGCTTTGGAACTGGGTTACGACCTGTTTGATACCGCTGCAGTATATGGCATCGGTAACAACGAAACACTGCTTGGACGGGTACTCAAACCCTATCGCGACCAACTCACCCTCGCCTCTAAGTGCGCGCTGGATGGTGACGCCACAGGCAAACGGATTATCGATGGCAGCCGGGAGAACATTCACCGAATGTGCGACACCAGCCTGTTGCGTCTACAGACCGATGTGATCGATCTCTACTACCTGCACCGCAAAGATCCCAGTACCGAGATTGAGGAAAGCATGGACGCCCTCGCCGACCTCAAAGCACAAGGTAAAATCCGGGCCATCGGTCTATCGGAAGTTTCCGCCGACACCATCCGACGTGCACATGCGGTGCACCCGGTCGACGCTGTGCAATCGGAGTACTCGTTATGGAGCCGTGGCGCTGAGCGGGAGGTGCTGGCGACCTGTCAGGAACTGGGTATTACCTTCGTACCGTTCAGTCCCGTTGGTCGCGGGATGCTAACGGGCACCTTAACGTTGCGGACAGCGTTATCGGATAGCGATCTGCGCAGTGGTATGCCTCGCTTTCAGCCCGAGAATTTCGCTCACAACCTGAATGTGGTGCGCAATTTCTCTGTGCTGGCCGAAGAGCTGGGTTACAGCCCGGCTCAACTCTCGCTGGCCTGGTTACTGAACAAAGGCAGCGGCCATATCCCGATTCCCGGGACACGCGACACTGCGCATCTGGAAGAGAATGCTTCGGCCAGTGAAATTAAGCTGTCGGCTGAAGAGATGGAACAGATTGAAGCGACGATCAATCCAAGCCTGATCAAAGGCGCGCGTTACCCACCGGCAGCCATGCGCGAAGTCGATAGCGAAAACTGAGGACTAAATTGCCTTATTAATAGGATGCGAGCAGCGCCTGCGACAGTTGCTCGCGCTGCCCTTCCAGGCTATACGCGTTGTGCTCGTGAAACAGCCAGCGATGCTGATCACACGTATTTTTCACGTCACCACATCCCGCTCCAGTCGCTATTTATCACACACCTCGCGTCCGTTTATGGCCGCCACCAAAGCAAACTTTTTGCAACAGATTGATGCGCCAATAAACTGGTACTTCAAACACCAAAGGGAAATAATCGATTCACTATCAAAAGCCGAAGGAGTATCCATGCGTTTTCTGATGATCGGTGCGGGCGGGATTGGCGCCTATTACGCAGCTCGCCTGCAAACAGCCGGACACGAGCTGACTCTGACAGCCCGCGGCAAACATCTCCAGGCACTGCAAAAGAACGGTCTTAAGGTCCAGCACCCGGAATTTCAGTTTCACCAACCGGTGACCGCACTCGACCATGCAACTTTAATCAAATCCCAAAGCGCCAATCAGTTTGACCTGGTCATCATCTCGCTCAAGAGCGGTGCCACCCCTGCCTTACTGACAGAGCTGGGCGATTGGTTGGCTAGCGCTGATACACCGGTTCTATCGCTCCAGAATGGCGTCGACAACGAACCCCAGATCGCAGTCCAGATCGGCGACAACCGCACGGTTGGAGGATTAGCAGTACGCATTGGTGGTCATATTATCGAACCGGGCGTCATCGATGCTAAAGGCCCTGCTCAGGTGGTGATGGGTGCATGGCCCAATGTCAGCAACACATCAGAGCTGCAACACCGTTTGCAACCGCTGGTCGATGCCTTTATCGCAGCCGGTATTCCAACCACATTGAGCGACGATATTCAGTACCAGCTGTGGCGCAAGCTGCTGATCAACAATGGTGTTAATCCGTTATCAGCGCTCACGATGCTCGATACCCGTGCGCTCACCCAACACCCGGCCTACGGTAAGGCGGTCTATCGGATGATGGAGGAGACTGCGCTGGCGGCCGAAGCAGACGGTATTAACCTGTCTAAGGCGGATGTGGATGAGATGTTCAACCTGATCTGCAACTTTGACGCAATCAAAACCTCGATGCTGGTCGATAAAGAAAAGGGGCGCCCCCTTGAACTGGAGGAGATCTGTGGTGCAGTATTGCGTCGTTGCGCGGCACTTGGCAAAGAGGCGCCAACAACCGAACTGATACAGGCCTTGTTAAAACAGGACATCAACACATGACACTGAACGACTTTGTCAGCCGCATCGGCAACGACAGTACTCTGGATTTCGAAGACACCATGCAGGTGATCGCAGATAACTACAGCTACACGGCTACCGGATTTAACAACGGCGATGTACGTAACGACGCAGGTCAGAACGAAGGCAGCTGCAAGATCTTCGCCTTTGCCAAGCTGAACAACCTGGACAAAGACCAGACCCTGGCGTGTTTCGGTCGTTTTTACCAGGACGTACTGAACACCCCTGAAGGCAGCGACCACGGCAACATCCGCTCCTTTATGGTTAATGGATGGGACGGCATCAGCTTCGACGGTCAAGCATTGGCCTAATCCCTGGCATGGCTTACCGACTGCGTTCCGATCGGTAAGCCCTCTCCTCCCCCACTTCTTATCTGATACTGGCAAAACCTGATATTCCCAGCTTCATTTCTACTGATCTTTTCCCGCCCAGTTTCGTATAAATCTGCAAATGACGGGCACACGGGAACCGCTTCATGTTCAGCAACGCAACACCCACAGCTTTCAGGCTTACGGCCCTTTTCTCCTTTCTATTTGTTCTGACAGGCTGCAGCAGCATGAAAATTGAAGATTTTAAGGATCAGACACCCACCCTGGTGCTGGAGGAGTACTTCCTGGGTGACACAACGGCGTGGGGTATTTTTGAGGATCGCTTCGGCAACCTAAAACGCTCTTTCAAGGTTGAGATCACCGGAACGGTGGAAGACGGTGTACTTACTCTTGATGAACACTTTGAGTACAACGACGGCGAAAAAGATCGTCGTGTTTGGCGCATTGCGCCCAAAGGCAACGGCTACTATGAAGGCAAAGCAGATGATGTAGTAGGTATCGCGTCGGGCCAAATCGTCGGTAATGCCCTCAATTGGGAATACAATCTGGATCTGCCCGTTGGAGATGCAGTCTGGCGGGTTCACTTCAACGACTGGATGTTTTTGCTGCCCGACGGTGTGTTGGTCAACAAAGCCAAAGTCACCAAGTGGGGGCTTCATCTAGGTACCGTGACCCTATTTTTCAATAAACCCAATACCTAATGGGAGTCAGGCATGATCCGCGTATCCGACCTCAATCCGGCTCAGCCCATTCATAAGGTGATTGTGCTCGCTCTCGCTCCGATGCTTTATCAGATCATTATCGAAGATGAACTGGGAGAACATCTGGTTTATACCGATGAGCATACGCCGTATCGCACGACCTGTATCGAAAAGGTCAAAGAACTGTTCGAATCCTATCGCGTTGAATCAATGGTGCTCAGGCAGCAAAGTGCCTACGATGAAATGATAGGGCATCCATCTAAGCAGTCGGATAACACCCTTGAAGTGATGCTATCGCCCACCCGCGCGGGTTATTAAAACGCGGATCACAATCCTCCAGACACAAAAAAGCCACTGGCGTTACCGACAGTGGCTTTTTTAGTCGTCAGCTCCGCTTACGCCAGGGTATCGGATGCCACCTTGTATTTCGGATCTTCGATCACGTTCACTTCGACCAGGTTGCCTGCCTTGCGCAGCAGGTCACGACACTCCGGACTCAAGTGACGGAAGTGCAGCTCTTTACCCGCTTTCAGGTACCGATCCGCCAGAGAATCGATCGCTTCAAGGCCAGAGTGATCCATTACGCGGGAGTTCGCGAAATCAACAATCACTTCCTTCGGATCATTGTGTGGATCAAATTGGTCACGGAACGTCTGAATAGAACCGAAGAACAATGGACCGTGTGGCAGATAGACCTTCACATCGCCCTCTTGTTTCACTTCAAAGTGCATGTTCTTCGCGTGTTTCCAGGCGAATACCAGCGCAGACATGATCACACCCACGATGACGGCAATCGCCAGATCGGTCAGGACGGTTACCACCGCAACAGAGATACCGACCAGAGTGTCAGACAGCGGGATGCGGCCCAGTAGACGGAAGCTCGCCCATTCAAAGGTGCCCAATACCACCATGAACATTACACCCACCAATGCAGCGACCGGGATCATCTCGATCATCGCAGAACCAACCAGGATAAAGGTCAGCAGGAACAGCGCTGCAGAGATACCCGACAAACGGCCACGACCACCGGAGTTGATGTTGATCATACTCTGCCCGATCATCGCACAACCGCCCATACCACCAAAGAAACCGGTCGCAACGTTGGCAACACCCTGGCCGATGCACTCCTTGTTACCACGACCACGGGTTTCGGTGATCTCGTCGATCAGCGTCAGGGTCAACAGAGACTCGATCAGACCGATCGCCGCCAGAATCAGCGCGTACGGCACGATGATCTGCAGGGTTTCCAGATTGATCGGCACCATTGGAATGTGGAACTGCGGTAGACCACCAGCGATAGTTGCCAGTGGATCACCAGTCATATCGCGCAGCACGTCCTGCACGTTTCGCGCATCCAGATCCAGACCGATTACCAGACCCGCGACTACAACAATCGCCACCAAAGAAGAGGGCAGCGCTTTGGTCAATTTAGGCAGGAAGTGGATGATCGCCATGGTCAGTGCCACCAGGCCCAGCATCAGGTACATCTGATAGCCCTGCAGCCATGCCAACTCGCCGGTGCTCTCGTCCATAAACTGGAACTGTTTCATCTGTGCCAGGAAGATTACGATCGCCAGACCGTTCACAAAGCCAAGCATTACCGGGTGCGGTACCAGACGGATAAATTTACCCAGTCGGAACACCCCGGCGAGAATCTGGAAAATACCCATCAGGACAACCGTCGCGAACAGGTATTCCACCCCGTGCAGGGCAACCAGACTCACCATAACCACCGCCAGGGCACCGGTTGCACCGGAGATCATGCCTGGACGACCACCGATAGCAGCGGTAATCAGGCCAATCATGAAGGCAGCGTAAAGTCCGACCAGCGGCTCAACACCGGCAACAAAGGCGAATGCAACCGCCTCAGGAACCAGCGCCAGCGCCACAGTCAGACCGGAAAGCACGTCGGCTTTTATGCTTTGTGTGCGTGAAGCAATCAGTTGAAACATCGAGACTCTCTGCGCAAATTTTAAGCAGGTTGGAAAAAGTGCGCGAGTATATCAGAACGCATTTGCAGTCGCAGCATATCAGCCGCGGATTTGTGAAATTAGTCGTTTTCTTTTATCAGATAGGCCCGATTCGGCGAGTTTCGCGGCAAAATCGCGCAAGGCATGACTCGCATCGGCAACACGATAATCCCCCACACTGGCCAGATTTTTCCACGCCGCAGGTAGGTGTCTGACCTTATGAATCATCCCGCCATCCGCATCCGCTGCCAGGTAGCGCACCCGCCCGATGCCACTGGCCAAGATACGGGTAAAACACATAGGGCAAGGCTCCAGCGACACGATCATGGTCAGGCCACTGCGGTCACCATAGTCGGGAAAACGTTGTTCAAACTCGTCCAGCAACTCCATCTCCGCATGAGCCGCCGCGCGGTAGTTTTCTTCAAATACCCGGTTGTAGCCTTCAGCCAGAATATCGCCATTGCCATCGATCAGCACCGCGCCAATGCCATAACAGTCGTTGCGCAGCGCTTCCAACGCAAGAAAACAGCAGCGCCGCCCTATCTGTTCATCACGATGCGTCAGAAACATTGGCAGGTCTTCGTATTCCCGCTCTAGTTGTTCGACATTCATCCGCCCAACTCCTTTCCATCATGAAAATCACAATAACCTGAGCTGCTCCCCCTGTTTGGGCTGGTACTGACCCAACCGGTACCCTACACCAAGCAGGCGCACCGGCTTGTGCCCCCGCTCCCAGGCTTCCCTTAATAGCGCGGCAAACATCTCCACATCAGGCTGTTCAGCCGCATGTTCGGCCGTGGTCTGGGTGAAGTCGGCGAACTTCACCTTCACCACCGCCCCGGTTACCGTGCGTTTATCCCGGTGTTTCTCAAAACGCCTCGCCAGGCTCTCCATCAACATCGGCAGTTGTTGCAGGCAACTATTAAGATCTGGCAAATCTTCCGGGTAGGTGTGCTCCACACTGATCGACTTGCGTTCCCGGCTCACTTTCACTGGCCGATCATCGATCCCCCGAGACAATTCATACAGCCGCTTGCCGAAGCTGCCAAAGTGATCCACCAACTGCGCCAGTGTGTATCCACGCAGGTCACCGCAATTTTTAATACCCAGTTTATGCAACCGGGCTGCGGTTTTCTCGCCTACACCAAAAATCTTCTCGACTGGCAAAACCTCAACAAACGATTCCACATCCTGCGGCCGGATCACATACAGTCCATCCGGCTTATCCCAGTCACTCGCGATCTTGGCCAGAAACTTGGACGGCGCCACACCGGCGGACACGGTGATGCCTACCTCCTTTTTGATCCGCTCACGGATCTCCTGGGCAATCAGCGTGGCGCTGCCCTTGCAATGATCGCAATCGGTAACATCAAGGTAAGCTTCATCGAGGGAAAGAGGCTCGATCAGGTCGGTATAATCCCGGTATATCGCCATGATCTGCTGGGAAACCTGCCGGTACTTCTCCATATTGCCCGGCATCACGGTCAGGTTGGGACAAAGTTTGATGGCCCGTGCGGTAGCCATTGCCGAACGCACACCAAACTCACGGGCCAGGTAGTTACAGGTGGATATCACGCCACGACGATCTGAACTGCCGCCTATCGCCAACGGGATTTCCACCAAGGCAGGATTGTCCCGCATCTCAACGGCGGCGTAGAAGCAGTCACAATCGCAGTGGATGATTTTTCGCTGGCCCATGCCCCTCAGTTCCACAACTTAGGAATAAACAAAGTTCTAGCTTTCCGACCAAGAACAATGGATTAACGATCAGTATATGAACAGATCGGATCATAGGACCCAATAATACTGTATAAACATACAGACAAATAGTACTCACTCAACATTATCAAAAACCAACTGTACTACACTGACCTGAAAGGACCGTTCATTCGGCACGATGATGTGAAGTTAGGATGCCCCACCAATGAACCAGCGATGGATCAGTTTCAGGAAAACCTTCTTAGCCAGCCTGGCCTGTTTAATCGTCGCCATAACTCCCCATGCCTATGGAGAACAGCCTGAAGCCCCTCCCATCTCCCCATCTCAAACTACTGATACTTCTCCAAGTAGATATGACTGGTGGATCGAACAACACGACAGTTGGTCTAACTCGTTTCACGATATGGTTTCTTCAATTGACCGTTACATCGCTGGCGACAACTACGAGCGGTTGGAACACAACAGCTACCTACGGTTACGCCTGGGTGCGCGCTGGGATGAAAGTGATGGTGTGAGTGAAGATGGAGATTTGAAAGTACGTCTTGATCTACCCTCCATAAAACAGCGTTGGAACCTGTTTATAGAAAACCAGCTAGATGAGCGGGAAACGCTGGAGAGCACCAACCGAGAAGATGAGATCAGCCCAACCAGTGATGATGATAGTTTCTACGGGGGAATTAGCCGGGAACGAGACTTGGAAAACTGGTATCTCCGTCCTGAGCTGGGCCTAAGACTGCGGGCTCCCCTGGATCCATTCGCCCGTTTGAAAGCCCGAAGGATGCTGGAGATGAATTCCCTCTGGAACGGCCAATTCCAGCAATCGATCTACTACTTCCATTCCGATGGTTTCGGGACACGCGTTCAGTTGATGTTTTCGCGGCCGGCAGGAGACTCTTTTCAGTTTCAAGTTAAGTCAGAAGCACAGTGGCAAGACGATACGCACAATACAGACCTGGCTCAGGTGTTTACACTGCAGCAATATCTAGAAGAGCGCTCAACCCTTACCTATGAGCTTGGTTTTCTGGGCGAAACCAAACCCTCTGTCCGATCTACCGAACACTACTTCAACCTGCGCTACCGACAACCACTCTACAAAGACAAGTTGTATCTGGATATCGTCCCCGCCGTCAACTGGCCGCGCGATGAGGACTTCGAACCCAAATTATCGCTCACGGCCCGAATCGAGATCTTATTTTCCAAATAAGCATGGGTTGCGCCTGGGTATTTATCCGCAACGCAACTCTAATTAGTCAGTAGAGATAATCACCTCATGCATCTCCAGTCCGCCCTTCTGGCTGAAGGCCTCTTTTGGTAGGGGATTGGAGTGGGACCGTTTGAAGTCTTCACTGCCCACCCAGCCATCAAAACTGGCTTTATCCGCCCAGTGTGTTTGCACGATGTAAGGCATCCCCTCTTTCGCCGGGCGCAGGACTTCCATACGCACAAATCCCGGCTGCTTATCGATCTCACCCGCACGCTTTCGGAAGCGCTCCTCAAAGGTCTCCTGCCAGCCGTCAGCCACGTAGATTCGGTTTGCCACCACAAATTGCATCGGTCCTGCTCCTGCTCTTAAAAATCGTTTCCTTGATTAAACCCGTTTTCAGCCGCCCCGCCAACCGTCATCAAAGCGTAAGATTTGCGTCAACGGTCAGTCACAAATCTTCCATATATTTTTCACACGAAACGAACAAACGAAGGTGTACAACGTGATCAACGTTGAAAAAGCTCTGACCAATAAATACCCAGCGTTTGTGCAGAAGCCTGCACCGGTAAAACGCTCGACTCTGTTTATGCTGCGCCGCCTGATCCGCGAAGACGAGATCAACTCTTTTCTGGTGCAAAACGAAGATGCGACCGGCTTCGAATTTATTGACCGCGTACTGGAGTACTTCAACTTCAGCTACACCATGAGTAACAAAGACCGCATGAACATCCCTTCCAGCGGTCGCGTACTGATTGTTGCCAACCACCCTCTGGGCGCCCTCGATGGCCTGGCTCTGTTAAAGGCTATAGGCGAAGTGCGCCGTGACGTAAAGATCGTTGCCAACGATCTGCTCATGAACTTCGATCCGCTGAAATCACTCTTTTTGCCTGTGGACAACATGGGCAAGAGCACCCGCAAACGCGATATCGCCCGTATCGTGGAAGCACTGCAGAACGAAGAGGCGGTGATTGTATTCCCGGCGGGTGAAGTATCACGTGCCGGTGTAACCGGCATTAAAGACGGCAAGTGGAACAGCGGTTTTATCCGTTTTGCCCGCAAGGCCAACGCACCGATTCTTCCGACCTTTATTGGCGGCAAGAACTCCTCGCTGTTTTACGGTGCGTCTTACATCAACCGAAACCTCTCTACGCTGTTGCTGGCGCGAGAGATGTTCAACAAAAAGTCCGTCTCCATTCCGATGAAGGTGGGTGAACCAATCCCGTTCAGCCAGTTGGATGCGGTACCGGTTTCCACCCAGGAAAAGTGCAAGCTGCTGAAGAAGCACCTGTACCGTATCGCCAAGGGGCGCAAGCCACTCTTCATCACGGAAAAAACCATCGCTCACCCGGAAGACCGCCAGATCATCAAGCAGGAACTGAAAGAGTCTGAGCTGCTGGGGGAAACCTCCGATGGAAAAAAAATCTACTTATTCGACTACCGCACCGATTCCGCCGTCATCAATGAAGTAGGCCGTCTGCGTGAAATTGCCTTCCGCTGTGTCGGTGAAGGGACGGGCGAGAAGAAAGACCTGGATAAATACGACAACTACTACCGCCACCTGATCCTATGGGATGAGGAAGAACTTGAGATCGCTGGCGCTTACCGCCTGGCAGAAGCGTTCAAGCTGCGCGAAAAAGAAGAACAGGGCCTCTACAGCGCCACGCTGTTCAACTACACCGAGCAGATGGAGCCTTACTTCGATAAAGGTATCGAGCTGGGTCGCAGTTTCGTACAGCCGAAGTACTGGGGTAAACGCAGTCTGGACTACCTTTGGTACGGTATTGGCGCATATCTTCGCAAAAACCCTGATGTTCGCTACATGTTTGGCCCTGTTAGCCTCAGCAATTCCTACCCGAAAGCAGCCAAGGACATGCTGATCTGGTTCTACAGCCACTACTTCCGCGACAACGAATATCTGGGACGTTCCTTCTCTCCGTACCAGTTTGACGACGCCACCGTACAGAACATGGAGCGCATGTTTAACGGCGACGACTACAAGGCGGACTTCCGTCTGATGAAAGAACAGTTGGAGTTCCTCGGTGTGAGCGTACCCACTCTGTACAAACAGTACAGCGAATTGTGTGAAGACGGCGGCGTACGCTTCCTGGACTTCGGTGTGGATGCCGACTTCAACTACTGCGTAGATGGCTTGGTACTGGTTGACCTGGAATACGTAAAACCCAAAAAGCGTGCTCGGTACATGGGTGAGTGAACGCGGTAAAAGGTAACCCCTTGCCGGGCCGTACAAGGATGTATCACAGGCGGCCCGGCACTTTTCTTCACTTCTTGATCTCCCGTTATCAACCGATACCGCTTGCTTATCCCTCTCGCTATACTCATTAGATGAACGAGGGACCTACAGATGAGCAGCAACGATAAACACCCGGTAAAAGTGTCATCCAAACAGGAGCTGGATGCATTTCTGGATCAGGTATCCAAAGCCCCCGCCACGCTCAACACGGGTACCGAAGGCCGCCTGTTGTTTGCATTGGATGCCACCGCCAGTCGGCAACGCACCTGGGATCAAGCCTGTCACCTGCAAAGTGAGATGTTCCTGGAAGCGGGTAAGATTGGTGGCCTGCAGGTCCAGCTTTGCTACTACCAGGGATACGGACTGTTTGAGCACACCGGCTGGTTTAACAACACCCGTGCACTGCTCGACCGGATGAACCGGGTCAGCTGTGTTGCCGGACAAACCCAGTTGTTACGGGTGCTCAATCACGCCTTGCTGGAAACCCGCACCCGCAAGATTCAGGCGGTGATCTTTATCGGTGATTGTCTAGAGGAACCCGCAGACAAGCTCGCACGCCTGGCCGGTGAGCTGGGCTTGTTGAGTACCCCGGTCTTTATCTTTCAGGAAGGTAACGAATTGGTCGCTAAACGCGCCTTTAAGGAGATCGCCCGCCTATCCGGCGGTGCCTACTGCAGCTTTAACGCCGGTAGCGCACAGATTCTTCGGCAGCTACTTGCGGCTGTAGCGGTGTACGCAGCCGGTGGCCCTAAGGCACTGGAAAACTTTGCCAAAGACAAAAGCGGCGAGGTGTTGCAACTCACCCATCAACTCAAAGGCCGCTGAACTACATAGCCTTTGGCAAAACCCAATTGATCTGAACTCCCGTAAAAAACGATATACTAACCTGTAAGATCTGTTCTGCATTTATAGGGAGTAAGTTGTGCATCCATTGGGTCTGGTTCTACTGGGCATTGTTGCCGTGGTTGGCATGCTGTGGGTTAAGTCTCAGCCGGTAAAACAGCAGAGGGCTGCGGTGATCAAAGTGGTGACCACGCTGGTGATCATGGCACTGGTGTATCTGGCCGTGACTGGCAAATTGCACTGGCTCGGCGTACTGATCGCCGCTGTACTGCCATTTATGCGCAAACTCCTACCTCTGATCATCCGTTTCCTGCCATTTTTGAAACACCTTTATGATCAGCGCCAGGCCGGACAACACAGCAACGGCAATCACTCCGAAGTTCAGACGGCGATCATCAAGATGACCTTGGATCACGACTCCGGTGTGATGTATGGCACGGTATTGAACGGCCCTCTGCAGGGCCGGGAGTTGGGAAATCTGAGTGAGCAGGAGTTTATTCAACTGCTCACATATTGCCGTCAGCACGATGCTGAATCCGCACGACTGCTGGAGGCCTACCTGGATAAACGTTTTGGTGACAGCTGGCGGGAAGACGATCCCGGCCATCAGCACCATCAAAACCATGCCAGCGACAGCGGCCCTATGAGTCGCGACGAAGCCTATAACATTCTGGGCCTTAAACCAGATGCCGATGAGAAGAGCATTATTGAAGCGCACCGCCGACTGATGCAGAAAGTACACCCGGATCGGGGTGGCAGCGATTATCTGGCGGCCAAGATCAACCAGGCCAAGGATCTGCTGTTAAACGGCGAGTAAGTCATGATTAGATCCAGACAATCGGCACATTACTGACGACGCAGTAAAAGCCCCTCACGATATGCCTTGTGACCGAACTTAAGACGCAAGGCCCCATCGTTCATCCGCTCGAGGAACAGCACCTGCCGTGTACCTGATTCCCGCTCCAGTTCAAGCTGCAACCGGCCAGTTTCAAGTAACCGCCAGCGGCCTTTGAGATAGGTCGCCACACTGCTGGTTTCCCCCTGGCGCAGATCGGTAAAGGCCAGGTTGCCGTCCGGTTCCAACACCGCCATCAGCGACAACACACCATCACTGTAGATATACGTAGCTGCGATACTGCTACGTGCCAAATCCCCTCGACGGCCACAACCCTCAAACGTCATACCGTATACAGAAATACTCGCACTGTAGGGATACAGAGTCCCAAAGCGGTCATAGCAAGCTTCACGTATCATCTTTAGGTTAACGGAGTAGCCTTCCTGAACCTCCAGCGTGCTGCGCCAGGTGAGTGTACGTCCGTTCACGTCCGGTTCCACCGGCGGAAACAGCAGCTGCCGTAAAGAACCACGCACATGCACCCGAATCCCTTCATCTCGGATATCGGCAATCCATAACGGGTTTTCGCCGGCCGCACGATAGTGGTTACCATGCAGTTCGAATTCACATCCCCGTGGTTGAGATCCGACCAACAGCAGCTCATCAATCCGTGAACTGCCCGGATGCAACGTATCAGCCGTCAGCATCATCTCGGCATATACCTGCTCAAACTCAACCGGCGCTTGCTTGAACCAGCGCCCTAACGCACCGCTGTCATCCTGTAATACCAGCTCGTTGGAAACGTAACAGGGACGTAATACGAACTGGTCACCGCTACGCACCACAATACCGCGTTGAAATTCAGCTAGCGCGGTCTTCTGCGATGTTTCGGCGCAACCCGCAGTTGCCACAATCAGTATCGTTACTACAAGAATCCTGAGCACGGAGTTACCAAAACCTTTATTTAGATCAAGTATTCAACAAAAGCCGTACAGCGTTTTATTGATCGTTCTACAAAGTGTGGGAATAATAGGCAAATCAATCAAGGAGGGAAAGACGATGGCGAGACCTGCCGAATTTGTTCGTCAAGATGTGTTAGAAAAAGCAATGGAAGTGTTCTGGCGTACCGGATTCACCGGAACGTCTGTAACCGATCTGGTTAAAGCAACCAACCTGAAGCCCGGCTCTCTGTACGGCGCCTTTCAGAGCAAACGCGGACTGTTTATGGAGGTGATTGACACCTACGCCCAAAACAGCCTGACCCGCGTATCAACCTGTTTGCTCAATAACGATAGCCCGATTGCTGCAATTCAGGAATTCTTCAAGCGTTTCAGCCAGGATATTGCGATGGACGAGATCGGTCGCGGCTGCCTGATGGTGAACACCATGCTGGAATTGGCCACGGAAGATGATGAGATCAGGGAGAAGATCACCAACTATCTGGAACAGATTGAGTCGATGTTTGCCCAAACGCTGACGCGTGCGCAGGAAAAAGGCGAGCTGACGGCCCAAGCGTCACCGGCAGAGCTGGCGAAATTCCTGATGGCCAATATCTGGGGGATGCGCGTCATGAGCAGCACCCGTCCGGATACAACAACATACACTGCCATTATCAACAACACACTAAACGCGCTACCGATCGTCAAGCACTGATCGCAAACCGCCTAGTCATGCTAAAGGCTCATGGACAGACATGGGCCTTTTAAAATCCCCCGCTTTTTTGGCACGTCCTTTTTACCTGTCCTTTGTGTGCATTCTCAGTGCCCTTTTTTCGCGCCATAATGGGGAAAAAGAACGCGCAAGGAGTCTCTATGAAGCTCGCCCGCTTCCGCCATCAGGACAAAGTCCAGATCGGTGTTATTGCCAACGAACAGGTCTACCCAACATCTCAGGATCCAGCCCTGCCCACAGATATGCTGGTGCTGCTCCCAGCTCTGGAAGACCTGAGCCACAACCTGCAGGTACTCGCGGAGAAAGGCCAGGGTATTCCACTGGCTGACGTACAGTTGCTGGCCCCTGTTGCTCAACCGGAAAAGTTTCTCGGCGTCGGTCTGAACTATGCCGACCATATCGAAGAAACCGGCCTGGATACGCCGGAGTTTCCAACCATCTTCAACAAACAGATCAGCTGTGTGATCGGCCCTGACGATGCCATTCACCGCCCACGTGTCTCTGAAAAGCTGGACTACGAAGGTGAACTGGCAATGGTCATCGGTAAAGCGTGCCGACATGTGCCCTACGACCAGGCCCACAAGGTGATCGCCGGTTACACCATCGTCAACGATGTGTCCGTGCGCGACTGGCAGATCAAAGCGCCTACCTGGACGCTGGGTAAGTCATTCGACACCCACGGCCCGATGGGGCCTTGGATTGTAACCGCCGACGCCATCGATCCACATAATCTGGAGCTGAAAACCTGGGTGAACGACGAACTTCGTCAGCACTCCAACACTGAGCACCTGATCTTCGATTGCTACAAACTGGTCGAAACCCTCTCTACTGTCTGCACCCTGAAACCGGGTGATGTAATCGCCACCGGCACCTGCTCCGGCGTGGGCGTGAAGATGAAACCACGTGGCTACATGAAACCTGGCGACACCGTCACCATTGAGATTGAAGGGATTGGTCAACTCAGCAATCCGGTGGTTGAAGAGCCGGAGGACACCGTTCGCTTTTAAGCCCTGCCTTTATCTATTACCCGCCTGGGGATGCAGGCGGGTAATACACCAGTTGTCTCACGCGCTTCAGACAACAAGCTCTCCCACCTCCAACGTTTAATGTGATCTAGTGGAGTTAATGGCACTTAACCGGGATATAGTGGGAATCACTGGTAAATAACGGGATCGGCGATTCCCGTGGACTTCAGACAAAGTTGACTGAAAAATATAGAGGGGGCATTGAGCGATCTAGCTCTGATGAGGTTACTACATTTCACGAAGTTTTTGTCACAGCCAAAACCAGCCTCATTCCAGTTCGCGCTTTTTTTGTTTCCTTTCTATCAACTCAGCTTCTACCTGTAAGTACCTCAGTTCTCTAGTCTTACGCTCCAACGGCTGCAACCTAAAAATCCAATAAAGCACACCAAGTGTCGTGAAAAGCGTTCCCATACCACCCGGCACCAAGAGCAAGACCTCTGCTTGTAGCAGCTCAGACATATTCGCCTCATATATCGTCTTGTATACTTGATGCTCCTCTTCGGACGAAACCGACACTACCTTCTCAGCATACCAATGCCTCTCGCTACGTTTGTCATCAATAATTTTACTTAGCCCCAAGCTCCCACCAAACAGGAATACGATCCCGATAAAGAAGCAGACCCTATAAAAATCACTTAGCGCTGTAGGTAGTGCCGATAACATTTAACAATTCCTTCGTTTTTAAACGTCTTTTCCGATCCAGACAACTTTACCGATCACCTGCAGATCTTGCAGTTGGTCGGGCTTGATTGTCTCTGGGTGGTATTCCTTGTTATCGCTGAGCAGCATGATGTCGCGGTTCAGCAGGGTTTGTACGCGCTTGACGACCAAGTGGCTGTTTACGCGGATCACGTAGATGTTGCCGTCGGTCAGATCTTGTTTGCTGGTGTCGATAAGTAGCGTGTTGTTATCGCTGATCGTAGGCTCCATAGAGTCGCCTTTGGCAAAGACCAGGACCAGATCGGCCTCTTTCAGATTGCGGTACTTCAACCACTTGTGGCGGAACGCCAGCTTGCGCGAAGGTTCTTCATTCTCAGGAAAGGCACCTGCGCCCGCAGCGACCTGAATGTTATAACCCGGTACCAGCGCAAACTCGCTTTCCAGCTCGGACTCTTGTGCCACCTGGTTACCGCTGGCGTCAACCTGCCCTTCCCCGGTTGCAAGCCACTGGATAGATAGCCCAGCCACCTCAGCGATCTTCACAAGCGCCTTTGCCGGGATCGCACTCTCACCTTTGATATAACGGTAAATCCCAGATTCGGGAATTCCTGCTTCCCTGGATAACGTTTTTTTACCGCCAACACGCTCAGCGGCGAGTTCAATCCTTTGCCCTAACTCCTCTTCGAAACTTTGAACCCCGTTCAGAGAATCATTCATTCGCGAAAAACCATTTTAAGTAGTTGTTTTCTTTGATTTTTCCCAAATTTGATAGAGACGAATCACAAATTTGATTCTATAAACTCCCAAATATGGGTTTACATAACTCCCAAATTTGAATATCGTTAACCCATATCTGTTAGCCAAACAGCTTAAGAAAACTATTCATTTGGGAGCCAAAAAAATGAGCAAAGCCAAAGCCAGCTCAAAAGCCAAGGACTGGCACCGCCAGGACATCATGTCTGAGATCAGGAAACGCGGCTCGACACTGGCCGAACTAGGACGACAGAACGGCTGCAAGCCCGCAACGGCTTACAACGTCTTCCATCGGCCCTACCCAAAAATGGAGCGCATCATCGCTGAATTCCTAAATGTGGAACCTCAAGTGATCTGGCCAACCCGTTACGCCAAGCCTAACACAGAAAATGGCGAATTTATTGGCACAAATGCGCGTGTTGCCTGAATGGCTCTCCTCCTTACCTCTCACTTCTGGGAATAAGCGTAACCAAGCCCAGAACGCAGGCATAGGGGTAAACCAGGTTTTTGTTTAGAAGACCCGAAAAGGACACTAAGGAAATGGCACGCCGCAATTGGAAGAACGTCAGGGCGACCAGCATCACAAACGGCCTGGAGCTTTGCATCCAGCACGCCCGCGACAAGCGCAACAAAAGCGTTCAGCAGATCGCCGAACTCATGGGACTGCCCAACCACTCCACCCTCTACAAGTGGTTGGAGAGCGGTCGTATGCCAGCGGTCATGATCCGCCCTTTCGAGCACGCCTGCGGAGCCGAATTCGTCACCCAATACCTGGCCACCAGTGCCAACAAGCTGCTGGTAGAGATCCCGTCCGGCAAACGTTCAGAACACAAAGAGCTGAACGAACTCAGCGTCGCGGCCCACAGCGTGATCGGCATGCTGATCAGCTTCTACGACGGCGACCAGAGCACCGACGAAACACTCAACGCCCTTACCGGACTCATGGAAGACCTCGCCCACCAGCGCGGCAACATCCAGAAACACCAGCAACCGGAACTACTCTAGGAACAGTACGATGAAAGAATGGTACACAACCCGAGAGCTGGCCGACGCACAACTCACCGGCATGCCAGCCACCGTGGCAGGCATCATCAAACTCGCCAAACGGGAAAGCTGGGAAGCCCAGCAGCGCATGGGCAAAGGCGGCGGATACGAATACCACATCAGCAACCTGCCCCGCCCGGCCCGCAAAGAACTGGAAGCCCGCCAAGCCGAAGCCATGCTGCCGCGCCTGCTGGAGCAGAACGCCGTCACTATTAAGAGCAGCGCCAACACCCAGGCCAACCTCACCGAACGCCAGCGCACCGTCGCCGATGCCCGCGTAACCGTCATCAACGCCGTGGAAGGACTGAAACAGAGCGGCATTACTCAGGAAGCAGCCCTCACCACCCTGCTCACCCAGGCAGTCACCGGCCAGCTCAAAGAGATCAACCCAGTACTGGATGCCGCCCTGCGACTGGCAAAAGACCCACGCGGCCGTTCGAACAGCCTGTACCCAAGCAACCGCAGCCTTAAGCGCTGGCTAGGCACCGATACCAAAGCCCTGGCACCGAAGGCCAAACGCCCACTGAAAGTACCGACCTGGGCCAACGACTTCCTCATGTGCTGGCAGCGCCCTGAAAAGCCATCGGTTGAGCACGCCTACCGCCAGCTCACCAACCAATACGATCTGGAAGGCAAAACAGCGGAACTGCCCAGCATCCACCAGGTACGTCGCTTCATCACCAAAATGGGCAACATCGCCAAACAGAAAGGCCGCATGGGCGCACGCGAACTCAAAAACATGCTGCCCTTCGTACGCCGAGACTTCAGCGATCTTCTACCGGCAGACATCTACAGCGCCGACGGCCACACCTTCGACGGCGAAGTACAGCACCCGCTTCACGGCCGCCCGTTCCGCCCCGAAGTCACCACCTTTATCGACATCGCCACCCGTCGCGTGGTTGGCGTATCGGTTGATCTGGCCGAAAGCAGCATCGCCGTACTCGACGCCCTCATCAGCGCCTGCACCCACGCTGTGCCCGCCCTGATCTACGTGGATAACGGCGGCGGTTATGAAAACGCCCTGCTGAAAGACCAAGCCACCGGCGTACTTGCCCGCCTCGGCAGCACCATGACCCACTCCCTGCCCTACAGCTCGCAGGCGCGTGGCGTGATCGAACGCGTCCACCAAACCCTCTGGGTCGATGGCGCAAAAGAACTGCCCGGCTTTATCGGTGCCGATATGGACCAGGAAGCCCGTCAAATCCAGTTCAAACTCAGCCGCCAGGCCATTAAACACGGCGGCACACTGCCCCTGCTCGGCTGGCAAACCTTCATGGACTACGTCAACCAGCGCATTCAGTGGTACAACCAGCGGCCACACAGCAGCCTACCCAAAACCACCGACATCCAGGGCAAGCGCCGCCACCTGGCACCCGACGAACTCTGGCAGCAGCACCAGAACAAAGGCTGGACGCCCACCCTGCTCACCGCAGACGAAGCTGTCCAGGTCTTCCGCCCACGCACCACCCGCAAAGTGAGCCGGGGCGAAATCAAATTCATCAACAACATCTACTTCAGCCACGCCCTCACCGAATGGCACGGCGAAGAGGTCCACGTCGCCTACGACATCAACGACCCGACCTACATCTGGGTATACGAAACCGAACACGGCCGCCAGATTTGCAAAGCCGAATGGAACGCCAACCGTGTGGACTACATGCCGAAGAGCGTGATCGAAAACGCCCGTGAAGGTCGCGCCAAAGCGCGCCTGCGCCGCAACGACGCCCACCGTGAGGAGATCCTGGAAGAACTCAACGGCCGCCCCGCCCTGGAGCAGGAACAAACCACCTACATCCCAGGGATCGGCGCCCTCACCCCCGACCTGCTCAGCAACCGCATGGGCATCCAACCGGAAGAGATCACCGTCGTTGAAGAAACCGGCCCGCGCACACCGGCCAGCATGACCGCCGACGAACGCATCACCCTGTATCTGGCCTACCAAAGCGGCACGCCGGTACCGGAAGAACACCGTTTCTGGTTCAGCCGTGACGGGGAAACAAAGGAATACAGCGCCTGGGCACGGCGCGAACAGGAGATGGGGTCAGAGGCTCGCACCCTCTGACCCCGGTGCCCATTGGATTGGACAATTGGAGAATCAAGCATGACAACAGCAACCCTTAACGTCAATTGCAGCATCGCAGACATCGCCAACATCGGCCTTTGCGACGTCGCCCTGGAACGCGCCATCGAGCGCACCCACAGCCTGCCCGGCATGGTCTGCCTTTACGGGCCAAGCGGCTTCGGCAAATCCGTCGCCGCCACCCACGTCGCTAATCGCCGCCGTGCCTACTACGTGCAGGCCAAAAGTGTGTGGACCAAAAAACACACCCTGAAAGCGATCCTGCTCGAAATGGGCATCAAGCCCCTGCCGACCATCGCCGACATGCTGGAGCAAGCCGCCCAGGAACTTGCCGTTAGCGGCCGCCCGCTGATCGTCGACGAGATGGACCACCTGGTCGACAAGAACGCCGTCGAGCTGATCCGCGACCTCTACGAATCCAGCCAGGCCCCTATCCTGCTGATCGGTGAAGAGCTGCTGCCCAACAAACTCAAAAAGTGGGAACGCTTCCACGGCCGCATCCTCACCTGGGTGCCCGCCCAACCGGTCAGCCTGGCCGACGCCCGCAAGCTCACCCCGATCTATGCCAGCGCCATCCAGATCGATGACGACCTGCTGGAACACCTGGTGCAGCTCTCCGGCGGCAGCGTCCGCCGTGTCGTCGTCAACCTCGAGCTGATCCAGGAAACCGCCCTCACCAACGGCTGGGAGATCGTCGACCGCCACACCTGGGGCACCACCGAACTCTACACCGGCGAAGCGCCGAAACGTCGTCTGTAAGGAAACCGACATGAACACCGCAACACACAACGCACGCAAACCGGCCCAGCTGGAAATGATTGGCGGCAAAAATGCCCGGCAACGCCTATGGGAAGCGATCCGCAACCGGCACGGCAACCCATTTGATCTAACGGCCATTGCCCGCTCCGCCAACGTCGATACCCACACGGCCAAAACCTACCTGCAACGCCTGATCGCCGGGGAGTATGTCGAAGTCGTAGAGAAAAAGAGCCACGGCAAAAGCCTGTGTCGCCACATAAAAGACACCGGCGTCGAAGCCCCGCGTCTCAACCGCAAAGGCGAACCCGAAACCCAGGGCCTGATCAGCGAAGCGATATGGCGCACCCTACGCATTCTCAGCGCCCTCGATGCGGCCCAAATCGTCGGCCACGTCGCGGCAGCCGGGCACGACGTTGCCCTCACTTACGTCAAACGCTACCTGGCCTCTCTGAAGAAAGCGGGCTACCTGCAGGTCGTAGTCGCAGGCAACGCCCACCGCCTGGAAAAAGTGCAGCTCAAACTCTGCATGGACACCGGCCCCCGCGCCCCACAAATCCAGCGCGTGAAAACCGTCTACGACCCCAACCTCAACAAGGTGATGCACACCGACGACCCGGAGGAACTCTCATGACCCCGGCAGACATCAGCAACTGGGGCCAACAGCCGCCCCAGTGGATCGAACAGCTCGCCCGTGCCGTCGGCGAAACCAGCCGTGCCGCCGTCGCCAAGCGCCTCAAAATATCGCGCACCAGCGTCAGCCTGCTGCTCGCCAATAAATACCCCAGCCCCAGCACCCAGAAGATGCAGGCCAAGGTAGAAGCCACGTTCGGCGGCGTTAGCTGCCCCGTGCTGGGTGAGATCTCTAACGCCCAGTGCCAAACAGAACGCAAGAAAGGATTCATCGGCAGCAACCCAACCCGCGTGCGGCTCTGTCGCACCTGCCCAGGTTGCCCCAACAACCCACACCGGGAGACCCACAATGACTGACTCCGTGCAGAACATGAGCATCAAAGAAAACCTCGCCAAAGCGAACCTGGCCGTGAACGCCCTGCACGCCCTGGGCCTCACCGTCACCGCCATCAACATCGACGACAGCCGCCCCCACATCAGCGTGAACGACGGGCGCGGCTGCCTGCAACTCAAACCCGGCATCACACGCTTCGTCACTAATGACGGTATTCGCACCGTCCAGCACGAAGCCCTGATCGCAGAATGCAAAGTCAGCTGGGAGGAACGCCCATGATCCACTACCACATCATCAACCTGCCAGAGAGCAAACGGCGCAAGCAGCTGGTGTTCTGGGGTATCGGCTCCGAAGCCAACACCACCCACCCTGCCCGCGCCCTGATCGTCAACGAAGACCACCTCAACGCAGCCCTAGAGCGCTACGACAACGGCGCGACCACCCGCGCCATCCTCACCGACAAGGTGCAGGCAATCCAGGGTGACTGGCAACAACTGACTGATATGACGCCCTACGTCAAAGGAGAAGCGGCATGAACCGCGCAGTACAACAACACATTCCCGAAGGCTACATGAAAGACGCCAAAGGCCGTCTGGTGCCTATCGACACCATCGACGAGATCGACCTCACCCGCAACGATCTGGTCAGCGAACTCACCGGCAAAGCGAAGCAGCTCCAGCAGCAGATGCGCGACTTCAAGCTGGCCGTCTTGGGAGACATCGGTGCGTTTGTCGACCTCGCCGCCGAACGTTACGAAATCGCCCTGGGTGGCAAGAAAGGCAACGTCACCCTCATCAGCTTCGACGGTCGCCTCAAAATCCAGCGTGCCATCCAGGAACACATCACCTTCGATGAACGCCTACAGGCCGCCAAAGCCCTGATCGACAACTGCATCCACCGCTGGTCGGAAGGCAGCGCTCTGGAACTCAAAGTGTTGGTTGATGACGCCTTCCAGGTCGACAAAGAGGGTCAGATCAACACCGGTCGCGTACTCAGTCTGCGCCGTCACAAGATCGACGACGAAGACTGGCGCAAAGCGATGGATGCTATTGCAGACAGCATTCAGGTCACAGGCTCAAAGACCTATGTGCGGTTCTACGAAAGAGTGGGACAAAGCGAGCGATGGGAGCCGATCCCGTTAGATCTGGCGGCGATTTAATGCGAAACGCCCGCGAGGGCGTCTATCTGATGTGGTGGTCAGGTACTGAAGAGCAGCCGAAGAAAAGGAGTTTAAAAGCTGGGGAGGTCACCCTCCCCGACTCCATGGTTAACAACCAAGCAGATAACTCCACCTGCGTATTCAGTTCGAAAGCTAGCATTTCGTACTGTGCCACGGCGCTGGCGGTAGCTCGTTCTTTGCGATTATCACCGGCTCACCCAGCGTCGAAAGATCGTTGCCGGGAATATTTACAAGCGAAGGCACAAAGTTCGACAACCAGGTTGCTATGGCCGTTGCAAAAGATGTTTCCAGTGAGCCCATTAGGAATTCTCGCTGAATCACTTTTCCGTCGGCAAACCATGTTGTGGACTTATAAGCTGGACCGTTAATTTTCATGAGTGTTTTCTCCATAAGGGTTTAAACGTGGCCGGAGCCATCTCCCAAAGGCAACACCATTACCGAGTATTGCCTTTGGGAGGATGACTCCAGCCCTCATGGACAGTTCAGCAATTACGGTTTTACATTTTTGAAAGGAAAGGAACAACTGTTCATGAATAAATATACGCAGCAAGGTCCAGTTGAACAGCAACAATCTAAGCGCAAAACCGCCATCCAACTCATCCATATTGCCAAGTCACAACTGGCACTGGACGAGACAACCTATCGTCAGATGCTTACAAGCATCACCGGCCAAAATAGTTGCAGTAAGCTTGCCCTGCCCCAGTTACAGCAGGTGCTGGATCACCTCAAAAGCAAAGGCTTTAAAACCAAAACTCGCCGCTATGGTAAGCGCCCTAACCCAACCACCAACCGCACAGCGATGATGGGCAAAGTTGAGGCTTTACTAGCTGATGGCAACCTGCACTGGAACTACGCCCATGCGATGGCAAAGCGCATGTTCCAGGTAGAGAAAGTGGATTGGCTGGAACCGGATCAGCTGCGCAAGCTGATCGCCGCCCTTGAATACAACGCAAAACGGAAAGCGTAAACATGGCAGAAGAGCAGAAAGACTGGCTAGGCGATAGCAGCTTCACCGACGAGCTGCTCAACCACCTGGATGAAATCCCAGATGACGTGCGCAAGAAATGGCCCAAAGATCTCGCCGCCCTGATCGATCTCTACCAGGCAAGTATGCAGCGCATGGGTTATGAAGAGAAAGAAGCCAAAAAGATCGCCCATACCCTACTGGCCGAACAGGCCATCTACTGCGGCGGCCGCCACGTGTACATTCCAAAAGGTGATCGCTTTAAGCAGGCCGTTAGGGATATAGAGCTATTCAACGACTGGCACGACCGTGGGATCGTGCCAGATGAACTGGCGACCCGATACAAACTCAGCACACAACATGTGTATCGGATCATAAAAGAACAGCGAACCATTCATATGAAAAGAGTACAGCCAAGTTTGTTATAGAGCGGCACGCCCCATTTCTTGATTTTAAAACTCAAATGAGGGAGCATAATAGGAAATACCGGTTTGGAGAGAACTTTAAGATGCTACCTATACACAACATTATTTGTAAGTCTCCAGAAGCTGCTGACGAAGCTTTGGAAGCCTTAGGATTAGACCGTGAGGTATTGGAACAGTCAGTTTGGAGAGGACAAGCCAAACGGAACGAAGCAACCCCACACCACCCTGCGAATGCAGGTGGGCAGTTCGCATACCTTGAAGCAGTCAGGTCCGTTAGGGATGGTCTGAAACCAAGAGAATGGAAAGCAAAGAACGAAAAGAACTTGGAGTTAACAATTTCACCTGATGGTAAAACCGCAATTGTGGTATCAGGTGGAGATAAGCACACCGGTACGCTTCAGAACCCAAGTTCCAGAAACGAGAAAGGTACAGAAACAAAACGTAGAGTCGAATATAATCACCACCTTCCTTTTGTTGAACCTGAAATGCAGGCTCAACAGGAGGAAACCAGTACCAACGAGTACGAAGTTTGGTGGCTTCTTTACTACTTCGACAAAAAGATGCGAGAAGTACGATGCGAACTATCATTGCCAACCGGTATGAATGACAAAGATCGCATCTCTGATTGGTCAAAGCGAATTCTGCTTTCTCCTCTGACGCTTGATTCAGAGCCAAGCGTCAAAGCCATAGACAAGTCACCTAACTACTCAGAAGAAGTGGAAATCGACGTAGTATTCCGAGCACAAAATGAATAATTCTCTCAATCCCAATAGACTAAAACTCGCTAGAGAGCGAAAAGCCCTAACTCTGAAAGCCTTATCAGAGTTAACTGGGATTACAACAAGGATGTTGTCCAATTACGAAAACGGGCATCATAAGAAACCTTCTGAAGATACAATTTCAAAGCTTGCATTAGCCTTGTCGTTTCCAAAGCAATTTTTCTACGAAGACGACATAGAAGATCTAGATGCCTCTATCGTTAGCTTTAGATCCCTCTCTAAAATGAAAGCCGCCGAGAAAGCATCAGCAATTAGTGCGGGGCGACTCGCTATGCTTTTCAACGGCTGGCTCGATAATAACTTCACCCTACCTAAAGCAAATCTTTTAGATCTTCGGGATCTCAGTCCAAGCGCTGCTGCATCAGCAATTAGACAGCATTGGGGATTAGGTGAGCTATCCATTCGAAACGTTATCCACCTGTTAGAAGCAAACGGTGTACGTGTATTTGCTCTAGCGGAACAAAATATGTCTGTTGATGCATTTTCCTTTTGGAAGAATGACGTTCCCTTTGTATTTCTTAATACCATGAAATCGGCAGAACGTAGTCGCTTTGATGCAGCACATGAGCTTGGACACCTTCTGCTTCACAACCACGGAGAAACACCGACAGGGCGAGAAGCAGAGAAGGAAGCAGATCAATTTGCTTCCGCTTTTCTGATGCCGGAAGGCAGCGTACGTTCACATGGTAGAAGCTTCCCAACTATTGAAGAACTGATTCAACTCAAGAAAAATTGGACCGTTTCTGTCGCTGCACTCACTCGACGACTATACGATTTAGATATTATTTCTGAGTGGCATTATCGAAGTCTAAGTGTTGATCTTGGACGACGTGGATACTACAAAACTGAACCTGATTCAGTAACCCGTGAGCAATCTCTATTGCTGACAAAAGTAGTATCAGCAATGAATAAAAGCGGCACATCTACAAGCGACGTAGCAAGAGAACTGTCCATACCAAGGCAAGAGCTGGATGTATTGCTCTTTACCGCTCACCTAGCGACTAATAACAGTACTCCAAATTCCAAGCCAGAAAGGTCACCACCTAAGCTAAGGCTAGTGAAATAAAGCCAAGGCCCCTATCAAACGATAGGGGCTTTTCGTTCCTCAACATAGAGGTATAATCCCCACAACACAGATAGCGCCGTACTGTGATCGTCAGATCAACAAGGAATGTTACAAATGCCTATCGAAACCCAATACCCTCAAGCACCATTCCTCCTGCGCAAATGGAGGTCATGGCCATCATGGAACCGCTGGTTAGTCGGTATCGCCGCTGTATTACTGATCTTTGCCGCCATTCCCACGGATCAATCACCACTTACGCCAACTGCACGTGCACAAGCGATTGATAACCTGTTTAGCGATAAAGATGGTTCGAACCCACACATCAACCTGCTGATCCAGTCAAAGCTTCACGAACCCGACAGCTACAAGCACGACATCACCACCTATGTTGATAACGGTGACCACCTAGTCGTAACAACCATTTACACGGCCAACAATATGTTTCGTAAACGTGTTTCCGGGATGGCCAAGGTGAAACTGAGTATGGATGGCGAAGTAATATCCGTATTACAGCTGTAGTGGTCAACTAATTCCGGACAGTAAATTAAGCTGTTCTTCGGCTCGCGCAGGAGCCAATCCCTTGTTGTGCTGATGAGGCCTTTGGTGAT
>NZ_JASBRH010000015.1 GCF_029961155.1 Pontibacterium granulatum | reverse complement strand
CGCATTGGGTGACCTCACCCCCTGGGAATATCTGGCCAAACATGACCCGCTGGAAAACTCTAATTATGCGTGTAACTAATTAGGGGAGGTTTACAGAACCACTACATAGGTTATACGGTCGGAGATTCAGTTCCATTTTTAGCCTGCATAGACTTTACAGATCAGGATCTGCAGCACCTCGCTGAAGTTGGAGTTAGCTTCAGTGTGTGTGCATACCCAACTTCGGATGAAGCCAATGAATAAAAAGCCACATAACCAGGCCAAGCAGAGCGCCCCATTTTCCTTTCCGCCTTTGGCTGCACTACAAATGGTCGCCTGTTGGCGGCGTTATATGTCACTAGTGATAGGAGTAATGAGTGTCCATTATAAAAATTCGTCAAGCAACTGTTGAAGACTCGGATCTGATTCTCAGGTTTGTCACAGAACTTGCCACTTATGAAAAAGCAGAGAATGAAGTAATTGCCACAGTAGCTGATATCGAATGTTCTTTATTTAGCAGTGACTCAACTACCAAAGCTGTTATCTGTAATATAAATAATGAACCTGTTGGTTTTGCAGTCTACTTTTTTAATTACTCAACATGGCTCGGTAAGCATGGGCTCTATCTTGAGGATTTGTATGTTTCTCCGAAGTACAGGAGCGTTGGTGCTGGCAAGGCACTTTTAAAACATCTGGCAAAAATTGCGTTGTCTAAGAATTGTGGCCGCTTCGAGTGGAGCGTCCTTGACTGGAATGAACCGGCGATACAGTTCTATCAATCAATTGGCGCGAAACCGCAAGACGAATGGGTGGGCTATCGTTTGACTGGGAAAGCTCTTGTAGAGTTTGTAAATAGCTAAAGACATATAACAAATGCAGTCAGAAGGAACGTGTAGTTCCCCCGGTTTAGTGGACACCTCAATCTAATTGCATTGAGGTGTCCACTAAACCGGGGGAAGATCAACGCTCCGCTCGCAAGCTCGCTACGCGTCCCCTGCTGCAAGCGTTAGAAGTCCGAGTTATCCGCAGGAGACAACATGAGTGCCTCTGAACAATTCAAAATTGTAAGTAATCTCGCGGATGAGGTCTTCAAGCCAATCGGTGTCGTTAGGAAAGATCGCTGCCGGATGTGGTTGGACGATCACGGATGGTGGGCGACTGTTGTTGAATTTGGACCGTCTAATTCGCCAAAAGGTATGTGCCTCAATGTATGCATTAATTGGCAATGGTATCCGGAAAGCTGTATGACCTATGATCTGATTTTTAAAGAATCAGGCTTTGCTGAGTTCGAAAATGAAGAGCAGTTTCGTACCGCAGCATTAAAGCTTGTAGATCTGGCGAAGGCTCGAATTCTAGAAATTCGGGAGCACCTGAAAACGCCTCAAGGATCGAGAGAGTACGTTTTAGAAAACACCGTTGGTGATGACAACAATGTCTGGGCAAACCTAAATAAGGGGATGGTTTGTTTGATTACGGGTCGGTCGGATCTGGCTCAGGCATTCTTGGATAACGTGCTGAATAGCTCTGATGGGCGGTATCAGGCTGAAAAAGTTAAGGAGTTTGCAAAGTGGTTCATCAAATTAAGCCCTAAAGATAAGGTGGCTTTTATTAATGATGAACTGCAAGCTTCTAAGTACCGTGCTGTAAAAATCCAGGCGGATGCAAGGCGGTTTGTTCACTTGAGGCGTTAAAGGGCCTATATGCCCACGATGGCTAAACCCCTTCTATAGTTAGGTTTAAGCCTAATCTAGAGGAGGGCAAGAACAATGAGCTTAGCGGATATCGTGCAGCGGGGCTGGGAGGCAGTTGGCGCCGGGGATTTTGATGCATTGGTGGCGGACTATGTGGAGGATATGACCTTCATCATGCCGGGGCAGGCGGACATTCTTGAGGGCCGGCAGGCGTTTCGTTCAGCACTGAATGGGATCGGGGATATCCTGCCACCCGGTTTTGAGATCACGGGATTACGGCAGATCGAAGGGGATGGCGAAGTTGTATCGATTGTTGAATGGAAGTCGGCAAAAGTAACGGGCTCTCAACTCTCCGTTCTGTTTAAATTTCAGGGTGACAAGATCTATGAAGAGCGCTGGTTTATTGATACCGAGCAGTGGAAGAACGCTTTCTGACCTTATTGGTTAAGTTCACCCTTCACCGCATCTCGAAAAATCTCAGAATACCGTTCAGCTGAAAATGCGATCGGATTCCCGCCGGCAGACGGATCTGCCGCCGCCATCTGACCTACCCGAACAGCCTGACGTTCGTCTATGGCTATGTCCGCTAAGCTGTGTGGAATGCCCAGTGTATTCCGCATCTCCAGTACCCAGTCCATAAACCCGTCGAAGCCACGGGTAGGCAGATCCAGATAACGGCTCAAGCGTTCGATACGTGGTTGAATTGCTGCCTGATTGGCTTGCAGAACATAGGGCATCAGGATGGCATTTAACAAGCCATGGTGTGCGCCGTACAGCGCACCTAGGGTATGTGCGATGGCATGCATGCCGCCTAATCCCTTTTGGAATGCCGTGGCGCCCATGCTGGACGCGACCAGCATCTGGCTGCGGGCATCCCGATCTTGTCCATTTGCGTAGCCGCGGGGAAGGTTCTCTTTTACCAATCGCATCCCTTCCAGCGCGATACCGTCGGCCATCGGATGGTAGCCAGGAGCGCAATAGGCTTCCAGACAGTGGGAGAGGGCATCCATCCCGGTGGCGGCGGTGATGTGAGGGGGCAGGTCGACTGTGAGTTCAGCATCGAGAATGACTATCGACGGCAGCATTTTGGGGTGAAAGATAATACGTTTTACTAAGTTGGCTTCGTCGGTAATGACCGCTGCACGACCCACTTCCGACCCGGTGCCGGCAGTGGTGGGGATCGCTATGGTGGGTGCGATTGCGGTTGGATCGGCACGGGTCCAGTTATCCCCGATATCCTCGAAGTCCCACAGAGGCCGTTTTTGGCCCGCCATCAGCGCAATGGCCTTGCCGGTATCCAGTGACGAGCCGCCGCCAAAAGCGATGACCCCGTCATGGTTGCCTGCTTTGTAGGCGGTGACGCCGTCTACGACGTTTTGCCCGGTGGGGTTGCCCTGAATATCGCAGAACAGGTTGCAGCGTAAGCCGGATGCCTGGCAGTGTTTGACAGCCTGTTTGATCATAGGCAGCGCAGCTAGTCCGGGATCGGTGACCAACAATGGCGCCTGGATATTCAGGTTTTTACAGGCGTCAGGAAGCTCTTTGATTCGCCCGGCACCGTTACGGATGCTGGTCGGGTAATGCCAGTCAGCGTTCAGGTCAGCGCTGTGATTTGTCATAACAGATCTCCAAGAGACATTGTCGTAACTGAGGGCGGATCAGATAATTTCAAAGTAGCGGGCCATCTCCCAATCCGTGACATGCTTGCGAAACTCCCGCTCCTCCCACTCCCGTGAAGCGGCAAAATGGTCCACAAAGGCATCCCCAAACAGCTCACGGGCCGCTTTGGAGTTTTTCAGGCGTTGGGCGGCGTCCCACAGGGTGCTGGGTAGGTGCAGGTGGCCAGGGTGTTGCTGTTCGTAGGCATTGCCCTCAACCATCGGCTCCGGTTCCCATTCGTTTTGTATACCGTATAAACCCGAGGCCAGCGCTGCCGCCATGGCCAGGTAGGGATTGCCGTCAGCCGAGCCGAGACGGTATTCAATGCGCTGGGTTTTCTCGCTGCCGGGGATGATGCGCAGTGCAGTGGTACGATTCTCGACACCCCAGGTGGCATCGGTGGGTGCCCAGAATCCCGGCACCAAGCGGGAATAACTGTTTATGGTGGGGGCGATCAGGCTTAAGAACTCAGGCATCAGGCGTTGTTGCCCGGCTAGGAAGTGGCGCTGGATCTCGCTCATTCCGTGGGGCTGGCTTGGGTCATAAAATGCGGAGCCCGATCCATCCCGGTGTTTGAGGGAGATATGGATATGGCCACTCTGACCGGGATAGTCATTGGACCACTTGGCCATAAAGGTGGCCATCAGGCCGTTGCGTTGCGCGAGGACCTTCATAAAAGTCTTAAAAAGGGCTGCCTTGTCCGCCGCGTTTGCTGCCTGGTCTACGGCGATGGCGGCTTCTATCACGCCGGGACCGGTTTCGGTATGGATACCTTCGATGGGGAAATCCATCTGTTCAGACATATCCAGAATCTGTTGATAGAGGTCGGAATGGACGGAGTTGCGCAGTACCGAGTAACCGAACCAGTCCGGCGACAGGGGCTCCAGGTTTTTAAAGCCTTTGTCGCGGGCGCTGTGGGGTGTCTCTTTAAAGACAAAAAACTCGTATTCCAGTGCGGCAAACGGATCAAACCCCATTGCTTCCGCCCGTTGTACGATTCGGTGTAGAAGGTTTCGAGGGCACAGATCTGCAGCCTGTTCACAGAACTCTGCGATGAAGAGCAGCATATCCTCTTCTAAGGGGAGATCGCGGCAGGTGTCGGGCACGATCCGTACCGGAGCATCCGGATAACCAGTGTGCCAACCGGTGTAGCTGACATTATCGTAGAGCTGGTCTTTGGAGTCCCAGCCCAGGACGACGTCACAGAAGCCAAAACCATGATCGAGTGCCGAGAAGAACTTCTCCTTGCTCATGTATTTGCCGCGCATCACGCCGTCGGTATCGAAGATCCCTACTTTTACGTGTGTAAGACCCCTTTCCTCAACGATGCGTTTTGCCTGTTCGATCGTGTTTACATCCCTTGGCTTCATCATAGTTCGGTGCCTTTGGTGTTGGTTGGCCACACTTATCGCCGAAAACATCAAGCGTGCTGAACTGTGCGTAGAAAGCGGTATCGACTAAGCTAAACCGTTGGTCATGTGAGGCGTTTTCAGTGTGCTCGACGGCGTTCCCCTTATCGTCACTATAGTTGGCTCGTCGGCATTAAGTGTTCGAATTGCTCGGGAAACGCAGCGCCCTCTATAGTTAAAACGGCCATGGAACTTTTGCGCTGGCCAGGTAAAAACTCGATATGGGGAGTGAGATGTTATGAAAACACTGCTGATCACTTGGCAACGTTTGGTCGACGATAAAGGGGGAACCTGCACTCGTTGTGCTGGCACGCGGTTACAGTTGCATGAAGCGGTGAAAAAGCTGGAAGCGTCACTCAAGCCTTTGGATATTGAGGTGCGGTTAGTTGGAAGAGAGTTGGATGCAAGCGCCTGCGCTGCTGACGTTACGGAGTCCAACCGGATATGGATTGCAGGTAGGCCTCTTGAAAGCTGGCTTGATGCACGCAACGGTAAAAGCCTGTGCGCGTGTAACGTCTGTCACAATGCCGAGTGTCGTACTGTCGAAGTGTCAGGTATCGAATATGAGGTAGTTCCAGCCGAACTTATCATTAAAGCTGCTTTAATTGCGGCTGCAGATGCCGTATTGCCTTCAAGCGAGGAACCTTGTTGTCCTGTTAATGACACCCACGATACCCCTCAACGCTGTTGCAAATAACGTGCTTTCGGATGGTATTTGGGCGTTGTAAATCAGGTGGTTGGATAGACTTGTATTTGGTGGTCGTTAGGAGCTTGGTCAAGGTCTGTATGTTTTATGTACAACGTCCGTTGACAGCGCGACGGTAGAGGCGCAGAGTGACATATGAAGCGTATCGTCAGCCGCCTGCCAGGGGGGCGCTGACGTTAAGATTCACTCCCTGACCAAAGGAGGTGATTGCATGTCTAATTTACTGGTCGAGCACACTCCTGGAGTAACGTGCTGACGCCAGGTTACGACCTGAGTTTGCTCCAATCAGAAGGCCCCGTTCATTGTAATGGGGCCTTTCCATATCTGGATCTTTGGGTCAGCTGAGAGTGGTTGTTGCCCAGCGCCGAGGCTAAGCTTTCTTTGCATACTGTACGATCTTTCCACCGGAATCAGGAGATCAGCATGGCCCTCACACCTTCCAACATGATGCCACTGGGCACTGTCGCCCCGGACTTCAATCTGCTTGATACCGTCAACCAAGAACAGAAAAGCCTAAAGCAGCTCAGGGGCGAGAAGGGGACGGTGGTGATGTTCATCTGTAACCATTGCCCGTTTGTAAAACATATCGACACCGCGCTGGTGCAGCTGGGGCAGGATTACCAGGGGAGCGGGATCGCTATCATTGCGATCAGTGCCAATGACGTAACCGCCTTTCCGGAAGACAGCCCCGAGAAAATGGCCCGAAAAGCGCGTGATCTTGGGTACAACTTCCCTTACCTGTATGACGAATCTCAAGCGGTTGCGAAAGCGTATCAGGCCGCCTGTACACCCGATATTTACCTGTTTGATGCCGGACTTGCCTGTGTGTATCGTGGCCAGTTTGACGATTCCCGGCCGGGAAACGAAAAGCCAGTGACCGGCAGCGATCTGCGAGGAGCAATCGATAGCCTGCTAGCCGGAAAGCCGGTTTCAGAGGATCAGAAACCCAGCATTGGCTGTAATGTGAAATGGAAGTGAGCTTTTACTCATCCTACAGGTAGCAAGGAGTTGATCTAATCATGTCCAATCCCTATCTGCATATCTCCCCTGAGGTGGCCGTCGCCATCGAAAACAACCGGCCGGTGGTTGCGCTGGAGTCCACTATCATCGCCCATGGCATGCAGTACCCCCGCAATGTGGAAACAGCACTTAGGGTAGAGGAAACCGTACGTGAGCAGGGGGCTATACCGGCAACCATTGCCATCCTCGCGGGCCGCTTAACGGTGGGCTTAAGTCAGGAGCAAATTGAGTATCTGGGTAAAGAGGGGCGCAACGTAACCAAGGTGAGTCGGCGAGATATCCCGTTCATGGTGGCCTCCGAGCAGGATGGTGCGACCACGGTGGCGGCAACGATGATTTTGGCAGCGATGGCAGGGATCAAGGTCTTTGCCACTGGTGGGATTGGTGGTGTACATCGGGGAGCTGAACACACGTTCGATATATCCGCCGACTTGCAGGAACTGGCGCGATCCGATGTGGCCGTGGTATGTGCCGGTGTCAAATCGATTCTGGATCTGGGGCTGACCCTCGAATACCTGGAAACCCAGGGGGTGCCGGTGGTGGGCTACCAGACTGATACCTTGCCAGCCTTTTACGCCCGAGAGAGCGCGTTTGACGTGAATTACCGTCTGGATTCACCCGACCAGATTGCCGCTGCATTGAAAGCTAAGTGGGAAATGGGGCTTGGTGGCGGGATGGTGATCGCCAACCCCATCCCTGAGGCCTATGCGATGCCGCACGTCGAGATTGATACGGCGATCGACAGAGCCCTTCAAGACGCCGATCACCATGGGATATCGGGTAAGGCGACAACCCCCTTTCTGTTGGCTCGGATCAGTGAACTGACCGGCGGTGAAAGCCTGGAATCCAATATTCAGCTGGTACTGAACAATGCCCGTTTGGCGGCACAGATAGCAGTGGCCTACTGTTGTTGCTGAGTTGGATCTCTGTACCTGCGATCAAGTACCGAGATGACTGAATTTGTGATTGGATGGCAGCTCTTCATTCCGCGGCTCAAGGCGGATCAGACCGGATATCAGAATCAATGTTGACGCGATCATCTCCAATCGACTGATCTCACTGTTAAGCAGCAATACGCTGAATAGCAGTGCAAATACGATCTCCGAGGTACTGATCATAGTTGTTCGCTCCATCCCCGCTAACACTGCACCTCGAGCGAAGAGATACTGGGGAAACGCTGAGGCCAGCAGGGCGATTGCAAGGATCAGCCAAAGCTGGTCTTCAGATTGTGGCAGCACGATTGCAGGGGCTTGCCAATATGTGAGTGGGATGAGTACCGCCAGATGGCCTACAAGGCACGCGCTCATCCGTTCTCCGGTTTTCAGGTGCTGGACCGGATTGGACAGATAGTTGATCAACAATGCATAAGAGGCGGGTGCAACAAATCCAATGCATAGTACCCCAAGCGGGATCTGATGCTGGCTTAGAGGGCCCTGCATGGTCAATACCGCCAACAGGATCAGTGCGGCTGAAATCAGTCTGTTGCGTGTTAATCCATGACCGAACAGAGCCCAGCCAATGGCCAGCGCAAACAGAGGATAGGTGTAGTAGGTCAGAATAACCGTTGTGGCGGGGAGCCAGGTAAAGCTGTAGAGGAATGCGAGCATACCCAAAGCCGCGAAAGCACCAAGCGCAAAGGTGCGCATTGACTCCGCAGGCTGTACTTTAAACACCCTTACACAGGGCAGAACCAACAGCGCAGGGATGGCGAAACGATACAGGGCGACCACCTCCGGTGACATTCCCTGCTGCAACAGTATCTGGGCTAACATCGGGCTCAAGCCAAAGCCCATTGCCGCACCCGTTAGCATCATTGTTCCTTTCACGATTTCGGTCCCCTGTATGCTCTTCTGCCGGACAGTTAAAAACTGTTTGAATTTCGGATGCATAATAGCCAGAGTAATTTAGAATAATTAATGAAAAATGCGGATAATCCATTAAGGTTATTCATGTATGCGCTTGGATATTAAGCACTGGCAGTTACTTGAGGCGGTTGCTCGTTACGGTAGTTTGGGGCGTGCTGCGGATGCCATCGGTGTAACTCAATCAGCATTAAGCCACCGGCTCGCTGAAGCGGAGCGGCGGCTGGGCAGCGCAATATTTGAGCGGGATGGGCGTAAACTAAAGGTAACTCCCGCAGGGCAGGCGCTATTGCACACCGCACAGGCGGTTTTACCCGAGTTAGCGCGTGCCGAGCAGGATTTTGAGCGCACTGCTGCAAGTGCAAGTTACCTCGTACGCATTGGTGTGGCGGAATACAGTGCGTATCACTGGGTGCCGGGATTTTTAAAGTCGCTGCCAATGAGTCGTGAAAAGCTGCAGATCGATTTTGTTGCCGCGGCAACCCGCGAAGCAGAGCAAACGCTGCTTGCAGGCACTACGGACCTTCTTATTTCCCCCGCCAAGATCGAAAATCCGGCGTTGATCTCCCATCCGTTGATGAAGGACGAGTTGGTATTGATCACCCATCCGCAACATCCCCTTGCCACGAAACCGTTTATCGAGGCTGAAGAACTGATCGACCAAGACTATTTGACCTATAGTCTGGACGCGTTGCCGGGATTTGAATACGAACGCTTTATCAGGCCGGCGGGTATCAGGCTGCGCCATATTCAGATGGTTGAGATGACGGATGCGATAGTTGAGATGATCGCCGTTGATCTGGGGGTCAGCATTCTGTCGCGCTGGGCGTTGAGCCGTTCCTTGAAGCAGGGGCTGGTGGTCGCCATCCCCGTGACGGAACAGCGTTTGCCGTTAACTTGGTACGTTGTGGCGCGTAAATCTGACGCCAGGTATGTTGCGATTCAAGAGACAAAGAATGCCTTGCTGCGCTGGTTTGGAAGTGAAGCGTGATCCGGACTAGGCGAGGGGTTTTTTAGCTTGTAAAGTGCGTGTTTTTAACCCGAGGGCTTGAATATATCGCTCTTGATGTAGGGTGGCCATTCAGGCTACCGGCAGGCTTAAGCCTGCCCTACACGGGGAGCGAGCCAAGCATTCCTGGTTCCATGCTCTGCGTGGGAACGTATGCGATCTTTTTTTACTGCTTCTTAGGTAATACCCAGCCCGGACGCGGGAAGTGGCAGGTATAACCGTAAGGGAAGCGTTCCAGGTAATCCTGATGCTCGGATTCTGCTTCCCAAAACGCACCAACCGGGTCAACCTCGGTTACAACTTTGCCCGGCCAAAGACCACTAGCATCCACATCAGCGATGGTATTCAGGGCGACCTGTTTCTGGTCATCATCCACATAGTAGATTGCCGAGCGGTATGAGCTACCGCGGTCGTTCCCTTGCTGATTAGGTGTGGAAGGATCGTGGATCTGGAAAAAGAACTCCAGCAACTGGCGGTATGAGATCAGAGACGGGTCGAACAGTATTTCGATCGCTTCAGCATGGGTGCCGTGGTTACGGTAGGTGGCGTTCTCCACATCACCACCGGTATAGCCCACACGGGTATTGATGACACCGGGCAGTTTGCGTATCAAATCCTGCATGCCCCAGAAGCAGCCGCCTGCCAGTACTGCGCGTTGTTGTGACATCCTGATCTCCTCTATGTGGTTAATCCGCTAATGTAACCGTTTGTTGCATAGCGGTCACGTGGGGTTTGTTGCTATCGCTTAGGCGTATTCTATTGATTGCCAGATAGGTAAATCGTTCGGTTTAAATTTGATACTTTTCACAAGTCTGCTCCGGCCAGGATCTGATTTATGTTGTCGTCCGCAGGGGCGCTGTGATATTTGTCTTGAGCACTGTTTCAACTACTCAGACCTGAAAGGATGAATTTTTATGTCAATGACGCTGTATGGATCGCTACCTTCACCCTACGTACGACGTATTCGGATGTTGTTGGAGGGCATGGATTATCGGTTTGAAGCGGTTGATCTCTACAACGATGAAAAACGGGCGGAGTATGCCTCGATTTCGCCAATCAAAAAGCTACCGGTGCTGGTGGATGGCGAGCAGACCGTCTTCGATTCTCATGTGATTTGTGAATACTTGCGTCGTAAGCAGGGTGCCCCCGATCTTCCTATCGAACAGCACAATCTGATTGCAGCGATAGACGGCGTAAACGATTCCCTGATCGTGTTGTTTATGGGGACGCGCTCTGGCTTGGAGGTTTCTCCGAGTGCATTGCTGTTCAAACTGCAGCTAGAACGTATTCCAGATACCTTGGCGTGGTTGAATGCCCAAGCTGCGCAGGGGGCTTTTGATGAGTGGCATATGGCAACTATCGCGTTGATTGCGCTGTTGGATTGGGCAGAGTTCCGAAATCTGTATGATTTCTCAGACTATCCAGCGTTGTTGGCAGCTCGGGAAGCGCATCAAAAACGGGACATTGTCAAAGCGACTTATCCCGAATAAGTTTTAGCGTTTTAGCAGTCGCTCCTGCTGGCTGAAAAATGGCAGCAGAAGTTACAACGGTGGTATGGGGTCTTCGAATTCCGATGGATACATGGGATCGGGATCGCAATCGGTCGGCTCGGCTTTTATCAAGATTCCTTCTTCAAAGCGCAGGAGAAAGCCTGGGCAACGTGCTAGCGCTCGCACATCGTCGTAAGGATAGGGGGAGGGCGCTTCGATTCGGATTATGCCGCTAAATGTCAGTGGCATATTGATGTTGCGGAAATGGCGCTCCAGGCCATCGATCTCGGGCTTATGCCCATGCAGTGTCAGCTGGCGTTGCCTTTCCAGGTCTTCATTCTGTCTAAACGGATCGCTGGGATCATAGGGCAGGCCTATCATCGCGTCGATTAAATGAAGGCGATTGTCATGGATCGTGTAATGGCAATACAGCCCCGTACATGCCGACGACGTTGGGCTGTACTCGAAACCATAATCGCCTGGAATAAATGGGTTGCCGTTAACCAGATTGAAATGCTTACCCTCATATAAAACACTGCTCATGACTTGAGCCGTCATACCGCCTCTCCTCCGGGCATGCTTATACATTCGATTGAATCTGCGACTTCCGTATAGGAAAAGCAAAACTGGGGAACGTTTGAAAAGTCTATGGAACGGTCCGCTTTACGCTTACACAGGTCCCGATAGTCAATCAGCTCTGTCCAGGTAAGGAAGCCGTTCTGACTGTGAATCTGGAGCCATATCGACCCGCAGTCCTGGTCCCCGCAAGAGCATTCAAGAAGGCACACACTATGGATCGGGGATGGACTTGGGTGAGAGGGAGCCAAGAGCCTGTGTAGGTCGTTGTGATTATGGAAGGCTGACTGCATGCCGACATGGCCATTCGATGATGGACAATATCGTTCCAACAAGCTGAGGATAGAATCTCCGTTAACAAACAGCTCAAAGCGCCAGGCGCGATCTGACGGGTGTTGGTTTGCAGCGCGTTGAAGTGAGAGTGTGTCCAGCACATCCAGCATCCTTTTTTGAAGCACTTATGGTGATGCTATCAGAGAAAGGCCTTTCGTCACTATCGCATTTGGGATGGGCTGGAGGGGGAACACCGGCAGATCAGGTAATCTTGTGGCCTGATCTGCCGGTTTGGTTGAGCTTATACCTTAAACAACCCAACCTGCTCGTGCATGCCCTCCGATAAGCGATGCAGCGTGCGGGAGCGTTCCAGTCGTGAGTCCGCGTCCGCGGACATCTGGTCAGCAATATCCTTGATCTGACTGGTGTTGTCGGCGATACCGGCGTTCACCGAACTCTGCTCTTCTGTCGCTGTTGCGATCTGGGCAGACATATCGCGAATATTGTTCACAGACTCCGTAATCTGTGTCAGTTGCTCGTAAGCCTGGTTGGCTTCCTCTACGGTGCCTTGTGCCATTGATTCACTCCGCTTCATGATATCGACCGCTTCCTGCGTAGCTGTTTGCAGGGTGCTGATCATGTTGCGGATGTCGTCGGTGGAACGTGTTGTTTTCAATGACAGATCCCGTACTTCGTCGGCTACAACAGCAAAGCCACGCCCGTGTTCGCCGGCACGCGCCGCCTCGATTGCGGCGTTCAATGCGAGAAGATTGGTCTGCTCCGCAATGCCCTGGATGGTCGAGAGGATGCTGTTGATCTCCTGCGAATGTTCGCTCAGACGACTGATTACCTCGGAGGCGTTACCCACCTCGGTGGCGAGATTGCCAATGGAATCACGCGCATTCATTACCACCGATTGGCCATGGGCACTGTAGTCAGCACTTTCGCTGGCGGTGTGGGAGGTAAGCTCGGCATTGGCGGCGATCTCCTGGGTTGCTGCAGACATCTGTTCTACAGAGGTGGCAACGAGCGTGATCTGATCCAACTGCTGTTTAACCTCGGACAGCGACATATTGGCGCTTTCCGCAGCTGCCACCGAGCTGGTTTTCAGTTCATCGGAAAGTCCCACAATCTGACGGATGATTGACTGCAGTTTTTCGATAAACTTGTTGAACGATTCGGCCAGTTCACCTACTTCATCTTTGGACATGATCTCAAGACGGACGGTCAGATCGCCTTCGCCGTCTGCGATGCCTTTAAGCATCTCCGCAACGTTATCGATCGGGCGTGTGATCAGTCGGGCAACAATGCCACCGATGACTATAAAAATGGCGCTTAGTGCCGCGGCAATCACGACGGAAAGCCACGCAATCTGGTTAGCGGTAGCAAAAACTTCATTCTCCGGCACCAGTGCGACAAAACGCCAGCCCAGGGACTCGGACTGTACGATGTTTGCGAGATAGGTTTCACCGTCGCGCTCGATCTCCAGCAGACCCGAGTTAGTGCTTTGTAGTTGTTTGAACAGCGGGGTGTCGATCTCGGTGACTTTCTTAAAGTTGTGATCCGGGATCTTTGGATCGACCAGCACAGTACCGTTGTCTTCAATCAGCAGAATGTGCCCGGCGTCGCCGATCTTGATGTTCTTCACGATCTCGGTGAGCTGTTTTACGGATACATCCATCGCTTGCACGCCAATCACAGCGCCTTGCTCATTCGTCACGGCTTTGACTGTGCCCACGTAGGTTGCGTCGTCACCGGCCCAGTAATAGGCACTGGTACGGCCTACCTGATTCGGGTTCTCCATCGCTTTTTTGTACCACGGACGGCCGCGCGGGTCGTACGGATCTTTCATCGGCACATCGGGCCATGCTAGATAGCCGCCATCACTGCGGCCGCCGTATACATAGGCCAGTCCCGGGTGGGTTTCACCAAACTTCTCGTATAGCTTGTAGAGTTCCGCCTCTTTACCGCCGGTCGCGATATGGCCTTGGAAATTGCCAGGCCCCTGTGTGAAGTTAGAAAGTGTGAAACTGTCGTCTTTAACCAAAGGGTGATCAGCCAGGAACGATACGTTGTCGGCGATCCCTTTGAAGAAGATCGAGAACGCATTATCTATCTGGGTGATCTCTTTGGCGGCACTATCCCTGAAGTTGTTCAAAGCGGCTTCCCGCGCTTTGTAGATGGCAAATGATGAAATGACAAAGACTGGAATGACCACCGAGATGGTTATTACAGCCAGCAGCTTTGTACGTATTTTCATAACTGCATTCGGCCCTGTAGTTATTTTTTGTGTTGGGAGAGTTTGTTGTTCTTATTTGTTTAGGCTTTCGACCAAAGTATGAATGGGAACTGGTCCAGTATAGACGGGCGTTTTTGATGGAAATTTACTTGTAGCGACGTATAGCGGGCTTTTTTGTCGCATAGAGAGCAGTGCTGTCGACGTATTCCTGATTCACTGTGGGGCCGGCTGTTTCAAGCATCTGAAGGGTGATAACAGCGCTTTGAAGGGCGGTGCGTATTTAGCGCGTGCCGATCGAACAGCTCTTTTGTTGGGTGGTTAGACCCGACCATGTCGTGGATGGATTTAAGTAGCTATGAACAAAAACACCGTTGAACTGTTGCAGCAGTACTATGATGCCTTTAACCGTCAGGATATGGAGGCATTTCTGAACCTGCTGACCGATGATGTCGTGCATGATATCAATCAAGGTGGTCGAGAGGTGGGTAAAGACGTGTTTACAGCGTTTATGGATCGAATGAATGCCCACTACCGCGAGCGGATTGTTGATCTGTCTATCACCAGCAATGATGATGGCAGTCGCGCAGCCGTGGAGTTTCGTGTGCTGGGAGAGTACCTTTCCACGGATGAGGGCTTGCCAGAGGCGAACGGTCAGACATACGATCTGCCCGCTGGCGCCTTTTTCGAGATTCGAGACGGTAAAGTGGCGCGAATCACCAACTACTACAACCTGCAGGACTGGATTGAACAGGTCTCCCGGTAACGCAGGTCGCGGAGTAAGACGAGTGTTAAAAATCCTGTCGGTTAGCGGCGAGGCGTTAAAGGACTACATCCCTGCGCTGGCGGCGCTGCGCATACGTGTTTTTCGGGAGTTTCCCTATCTGTATGACGGTGATCTGGCGTATGAAGAGGAATACCTTAGCACCTACGTCCAGGCGCCGGACAGTGTAATCGTTCTGGTGTTTGATGGTGACGAGGTGGTTGGCGCGTCGACCGCCATACCGATGGCCAACGAAACTGTCGAGTTTAAGCAGCCGTTTATCGGCGCGGGTTACAACCCGGACGAGATCTTCTACTGCGGTGAATCCGTGTTGTTGCCCAAGTACCGCGGGCAGGGTGTGGGTGTTGTGTTTTTTGAGCAGCGCGAAGCCCATGCCGCCAAACTCGGGGGCTTTAAGTTCAGCTGTTTCTGTGCTGTCGATCGCCCCGCCGATCATCCCCGTCGTCCCGCGGATTATGAACCACTGGATAGCTTCTGGCAGAAGCGTGGATACCAAAAGACACCGGAACTGGCGACCTCCTACAGCTGGAAAGATCTGGACGAAACCGAGCAGTCCGCCAAGCCGATGACATTCTGGATGAAGGCGTTGTGATGGAAAATCTCAGGATTGCGGTCGCACAATACGATATCGGCTTCTTTGAACACTGGTCTGGCTATGCCGATAAGTTGGAGCAGTGGGTGAACGATGCGGCCGGGCAGGGCGCGCAACTGTTAGTGTTTCCGGAATACGGCAGTATGGAGCTGGCTTCCTTGTTTGGCGAGGTGATCTACTCCGATCTCAGCAAGCAATTGGATGCGATGCAGGCAATCTATCCGGACTGGCAGGCCCTACACCTGGCCCTGGCTAAACGGTTTGATCTGCTGATTCTGGGCGCAAGTTACCCGGTACAGCAGGAAGACGGCAGCTACCTGAACCGCGCCACATTGTTTGGTCCGGATGGTGTGATAGGCTCGCAGGATAAGCTGGTGATGACCCGTTTTGAAAACGAGCAGTGGCTGATCTCCGCCGGTGACAAGATCCGGGTGTTCGACACAAAGTTCGGCAAAATAGCGATCAACATCTGCTACGACTCGGAGTTTCCTCTGATCGCCCGTCAGCAGGTGGAGGCCGGGGCCGATCTTATTTTGGTACCGAGTTGTACTGATACACAAGCAGGGTTCCACCGAGTTCGTTTGGGTTGTCAGGCGCGTGCATTGGAAAACCAGTGCTTTGTGGTGCAATCGCCAACGTTTGGCGTGGCAGCCTGGTCGGAAGCGGTGGATATCAACACCGGGCGTGCCAGTGTGTATACGCCGGTTGATTATGGATTTCCCGACAACGGGATATTGGTAGAAGGCAATACCGATCAGCCCGGTTGGGTCTATGCCGACCTCGATTTGCGCGAGATTGCCCGCATCCGGCAGGAGGGGCAGGTGTTCAATTACCGGGACTGGCCAAGGCAGTACGACCTCAAGGTCGAATAGTCACGCTATCTGACGTTACCTGGAATTTGGTGAAGTGGTTAACACTGGATCTTGGACAGGCCTTCATAGGGTGTCGCAAAACGACTGCTCTGGCTGATGCGGCGTTAAAAATCAGCCCAATACGCTCATTTATACCTATACATTGTAGGGCAGCGTTCAAGCTGCCGGCAGCTTGAACGCTGCCCTACAAACAGTCCTAAAATACGTTGACGCGTACGTTTTCGCAGCTTTTTGCCTTGTCTCAGCTACGCTCGCTACGTTTTACAACGCCCTCTGAACGTTGCCCTACAAATCCCTGTGTTGTTAACCCGATGGCACGTCTTTTCTGTGCGTCTTAGACAGGGATGCTCGTCAAAACGACTGATCTGTTTTCCTCAGAGTGACTGGTTTACTTCTTTGACAGCGACTCTTGTTGAGTCGCACTCAATGTTCTTTATTTCTAACATCACCTGTTCAGCGACTGAATGCATCGTCAAGCAAAGCATGATCTGCGTCATGTTTAGGTTTTTGAACGAAAAATCTTCAAGTTTTTTTCTTTTTGCGCTGCGGAATCTCGAAAAGGCATTGTTAAACAAGCGATTAGGGGTAGTCCTATGGCTATGAATGCTGCGAAAAATATAGATATTTTTGTTAATTGTCTATGTTTTTGGTGTTAAAACGGCTGTGTGTTTCTTGATCTTGTAAAAAATAATGCACAGTATGTGTGTCATATTCTTCGAAATACCCGCGTGGGTGTTCGATAAAAAACAAACAGCGAATGACATCATCAGAGTTAAACGAGGCCATATTCATGAGCAAGCCGGTATTCAACTGGGAAGACCCTTTTCTGCTGGAAGCACAGCTGAGCGAAGAGGAGCGCATGGTCATGCAGAGCGCACGCGATTATGCGCAGGACCGTCTGCTTTCCCGTGTAACAGAAGCAAACCGAAACGAAGTATTCCACACCGAGATCATGCAGGAGCTGGGTGAGCTGGGCCTGCTGGGTTGCACGCTGCCGGAAGAGTACGGTTGTGCAGAGGTAAACCACGTGTGTTACGGCTTGGTTGCCCGCGAGGTTGAACGCGTGGACTCCGGTTATCGCTCCGCAATGAGCGTGCAGTCCTCTCTGGTAATGCATCCAATCTATGCATACGGCAGCGAAGAGCAGCGACGTAAGTACCTGCCAAAGCTGGCCAGCGGTGAGTGGATCGGTTGTTTCGGTTTGACTGAACCGGATGTGGGTTCTGACCCGGCAGGCATGAAAACGCGTGCGACCCGTGTTGACGGTGGTTACCTGCTGAAAGGTTCCAAGATGTGGATCACCAACTCGCCGGTAGCGGATGTATTTGTCGTATGGGCGAAGTTGGATGACACCGTGCGAGGCTTCATTCTGGATAAAGGTATGCCGGGTCTGTCTGCACCGAAGATCGAGGGCAAGTTCTCCCTGCGTGCATCCATTACCGGTGAGATCGTGATGGATGATGTGCTGGTACCGGAAGAGAACCTGCTGCCAAACGTGCAGGGTTTGAGCGGTCCTTTCGGCTGTCTGAACAAAGCCCGTTACGGTATCGCGTGGGGTGCGCTGGGTGCGGCGGAGTTCTGCTGGACCCAAGCGCGTCAGTACACACTGGACCGTATCCAGTTTAATCGTCCTCTGGCGGCAAACCAATTGGTGCAGAAGAAGCTGGTGGATATGCAGACAGAGATCTCCCTGGGCCTGCAGGGCGTGTTGCGTATGGGCCGTATGATGGACGCTGGCGAGTGTCCGGTAGAGCTGATCTCCCTGATGAAGCGCAATAACTGTGGCAAAGCGTTGGATATCGCCCGTGTTGCCCGTGATATGCACGGTGGTAACGGCATCTCCGATGAATTCCACGTAATCCGTCATGTGATGAACCTGGAAGCGGTGAATACCTACGAAGGTACCCACGATATTCACGCGCTGATCCTGGGTCGTGCACAGACCGGAATCCAGGCGTTTTTCTGATGGCGGGCGCGCTGTCACATATCCGTGTGCTGGATCTGAGCCGCGTTCTGGCTGGCCCTTGGGCCGGCCAGATGCTGGCCGATTTTGGCGCGGAGGTAATTAAGGTGGAGCGTCCGGGCTGTGGGGATGATACCCGCGGCTGGGGGCCTCCGTTCTTCAGTGACAACGAGGGGAATCCAACAGAAGCCGCCTATTTTCATGCGGCCAACCGTAACAAACGTTCTGTAGCGATTGATATCGCCAGTGAAGCGGGACAAAACCTGATTCGCGAAATGGTAAAACAGTGCGATGTGGTGCTAGAAAACTTCAAGGTGGGGTGTCTGGCCAAGTATGGACTGGACTACGCAAGTCTGAAGCAAGTCAATCCAGCCATCGTCTACTGCTCGATTACCGGCTTTGGTCAGGATGGCCCCTATGCTCAGCGCGCGGGTTATGACTTCATGATCCAGGGCATGGGCGGGCTGATGAGTGTGACCGGCGAGCCCGAGGGCATGCCAATGAAAGTGGGGGTAGCGCTGGCCGACGTGATGACTGGTTTGTACGCGGCGAACGCGGTTCAGGCTGCACTCTTGAATCGAGCTGAAACCGGCAAAGGGCAGTATATCGATCTGTCTTTGTTGGATGTGCAGGTCGCAACACTTGCCAATCAGGCTATGAATTTCCTGGCCAGTGGTGACTCACCAGCCCGCCTCGGTAATGCACACCCCAACATCGTGCCATACCAGGCATTTGGAACGACGGACGGGCATATAATCCTGGCGGTGGGTAACGATAAGCAGTTCCGTACCTTCTGTGAGATCGGCGGTAATCCGGCTCTGGGTGAGAACCCCGCGTTTGCGACCAACCGTAAGCGGGTGGAGAACCGTGACGACCTGATCCCGCAGGTGGCTGAGATCATCGCGCAGCAAAGCACAAACTGGTGGCTGGAGCAGTTGTCGGCGGCGTGTGTGCCTTGTGGGCCGATCAATACCATCGAGCAGGTGTTTGCCGATCCACAGGTACAGCATCGCGAAATGCAGGTTGAACTGGAACATCCCAAAGCGGGTAAGGTTGCAGGTGTTGGCAATCCGGTAAAGTTTTCGGAAACCCCGGTGGAGTACCGGTCAGCACCGCCAATGCTGGGTCAGCACACCGAGCAGGTGTTGACTGATCTGTTAAAGATGGAAAATGACGTTCTGGAGGGGTTACGCCAGTCGGGCGTTATCGCCTGAGGGGACAACCGTTGGCAAACCTCAGCATAGAAAGCTGGCAAATGAGTTATCAGATAAGTAGCAGAGTGATGAAGAAGTACTCCAGGGAGGAAAACGTTCTTCGCGATACGCACCGTGATGGCTGGGTATCATAAGCAGAAAGGCAGCAGTGCCTGCAGTGTGGAGAGCCACTTGGCACTTTGATGCCGCTGTTCTAAGCGATCTGCAAATAAGTGAGTTGTTGGTATAATGGCGCGTATATCGGGATTTACTTATATAAAGGTGAACACGCAGTGGACGTAGGAGAGCGCTTAAAAGCGATCCGTGAGATAAGGGGCTTGTCCCAGCGCGAGCTTGCCAAGCGCGCAGGTGTGACCAACAGCACCATCTCCATGATCGAAAAAAATGGCGTCAGCCCATCGGTCAGTTCGCTGAAAAAAGTTCTGTCCGGAATTCCTATCTCAATCGGTGATTTCTTCACCCTCGATATCGAAAACATAGAACCTGAACAGGTGGTCTTCCGTGGTGACGAGCAACCGGATATTGGTTCAAATAACGTATCGCTGAAGTTGGTGGGTGCGACCCTGAAAGGACGTTCCATGGATATTCTCCGGGAAGTGTATCCTCCAGGTGCCGATACCGGCCCTGAGATGCTGCAGCACGAAGGTGAAGAAGGCGGCATCGTAGTGCGTGGTGAGATCGAGCTGACGGTGGGCTTCGATACGTATCAGCTTAAAGCGGGAGATGGTTACTACTTTAACAGTAACCGGCCGCATCGCTTCCGCAACACCGGTGCGGACGAGGCTGAGATAATCAGCTCCAATCCGTCCACTTGATTCATCCCATCAATCTGACACCAATCTGCAATCAGATTATTACCTAACCCTCAGGCAGTGGTATTGCGTTGAAACTCAGTCATCGTCTCGAACAGATCAACCGTATGGTTACCGATCACTATGACCATATCTGGGATTGCTGTTGTGATCACGGCTTCTTAGGTGCGACGTTGCTGCAGCGTGGTGCAGCGGACACAGTGCACTTCGTGGATGTGGTACCGTCGTTGACCGAGGCTCTCGAGGTTCAGCTGGCGCGTTTTTTACCGGATTTTCTCAAAGGGCGTGATTGGCAGGTCCATTGTATGGATGTGTCGACTTTGACATTGCCAGAGTCGCCAGGACGCCAGCTGATCATTATTGCCGGGGTGGGTGGTGATCTCACACTGGAGATGGTGCAGGCAATTACACTTAGTCACCCTAATCGGGAGCTGGAGTTTATGCTCTGTCCGGTCCGGCAGCACTACCTGCTGCGCCAAGGGTTGATTCATTTGGGTTATGGTCTGGTTGATGAAGCGTTGGTGTGCGAGAACAAGCGGTTTTACGAAGCTATCCACGTATCCAGTGGCAGTAACCAAGTGATCTCGCCGGTTGGTGATCAAATGTGGGATCTATCGCGAGCGTTAGATCGTGAATATATCACTCGCACCATCGCCCATTACGAGCGGATGGGGCGAAATGCAGACCAGGAGGCAGAGCAAATTCTCGGATATTATCGGGGGCTTCTGGCTATGTAGGTTGGCCACCGCTTTGCGGTGCCCAACATGTTAGGCATCACTTCGCGATGGCTAACCTACAAAGGAGCTACAACGTGCGGCATGTTATGTGTAGCAGCCCACTCCGAGGACGACCGTTTTTCCCGCGTTGGTATGTCGCAGTCAGCACCCTGAAGCGCATACAAGCTCTCTACTACTGGCCAGTAGGTTGGCCACCGCTTCGCGGTGCCCAACGTGTTAGGCATCGCTTTGCGATGGCTAACCTACACATCAGTTACAACGTGCGGCATGTTATGTGTAGCAGCCCGCTCAGAGGACAACCGTTTTTCCCGCGTTGGTATGTCGCAGTCAGCACCCTGAAGCGCATACAAGCTCTCTACTACTGGCCAGTAGGTTGGACACCGCTTCGCGGTGCCCAACGTGTTAGGCATCGCTTTGCGATGGCTAACCTACACATCAGTTACAACACTGAGCATTAGAGGTAGTCAGGCACATCCAATGTCTCGCCGTGCATCCGGCCGTTAACTGCGACAGCGTAAGCCTTAGCTGTATCCGCCGCTGAAATTCCGTGGGTGGAATCCATCCCCATCATCTCCATGGTTTCTTTGACAAAGGCCGGTGCCACTACGTTTAGACGCAGGTTTTCCAGTTCCAGCGCAGCGGCTTTGGTGTAACTTTCCAATGCGCCGTTTACCATGCTGATCGACGCGCTACCCGGCATGGGTTGGCGGGACAGAATGCCCGAGGTCAGGGTGATAGAGCCGCCTGCGTTGATGTAGTCCTTACCGATGCGTACAAGGTTTACCTGGCCCATCAGTTTGTTGTTCAGTGCCAGCTGGTAGTCAGCATCGGTCTGGTCGTTCAGGGCGCCAAAGTTGGCCAGTCCTGCGGTGGAGATTAACGCATCGACCGCGCCACTTTTCTCAAACAATTCTTCAATCGAAAGCGAGTTACCCAGATCTACCTGCAGGTCGCCATCACTGTAGCCCACTGCGATCACTTCGTTTTCTTTACCCAGACGTTCTGCGACCGCTTTACCGATGGTGCCGGTCGCACCGATAACCATAATCTTCATCTTTATTGCTCCAGCTATGTGTTCGTTGGTATGGGTAAAGCGTACGGCTGTACGTTAAAATGAAAAATAACGTCATTTTGAAAACATTATTCTTATGAAAAGAAAAATGGATCTGGTCAAAGCGATGCGGACTTTTCTGGTGGTGGTCGAGCATCAGAGTTTCACGGCCGCGTCGCAGGCCCTCAATCTGGTCACATCGGCGGTCAGTCGACAGGTTTCAGATCTGGAAAAGCATTTTGGCTGCCAGTTGTTGTACCGCACCACGCGCGCAATGCATCTCACGGCGGAGGGCCGGTTCTATCTGGAGCAGTTTCGTGACGTGCTGCAGCGTTTGAATGAGTTGGAAGCGTTGACCTCGGAGCGTAAACAGTCGGTCAGCGGGCACCTGCGTATGACCGCACCGATGAATATCGGACGGCTCGGTGTGCAGGACATGGTAGGTGATTTTCTGCACGATCATCCGGACGTTAAGTTGTCATGGATACTTGTAAACCGCTTTGTGAATCTGGTGGAGGAGGGGATCGATCTGGCAATTCGCGTTGGGGAGCTACCCGATTCCAGTTTCGTCGCGCGTCGTTATGGTTCTTTGGAGGTTTATTACGTCGCCAGTCCGACATATCTGCGTGAGCACGGTATACCGCAGCACCCCAAAGACCTGGCCGAGCACAAATGTGTTGTTGACAGTTCTAACCGTGTGCCCGGTCGTTGGCGTTACCATACGGATAAAGGGGAGCAGCAGGTGAGCGTGAATGCTGGTATCGAGATTAACCAGGGGGAGATGGTGGCGCAATTCGCAGCTGCCGGACATGGCATCGCCCATCTTCCAGACTTCCTAGTACAGAAGTATCTGGAGAGCGGCGAGTTGGTGTCTATATTGGATGAGTACCGCTTGCCGCCCGTGCCTGTGTCATTGGTTTATCCTGCAAATCGAATGGCGAGCCCTTCGCTGAAAGCGCTGGTGGACTATTTACTTGAGAATCGCCCCAAAAAATAGGGGATTTGTGGCTTTGCGCAAAGAATTCATTTGACTCTGTCGGGGAACTCTATAAGCTGTGCGGCAGCTCGCAAGAAAAACCATTGTGTTAAGTTTCCTTCGTTTTGTCGCATTATCCGTAATTCGTCCTGAAGTCCTTAAGTACAGTCAATTCTTCATGCTACCCATGCCCCTTGTGGGCGCATTAAACTTATTTACCTCAGGATACAATTATGTCTGATACAGTTACTGGCACCGTTAAGTGGTTCAACGAAACTAAAGGTTTTGGCTTCATCGCTCAGGAAAACGGCCCGGACGTTTTCGCTCACTTCAGCGCTATCTCCGGCAACGGCTTCAAAACTCTGGAAGAAGGTCAGCGCGTTGAGTTTCGCGTGACTCAGGGTCAGAAAGGCCCACAGGCTGAAAACATCGTTGTTATCTAAATAGTTGTCTATTTAGACTGGAGCGATCTGTGATTTGAGTAAGCTCACATCGCAGTGCCAGAAGAAGGGTAAGACTTAACGGTCTTGCCCTTTTTTGTTGCCTGCAATTCCCTCTTTTCAATTATTTACACCCTACCTCACATTTCCCTCGCATTTGGCTCCTAAGGTAGAGTCAGGTTGCAGAAAAAGGAGAGCAAAAATGCGTTTAGCTGTTGCAGGAATGTGGGTTGCGCTGACGGTATCTGGCCCGTTGTATGCGCATCAGCAGGATGATCAGGAGTGGGTCGGTTGGGAAGGTCAGCAGCCCGGTGTATTGCAGGATCTGGTCAATATTTTGGTGATACCCGCGTACGCGGACGCGCGGATCTCGGTAGACGGTAATTACCGTGTGATCCGCTCCAACGGTCTACCAGACCATGACACTGGGCGTTTTCCAAATGCGGGTAATCCGCACCAGATTCAGGAAACCCTAAAAACTTACCGTGTACCAAGGAACCCGGAATACCGTGTCCAAGCCACTCGACTGGGTCTTTGGCCGTTTGGTGTGGCAGTGAACGGCGTGCCATTTGATCCCGGTGCAGCGGAGTTTTGGCGACGGGACTTCTATTCTGGTTGGCAGTACGAAGCGCTGGGTGGTGCAGTGAATCTCGGTGTGGATCGTAACAATGCCCATGTGCAGCCAGACGGTTCCTACCACTATCACGGCATGCCGACCGGTTTGCTGGACCGTTTTTCTGATTCTACGGTGCCTATTCTGCTGGGGTATGCTGCAGATGGTTTTCCGATCTACGGGCCTTATGGCTATCGTGATGCTGAAAATAGCGCATCGGGTATGCACAAACTCAACAGCAGCTACCGAGTGAAATCCGGTACGCGCCCTGATGGTCCGGGCGGTCGCTATGATGGATCGTTTGTGCAGGACTACGAATATGTGGCCGGACTTGGGGATCTGGACGACTGCAACGGTCGAACTGGTGTAACCCGAGAGTATCCGGACGGGACTTATTACTACGTGATCACTGACCGCTTTCCATTCATCCCCCGTTGTTTCCACGGTACACCGGATCGCAGCTTTATGCGTGGGCCGGGTGGCAATGGAGGAATAGGACGTCCGGCTGGCGGGGCCGGACGACGTGCAGGTTTCGGCAGCCAGGATGTGATGGGTGCATCGGGCGGTCGTGGTCCGGCGAATGGACCACGTGATGGCCATCGACCACCGCAGGAAGCGATCAATGCCTGTGAAGGTCATGCCGAAGGGGATCAGGTAAGTTTTGTGACGCCGCATGGGCATGAAGTGTCCGGCATTTGTGAAGTACGTGACGGCATGTTGTTCGTGATCCCGCGACGCAGATAACCAGATATGCGCAGAGGGGCTGAGGATTTGGGTTCGGCCCCTGACTGGCGGTATCATAGGCGTTTGATATTCAGAAAAGGCAACAGCCGGCGCATGAACCGACGTAAAAAAATCAAACAGATTCTGACCAAGAAAGCCAAGAAGGCGAACGCGAAGAATCAGCACTCGAATAAACCCCGTTATATCTCCAGGGCCGAGCGAGAAAAAATGGCGCTGGCAGCTGAATCTGCTGATGTCGAAGCTGTGACTGAATCCGAAGAGGTGTAACGGTGCATTCCATTTCTGAACCGACTATCGATAAGCCTGCATACGGGCAGGGGGATGCCTCCTATCAAACGGCGGGTGGTTACGAAACTATCCGTGTCCTGGTTGATCACTTCTACGATGCAATGGATACCCTGCCGCAGGCCGCGCGTATCCGTAACATGCATCCGGAAGACCTGACCGAGTCTCGCGATAAACTGGCTCGTTTCCTGTCAGGCTGGTTGGGAGGCCCGAAGCTGTACTCAGAAAAGTACGGCTCAATCCGCATTCCTAAGGCACATGCCCATCTGCCGATCGGTTCAGAGGAGCGTGATGCGTGGTTGGCGTGTATGGAACAGGCGCTGACCTTTATGGATTACCCGCAGGACTTCAAAACCTACCTGATGGCACAACTCTTTGTGCCTGCTGAGCGTTGCCGTACCCACGATTAACGCTGCTTTGTTGGTGGCGGCCGAAAGCTTGATCTGCCGCCACAAAACACCAAAAAATCTCTGATTTGGCCTCGAATTTTCATCTGACTGAGCTATGTTTATGATCTTGCCAGCCCATTTGTTGGTATTAGTGTCTGAAACCTGTTGCGAAGGATGAAATATGGAAATTGGTACTATCGTTGCTCTGGTGATCGTAGTGGCATTGGCTGTGCTGGTAATCAGCATCTATAACCGCCTGGTTACCCTGAAAAACCGTTATCAGAATGCATTCAGTCAGATCGAGGTGCAGCTTAAGCGCCGTTACGATCTGATTCCTAACCTGGTTGAAACGGCTAAAGCCTATATGGCGCACGAGAAAGACACGCTGACGGCGGTGATCCAAGCGCGTAATGAAGCTGCGGCGATGCTGAAAGGTGCTGCGGCAGATCCGGCCAGTGGTGGTGCAATCCAGAGTCTGGCAGGTGCCGAAAGTGCCCTGCAGGGTGCGTTGTCCCGTCTGAACTTTGTGATGGAAGACTACCCGGATCTGAAAGCGAACGAGAACATGATGCAGCTCACTGAGGAGCTGAGCAGCACAGAGAACCGTGTAGCGTTCTCCCGCCAGGCGTTTAACGATGCCGTAACCAGCTACAACACCTACCGTCAGACCTTCCCACCGGTACTGTTTGCGTCCATGTTTGGGCACACCACCGATGCCTCTCTGCTGGAGTTTGAAGACAGCGCTGCAATTCAGGCGGCACCAAAAGTCTCTTTCTGAGTGGTCGCCTATGGACTTTTTTGCGCATCAGGATCGTGCGCGTCGTAACACCGGTTGGTTGGTGGTGCTGTTTATCATCGCCGTCACCCTGCTGGTGTTCCTCGCCAACTTCTGTATTGCTGTCACGATCGGCTGGACCGAGCTGAACGCGGTCAAGCCAAACGGAACCAGTAGCTTTAATATTATCCTGGATCAGTTCAGTTGGAAGCGTTTCATCTACGTTGGAATCGCCATCTGGTGTGTGGTGCTGGGTGCGATTATCTTCAAGCGCCTACAGCTCTCTGAGGGCGGCAAGCGCGTTGCGGAATCCTTGGGTGGGCACCGTATCTACCCCAACAGCGATAACGCCGATGAACGTCGCGTGCTCAATGTGGTGGAAGAGATGGCACTGGCATCGGGTATGCCGGTGCCACCCGTCTATCTGCTGGCCTACGAGGTGGGTATCAATGCCTTTGCGGCGGGTAATTCTCCCTCGGATGCGGTCATTGGTGTAACGCGCGGTTGTATAAACTTGCTCAACCGGGATGAATTACAGGGTGTGATTGCCCACGAGTTCAGCCATATCCTGAACGGTGATATGCGCTTGAACATGCGCTTGATAACCGCCCTGCATGGTATCGAGTTTATCGGTGGCATGGGCGAGGTTTTGCTGCGTGTCCGATCTAATCGGAGCGGCGCACAGGTCTTCCTGCTGGGTGGCGCACTCTGGATCATTGGTTTTTTGGGCACCTTCTTTGGCGACATGATCCGTTCGGCGGTCAGCCGTCAGCGAGAGTTTCTGGCCGATGCTTCTGCTGTCCAGTTTACCCGCAACCCACAAGGGATCGCCGATGCTCTGAAAGTGATCGGTGGGCATCAGGCGGGCACCTCCATCTCCAGTCCAGCAACCGGTGAGGTCAGCCATATATTCTTTGGTCAGGCGTTAAGCCGACTGGGCGGTATGTTTGATACGCACCCGCCATTGATGGATCGGATTCTGCGGGTGCAGCCCGAGTGGAATGGCGCCTTTATCTACAAAGAGGTTCAGAAAGAGGCACCCGAAACCGAAGCAGAGGATCGCAATAAAGAGAAGTTGGCCAAGGCGGTCGCCATGGGAGCTGCGCTAAACGGGGAGTTTATTGATCCGGCCGAGCTGCTTCTGCAGGGCAATATCGTTAGCGTACAGGAAGGATTGAGCCACATCCCCGACGCGTTGAGAGGCCAGGCGCACGACCCGCTGGGTGCAAGCGCTTTGATGCTGGGTTTGTTGTTCAGTGATGATGAAGCTGTGTATCAGAAACAACTGGGCTACCTGAAACAGAAGCCAACGCCGGGGCTGTTGGAGTTGATTCAACAGCAGACCCCAGCATTGGAGCAGCTTTCGCGGGCACTATATCTGCCGCTATTGGAGCTAAGCATGCCCGCGCTGAAATGCCTTTCTGCCGAGCAATACAAGCTCTTTAAGCAGCGCCTGTTGCTGCTGATTCGTGCAGACGAAGAGGTCGATCTGTTTGAGTGGTGTCTGTTCCAGGAGCTGCAGCACTACCTCGATCCGGAGTTTGGCAAGGTACGTAACCTGCGGCCCCGTTATCGGGAAATGCAGCAGGTGGCTGAGCCTTATCGGCTGGTGTTATCGGTGCTGGTCTACGAAGGGCACGATGACAGCGAAGATATTGAACGCGCCTTCAACCGGGGTATCGGTAGCGCAGGGTTGTACAATCTAACGATCCTGCCAGCGGATGCCTGTGAGTTGGGCGAATTCCGGGCCGCAGTGAAAGAGCTGGCATATGCCTATCCACACCTGAAACCACGTATGTTGATGGGATTTGTGAATGCAGTGAAACAGGATGGGGTGATTACACCGGTTGAGCGAGAGATCGTGCGCAGTATAGCTGCGGTGATGGACAGTCCTGTGCCATCGCTGGATGAGCCACAGGGCTGAAACAAAGTAGCCACCCGCCACCGAGAGAGGAGATTCGGTGACGGGTGGGGGAGAGCAACCTTACACTGGTTTACTGGAGTTTGATCAGAGCTTGATAAAGCCCAGCGCGTTCAGAAACACCACAATGATGGCGATTGGAGTGATAAAGCGCATAACAAACTGCCATGCGGTGAACAGCAGACCACCACCCAGTCCCAGCTCATCTTTAACCACGTTGGATTTCATCACCCAGGCCGCAAACAGGGCTACCAGCAGGCCACCCAGTGGCATCATCAGGTTAGCGGTCAGGAAGTCGATGGCGTCGAAGAAGGTCTTACCAAACAGGGTAGCGTCCTGCCAGATGTTGAAGGAGAACACGGTACCCAGACCTAGGGTCCACAGGATCAGGCCTACAACCGCACTTGCCTTACCACGGGACATCTTGCGCTTCTCAACCAGCCAGGACACGGTTGGTTCGATCATGGAGATCGCAGAGGTCAGTGCTGCCATCGACAGCATCACGAAGAACAGGGTACCGAACAGCGTACCGTATGGCATCTGACCAAAAGCGATTGGCAGGGTTACGAAGATCAAACCTGGACCAGCGCCCGGTTCCAGACCGTAGGCGAATACGATCGGGAAGATTGCCAGACCCGCCAGCAGTGCGACAGCTGTATCAAACACACCGATCATGATCGACGTTTTAGCGATGGATGTATCCTTGGATACGTAGGAGCCGTAGGTCATGATCGCACCGGATGCGAGACTCAGCGTGAAGAACGCATGGCCCAGCGCAACCAGAACCGCTTCGGTGCTCAGCTTGCTGAAATCCGGTGTGAACAGGAATTCGATTGCATCTACAAAGTGGCCAGTACTGGTCGCATAACCCACCATGACCAGAACCAGCGCAACCAGCAGTGGCATCATGTAGTTGATCGCCTTCTCAAGGCCTGCGTGCAGGCCACGGGAGACGATGTACATGGTGGTTACCACAACTACGGTACTCCATAGCAGCAGTTGCGCCGGATCGGCCAGCATACCGCCAAACATAGCCCCCGCCGCGTCTGGCGCAATATTCGAGAATGCACCGGATAAGGACGTCACGGTGTAGGACAGGGTCCAGCCGGAGATTACGGTGTAGAAGCTGAGGATCAGGAAACCACAGAGGATCGCCATCCACCCCACGCCTTTCCATAACGGATTAGCACCGGCTTCTTTCGCCATGGCGGCCATTGCGCCGGTAGGGTTTTGCTGGGAGCGACGACCGATCATGATCTCTGCCATCATCACGGGGATACCGATCACCAAGATACAGGCCAGGTAGACCAGTACGAACGCACCACCACCGTTTTCGCCGGTGATGTATGGGAATTTCCAGATATTGCCCAGCCCCACGGCAGAACCCGCAGCTGCAAGGATAAAGGTCAGGCGGTTGGACCACTGCAGGCGTCCGCCTGCCGACACAGCAGTAGAACTGCCAGCGTTGACTGCACTGGCATTGATAGCATCAGACATAGAAGCGTTCCTTATTATTATTCTGCTATTAACGGAGTGGGATACTCCGGTTTTTTTTATTTCTTGTATTGGACGTAATTGCTTTGGGATTTTTTATGTGTCATTCCGCTTAGAGGACGGCATCCTTCACGGTTTGATTGTGGGAATGTGTCGCGGTCAGAGCTCGCTGCTACAACACATGCCCCTGTAGCAGCCCGCTCTGAGAGCGGCATCCCTCACCGTTTGATTGCACAAATTTGCCGCGGTCGGAGACCGCTGCTACAAAAGACATCACCCTGTAGCAGCCCTCTCCGAGGGCGACATACTTTGTGCTCGAAACACGCATAAAAAAGCGCCGGGGATAAACACCGGCGCAAAGCGTCGAAGGATTAATCCGTCAGCTGCTCCAGAGAGATCTCAAATGCGGTCTGCGCAACCTGAGTGGTTGCACGGGAGCGGTTGTGACACTGGAGCAGGGCGCGCTGAATGGTCTCGGACACGTCATTGAAGATGGCGCGGTCGGAGATTTCGATCTCGCTCTCCATCAGGAAGGCGAAAGCACGGGCCATACCACAGTTGGCTATGAAATCCGGGAGTACCGCGCAGTTCTGATCGGCGTACTCGTAGATCGGGCCGTAGAAAATTTCCGGGTCGTTGAATGGTACGTTGGCACCGCTGGACACCACTTCCAGGCCACCCTTGATCAGGCGGCTGATCTGGTCCTGAGTAATCAGACGGGACGCTGCACATGGCAGGAAGATGTCGGCTTCCAGATCCCAGATGCGGTCGTTTACTTCCTCGAATGTCAGCATGCTGTCCGCGGTCAGAGTGTTGTGCTGCTTGTTCATAAACAGGTCGGTTACCTGTTCAGCAGTCATCCCTTCTACATCGATCAGACCGCCGTTACGGTCGATAATACCCACCACTTTTGCACCGGCTTGCGCCAAGTAGTAGGCTGCAGCAGAGCCCACGTTACCCCAGCCCTGCACGATGACGCGTTTGTTTTGTACGTCACCGCCGTAGATGTCGTAGTACTTCACGACAGACTCCGCGACACCCCAACCGGTGATCAAGTCAGCCACTTTGTATTTGCGGCCGGAGTCCGGGGTATAGTGGCTGTCTTCTACGATCTTGGACACGCCCATGCGCAATTGACCCACTTTCTGGATCTGTTCGCTGGTGGTCGGTTTGAAGTGACCGTTCACCACGCCTTCCTGTGGATGCCACAGACCCAGGCTTTCGGTAATCGGGATCACTTCATGAACCTCGTCTACGTTCAGATCACCGCCGGTGCCGTAATAGGCTTTTAGCAGTGGTGCGACCGCCGCGTACCAGCGCTTCAGGACACCGTGTTTGCGCGGATCGGCTGGGTCGAAGTTGATACCGGACTTAGCACCGCCGATTGCTGGACCGGAAACGGTGAACTTTACCTCCATGGTTTTCGCCAGGGATTCCACCTCGTGGCGGTCCAGGCCTTTACGCATACGGGTACCACCGCCAGCAGCACCGCCGCGCAGGGAGTTGATCACTACCCAGCCCTGGGCTTCGGTTTCGGAATCGTTCCACTCGAACACAACTTCTGGTGGAGTGTTTTCGTAGTTCTGGAGGAGTTCTTTCATTTTCATGTTGTTATTCTGCTTTTCGTTGGGTGTTACAAGATGGCAATAAGCTCCCGCTCAGGCACGGCGAAGCCTGAAGTTCCGGTTTAACGCCGGCACCGTACCTGTCGGGAATTCTTTTAATATGTGGCTGGAAGCCAGACGGGCCGTAACGGTCCCGGCCTGTTTCAAAGAACTCAGATTACGCCGCGGCGTTCCTGATCACGCTCGATGGAGTCGAACAGTGCCTGGAAGTTGCCTTCGCCAAAGCCCTGGTTGTTCTTACGCTGAATCAGTTCGATGAAGATCGGACCAAACAGGTTCTTGGTGAAGATCTGCAGCAGGTAGCCAGAGTCGTCACCGTCCACCAGAACCTGGTGATTGTGAATACGATCGTGGTCTTCAATCACGTGCGGTACACGGTTGAACACTTCGTCGTAGTAATCGTCGTGGATATCCAGTGTGTCAATCACAGAACGGTCCAGTTTATCCAGGGAGTCCAGCAGGTTGTCGGAGCGGAACGCGATGTGCTGTACGCCCGGGCCGTTGTACATATCCAGGTATTCGTCGATCTGGTTGTTGTTGTCGTCTTTACCTTCGTTGATCGGGATACAGAAGGTGCCGCATGGCGACTGCAAAGCGTAAGACAGCAGGGCGGTTTTCTGACCCTTGATATCGAAGTAACGTACTTCCGAGAAACCAAACACGTTTTTGTAGAAGTCGGCCCAAGTCTGCATGGTGCCTTTGTAGACGTTGTTGGTCAGATGGTCGATGTTGATGAAACCTTTGTCTTCCACCAGTACCTGATCAGCCAGATCTTCGAAGTCAGCTTCGTAGATGCTGCCATGAGCACCGAACTTGTCGATAAAGTAGATCAGGCTGTCGCCAATGCCGTAGATCGCTGGATAAGGCAGATCCTTGCTGGCGTCGTCAACCGCTTTTGCGCCACGATCGATCGCAATTGCCAGTGCCTGTTCGGCATCGTCTACACGCCAGCCCATGGAGCTGATTGCAGGGCCGTGGGATTTAGCAAATGCCGCAGAGAAGCCCGCCTTCTCGTTGTTCAGCAGAAAGTGGATGTCGTTCTGGTTGTAATAAGTGATGTCCTTGCCCTTGAATGACTTCAGCTTGGAGAAACCAAATGCCTTGAACACATCATCCATAAACCCGGTATCAGGGCTGCAAAACTCCGTGAACTCGATACCGCGAAGGCCCAGTGGGTTATGTGAGTTGTTCATAGTCGTGTCCCATTCTTGATCAGTTATTGTTATCTGCTGGGACGAATCTGCTGGCTTAGCCTTTGCTGTGCGTCCCCGCGTTCTTGATATTTGTCATTGTTATGAGAAATCCCAACAATAAAAAGAATAATAATTGCATCAAGATGATCTAATAATGTGATTGACTGTTGCCGCTGCATGATCGCTTTATAGTTTTCAAAGGGATGGTGAGTGCTGGTATGTACCTATTGCTCTCTACACGTTTGTTTGAAATGTATGTTGTTTCAGCAAGCGATCATTTATCCAGAGCCACACCGTGAGGCCTTGAATCAAGATTTGGGTCATATCTTTGCTACAAATTCCGACCTTCTACCTAGTAATGATTGTTTAACTCAGGCTTCCGGTTTAAGGTCTTCTCTAACTTCTTTAGATCAGCAATTCTCCATCTGATTCCCAAGGAGGGAGACAATCCTTAAGCTGTTGTACTGGGTGTATTGAGTGAGTTTCTTCAAGATAGCGACACCAGTTTCCTATTTTGTGCTGGTGGTTCTCTGGTCGTTTATTATCTTTCTGTATCTGCGGATTCGTCGTCAGGGTGAAACTACGACAGCGATGAAGGTGCTACTGGGTGTGCTGGCACTGGATGCATTGCGCACTGTCTTTGAGAGTCTGTACTTTGGTGTGTTTCGAGGTGCGCAGGCTGGCTTCTTACCGACTGATATTGGCAAGATGCTGGCGATTCCTTCCATCGTTTTTATACCAAAACTGGTTAATATCGTTGTCGCAGTAACGGTGTTGCTTCTGCTGTTAAGGCAGTGGATGCCGCAGTTGGTTAAAGAACAGTACGATCAGAAACAGCAGCTAAAGCGGTTGAGTAAAGAGGTGCTCGAGCGTCAGCGTGTGGAGGAGGAGTTGCGACAGACTCAGGAGCACTTTCGCCATCTTGCTCATCATGACACTCTGACGGGATTGCCTAATAGAGAGCTGCTCCTTGATCGCATACAGCAAGAGATCTATAAAGCGGAACGTGCAGATAACACGCTGGCAGTCCTGTTTATCGATCTGGACCGCTTTAAGCAGATCAATGATTCGCTAGGGCACGCGGCTGGGGACAGCGTACTGGAAATAGCGGCAAGGCGGTTACAAGCATCAGTGAGGCATGACGATACGATTTCACGTATCGGAGGGGATGAATTTGTCGCCGTAATAAATGGCCTCGAAGACGTGCAGGAAATCGCCGATGTAGCATGCAAAATTCGGTGTGCGATGGAGGAACCCTTTGTCGTTGATCATCATCAGTTGTACATCTCCTGTTCAATTGGTGTGAGTCTTTTTGCTCAGGACGGGCAAGATCCGGAAACGCTTCTGAAACACGCCGACGCAGCGATGTATAGGGCTAAGCGCGAAGGTCGAAATACTGTTGAGTTTTACACTGAGGATATGACTGCCGAGGTCTTGAGGCGCATGATGTTTGCCTCCGAGCTGAGAAAGGCGTTGGAAGAGGATCAGTTTGAGCTGTTTTATCAGCCTCAGTTTGATCTGAACAACGGCTCGATAGTCGGTGTGGAGGCCTTGATTCGCTGGCGTCATCCGCAGCAAGGTTTACTATGTCCGGAAGCGTTTATACCCCTTGCCGAGGAAAGTGGTCTGATTGTCCCAATAGGAGAGTGGGTATTACGCCGCGCCTGTAAAACATTGCGTGCCTGGCAGGATGAGGGTGTGGATCTGGAACGCTTGGCGGTGAATATCAATCTCTCCAGTAAACAGTTGCGCTATGAGCATCTGGACGATCAGGTATTTGGCGTATTGGAGGAGTTTGGGATTGCCGCGCAGCACCTGGAACTCGAGATCACAGAAGGGACACTGATGCATGATCCGGTGGCCGCATCCCGAATATTAAAGCGGTTTATGGACGCGGGTATTGAGATTTCGATTGATGATTTTGGGACTGGGTACTCCTCCCTGAGTTACCTTAAACAGTTGCCGATCAATAAGTTAAAGATAGATCGCTCATTTGTTCAGGATATTCCTGAAAGCCAGAATGATATGGAAATCGCACGGGCCATCATTGCACTAGCGCGAAGTATGAAGCTCACGGTCGTTGGTGAGGGTATCGAGACGGTTGAACAGGCCGATTTCTTGCGCCGTGAAGGGTGTGATATCGGACAGGGGTTCTACTACAGCACCCCTATCCCGATGGATGAAATGGCTGCGTTACTTGGTAAGCAACTCGAGTTGGTAAGCCACTGACTACTTCGTCGTTAATCGGTTATTCGGCGAATGCAGAAAACTCGGTCAGAAGTTGATTCAGAATCAGTTCACCGGCTTTGCCCAGCGGCTGGTCGGTGGGGTAGACGAGCAGTGGCATAAACGAGGAACGTGAGCCACCCTCATAATCCAACTCTACCAGGGTGCCAGCAGCCAGTTCGCCGGCAATCAGGAAATCAGGCATCCAACCAAACCCCAGCCCCATCATCAAACCCGCTTTTTTACTCATAAAGCCATGCATGTAAAACACGCGGTCCCCGCCAAACTGGTGTTCGTCCAGTCGATCCGTAGATGTTTCGCTGGAGTCGTGGATGGTTAGCTCTACATGCTCCAGCAGATGGTTCAGGTTGATGTTACCCAGACTGGCCAGTGCATGCTCCCGGGCGGCGACCAGGACAAAGGTGATCTGTGGCAGTGGCACTGCTTTTAGGTGCGGAACGGGTTGGTAATCCTTCACCAGCATCATGTGAGCCTGATCCTGCTCGAAACGCTTTTGTACGCCACGCATCGCTTCGACCTTGACCTGTATTTTCGTGGGTATCTCCCGATCAACCAGCACTTTCATCGCTTTCATGACCGGTTCCATCGGCAATGATGCATCGATCACTAAGTCGAAGTTGGGCTCCCAGCCCTCGGAGTAATGGTCCGCCAGCTTCTCGATACGGGCTGCCTGTTCCAACAGACGCTTGCCCTCTATCCACAGTGCTTTCCCTTTAGGGGTCAGTTCTGCGCGGTAGCTGCTACGGTCGAAAATGGTAACGTCCAACTGGTCTTCCAGTTTTTTGATCTGGTAACTGATTGCTGATTGTGCCTTGTGCAGACGGTTGGCGGCTTTGGCGAAGCTGCCCTCTTGTATAACAACGTCTAATACCCGCAGTGCTTCAATATCCAGACGCATAGGTGTGTTGGCTCCATCATGATTTGGTTTTAGGTTATCAGTAAATTTGATGGAGTTGGTAGATAATATATTCTTTCTATCGTTGTTTTGATTCTCTACATTGGGTGTCCTCAATGACTTTTCGGGGGTATTTGTATGCCCGTGAGGTTGTTGGGACGTGCTTTACCGGCTCTGTAACGCACGGCTCTCACACAAAAGACGACACAGAATAACAATAATGCTATGACTTACATCGACGTATCGACAGCGCCGAGTTCAGCTGTCGCCCATCCGGCAGGTCTGGTCAATCTGTTCGATTCCTTTTCGTTCAGCCTTCGATCAAACAACACGTTGCGCAGATAGGTGTTGTGCTGGAGGTCTGAATCAAAAAATCCTGCAACCGGTGCTGGCTGAGGCACCGACTAAGACAATTAGGGGCGTCCGGCGCCTCCGTCGGCCCGGCCCGCAGGACTTGCTTTGTCATCACACCTGTATAGAGGCACAAAAACCGCAGACCCTCGGTTAGTGTCTTCCATCAGTGGTACTGAATAACGTTACCGCGTTTTAAGGAGGCTTCGGCCTCCTTTTTTTATCTCGCGCGGATGGCGCCAATGTATCGTCCTTGATACACATAGCTGGTCTGGCGGTGTAATGTTGGTGTTACACAAGCATGTTTTGCGAGGCATATCAGGGTGATACTCGATCTACTTTTTATTGTGCTGCTTACAACGATAGCAGGGGCCTGTATACCACTTGGAGGGTATCTGGCGAGTTTCGAGCGGATTCTGCCAAACTGGTTGGACAAAGAGTTCAGGCATTTCACGATTGCCTTGGGGGGAGGAATTCTATTGGGTGCGGTGGCATTTGTGCTTGTGCCCGAAGGTATTGAGAGCTTGAACGGTTCCATGATGGCAATTCCCGTACTGCTTATGGGTGGCATAGCGTTTTTTGTGATTGAAAGGGTTTTGGGCCTGCGTAGGCGTGAGTCGCCCCAGTTGATGGGGATGGTACTGGATTACGTGCCAGAAGCCGTAGCGTTGGGAGGGCTCATGGCGTTGGGATCACCGGTTGCTGCGTTATTGGCTGTGCTGGTGGGATTGCAGAATATACCGGAGGGATTTAACGCGTATCGCGAGCTTTACGCCCAGTATTGCAGCCCGGTGAAAACCATGGCGATCATGAAAAGCCTGGTCGCTTTAGGTCCGATTGCGGGCCTGAGCGGATACTTCTTTCTGGGCGAACACCGCTACGTACTTGGCCTGATTATGCTGTTTTCATCCGGTGGCATTCTTTATCTGGTGTTTCAGGACATTGCACCTCAGTCCCGTTTGAAGAAGCATTGGGCTCCCCCATTAGGCGCGGTAGTCGGGTTTTGTGTGGTGCTTTTTAGTCAGATGGTGCTGGAAGCATACGGTTAACAGACAACCTGGAACGAGCTTACAGCTTCGGCGTTCTGTAGATCGATCATACCCGTGCGCCTGCACCTGTTGGCATACCGTATGAAGCTGGCTACGTCAGGTGGACCCTCGTTAAGAGGAGGAAGCGTCATTGTTAAAGCGTATGGTGAGATTAACGCTGGAGGTATGTTGAACTATCCTTCAATACAAGGCTTAACCTAAGCCCTGAGTGCGCCGCAGTCTTTCAGGTGTCGCTCGGCAATCCGATCTATCGACGGAGTTATACGATGAGAGCATTAATAATGCTGCTCGCGATACTCTTGCTTGAAGGATGCATAGCAACAGAGCGTTTACAGCGTGACACCATAAAACTGGCACAATCGGCTGATCAGCAGTGCCGCGAATCTCTAGTGCGGATTGAAGAGCTGATCACCGCCCAGGAAAACACCACCAAAGCGATTGAGCGGGAGGCAGAGTCCCGTGAAGCGCTGATACTTACCCGCAAAACGGCACCTCCAGATTGTCCCAAAATTCGTGAATCTCTACGGAACAAGACCATTGTGGGCGCAGTTGAGTGGGCCGTTATTGATTTGGGAAATGAGCAGCTCATCGCCAAAGCGCGCATGGATACAGGTGCAGCGACATCATCGCTGGGGGCAACAGATATTGCCGAGTTTGAGCGTAACGGTAAGCGCTGGGTTCGGTTCAAACTCGCCGACGGTCGCACAATCTCGCAACGGTTGGAGCGCTTCGTCAACATTCGTCAGGCGGCAGCAAGCGAAAGTAATAAGCGTCCGGTTGTGAAGCTCGGCGTTAAGATCGGTGAAATCGCTTATATCGGCGAATTTACCTTAGCGGACCGAAGCCACCTGAAATATGAGGTTTTGATTGGGCGCAATGTGCTGCGTGACCTGATGGTTGTAGATGTGGCGCGCCTGTACGTTCAGGGGAGTAAGCCTCAAAGCGCCAAGCCAGATAATGGCAAACAGGCCCTAAGGCAGTAAGGGGGCGATATGCAAGAGCGAATCCCCTTTTATATTCTGGTCCTCCTGTTGATCTGCATCGGTCTGGGAAGTGCGATATACCGCCACTTAAGCCTTGAGATCCCTTGGCTGCCCGGTGAAACCCGCGAAATTTGGAGCGTAGAGGCGCGGTTGGAGTTTGTGGCTGATGGGGATGCGGTTGTCGCCCAAATGGCTATTCCGGACACGCAACCAGGTTTTACCTTATTAGAGCAAGCGACTGCGTCTCCGGGATATGGGCTTAGTTATCTGACCGAAGAACAGCTTCCGGCTGTACGTTGGTCAGTGCAGAAAGCGTACGGCAAGCAAGTGTTGTATTACCGGGCGACGTTTTTGTTGGACAGCAAGCAGACCGAGGCTTGGCCTCCACCCCCTGAGGTCCTGCCGGCGCCTATCCTTCCGGAGCCTATCACGCTGGCCGCTTTGGCGATGATCGAGCAAGCGCAGGCACGGTCGGCTGATCAGATAACCCTGGCAGCGCAGTTGATGAATGCATTGGGATCAGAGGATCAGCAGGTGGCTTTGTTACGCCAGAACCGGAGCCTGGCCGAGGCTGCATTGTTGCTGATGCAATTCGCGTCCATTCCCGCGCGTCAGGTCACAGCAGTTCCCCTAAGACATAACCGCCGAAATCAGGACAGTGTGCCGTATCTGATGGTCTATTCCGGTGATCAGGTGGCGTTCTTCAACCTGGAAACCGGCAAGGAGGGGAGACCGGCTCGATTATTGATATGGGAGATGGAGGATCAGCCGCTGATTGATCTCGTGGGTGGTTCAAATACCCGGGTGAGTTTTTCAATGTTGCGGGAGGTGGTAAAGATACAAACCGCATTGGAAGAGAAATACGCGGATGTCAGTGCAATGCAGGTTTCGTTGCACAGTTTACCGCTTGAAGAACAGAAGCTTTTTCGTGGGCTTTTGCTGATCCCGGTCGGCGTTGTGGTGGTGATGATTATGCGTGTGCTGGTGGGCCTGCGAACTTCGGGTACGTTCATGCCTGTGTTGATGGCGTTGGCATTGATGCAAACAACCCTTGGCGCAGGTCTGGCGGGGTTTGTGTTGGTTGTGATGACCGGTTTGGTGGTACGAGGATACCTGTCACGGCTTAATCTGCTATTGGTCGGCCGTATCAGTGCGGTGATTATCGTTGTCATCCTGCTTACGGCGACCTTCTCGGTGATCGCCTACAACCTAAGGATTGTCGAAGGCCTCAATATTATCTTTTTCCCGATGATCATTATCGCCTGGACCATCGAACGACTGTCGTTACTGTGGGAAGAGGAAGGCCCTAAAGAGGTACTCAAGCAAGGTGGGGGCTCACTGATCGTAGCGCTGCTTGCGTATACCTTGATGTCCAATCACTACATACAGCACCTGACCTTCAACTTCCCCGGATTACAGTTTGTGCTCCTGGCGATAGTGCTGATTCTGGGTAGCTATACGGGCTATCGCTGTATTGAGCTGATCCGGTTCAGTCCATTTAACAGCGCTGACCAGGAGAAGGGTAAATGAAATGGCTGATCTCACCACGGCGACTACGCGAGCTCGGTGTGCTGGGAATGAATAGGCGTAATATTGAGTATATCGGCGGTCACAATGAACGCAGGCTTTTCCCTTTAGTGGATGACAAACTCAAAACTAAAGAGTTGGCGATTAACGCTGGTTTAAACGTACCTAGGCTGGTGGGGGTTATTAGATACCAGCACGAGATTCATGACATTGAGACGCTTTTGCATAATCAGGCCGCGTTTTGCATCAAACCGTCCAAAGGCAGCGGTGGCAAAGGGATCTTGGTGATCCATGATCACGATGATCAGCAGTATTATAAACCGAACAATCAGGCGCTCTCCCTGGCTGATATCCAGCGCCATACCTCTAATATCCTCGCGGGACTGTTCTCCTTGGGTGGGCAGCCGGACAAGGCTATCATCGAAGATCTGATCCACTTCGATGACCGGTTTATCCGTTACAGTTATGAAGGCGTGCCGGACATTCGAATAATCGTATTTCGTGGTTTTCCGGTCATGGCAATGACGCGTTTATCCACGGCGGCTTCCGACGGCAAGGCAAACTTGCATCAGGGAGCCGTAGGCGTGGGGATTGATATCGCCACAGGGTGCGCATCGCATGCAGTTCAGTTTGACCGACCTGTAACCCACCATCCCGACACCGGTACAGCCTTGGAAGAGGTTGCAATTCCGGATTGGCATCACCTGCTGTATATGGCCGCTCGTTGTTTCGAAATGACAGGGCTAGGCTATCTTGGCGTCGATGTGGTCCTGGACGCTTACAAAGGGCCGATGCTGCTGGAGTTGAATGCTCGTCCGGGGCTGGCGATTCAGATTGCGAATCATCAGGGATTGAGGCTCAGACTAAAGACCATTTCTAAGATGGAGTCGCTCGCTCTGACACCGGATGATCGAGTGGCGTTTGTGCAGAGCCGGTTTGGTGTGCCTGTTAACTAGTTGGCTTTAATGTACAAGATTGCGGGGGCGTGCACTCTAGTCAGTGCAGTGCACCGTTAGTAGCCCCCTCCCGAATTGTATCGCACAGTCTGAGAGTGGCTTCATTTGCGTGATCCGCAACGAAGAGCGTGGTGTTGGTTTTGGGGAGGGCTGGTAAGCCTGACTCAATGATCGAGATGCCCTGTTCGACGGTTGAACGAGGGAGGACCCCCACACCAATACCCGCCCGGACAGCGGTCAAAATACCCGCCCGGCTCTGGGTGCTAAATGCGATGCGATAGTTTATTTTCGCTTGCTTGAGTGTGCTCTGCGCGCATTCCCTGTGGTAGCAGCCTTCAGGGAATACGGCCAGAGGCAGTGGCTCACGCTGCTCCACTTGATGAGTCTGTGACCGTACCCAAACCAGCTCGTCCAGCGTCAATCGTTCTCCACCTTCTGAGAGCAGTGGCATCTCTACCAGCGCGATATCCAGTTTGCCGTCGTCCAGCATTTTTTTGAGTTGCTGAGGGCGATGGTCGCTAAAGACTTCCAGGTTGGCTTCCGGGTAGGAGTGGACAAAAGCTTCAAGTATTGGTGTCAGCACACGCGTTGCGTACTGATCGTGGGTGCCAAGGCGCACCGTGCCGTTGATAGTGCCATGCTGGTAGTTGCCAACGATCTGGTCATGTAGGTTGATCAACTGGCGGGCGTCGCTTTCAAGTTGCCGGCCGGCTGCCGTCAGTTTTACACCGTACTGCCCGCGTTCCATTAAGGTTGCGTCCAACAGTTGCTCCAGCCGGTTCAACTGCATGCTGACAGTTGAAGGGGCTTTGTGGAGTAGCTGAGCGGCATTTGTCAGATTAAGCGTGCGCGCCACGGTGACAAATGTTCTGAGCAGTGTGATTGGCAGGTCTTTCATTAGGATTCAATTTTGTTGAAGGTAGGGGTCAATATAATTAGATATATTGAATGCGGTCAAGCATTCTAGAATGCGCTTCCTACTTGCCGCAATTGTGTCGCGGTATTTTCTTTGTGGAGGCAGCTGTGATGAAGATGACAGTTATATTGGGTTCGAACCAGGTGCTCAGTCATGGGTTTGGTGTGTTTCTGTTTGCGGCCCTGTTCCCGTTTATGCGCGATACACTCGGTCTGACCCATTGGCACTTGGCTGCAGTTGGAATAGCAACCCAGGCTGCGTACCTGTCGGGCGCCTTGTCTGTTGGCTTTCTGGGGCGCTATTTTACACCTGAAAAGCTTATCCTGATGGCGGGGGGCGGTAGTTCGCTTCTGCTGCTGTCTCTCTCCTTCACATCGAGTCCACTGCTGCTTATCCCAGTTCTGTCACTGCTGGCCTTCAGTGCTGCAGTGTGTTGGAGCGGTATCGTGGGATTGATCAGTCAACATGTAGCAGAGGATAGGGCCGCTTTGTCTTTGGCAGCAGCGGGAAGCGGTACAGCTTGGGGGTATGGTATCAATGGATTGATTCTTATCTGGTGGGTGCCGATCTGGGGATGGCAAAGTGCATGGGTGATGGTGGCCGGTGTGGGTGCTGCGGTGGTGTTGGTGACAATTCAGATGATGCGTTCGCTACCGGCTCATGCATCGCCTTGCCAAAATTACAAACTCGCCGAATCTGAAACTGCGGTGCTTTCGACCCGACAGCTATTCAGAGCATTTCTGACGGAAAGGCGGGCCTTTTTGAGTTGTCTGATCTATTTTCTGATTGGCCTGTGCTGCATCACCTTCAGCAGTTGGCTTAACGCCTATCTGGATGAGCTGGGGCAATCTGAAACGCTGGCGGGGCCGACATGGACCATGTTGGGCGTGAGTGGAATGGTTGCGGGCATCACCGCAGGATGGCTGGCTGATCGTAAGGGCCATGTGACCGCGTTGCTCATAATGTCTTTGGGTTTTGCGTTTGGGTTGGCGGCTTTCAGTTACGATCCGGTTGAGTATGCGCTTGTCGTGGGCGCCGGTTATGGGCTGATGTATTTTCCAGTCTGGGGCATCGTCTCTTCCTGGGTTGCACAGCGTTACTCTCCGATCGCCACGATGCAACTTAGTGGATTGGGGATGGTGGCGTCTGCCTTGGGGGGAAGCGCTGGTAATCTGGCAGCAGGTTATATTCAGAACCTCACCGGCTCTTTGTCTTTTCTCTATCTTGTTCTGGCGGTGGCCGGGGCTGCAATGGTCTGCGTGACTGGGTTTATGGCCTGGCAGCAACAGAGGGGCGCTGATGCCCTGGGGTTATGCCGGAGTTAATTGGCAGGTAAACGAGGCGGTTTAGCGGTTTGTAACAGCTACACTTGAGGTTATGGAATTTTCGCTAACCTTTATGCAGCTGTTCTTTTGGGGCGTCTATCTTGCGTCACCGCTGCTTCTTATGCTCGGCACATTGATCGTGTTGGTGGGGCAGGTCGTCGGCCGCATAGAGGGCTGGGGGCGGTTTGATGCACTCTATTGGTCGTTTATCACCGCGCTAACTGTAGGGTACGGCGACATTCGGCCTATGCGGCGGGTATCGCGTGTTCTGGCCGTGATCATCGCTTTTCTTGGGATTATGCTAACGGGAATATTCGTCGCGATCACCGTCGCGACGGCTCAGTCAGCGTTCAACACAAGTATCGATCCGGAGGTTTTGCGGATGATTCAGGAGCGATTTAATTCACACTAAACGCGCTGTTCATCTTAAACAGTGTCGACCGGAATGGCGGTCTCATACTTCACCTCACGCAGTGCAAAGTTGGATTTCACCTGATTAACGCCCGGTAGGGTAAAGATGTTTTCATTCAGAAACGTATCGTAGGCGGCCATGTTAGGGATGATCACACGCAGTACGTAATCGGCATCCCCTGTCACTGCATAGCACTGCAATACCTCCGGGCACGCTTTCACTGCTGCTTCAAACTCTTTGGTGTGGTCCTGCTGGTGGCGAATGAGTGTCACCATGATCAACACACACAGGTCATAGCCCATCGCTTCCGGGCTGATAAGTGTGGTGTGCTTTTTCAATATCCCACGTTCATCCAGTGCCTTTACGCGACGCCAGCACGCGGCGGTGGAGAGACCTACCTGATCGGCCAGTTGTTGGTTGGAGATGCGACCATCCTCTTGAAGGGTTTTCAGAATAAGGCGGTCATAACGATCGAGTGTTTCAGACATATATTCACTGATTGTTGTTATTGTGAAAGATTGTTTCGTTTAGGCGCCTTTAAAGTTTAGATCTTTTCTTATTTAAAGGGAATTGATATCCATTTCGAAAGCACCTTTCTCCTAAAACCTCATAGACTATTTCTCAAATTGATGGCGATTGATCCAGATCAATAACTCGGACCCCGCCAGATAAGAATAAAAAACACATTGTTGAGGTATATGGCATGGGCCATGACAAGAGCCAGGTGCAGAGCCCGGAGCAAGGCTCTCTGGACAACTACTCCCTTAAAGACCGTTACACCCGTGAAACCGGTCGTGTCTTCCTGACCGGTACGCAAGCGCTGGTGCGATTGCCGATGATGCAGCGCCAGCTGGACCGCAAGAACAATCTCAATACCGCAGGCTTTATCAGTGGCTACCGTGGTTCTCCGCTGGGTGGGTATGACCAGGCTCTGTGGCAGGCAAAAGACCTTCTTAAAGATCACGATATCGACTTCGTACCTGCGATCAACGAAGAGTTGGGCGCGACCATGGTGTTGGGTACCCAGCAGGTGGAAACCGATCAGGACAAAAATGTCGATGGTGTGTTTGGTATCTGGTACGGCAAAGGACCGGGTGTGGACCGTGCCGCAGACGCGCTAAAACACGGCAACACCTACGGCAGCTCGCCAAACGGTGGTGTGCTGGTGGTAGCCGGTGATGACCACGGTTGTGTGTCCTCCAGTATGCCGCACCAGTCCGACGTGGCCTTCATGGCGTGGTTTATGCCAACCATCAACCCCGCGAGCATCTCTGAGTATTTCGAGTTTGGCCTCTGGGGATTTGCCATGTCCCGTTTCAGCGGCATGTGGACTGGTTTCAAGGCGATCTCCGAAACCGTTGAGAGCGCTGCATCCGTGCAGATTGACGAGCTGCCAACGTTCAACATTCCTGAAGACTTCGAGGTGCCGGACGGAGGCTTGCACTACCGCTGGCCGGACCTGCCAGGGCCTCAGCTGGAAACCCGTATCGAGCACAAACTGGCGGCAGTCGCTGCCTTTGCCCGCGCCAACCCGATCGATAAGCGTATTTACGACAACGACAATGCCCGCTTTGGTATCGTCACCACTGGTAAAGCGCACCTGGACCTGATGGCAGCGCTTGAGCTGCTGGGCCTGGACGAAGAAAAATGTCGCGCGCTGGGCTTGGATATTTACAAAGTCGGTATGGTGTGGCCGCTGGAGCGCAGTGGTGTGATGGACTTTGTCCGCGGCAAGCAGGAAGTGCTGGTTGTCGAGGAAAAGCGTGGCATCATCGAAAGCCAGATCAAGGAGTACATGTCAGCGCCGGATGAGACCATCAATGTCACAGTGGTCGGTAAGCGCGACGAAAACGGCGAACCACTGATCCCATACGTGGGAGAGCTGGGGCCGAACATGTTGGCGCGCTATGTGGCTGATCGCATCACCAAACTCTTGGGCGATGATTTCCGAGAGCAACTGGCTGAGATCGGCGTGCGCGGCAGTTCCGTGTGTGATCCGGGTGGTGTGCGCCGTCTGCCGTACTTCTGTTCCGGCTGTCCGCACAACTCCTCCACCAAGGTACCTGAAGGCAGTCGCGCTCAGGCGGGCATCGGCTGTCACTTTATGGCCTCCTGGATGAACCGCAAGACTGAATCCCTGATTCAGATGGGCGGAGAGGGTGTGAACTGGATCTCCAAGTCCCGTTATCTCGAAAACAAACACGTATTCCAGAACCTGGGTGAAGGTACTTATTTCCACTCGGGTTCCCTGGCGATCCGTCAGTCACTGGCGGCGGGCACCAACATCACCTACAAGATCCTGTTTAACGACGCGGTGGCGATGACCGGTGGCCAGCCGGTTGACGGTGTGATCACTGTACCCGCGATTGCCAACCAGGTATTCGCAGAAGGAGTTAAACGGATCGCGATTTTGAGCGACGAACCGGAGAAGTTCAGCGATAAGAGTATCTTCCCGTCCGTTGCGACCTTTCATCACCGTGATGAGCTGGACACAATCCAGCGAGAGCTGCGGGAGATCCCGGGTGTGACCGTACTGATCTACGACCAGACCTGTGCCGCAGAAAAACGTCGCCGCCGTAAGCGCGGCCAGTTCCCGGACCCTCAGCGCCGTGCCTTCATCAACCACAATGTGTGTGAAGGTTGTGGTGACTGCTCGCAGCAATCCAACTGTCTGTCGGTGATCCCGCGTGAGACAGAGCAGGGGCGTAAGCGTCGTATCGACCAGTCCTCCTGTAATAAGGATTTCTCCTGCGTGACCGGGTTCTGCCCAAGCTTCGTCACCATCGAAGGTGGTCAGCTGCGCAAGGGCGGCGGTGTCTCTATCGGTGAAGCGTTCCATCAGAAACTGACGGCACTGCCTAAGCCTCAAGTCGGTGAACTGAACAAGGTCTACAACCTGCTGGTGGGTGGTGTTGGTGGTACCGGTGTCGTAACCGTCGGTGCGCTGATCACCATGGCGGCGCATCTGGAATCCAAAGGTGCGACTGTGCTGGACTTCATGGGGTTTGCACAGAAGGGCGGTACCGTACTGAGTTATGTGCGCTTGGCGCCACAGCCGGACGCTATCCATCAGGTGCGGATTGAAACCGGTCAGGCCGATGCGATGATCGCCTGTGACATGGTTGTTGCCACTTCTGATAAGGCGTTGAGTGTGCTGCGCAAGGATCATAGCCGTGCGGTGTTGAATCTGGCCGAGATCGCCACTGCGGACAACGTGCTTTATCGCGATGCCGATATGCAGTCCACCCGCCGTGTGCGTATTCTGGGCGAAGCAGTGGGCGACGACCGTCTGTCTCAGATCGATGCCAACCGTCTGGCGGAGGCGCTGTTGGGCGACACCGTGTTCTCCAACGTGATGATGCTGGGCTTCGCATGGCAGTCTGGTCTGGTACCGGTATCGCTGGAGGCACTGCTGAAGGCGATCGAACTGAACGGCGTTGCGATCGATAAGAACAAGACCGCGTTCAACTGGGGCCGTATCGCGGCGGTTGAGCCGGCGTTTGTCAAGCAGTCAGCCGGTTGCCACAAGCCTGCACCGGAACTGACGCTGGATGAGCAGATCAGCCGGAATACCGCATTCCTGACCAAATACCAGGATGAAGCATACGCGGCACGTTACCGTGAACTGGTGAACAACGTTGCAGGTGCAGAAAGCGCGCTGGGTGTAGATTCCCAAGCGCTGACCGAGGCTGTAAGCAAACAGCTGTTCCGTCTGATGGCGTACAAAGATGAATACGAAGTAGCGCGTCTGTACACCGACTCCGACTTCCTGAACGAAGTGAGCGATACCTTTGAAGGCGATTACCGAATCACCTTCCACATGGCGCCGCCGTTGCTGGCACGCAAGCAGGATGCACAGGGGCGTCCGAAGAAGATGACCTTTGGCCCGTGGATGCTTAAAGCGCTGGGTACCGTCGCGAAGATGCGTAAGTTGCGTGGTACCAAGCTGGATATCTTTGGTTATCACCCGGATCGTAAGCTGGAGCGTCAGTTGCGTGACGAGTACATCTCACAGGTCGAAACGCTGGTTACCCGTCTGAACACGCAGAACTACCAGACCTCCATCAAGCTGGCTCAGGTCCCGGATGAGATTCGTGGCTTTGGTCCGGTTAAAGAGCAGGCAGCGAAGCAGGCGCGTCAGCAATCCGAGGAACTGCTGGCTGCATTGAACGGACTGGGCGTATAAGCGGATAGGAATAAAGTTATGTTTGAAGCACTGAAAGCGATTCCACAAGACCCGATTCTGGCGATGATGCTCAGCTACCGGGAAGACACCAATCCCAACAAGATCGATTTGGGAATTGGTGTATACAAAAATAATCAGGGACACACGCCGATCATGCAGGCTGTTCAGTGGGCGGAGTCCCGCCTGCTGGAGCGTGAAACTACTAAAAGCTACACCGCACCAGCAGGATCTCCACTGTTTAATGAACTGGTGAGCAAGTTGGTGTTTGGTGCCGATCATCCTGCGCTGAGCGACGGTCGTATTGTCTCTGCCCAGACCCCGGGTGGTTGTGGTGCGTTGCGTATGGGGGCTGAGTTCCTGCGTGGCTGCAACAGTGAAAGTCGGGTGTGGGTGAGTACACCAACCTGGGCCAACCATGTGCCATTGTTGGGTGGCGCGGGCCTCGAAATTGTTGAGTACCCGTACTACGACTATGAAAACAAATCGATCCAGTTTGATGCCATGCTGGATTCACTGGAAGGTGCCAAGGCTGGTGATTTCGTGTTGATTCACGGATGTTGCCATAACCCAAGTGGTGCCGACCTGAGCCGTGAGCAGTGGGATGCTGTGGCTGACGTGCTAGAGCGCAAAGGGCTGATCCCGTTTGTGGATATGGCTTACCAGGGGCTGGGCTCCGGTATCGATGAGGATGCGTACGGCGTACGGATGCTGGCTGCGCGAATGCCGGAGATGCTGGTGGCTACCTCATGCTCCAAAAACTTCGGTCTTTACCGCGAGCGAACAGGAACACTGTTTATCGTAGGGGCGAATGCAGAACAGACCCGTAATGCAGGCAGTCAGTTGTTCAGTAAAATCCGTAGCCACTATTCGATGCCGCCGTCACACGGTGCAGCAATCGTGGAAACCATTCTGGCGGATGAAAAGCTGGAAACGCTGTGGCTGGATGAACTGGAAGGGATGCGCAATCGCATTCAGGAATTGCGTCAGGGGTTGGTAGCAAAGATTGCCGCTTCTGATATCGAGGGGGACTTCAGTTTTATCCAGCAGCAGTTTGGTATGTTTTCCTTCTTGGGTATCACGCCAGAGCAGGTTGAAGCGCTGCGGACCCAGCACAGTATCTACATGATCGACTCCAGTCGCATGAACGTTGCCGGGCTTAACGATCAGTGTATGGATTACTTCGTGGATGCACTGAACAAGGTGTTGAAGGGCCGCTGAGCGCGTTCGTTTTTTGAAGGACCCTGGAATCCCGTCACATAAAGCATAGGGGCTGTGACGGGATCTCCTCCTCAGGCGTCATCCGTTTCTCTTGGCTGATGACGTCCTCACTCCGTGGTTAATCCTGTCGGAACCGCGTTTTAGCGGAGGTTCGGGCCTCCGCTTTTTTTGACTTTAAAGTGCCGTCTCTATTTCCGTCTGTTCGTCACAGCGGCGAACACAATTCCTGCCTTCTCGCTTGGCAATGTACAGCGCTTCGTCTGCTTTACGCAGTTGTTCCGTAAAGTCATCTTTGCCTACGCGAATATCAGACACTCCGATGCTGCATGTAATCGACAGTGTGTTGTCGTGGCAGGCGAAAGGGGTCGATGCGATTGCTGTGCGAATACGGTTCGCTAATGTAATTGCGCCATCTGAATACGTTCGTTTTGAAACAACGAGGAATTCCTCGCCTCCGAGCCGGAATAGTTTGTCGTGAAAGCGCAGTGTGCTTTTAATCCGCACGACAAAACTTTGTAGAAGTTTGTCTCCTACTGCATGGCCGTAGGTGTCGTTTACGCGTTTGAAGTAGTCAATATCGACCACCAGGAGGGACATCAGCTGTCCGGACCGCTCTTGCTGAAGGCTGTCGATGTATGCGTCCAGTCCGTGTCGGTTGGCTATATCAGTTAAGTAATCTTTTTCTGCTTGGGTCTTGAAGCGCGTTAGTTGATCTGAAATACCGGTCGCATCCATTATGACGGCGCCAAACATCATTTCACCGTCGATCAACTGTTTGTTAATGCTCACCAGAATCGGTATTTCTTTTCCTGACTTGTGATAGCCCACCATGTTTAACAAGTTATCGTTGACCTGCTTTTGTTTTTCCCCCTGCCTGAAAGACTTGACGTGACCGGCATGAGCATCACGTAATCGGGGAGGGATAAAGTGCTGAAGGTTCATGTCCTTCATTTCGTTTATTTCCCAGCCGAAAATACGACTGGCGCCACTATTTGCAGCGACGACATCACCTCGAGAGGAGAAGAGCAATACAGCGCCCATTGATGTTTCCAGGGCAAACGCAAGTTCTGTTTGAGCCAGCAACTTAGCTTTCTGCTCAGCGGCAAACTGACCCTGCCACTTGGATTCTTTGAATGAGTTCCATAGCAAGCCGATGACGGCCACAATGCTGCATATTGCGGCCATTGATGCGATCCCCAGTTCAGGTGCTACGTTTTGTTCACGAATGAAGTATAGGGCGATCCAACCCACTGCAATTGGGAAAATGATCACAGGGAAAGATAGCCTGCGAAGTTCACGAAACGTCAGGGAGCTATTGTTGAAGTAACTGTGAAGTAGGCTTTCCCGCTGAGTGAGTGAAAAACCGATAAAAAAAACCGACAGGCTCAAGGCGGTGGGCAAAGACATTGATTCAATAAAAGTAAAGGTCGCTATGCTTTCATAACCATATATGTAGCTCGACACGCCTAAAAGCGGAATAAATAGACCGACTAAAATAGGAAGGTCACAGTGCAGAGCTTTGGTACAAATACGGAAAGAGTATAGGGTGATGCAAAGACCCGCAAACAGCAGAGTGACTGCTGTTGCTTCGGATGGCCTCCCTGGCAGCTTAGTTGAAAAGCTATCTTCGATGAATATGTTGTCAATATGGAGATCCAAATTTAAATAGTATTGGCACAAGGTCAGTGTGGAAATGGCGATAAGGGAGAGAGCTGGAAAAAGCTCTGCTCTAATGCCGAAGACTCTTGTGTTAAACACTAAAAGCGCTGAGCCACACAATGCAACGCCAAGTGCTGTATTCATCTTCATAGTGGGCGCGTGTGGCAGAAAGAGTGAGGGTGGCGTATCCGTAAGCCATCCGAAAACGGCATACAGCGACACGCAGATGAGGAGTGTTCCAATCAATCTAAATAAAAATGACGGCGAATAGAAATTAGAAAGTGATTTCCTTGTCATTTGGAATCCATTCAGCATTGAGCTTTAGATGAACAGTAAGTATAGCCTATAAACATTACATGCTAGGCGAGGAAGTAACTAAAAATTATAACCACAATTTGTATGGTTTTATGAGACGTTGGCGTTTTTTAAGGGGGGATCGCGGACATTGGAGTGGCCAAGAAACAAATAAACTGCCTGGTTTTAATGGGATTGCTATTTAGGTGGAGGCCGTTCTAAATTTGTTGAATTTCGCCTAACCTGACTATCAAATCTTTACAGATCGCTTTCATGCCGGTTGTGGGGAAGGCGATACAATATTGGTGTTGATTTGCGGTTGTTTCCATAATCCCAGCACGGGCTATCTGGAGCAGTGAGTGGCTGGGGCGTTATTAAATCGAGAGAGATCCCGAGCGTTTATCATGGGTGGGGCTACTAACCTCCCCAGGCGTTTTCAGTTTATCTTGGCTGAAGGTGCCTTCAGTTAATGGTGTCCCGTTCCGAGCCGTGCGTATACATAGGTTCGGGGTTCTGCCCTTTTTCTGCGCTTCCCGACGTTGTCGTTTCCTTCCGCTATGCTCATTGTAGGGGGGTATTTGGTTACCCATCTTTCCTAAGCCAACTTGAGGGGGAAGCATCATGCTGAGCTCCACCATCCGTCCCGCTGTTAAGTCTGATTGTGCGGCCATTGCCCGTTTATACAGTATTTCATCTGACGGCGTTGCCGATTATATTTGGACCCAACTTGCAGAACCTGGCGAAGATATCCTGGCTGTAGGGCAGCACCGTTATGAGCGGGAAGACACAAACTTCAGTTACCGCAATTGCTCGGTTGTTGTCAGCGATAGTGAGGTTGTTGGGATGTTGGTGGCATTTCCGATGCAGGTTGATCCCGCCTATGTGGAAGAGGATCCAGTGCTCGCCCCGTACTCGAAGCTTGAGGTCGATAACAGTTATTACATCTGCGGTATGGCGTTGCTTCCAGAGTACCGTGGGCTAGGAATAGGAACACGGCTGCTGGCGTTAGCGGAAAGGCATGCGCGAGAGAAAGGGTTCTCTGTGCTTAGCCTGATCGTTTTTGAAGAGAATAGCGGTGCAAAGGCGCTGTATGAGCGCTACGGATACAAGGAAGTGGATCGGGCACCAGTACATCCCCATCCGCTGATTCATTACGCTGGGGATGCAGTCTTGATGGTTAAGCAGATCTAGTTGCAGAGGGCGCTAGCAACTGGAATGTTGCGTGTACCGCTGAGCTTATTTCCCTTGCTGTTCTTTTGCCGCGGCTTCGCGCAGTTTGTCTTTCTTACTCTTACGTTTACCTTTAACCGGTCCTTTGGGTTTATCCAGCAGCTCAACCGGTGCGTATGGCGAGCGCTCGAAGCCTTTGACTTCCTCACGTGGAAGTTGTTGACGGGTGCGTTTTTCGATCAGTTTAAAGTGGGCATCGTTTTCGTGATCGATAAACGACAGCGCGACACCGGATTCACCGGCACGACCGGTACGCCCGATGCGATGCACATAGTCCGCAGGTGAGCGTGGCAGGTCATAGTTCACCACGCAAGGCAGGTTCGCGATATCGATACCCCTGGCAGCCAGGTCCGTCGCAACCAGTACCTTAAATTTTTTGGCTTTAAAGTTGGCCAGCGCTTCTTTACGTGCGGTTTGAGTCAGGTCACCGTGCAGTGCTTCCGCTTTGATGCCCGCACGAGAAAGCTTCATGGTAACGTTGTTTACCCCGCGTTTGCTGGCAACAAAAACGATTACGCGTGACCAGCCCTCTTCCTTGATCAGGTGCTTCAGCAGGGAGGTGCGTTTATCTCGATCCACTTCGATCGCTCGCTGTTGAACCTGCTCCGGAATGCTGGATTCAACCTTTACTTCGATCTCGGTTGGATTGTGCAGCAAGTTTCGGGTTAGCTCTTTTACCCCTTCGGGGAAGGTTGCCGAGAAAAGAAGGTTTTGACGTTTGTTTGGCAGCAGCTTTAATACTGCCTCAAGCTCATCGGCGAAACCCAGGTCCAGCATGCGGTCGGCTTCGTCCAGTACCAGTGTTTCTAACGATGTCAGGCTTACCGCGTTCTTATCCGCCAGGTCCAGTAACCGCCCGGGTGTTGCCACGAGGATATCCGCACTGCCCCGTAGCGACAGCATTTGTGGATTAATCGATACACCACCAAATACAGTCACGACTTTTACTGCTTCTGGCAGATTCTGCGCATAGGCACGGATTGCATCACCCACCTGCATCGCCAGCTCGCGGGTTGGTACCAGGACCAGAGCGCGAACCGCACGCCTAGACGATGTCGGATTCGTGCTGATTGTCTGCAGTAGCGGCAGAGAGAACGCCGCCGTCTTGCCAGAGCCGGTCTGTGCCGCTGCTACGACGTCACCGCCTCTGAGTACCACAGGAATCGCTTGTGTTTGCACGGGGGTTGGTTGCTCGTATCCCAGTTCAGTGAGGGTAGATAGTAAAAACTCGGACAGACCCAAAGATGTGAACGAAGCAGGTGATGCGGCAGACATAGATAAACTCAAAAGAATGGGAACGATACACGCGGCGTAAGCTGCGGGTTTAAGAGCAGGTTAGTGTACCAGAGCGCGGCGCGTAAATATCGTGGATTGTCAGTTTGCGCTGAAGGTGGGGATACTTTCAGCGCACAGGGGAGGGCTTATCAATCGCCTTTGTATCGAGCTGCACTGATAATGCTGATCAAGTGGAATACCGCAGCGATAACCGCAGGGAAAATCAGGAAATAGGTTGCATAGCCTACAGCTGTTACGGCGAAGAACAGAAGTGCCAGCAGGATGCGGCCCTGCACAAGATGGCCCAATCCGGGGATAAATACGTTACATAGCGCTGCGATGACGTTGCCTGCGCTTCCTTTTTCGCTCATTGAGAGTCCTCCATCGATGTTGGTTCCATCATCCAATATTTCTAGTGCTTACAGCAAGTTTATATTCGAAGCAGGAATGCGCCGGTAGCAATATAAAAAATAACCAGCAGTATAATGCTGAGTTTCATTCCGCGAAGCAGTAGCAAACCCGCCAACACCAGGGCAAAGTCGGTACCGTTGTTTATGGCGCTACTGAACACAGGTTGATAAAGGGCGGCTAGCAACAGGCCGACAACGGCTGCGTTAATGCCCTGTATACCCGCTGCGATACGCGGACGGTTGCTAAGGCTCTGCCAGCTATCATGAAACGCGATAAGCAGCAGAAAGCCGGGTAGGAAGACGGCAAGTGTGGCCAGTAGAGCTCCTATCAGCGGCATATCGGCATATAGTTCGGCACCCAGAAAACTGGCTAGGGTAAACATCGGGCCAGGAACTGCCTGTGCCGCGGCATATCCGAGCAGGAAACGGTCAGTGCTCATGCTGTCGCCCACCAGGTCCTGCAGAAGTGGAAGGACTACATGGCCACCACCAAACACCAGACTGCCCGCTGCGAAGAAATCATGGAACAGCGCGATCAGTGGTTGATCAATCAATAGGAGTGGCAGCAGTGCCAGGGCCGCGAACAGGCCTCCCGATATAAGACCCGGCTTCTTCAGCGTCAGCGATGCCTGGGTGTTGGTCTTGCCGAGCAAGGAACCGATCGCGGCAGCGCTCAGCAGAACGATCAACTGGGTGCCAATGCCCGGGAAAATCAGCAGTGACATGGCGGTGGCGATTGCCACACAGAGGCTCCAGCGCTGTTTACAGAAGTTGCTGAACATCCCGTAAGTCGCATCGGCGACCACCACAACCGCCAGCAATTTAAGGCCGTGGATAACGCCCTGCATGATGTTGTTGTCCGCGAACTGGGCCGTACTGGTTGCAATTAGGTAGAGCAGCAAAAACGAGGGAAGAGTAAAGCCCAAAAACGCGGCGACACCACCAGGGATGCCTGCCCGATTCATACCAATGGCGAATCCTACCTGGCTGGAACCCGGCCCTGGCAGGAACTGGCTCAGTGCGACCAGACCGGTATAGTGCTGTTCGTCCAGCCAACGATGTTTTTCCACAAAGTAGTTGCGGAAGTATCCTATATGCGCGGCGGGACCGCCGAAGCAGATACAACCCAGCCCTAAAAAGCGCAGAAATATTTCCAATAGCACCGACGGTTTCATCCGTTCTTCCTGATCAATTGGTGTTGTCACGGTAGATAGCAGACAAATGTTGCAGCAGATAGTTCGTGGCTGGGGGCAAGTAGTTGGTAGAACTGGTTTTTTCAGGGTAGAGCGACTAGGTTCAAAGTACCGAAAGGCATACAGGTATAGATCGATGAATGATCGTATCGAGCAACTGGTGCAGCAAATTGAGAGCCTGCGCCAGGAATTGCAGGCCGTGCTGAAAGAGCAGGAGCAGGAATTTCTCTATAAGGTGGAAGGCACTCGGGTTGAATTTGAAGAGCGGTTACGGCGCACGCATAAAGAGTTAAGGCAAAACGTGTTTGCCTGGCTCAGGGCCAGCCAGTTACGCAATGTGCTGTCCGCGCCCTTTATCTATGGCATGATCGTGCCGATTGCACTGTTTGATCTGGGCCTTACGGTATACCAGCAGATCTGTTTTCGTTTGTACCGCATCCCCCGTGTGGATCGCTCCGAGTACTTTGTCTTTGATCGTCATCATCTGGGGTATCTCAATTCTATCCAAAAGCTGAACTGTATTTACTGTGCTTATGCCAATGGGGTGATCAGTTATGCGCGGGAGATCTCTTCACGCACGGAGCAGTATTGGTGCCCGATCAAACATGCCCGCAAGCTTGCTGATCCCCATGAACGTTACTTGTATTTCGTGCCTTATGGTGCGGCTCAGGAGTTTCAGCAGAAGCAGCATCGCTTTCGTACAGCATTAAGACGTGGCGGTGCTCCACGCGCCTGTGAAACAGATGATTCGGCTGACATCTCAAGCGTTGTACCGCCTAATGATAAGGCTGACTAACGTATTATTGAGCGCTGTCAGACAGGCTGTGGAACTGAATCCAAAAAACGGTTTCTGATGATTACCCTTTATCTTTGAGGGTGATATAAATGGGGAAGGGGAGCGAGGGAGCGACGGTATTCACATTTTGTTTCGGCTTCATTTTCTATTCAGCGCCTGACTTTACGATGTTGTCAGGTTAAATTGTGCCCCCTCTTTTTGAATGATTTTAAGCGTGCAGCGGTGTCGTCTTGGCCTCACAAGGAGGCCATATCGCTGCCAGTGGTTTACTGGTATCTGTTTTGAGTTTGATAAACACAGCCTTCGAGGGTCTGAAGAGACTGTATGGGCACCTTTCGCGTGTCCAGCGTACTGTAATTGTTGTCACCCTGGCGATGATGCTGATGGCTCTGGTGTTGCCGTCCGGTAACCAAGCCCCGCCTGGCATGACCCGTGTCTCCCTTCCTTTGTCGTTAGATGATCCGGAGTTTCCCGGCTTTTCGGCAGAGAAAAGCGATGATGACGAACCGAAAGGACATCTTTACTACGTCGTGGAAAAAGGCGATACCCTCAGCAAGATCTTTGAGAATCTGGGGGTCCCTCAGACTACGCTCTACCAGCTGTTGGAAGCGGATGTGAACGTATTGGCGCTTGATACGATTCAGCCGGGCCATAAACTCGAATTTCAGTTTGATGAGAAAGAACGCCTGACGCGTTTTACTTTTCGTTCGGGCCTGACCTACATGGTGGATTTTACGCGCGGTAAGAAGGATGACTTCGAATTCGTCGAGCATATCGAGAAAGGGCAACATCGCAGTGAAGTGTTCGTGGGTACGGTGCAGGGGAATCTGCACCTCTCGATGCAGACTGCGGGGACCAGCCTGGCCGAGGCGTATACCGTGTCAAATGTGCTGAAAACCCGGATGAACTTTCGCAAGGATCTTCGTGCCGGAGACCAATTTCAGCTAATCATCTCGCGTCAGTACGTGAAGGGGCAGTACACCGGCGAAAGTAAAATTGAGGGTTTCCGTTATCTGGGTAAACGCCGTACGTTGGAGATCTACAACTTCGACGGTAACTTCTTCGATGAAAAGGGGCGCAGCCTCGAAAAAGCGTTCCAGCGTATACCACTCCAAAAACGTTATCGTATAAGTTCAAACTACAATCCACGTCGTCGACACCCGGTGACTAAAGCGATTCGCCCACACAACGGGACCGACTTTGCAACGCCAATGGGTACGCCGGTATTGGCTGCGGGAGACGGCGTGGTGACCCGTGTGATCCAACACCGTTACGCAGGGCTCTATATTCAGATTCAACATGGAGCAAAATACCGAACTCGCTATCTGCATCTTAAAAAAGCCTATGTTCGTAAAGGACAGAAGGTGTCTCGTGGTCAGAAAATTGCGCTGAGTGGCAACAGTGGACGTTCTACCGGACCGCATCTGCACTATGAATTCCATATCAATAACCGCCCGGTGAATGCCATGAAGGCAAAAATTCCGGAGGTGAAAACCATTGCCTCGAAACATCGCAAGAAGTTTAAGTCCATGGTGAAATCTTTATCCGCAAGGATGGAATCCTATGCAAAGGCGCAACAGGGCGAGCGGCAGCAGGCGCAGCGTGACGCCGGTTGACCAGTAATAAGCGTGAGCAGGGATTTTGTAGAGTAAAAGGTGAGGGTGGCGCAGCAGGAGGCGGAGCCATCCTGCTGCGAGATATGTAGGGTCAGTCTTTTTTCTGCGTTTCTAGCTTTTCGAGTTGTTGCTCGAGTTCGCAAATCTCCGTTTCATGCAGCCATTTGTTGATCCAAGCTTCGACTTCAGATCGCTTGTGGCTGGTATTGTTCCAGGCTTTATACGCCTTCAAGTGCTCTTTTGAGACAGAGTTCTTATTATTTTTATCACCGTCAACGCAGCTAATCGGGAACGTTGGATTCTTCTTGAACTGTCGCTCAATCCAGCCGATCACGAATTCCTTATCCTGCTTTTTGAACTTCATCATTAACCTCAGATGATCTTATATTGGGTGATACTTTGTTATGCGGCGGTATTCTATCGAAGCGCGAACAGGATTCTGTTACAGAATTATTGTATCTGTGGCTAATCCCGCAATTAATTGACACTGTGCCAAAGCCGTGCGTGATCTGAGTCATGGTAGCGCTAGAAATATCCATAATCTCTATATAAATCAATGATGTTTATGGGGTTAATGTAGCTGATGCGAATGGTGGTCAGGATGACCAAATTGAATCGAGAGGGAGCTTGAAGATGCGTATATTTGCACTGTTATTGTGTTGTTTATGGCACTCCACGTTGCATGCGGAAATCAACGAAAGGGTTGTGCTTCGCGGAGCAGTGAAAATCCACATGCCAGATGATCTGCGGCCCATGTCTGAATGGCAGATGGATCAAAAGTATCCGGGATGGCAGCGTGGCATTGAGGCTTTCAGTTTAACGAACGGAACCGTCAGCATCGCTTTTCACCATACCCAGAATGCAATCCAGGAAAAACAGATCGATGACGCTCACGCGGTTGTATCACGCCTGCTTAGGCGTCGCTATGGGGATGCGCATTGGTTACAAAGCCGTGTTGCTCCCAAGTTTGGCACCCGGGTGATGGTATTGGAGTTTGTGACTAAGGCGGAAGATACGTCGATCCATAACCTGATGTACGGCATCCCACTCAACGGGCGTTTGCTATTAGTGACCTTTAACACAACGTCACAACAGGTGCCCGATTGGCTGGATAGAGGGCGTTTGATGATTAACTCAATCGAGTTGGTTGCAGATCTCAATTGATCGCTGAATTCCACGTTACCCAAGGGGCTTGCTGATTTTGGATGAACATATACGGCTGAAGGAGTACCTGTCATAGCGTCAGCGTCAAGATCTACACAGCATTCATCCTCAGCGTCTTCGCTAATGTTGAAGACCTTAGCGTTGAGGATTCCAGTGCAGATCTTCTGGTACAATATGGGCCTCTCTCCAAGGCCAGAACAGGAAGCAGTTTCTTGACTCAGTTTCGTCCGTGTATCGACCTGCACCAGGGGCAGGTAAAGCAGATTGTTGGTGGTAGCCTGAATGATCAGGGGGCCGATACGAACTACGTGAGTCCGTACGACGCCACCCACTACGCGACCCTTTACCGTCAGCACAACCTGACCGGTGGCCATGTGATCGCGTTGGGACCAGGCAACAAGGAGCAGGCGTTGAAGGCACTGGCTGCCTGGCCTCAAGGTTTGCAGTTTGGCGGTGGTGTGAATGCCGACAATGCCGAGGAGTTTCTGGAAGCGGGCGCATCCCACGTGATCGTAACCTCTTACTTGTTCGAGGGTGGGCAGTTTAGTTGGGAACGTCTGGAGAAAATCAAAGCCGCCGCTGGTGCTGATCGTCTGGTGCTGGATCTGAGCTGCCGCCGCACCGAAAATGGCTGGCATATCGCGACCGACCGTTGGCAGACTGTGACCGAGACTGCGGTGGACGCTAACACCCTGGCCGCATTGAGTGAGCACTGTGCGGAATTCCTGATCCATGCGGCGGATGTTGAAGGCCTGCAGGCAGGGATCGATCAGGACCTGGTGCGTGCACTGGGTGAAGCATGTCCGATCCCGGTGACCTATGCGGGCGGTGCGCGTTCGCTGGAAGATCTGAAGCTGGTAGACCAGTTGTCTGGTGGCAAAGTTGATCTGACTATTGGGAGTGCACTGGATATCTTTGGTGGTTCTGGCGTCACGCTGGAGGAGTGCATTCACTGGAACAACCGCTAAGGTTCGTTACTTCCACCTGCATTTCAATCTGCAGGTCGATCCAGACCGGTCGACCTGCACTCTGCTCGCAATAGCTCATCTTTTCTTTCCAGACCAAGGCGCAAGCCCGCGTCCGTTAACGCTGCACTGCTATACTTGATCACTGTATAAAGGTACAAGAGCGTGTACTGATGTTTGGCTCGCTTACCATTTTTATCGTGATCTGCCTGTATATGGTGCTGCTGTTTGCGCTGGCACTGCGGGTGGAACGCAGTCAGGAGCGCCTGAGCCGATCCTACGTTTGGGTATACGGCCTCTCCTTGGGCGTATTCCATACCTTCTGGGCTTTTTATGGCAACGTAGGGGACGCCGCGTCCCACGGGATTCGTTTCTTCATCATGGATCTTGGCAGTTACCTCTGTCTGGCTTTGTGGGGAATCCTGGTATACCGCATGGTGCAGGCCAAGGAGGTGTTCAGGGTTACCAGCATTGCCGACTTCATTGCTGCCCGCTACAACCGTTCCCAGACCATTGCTGCATTGGTGGCTCTTACCGCGCTCTTCGGCAGCGTGCCTTATGTGGGCCTGCAGATCAAAGCGATCATCACCTCCATCGGCGTAATTACCGCAGACGACACTTCCCGCGTGATGGACGCAGACAGTGCCGACACCTTAACCGGATTAGCTGCCTGTATGGTTCTGGTTCTGTTTACCATCCTGTTTGGTATCCGCCGTCTTGATCCAACTGAGCATCACTACGGCATGGTTGTCGTGTTGGCGCTGGAGAGTGCAATCAAGGTGATTGCATTATTGGCCGTGGGGGCGTTTATCACCTTTGGGGTGTACGACGGGTTCGGCGATCTTTGGCAGCGGATGGAACAGCGGGACTTAATCCACCTGACAAGCGCAGGGATCGATGAGATCGGTATAGGTGGATTAGCCACCCATATGATCATCGGTTTTTTCAGTATCATGCTGCTGCCCCGGCAGTTTCACCTCGCTGTCATCGAGAACAACAGCAAGCGGCACATCAAGCCCGCCGCGTTGATCCTGGCGCTGTACCTGTTGTTGATGTCGGTTTTTATCATTCCTTTGGCTGCTGCGGGCTTGATGCAAGGGCTGCCTCCTGAGCGTTCGGATATGTTTGTGCTGTTGCTACCACTTCAGCAGGAGAACGGGCTGTTGTCGCTGGTAACCTTTCTCGGCGGTTTTGCGGCGGCATCGGGTATGGTTATCATCACAACCACTACCATTGCTACTATGGTGGCAAACCATCTTATTCTGCCGCTGGCTGAATCCTGGCAGCCGTTGCGTGCGCTGCGTGGGTATCTTTTATTGGTGCGTTGGGCGGTTGCCGTACTGCTGATCTTTTCCGCTTATATTTTTATTGCTGCCTTCAGTGGTGCATACTTTTTGGTGGGGATCGGGACACTCGCGATCACGGCGTTACTGCAAATTACCCCCGCGCTACTCGGCGGTATGTTCTGGCGCAAAGCGACCACCAATGCGGCCATATTGGGTATTTGTGCCGGGCTGCTGGTGTGGTTCTATACCCTATTGCTGCCTGTTATAGGTCAGGATGTGCAGTGGGTTCAGCACTGGTTGCAGGAGGGGCCCGCCGGCATTGACATGCTCAGGCCGCAAGCGTTGTTTGGCATGGAATGGAAGGATGAAACCGCACACGGCGTGATCATATCCCTCGGGCTTAACGCTCTTCTCTTTGTTGCGTACTCACTCCTGTTTGAGCCCAATAAAGAGGAGCGGAATCTCACCGAAGAATATATGGCAATCTTTGCCGCACCGACTGTGGCTGGCGCTGCACAGGCCCGCCCGACTGGCCTGGATGATTACATCAGCTTTGGTGAAAAGCGTCAGGAAGTTTATCGTCTGCTGACTCAATATCTGCGCTCCGATAAAGCCGAGCGTTTACTGGAGCAGGTTGTTCATGATCTTCATGTCGCCAATCGTGAGTACGTCAATATTATCGAACTGGTTGAGTTTCACCGCATGATCGAGCATGAGCTGGCGGGCTCGATCGGTGCGGCCAGCTCCCACAGTGCGGTCCGCAGTCATATCAGGTACAGCGAGCGCGAGTCCAACGAGCTCAAGGCGATTTACCACCATATCGCCACCGGTATTAAGGGTGGTGACGAGCAGGCAATGATGCATCAGGATCGTGATCAGGCGCTTGATCTCTTGCAAAGCCGAATTACGGTGCTGGAGCAGGACGTATCCGAGCGTGATGCAGCGATTGAGGTGCTGCGTGATAAGCTGGATGAGCGCTATGAGGAGGTCTTTCAGTACCGAATGGAGGCGCAGAGGCTACAGAATACACTGAACCAACTCGCGGATGTGAACAGTGAGATTGATACGGAGCAGAACCTGGAAGAGGAGAACCGCCAGTTGAAGCAGATGTACGCTGATCTGAGCCTAAAACTTAAGACGTTGCATAGTCAGGACGATGATAAAAATGACTGACAAAATACCCGCATAAGCCAGGCGCTTTTGTGGGCAAATTTATGCATCCGATGTATATCGCTCAAACTGATCCGTTTCATCGACGTGCTCTTTTCGCAGTAGGTGACGTAGCTCTGCTGGCAGACCGATCTCCATCGTCACGGGGCGGTGGTCAGAGATCGTGCAGTCCAGCACTTCCGCGTGGCGTACTTGCAGGTCAGGTGTTACCAAAATGTGGTCCAGGGTTTGCTGCGGTTGCCAGCTCGGGTAGGTGTGTTGGCTGGTAGCGGTTTGCAGCTTTAGATCGCGCAAAGGGCTGCGGGTATGCAGGTGCTCCAGTGGATTGTTCATATCGCCCATCAATACCACATGTTTATGGTTACCGATTACCTTCCGAATATATCGCAGTTGCCGATCCTGTGTGCGGCTTCCCAGTGCGAGATGCAGCACTACAATCAGAAGACTGCGATCCCCATGCCCAAAGCGTGCAATGACGGCACCCCGGCCGGGTAGGCGACCAGGCAGGCTGTGATCTTCGACATAGCTTGGCGGAATCCGACTCAGAATACCGTTGCTGTGCTGGGCGAGCTTGCCCAGATTACGGTTGAGCTGCTGATAGTAAAAGGGGAACCGCCCCGTCTCGGCCAGAAACCTGACCTGATTCACAAAGCCACTTCGTAAGCTGCCACCGTCCGCCTCCTGCAATGCTGCGATGTCGTAGTCACGCAGCAGATAGCCGATCTCTTCAAGTGTGTGGTTGCGTTTATGGTGGGGCAGAACATGCTGCCAGCCACGGGTGAAATAGTGGTGGAAGGCATGGGTGCGAATACCAACCTGGATATTAAAACTGATCAGTCGCAGGCTGTCCTTTTGCGGTGTGTTGTAGGGGATATGCGAGGTTTCCTGATAGGGAGCTTGTAACACGGACTGTCTGAACATGGTCGGCACAATTTTCGGCAGCTCTTTATGCTTTAGCATAGAGGAAAAATGTTACCGGGACGTTGGTTAAGTGCTTGAAGTCCAAAACGCCACGACCCAAGTCCAATATCGTTGCCCCTCTAATTCCGATAATATAAGTAGGATATTACACAGAGGTTTGAATAGATGAGTACGACGACGCAACGGCCGCAGCCGCCCGGTGATAATGAATGTTGTGAGGGTGGATGTTCCCCCTGCGTTTGGGACCGCTACTACGATGAACTGCGCGACTGGCAGGCCCAACAGGCGGTTATAAAGGCAAAGGAAGCTGCAGAGAAGGATGAGGATGAAACAGCTAAATGAACTGCTGGATATAGAATTTCCGCTCATTCAGGCCCCCATGGCTGGCGTGCAGGGCAGTGACCTTGCGATCGCAGTATCAAATGCAGGTGGCCTTGGTTCGCTGCCTTGCGGCATGTTGGGACCGGATGCGATTCGCACTGAGCTTGAGAAGATTACTGCGGCGACCGATCGTCCCTACAATGTTAACTTCTTCTGCCATACGCATCCCGAAGATGATCCTATCGCCGAGCAGCGTTGGCGCTCGTTGTTGTTGCCCTATTATCAGGAATTAGGGCTCGATCCCCACAATGTGCCTGCTGGCGCCGCGAGGGTGCCGTTTAGCGCACAGGCCGCCGAGATTCTCGCTGACTTTAAACCGGCTGTGGTGAGTTTTCACTTTGGCTTGCCCGTGCCTGAGTTGCTGGAGCGTGTCAAATCCTGGGGCTCGCTGGTGATCTCCAGTGCCACAACGGTGGATGAAGCTCGCTGGTTGGAGCGCAACGGCGCTGATTGTGTGATTGCTCAAGGGCTGGAAGCCGGTGGGCATCGTGGCATGTTCCTGACCGATGATCTGACCACCCAGGTGGGCACATTCAGTCTGTTGCCCCAGATCGTTGAGGTCGTCGATCTACCGGTTATTGCGGCCGGTGGTATTGCCGATGCACGTTGTGTGTCGGCTGCAATGGCATTGGGCGCGTCCGCTGTTCAGGTAGGTACGGCGTTCATGTTGTGCCCGGAAACGTCAACAAGTCAGGTGCATCGAAAAATTTTAACCAGTGGTGCGGCGCAGCATACGGCTGTGACCAATGTGTTCTCCGGCAGACCTGCACGGGGCATTATGAACCGGGCGATATTTGAGCTCGGTCCACTGAGTGATCAGGTTCCGGCGTTTCCCAATGCCAGTACTGCCATAGGGCCGCTGCGTAAGGTCTGTGAGGAAAATGGTCGAGGTGATTTTACGCCGCTTTGGGCCGGGCAAAATGTGAGTGGCTGTTGTGAAATGAGTGCTGCAGAAATTGTGCGTAGACTGGCTGCTGAATGCTGACAAGGGTAGTGGCCGCAACTGCAGCAAAAAATGATAGAAATCAGTTTTTATTTCAGTGGGTTAGAAAAAGCTATTGTAAAGCGCCCACACAGTGGTATTAGTAATAAGTGTCAACCGTGACTCTCTTGTAGTAAGGATTCGTTATGAACGTGAATATCACTAATCGCAAAGACCACAAAGTATCCGACGCCGTACGTGACCGTGTTAACGACTGGCTGGCTAACAGCGCAGAGCGTTATGAAACTATCACCAGTGCGCAGGTTACTATTGAAAAGTCTGATGAGCGTTCTGCAGTAGTTGAAGCAAGTATCCATGTTGCTGGCAACGATGTTTTTGCCAAAGCTGAAGCTGACAACCTATATGCGGCGCTGGATGCGCTGGAAGACAAGATTGATCGTCAGTTGGATAAGATCCATCAGAAGCATGTTAACAAGAAAGGTGTCCAGAAGCCGGAAGAGATGGATACCGATGGTGATATCGACGGAGATGCAGTACCGGCTTAATAGGCCTGTTCCGGAAATCGCTACGCGCCACAGTATCGTTGTACAACACCTGGCGTAGTGAAGTGAAAACCCCAGTGAGCTTAGCAGGTCACTGGGGTTTTTCGTTATAGGGTATGAATCTCTAGGATTTGGAAGGCTGAAGGGCCGGTATATTGCGATACAGCTCCAGTGCTTCCGGATTGGCCAGCGCATCTGTATTGGGAACTGGTTCCCCCATCACCATATTGCGTACCGCCAATTCAGTGATTTTTCCGCTCAGGGTGCGTGGGATGTCCGCAACCTGCAGAATGATATCCGGAACATGACGTGGTGTGGTGCCTTGGCGGATTACCCATTTGATTCTGTCTACCAGCTCCTCACTTAAGCTCATCCCCGCCTGCAGTCGAACGAACAATACAATGCGTTCATCTTCATGCCAGGGTTGGCCAATACAGATACTTTCTATCACTTCATCCAATTGCTCGACCTGACGATAAATCTCTGCCGTACCGATGCGAATCCCCCCTGGATTGAGTACTGCGTCTGAGCGCCCGTAGATGATCATGCCGTCATTTTCGGTAATCTCGGCATAATCGCCGTGGGACCAGACGTTGGTAAACCGATCGAAATAGGCTTGGTGGTAGCGCTGGTCTTCCGGGTCGTTCCAGAATCCGATCGGCATGGAAGGGAAGGGTGAGAGGCATACCAGTTCGCCTTTGCGGTCATACACGGTCTGACCATGTTCATCGAATACCGACACGTCCATGCCCAGTCCGCGGCACTGTATCTCACCGGCGTACACGGGTCGTATCGGGCAGCCCAGTGCAAAGCAGGAGATGATATCGGTGCCGCCGGAGATTGAGGCCAGCATCAGGTTGGACTTGATGCTTCGGTACACAAAATGGAAGCCTTCGTGCGGCAAGGGAGAGCCGGTGGATAAAACAGCACGGAGTGCGGGCAGTGAGAAATGCTTGATGGGTTCAATCCCGGTTTTCTCTAGCGCTGAAAGGTATTTTGCGCTGACGCCCATCACGCTGATCGACTCTTCTGCGGCAATACGCCAAAAGATATCCACTTCCGGCGCAAAAGGTGCGCCGTCATACAGCACCAGCTTCGCGCCTGAGGCCAGCCCGCTGACCAGCCAGTTCCACATCATCCAGCCGCAGGTGGTGAAGTAAAACAAGCAGTCGTTGCGGCTCAGATCCACATGCAGGCGGTGCTCTTTGAGGTGCTGTAGCAAGGTGCCCCCCACACCATGAATGATGCACTTCGGCGTGCCTGTGGTGCCGGAGGAGTAGAGGATATAGAGTGGTGCATTAAAGTTCAGTTGTTCAAATTCGATCTCCTGTGCCGATTCTTCCGCTATAAAGTCCTGCAGCAACAATGCGTTATCCATAGACTGCAGATCCGGTGTCTTGCTGAGATAAGGTACGATCACCAGATGTTCGACCGAATCAATCCGTCGGCTGACCTCGAAAATGGTATTCAGACTGCTTAATTCCTTTCCGTTGTAGTGATATCCATCGGCGGCAAAGATCATTCGGGGTTGAATCTGCCCAAAGCGATCCAGTGTTCCCGCAACGCCGAAGTCCGGCGAGCAGGAAGTCCAGACTGCACCCAGTGAGGTGGTTGCCAGCATTGCGATAACCGCTTCGGGAATGTTGGGAAGGTATCCGGCGATACGGTCACCCGGTTGTATCCCGTGTGCTTTCATTGCGTTGGCGAGTTGTGCCACCTGTCTGTACAGTTCGGCGTAAGTGAGACTTTTCTGTTTGCCGGTTTCGTTCCAGCTGACAAGAGCGGTTTGGTTGTCACGGTAACGCAGCAGGTTTTCGGCAAAGTTGAGCTTGGCACCGGGGAACCAGCGGCTTTTGTAAAATGGTCTCTCCTGCTCCAGTACATGCTCACTCTCGGCGGACGCGACAACCCCGGTAAAGGCCCACAACAGTTTCCAGAACACCTGAGGGTGCTTGATCGACCAGCGATGAAGCTCCCCATAGGTGGTCAGATGCTGGTGATGTTGTGAGTTGATTGACCGCATGAACTGCCCCATCTGGCAGCTACGTATCTGCTCAGCGGTAGGTTGCCAAAGTGGATCGCTCATTGAGCACCTCAGTGCCGATACGGCTTGTTCTGGATTGATCATTCCTTACCTTAAAGCTCGTTTAAGATCTGCCATTCGTCAAGCTGTGCTTTGGCGTATACTATGTCGCAATAATTCGCCATCTTGCGATCAGGTAAGTAGATGACCACACAGAAAAATAACCCGCTTCACGGCATTACGCTTGAGCGTATCGTGACGGAACTTGAAGCCCACTACGGCTGGCAGCGATTGGGCGAGCTGATCAACATTCGCTGCTTTAAAAGTGATCCGAGTGTGAAGTCGAGCCTGAAGTTTCTGCGCAAGACGCCTTGGGCGCGTGCCAAGGTGGAAGAGCTGTATATCAAGACCCAGGTGTCGCCCTGGGGGCAGAACTGAGAGAAAAGAAATGGAAATTACTAAAGATACTGTTGTGACATTCCACTACGTGCTAACCGAAGTTGACGGTGATCAGGTAGAGTCTTCCTACGATGTGGATCCAATGGCCTTCCTGGTGGGACACCAGAATATCTTCCCGAAGCTGGAAGAAGCACTCATGGGCAAGTCGGTCGGTGATAAAGTCAGCGCTACCCTAACACCGGTTGATAGTTACGGTGAACGTCAGGAAGGCAACACACAGCGTGTGCCGATCAAGCACCTGCTGACCAAGGGCCGTCTGAAGCCGGGTCAGTCTGTTAAGGTAAATACCGAACATGGCGCTCGTGATGCGACGGTGGTTAAAGTGGGTCTGAAGAACGTGGATCTGGATACCAACCACCCGCTGGCAGGTAAGCACCTGCAGTTTGATATGGAAGTGATGGATGTGCGCGAAGCCACTCAGGAAGAGCTGGATCACGGTCACGCCCATGGCGTTGGTGGTCACCAGCATTAAGCTGTTCATCATCGTTAGATGAATCAGTTGCATGATAAGCCCGGTGTTGCGGAGTAATCCGCCGCCGGGCTTTTGGGTTCTACGCTATCTTTTTTACTGGAGTCCCTGTCAAATCTGCCCGTAAGAGGAGTTGGCCATGCCAAGTTTCAGTAAACAAAGCCAGCAACAGCTGAGTACTTGTCATCATGATCTTCAGGCAATCTTTACTGCTGTAGAACGTACGATTGATTGTGAAGTACGTTGTGGTCATCGTTCCAAGGATGAGCAGGAGAAGGCATATGAGGAGGGGCGTTCAGGTTTCCACTGGCCTGAAAGTCATCACAACGATAAGCCGGCGATGGCCGTTGATGTTATGCCGACGGATATCGATCCGGAAGATCTGCGCCGTTGGCACTGGTTTGGTGGCTACGTACGCGGTCTGGCAGACCGGTTATTCGATGAAGGCGTGGTTACCCACCGCCTGCACTGGTCTGGAGAGCAGGGAGACCCTGAGCTTAGCAAGTACCCACACTTCGAGATCTATCTGCCGCACTAGATTTTATCGCTGTAAATGCAGACTGTCGTGAAAGCGCATTTGCAGTACACTAGCGTCCTTATTCATGGTTGTAATAGTAAGGTTTAAGGTGCACGCACAGCAGATTATTGAGGCCGGACGCTGGATCGACCAACAGGGTTGGTGCCCGGCAACCGGTGGTAACTTTTCGATCCGACTGGATGCCAGCAGTGCCTTGGTCACTGCGTCAGGTTGCCATAAAGGGCATCTAACCGATGACGATTTCCTGGTCGTTAATCTTGATGGCGAACCGCTAGAGGGACACGCAGGTCGCAAACCTTCCGCTGAGACATTGTTGCATACCCGACTGTACGCATTGGATACGCGGATTGGTGCGGTATTGCATACCCACTCTGTAGCGTCCACCGTTTTGTCTCGTCTGGAGAGCAGTGATTGGTTTGAGCTGTCCGGCTATGAGATGCAGAAATCTCTTTCGGGTAACGCCACCCACGATGAAACGATCCGTCTGGCGGTATTCGACAATACCCAGGATATGACGTCGCTGGCAGATCAGCTCAGTGCGCGCTGGACTGATCAGCCGTTGCAATGGGGGTTTCTGGTGAGTGGGCATGGGCTTTATGCCTGGGGGCGCGATATGCAAGAGGCCCGTCGTCACCTGGAAGGGCTGGAATTTCTATTTGCCTGTGCGCTGGAGATGCGCCGACTTGGAGCAAACTGATGGCAATTCGAGCTATTTTGACTGATATCGAAGGTACAACCACCGATATCTATTTCGTTCACAAAACCCTGTTTCCTTATGCAGCTAAACATCTGCCTGACTATGTACGCGCAAACCTGCAAGAGCCCGCCGTTCAGCAGATTCTGGATGATGCCCGGCAGGAAATCGGTCAGCCGGATGCAGATGCGGATACGCTGATTGACGCATTTCTGGGTTGGATTGAGGCGGATAAAAAAGTCACCGCGCTGAAGGCATTGCAGGGGCTGATCTGGGCAAACGGATATCAGCAGGGAGACTTCACCGGTCACCTCTACCATGACGCGATTACCTACCTGCAGGGCTGGCATGAACAGGGTTTTAAGCTTTATGTGTTCTCCTCCGGCTCGGTGAAGGCGCAGAAGCTGCTCTTTGGTTACAGTGATGCCGGTGATATTACAGGGTTGTTCAGTGGTTATTTCGACACCACAACCGGACACAAGCGTGAGCAGGCGTCCTACGAAGCGATTGCAGACGCGATCGCTTTACCCGCAGCAGAGGTGCTGTTTCTGTCTGATGTGGAAGAAGAGCTGGACGCAGCGCGGGCAGCAGGTATGCAAACCACCTTGTTGGCGCGGGATGATGAGCCGGAAAGCAGTGCCCATCCTGTGGTAAGTAGTTTTGATGAGATCGAACTGTAAGGAGTCACACGTGAGCGCGTTAACGATCTATCCGGAAAATAATTCTCAGACAGTATTGCAACAAACCGAAGACGCTGAAGCTATTACGCAGGCTCTGGCTGACGTGGGTGTACGTTTTGAGCGTTGGGACGCTTCGGCATCGCTAACAGCTGAGACCTCTCCAGACGATATCCTGGCGGCTTACCGCACACAGATCGAAGCCCTACAGGAAGCCGAAGGGTACGTGACCGTTGATACTATCAGCCTGGCATCAGACAATCCGATGAAGGATGAGTTGCGTCAGAAGTTCCTCAGCGAGCACACGCACAGTGAAGACGAAGTGCGGTTCTTTGTGCGTGGAGAGGGGATGTTCTACCTGCATCTGGAAGACAAGGTGTACAAAGTTCACTGCTGCAAGGATGACCTGATCTCGGTACCAGCCAACGCCAAACACTGGTTTGATATGGGGCCGAATCCGGACTTTACGGCTATCCGCCTCTTCAACAATCCCGATGGTTGGGTCGCAAACTATACCGGTGATGAGATCGCCGAGGTTTTTCCAAAGTTTGATGGCTGATCAGTTTTTGCCACAGGAATAAAGTGGGACAGCTAAAACTAAAAAGCCCGATTCGGTAGTTCGAATCGGGCTTTTTTATAGTTGGTGTCCCGTCCTGAATAACGTTATCTTGCATATATATTCGAAGGTTTCAGGGGATTACCGGTTAGCTAAGGCGCCGGCTGCGATCTGAACCTGATCAAACACGCCGTTATCCAGAATCCAGCCTGTCACAAGTTTGGCCGGTGTTACATCAAAGGCCGGATTGAATACGTGCGCTTCAGTCGGGCTCCAGCATACATCGCCAAAGCTACCGCTCACACCGCGTACCTCTGCGGCACCGCGTTGTTCAATCGGGATGGCGTCGCCATTCGGGCATTCCAGATCGACGGTGGTGTAGGGCGCTACAACGTAAAACGGCACATTGTGGTAGTGGGCGTTGACCGCCAAGGAGTAAGTGCCCACCTTGTTGGCAAAATCGCCGTTGGCGGCAATACGGTCCGATCCGACTAAAATCGCGTCTACCTTGCCTTGGGCCATCAGCATCGCAGCCATATTGTCGCAGATCAGGGTGTAATCCACGCCGAGCTGCTGCATCTCCCAGGCGGTCAAACGTCCGCCTTGCAATAGCGGGCGGGTCTCATCGACGAACACATGAGGCGCCTTACCCTGTTTTTGCAGCTCGGTAATTACGCCGATGGCGGTGCCTGCCCCCGCGGTCGCCAGGCTGCCGGTGTTGCAGTGGGTCAGGATGCTGGCGCCTGCGCTGATCAGTGCCGCACCGTTGGCAGACATCTTCTGACACAGTTCGATATCCTCATCAAACAGGCGCTCTGCCTGTGCGGGCAGGGCTGCGGGACCGCCAACGTTAAGTGCTTCGAGCATGGTGTCGAGGTTGTTCATCAGATTAACCGCCGTCGGTCGAGCTGCGCGCAGCTGCTCGGCCGCTTCACGAAGCTCCGGTTCTGGCATGCCTTCTTCGGCCAGGCGTGCAAGTAGCAGGCTGGCACCAATGCCAATCAGTGGCGCACCACGAATCTGCAGTTTTTTGATCATAGCGATCATCTCTGCAGCGCTGTTGCAGGGAAGCCAGCGCTCGCAGTGAGGCAGTTGATGTTGATCGAGGACTTCCAGCTGATCGTTGATGCAACGGATGCTGGTGGCGATAAGGTCTTTCATCGGTACAGGCGCTCGTAACGGACAATATGCGCCGTACCTTAGCAGAGCTTGTTTAGTGGTTAAACTGCCATGTTTATTCCTGTGGAGTTAACAGGTATCTTGAGGGGCTTCGGTAGTGTCTGGTAACTAAGGTCCCCTTATGAGCTTCAGAAAGTTCGAACAAGATGAAGAGTTGATCCGGTTTGTGCGTGAGCACACGGATCTGTTTACCGCAGATGATGAGCTGACGGTGTCAGAGATCGGTGATGGCAATATTAACTTTGTGTATCGCATTGCTGCTGTGAATGGCTCTAGCGTGATTGTTAAGCAGGCGCTGCCGTATGTTCGTATTATCGGTGAAGGCTGGCCGCTCTCTCAGGACCGCGTTCGCATAGAAGCGGAGTCCCTAATCATTGCCGGTAAGTATTGCCCGGATCTGGTGCCGCATGTGTACCACTTTGATGCTGAACTCTGCGCCATTGTGATGGAGGATATCGGTGCGCAGGAAAACCTGCGTCATCTGCTGGTCGAGCGTCGTCGCCTACCTCTGTTGGGGGAGCATCTGGGGCGCTTCTTGGCATCCACACTGTTCTTCACCTCGGATTTCTATCTGGATGCCTACCAGAAAAAAGAGCAGGTGCGCGGCTTTATCAACCCTGATCTGTGCAAAATCACCGAAGATCTCTTCTTTCTGGATCCGTACTGCGATCATGAGCGCAACAGCATCAATGACTTTGTGCGTGAGCAAGCCGAAGTGCTATGGGATGATGAAGTCCTGAAATGTGAAGTGGCTAAACTCAAAGCCCGGTTCCTGAGTCAGCCGGAAGTGTTGCTGCATGGCGACCTGCACTCCGGGTCTGTGTTTGCTAGCGAAACTGGCACCAAGGTGATCGATCCTGAGTTTGCGTTTTGTGGTCCGGCCGCCTTTGATGTGGGCTCCATTATCGGCAATCTGTTCCTGAATTTTGCGGGGCAGAGTCAGCAAGCCGGTGAGCTGGATGAGCGGGTAGCGTATCAGCGTTGGTTGCTGGAGACTGCTGAGACCGTTTGGACAACATTTGCAGAGCAGTTCCGTGCGTTGGTAGCTGAACACGGAAGTGAACCGACGCTTTGTCAGACAGCCTACCTGGATTGGTATTTGGATCAGGTGTTTCAGGACACCCTGGGGTATGCTGGCACCGAGATGATCCGCCGTACCATTGGGCTTGCGCATGTAGCAGACATCGAAACGATAGAAAATGCCGAAGTCCGTGCCGAAGCCGAGAAGCTGTCGCTTGAAATGGGCCGCGCGCTGATCGTTCAAAGAGGGGAGTTCGAGGCGATTTCTGCACTAAAAGAATTTGTAGAAAATCGCTATTTCTGCGACTGAATTCGGCCAAAAATTTAAGTAAATCCGCTGTCTATCCTTGGTCTTGCTAGATAACCTAGTGCTTTTCTAATCTGGGATATGAAAAGTTCTAAAGTTATGACTTTCTAAGCCGAACAATTCAAGAAGAATTCTAGGGATCCTCCGCTAGTAAAGGATAGACCGGGTTTACCTATGCAAGAGTTTAACCTGCCTGAAAGCTCCATCATTGTTGGTGTGCGAGCTTTACACCGGCAGCTGACCGAGTTAGCTGCGTCCCGTTCTGATGTTTCTATCAGTGCCTCAGAAGTTGCCGCCATCGATGCATCTTCACTGCAAACACTTACCGCTTTTGTAATTGCTCAGAAGCAAAACGGTCTCAGGGTCGAGTGGAAAACATGCTCTGCCCCGTTTCTTGAAGCCGCAGCCTCACTTGGCTTGAAGGATCATCTTGGCTTGTTATGAAGAACCAAAAACAATGATTAGCATTGGCTGCTTAAAAGAGAGCAAGCGCTATGAGTATTGATACCAGCGAATTTCTAGACGTACTGACGGAAGACAGCATCGAAGCGCTTTCTAATATAGAAGCGTCGTTGCTGGAGATTGGTAATGGCAATGATAGTGCTGAGTTGATTAATACGATTTTCCGTGATGCCCACTCCATCAAAGGTGGCTGTGGGATGCTGGGTTTGGAGGAGATTGCTGGCTTTGCTCACTTGGTCGAGGCATTGCTTGATCAGGTACGAGAGGGGGAGCGCGCGTTAAATATGCCGCTTGTCGGCCTAATGCTGGAGTGTGTGAGTGCTCTTCGCGGTATGTTTGATGTGCTGAAAGATGGACGCGATAACGATGCCACTTTAATCGCCGCTCTGAAGGAGCGCCTGTTGGCCACACTGGAAAATAGGGAGGCCATCGTCACCGCTTCTAAATCCCCGGTTCGGGAAGTGCTTGGTGTGCCTGGGCCTGCAGCAGGGTTGCCTTTGGCTGAGAGGCCTAAGGTTGCGGCTGAAGGCGCCGACCTTTTGCTGGGGGATCTGGTCAGGGGGAGTGAGTTAGTCGACCAGGTCGAATCGGTTGTCACAGAGTTACTTTTCCCGTCAGGTGATTGTGAAATGTCTGGATGGGCCGTGCAGTTTGTGCCGGACCATGATCTCTTTCTTAGCGACTATGACCCCCTGAGGTGTGTAGCTCAGTTGGCTGAGCTGGGTGATGTTGAAGTTACATGCGATGTTAACGTGATGCCTGAGATTGCTCGTATCAATCCGGAGTTGTGTTACCTTGCCTGGGATATCAAGGTGGTTACCGATGCGGGAATTGATGCCGTACGCGCTATATTTGCGCCGGTGGTGAATCAGTGTGAGTTGATTGTCGAGCCGCTACAAGAGGCGCATGCTAAACAGTTGCGCGCCATTATCGCCGAGCAGGAAGCCTCTCGTAAGGATAAGCCGGGGCAAGATGCGCTTACGTTCTTGCGAGAAACCGTAGTGGGTGAATTTAATCAGGTCGATGCTCAGGTGGCAGAGAGTGCAAAGGAGCAGAGCTTTTCGGAAGGGGCGCGATTTACAGGGCCTTCTCAAGCGGAAGGCGCGACGGTTCTTGAGGTTGGGGGAGGGGGATCGAGGGGCCGTGGAATGGATTTGGAAATGGCCTCCCAGCCTGAAAAATCTGAAATACAAAAGAATGTTGATAGTGAAAAGGATTGTCCTGACAATCATTCTACAGTGGATCTTGGCGCAGATTCGTCTGGCGCGGAAAATGTTGGGATAGAACCAGAAATGCAGACTGAACGGACGTTGTCTTCCCTGGGGATGCCTAGTACGACATCCATAGCACCAGTTATGCCTGTTGGAGAGGCTGAGCACAAAGAAGATAATGTTTCTTCGGAAGGCAGGGATACCGCCGTTGCTAGCTATGCAGTCAGTGTATGCAATCAAAAAATTGATACATTGATCAATATGGCGGGTGAACTTATTTTTGTGCAAGCGAGGCTGGCAAAGCTTAGCGAAAAGCTTGAGAGAAGTGGCTTGCAGGAGATAAAGCATCTGAGTGATGGCCTTGCTCGACTAGAGAGTAACGCGAGCGAACTTCAGGGAGAGGTGGTAAGTGTTCTTAAAAAATAGTGTTTACTTCTATGGCGTATCTCTGGTGGGGGAGTGGTGCTTACCGATGCTGAAAAGGGGTATGAAGAGGTATCGATACTATAGGTCGATATTAAGCTCATGTTGGAAAGAATAAAAAACCGCTCATTGAGCGGTTTTTTTGTATCAGGCCGAACCGGTTGAAACCGGTTCGGAATCACTAAGAGTGATTACGCTTCAACTGTAGGGATTACAGTTGCCGCTTTGTCCTGGTAGCTCTGGATCTGGTCGAAGTTCAGGTAACGGTAAACGTCATCCGCCATCGTATCCAGCTTCTCAGCGTATTCCATGTACTCAGCTGGAGTAGGCAGTTTACCGATCAGTGCAGCTACAGAAGCCAGTTCTGCAGAAGACAGGTAAACGTTAGCGCCAGTACCCAGACGGTTAGGGAAGTTACGGGTAGAAGTGGAAACTACAGTAGTGTTGTCGCCTACACGTGCCTGGTTACCCATGCACAGGGAGCAACCTGGCATCTCCATGCGTGCGCCCGCACGGCCGAAGATGTTGTAGTAACCTTCTTCTGTCAGTTGAGCCGCATCCATCTTGGTTGGTGGAGCGATCCACATGCGAGTTGGAACTGCTTTACCTGCAGCATCCAGCAGTTTACCTGCTGCACGGAAGTGACCGATGTTGGTCATGCAAGAGCCGATGAATACTTCGTCAACGCTGTCGCCAGCAACTTCAGACAGCAGTTTCACGTCATCTGGGTCGTTCGGGCAAGCAACGATTGGCTCTTTAACGTCTGCCAGGTCGATCTCGATCACTGCAGCGTATTCTGCGTCAGCGTCGCCTTCCAGCAGTTCTGGGTTAGCCAGCCACTCTTCCATGCCAGCGATACGACGCTCGATGGTGCGAGGATCGCCGTAACCTTCCGCAATCATCCACTTCAGCATGGTGATGTTGGAGTTCAGGTATTCGCGGATCGGCGCTTCGTTCAGCTTGATGGAACAAGCAGCTGCGGAACGCTCTGCAGCGGAGTCAGACAGTTCGAATGCCTGCTCTACTTTCAGATCCGGCAGACCTTCGATCTCCAGGATGCGGCCAGAGAAGATGTTCTTCTTACCCGCTTTTTCTACGGTCAGCAGACCCTGCTTGATCGCGTAGTAAGGGATAGCGTTAACCAGGTCACGCAGAGTGATACCAGGCTGCAGCTTGTCGCCTTTGAAGCGAACCAGAACAGACTCAGGCATATCCAGTGGCATTACACCGGTAGCAGCTGCGAATGCAACCAGACCGGAACCTGCCGGGAAGGAGATACCGATTGGGAAACGGGTGTGAGAGTCACCACCGGTACCTACAGTATCAGGCAGCAGCATGCGGTTCAGCCAGGAGTGAATTACACCGTCGCCTGGACGCAGGGATACACCGCCACGGTTCATGATGAAGTCTGGCAGAGTGTGGTGGGTGTTCACATCGATTGGCTTAGGGTAGGCCGCAGTGTGACAGAAAGACTGCATGGTCAGGTCAGCAGAGAAGCCCAGGCAAGCCAGGTCTTTCAGCTCGTCACGGGTCATAGGACCGGTGGTGTCCTGGGAACCTACGGTAGTCATCTTAGGCTCACAGTAAGCGCCCGGACGAACACCTTCTACGCCGCATGCTTTACCAACCATCTTCTGAGCCAGGGAGTACCCCTTGCCAGAGTCAGCTGGCTGCTCTGGAGTACGGAACAAGTCGGTTGCTGGCAGGCCCAGTGCTTCACGAGCCTTAGCAGTCAGGCCGCGACCGATGATCAGTGGAATACGGCCGCCTGCGCGTACTTCGTCCAGAAGAACAGGAGTTTTCAGGCCGAATTCGCACAGAGTTTCGCCGGTTTCAGCGTTAACTGCTTTACCTTCGTATGGGTATACGTCTACAACGTCACCCATGTTCATGCCGGAGGTATCCATTTCGATTGGCAGAGCGCCTGCATCTTCCATGGTGTTGAAGAAGATCGGAGCGATCTTGCCGCCGAAACAGTATCCGCCAGCGCGTTTGTTAGGTACGCAAGGGATGTCTTCACCGAAGAACCACAGTACGGAGTTGGTTGCGGACTTACGGGAAGAACCGGTACCTACTACGTCACCCACGTATGCAACCGGGTGGCCTTTAGCTTTTACAGCTTCGATCTGAGCGATCGGGCCTTTAACGCCAGGAACTTCAGGTTCGATACCTTCGCGTTCCATCTTCAGCATTGCATTGGCGTGCAGCGGGATGTCTGGACGGGTAAATGCGTCTGGAGCTGGGGACAGGTCGTCGGTGTTGGTTTCACCAGGAACCTTGAATACTGTAACAGTGATTTTCTCAGCCAGTTCTGGCTTGGAAGTAAACCACTCAGCTTCTGCCCAGGATTCCACGATCTGCTTAGCAAAAGCGTTGCCAGCATCCATCTTCTCTTTAACGTCGTAGAACGCGTCAAACATCAGCAGGGTGTGGGACAGTGCTTTAACTGCAGTCGGCGCCAGAGCGTCGTTGTCCAGGCAGTCGATCAGCGGCTGGATGTTGTAACCACCCAGCATGGTGCCCAGCAGCTCGGTTGCTTTCACAGCGTCAACCAGAGGAGACTCTGCTTCACCTTTAGTGATAGCAGCCAGGAAAGCAGCTTTTACATAAGCAGCTTCGTCTACGCCTGCTGGTACACGGTTGGTCAGCAGGTCTACCAGGAATTCTTCTTCGCCCGCAGGTGGGTTTTTCAAAAGCTCAACCAGAGCAGCAGTCTGTTCTGCGTCAAGCGCTTTTGGAGGCACGCCTTCTGCGGCGCGTTCTTCTACATGTTTACGATAAGCTTCAAGCACGATTACGCCCTCATCTGTTGTCACCACAAAGCGGCTTCATATCCGCCTGACGTGGTATACCGACAGGTCACGATTGTTGATTGGCGTGACGAATTCTACCTAAAAGCCCCTTTAAAGTTAAGTATTGTCGACAATCTGTGGATCATACTTTTTGCGTATGCGTTATGGTTTTGGGGTAGGGCTTAAATAGTTAATGGGTTGAATTATATGGTTTTTTACTGTCCAGACTGCTCGCGCGCCTGCGGGTGATATTGCTGGGTGAAACAAATTATTTAATAAGTTGAAATGCGCGGTAGAACAGGAAGCCTGCTACGTGCTTTAATAGCGTCAAACAACTGTTTGATATTCGTCAAGATATCGCCGTATAACAGTGGTGAAACGTAGATGAACGATGGTTTTAGATGCCAATGATGAGGTATCTTGTTGTGGCTTTATTTTCTGTATGGAGACTGCGTCTGTGAGTTCACAAATCTGGGCGGCGTTATCCGATTGGGAGTTGGATGCGGAGCTTAACAGTGATAAGACCCACCGTATCCAGGCGGCGTTTGAAGCGCTGAGTCAGGATAACCTCATCTATCGCGGTGCGCAGAGTGAGCGCAACCTCTACCACTACACGCGTTTTGTTGCCGGTAACCCGCATTCTCTGAAAAATCATATCCGTCGAATCTATGCCGCTACGGGGTTAGGTTCGCGTGATGAGCTTGCCGGTGCGATGATGGATCTGCTCTGGATATTGGATTCAAAAGGGCCTACTCTTCGAAAACGGATTTTTGAACAGGTTTCAGCGATGTTAACCCCACGTGTAAGAGCGGTGCTCGCGCGGTCTATCGAACAAGATAATCGTCGTTGCTTGCTTGAATTGCCTGTTGATAAGGCAGTGGTGGTTAATGGACAGTTTTCAGCCAGGCTGTAGCGATGGCAGAGTAAACTACGGACGGATTGTTCCATGAGCATACTCGGAACGGACAGCATTGAGAGAACACAAGTAAGGACGATTGCGCTTAAGGGCTTTGATGGTCCTGCAATGGCTTCTTTGGAGTTGTTTCTAAGCAAGGAAAGCAACCTACGTATTGTCGGCATAGATCAGGCCGATCTCCTTATCGTCAACGGTGATCAGGGTATAAACCCTGACGAGTTGAAAGTTACCTATACGCAAAAACACAACAAGCCGGGCATTTTGATCAGTGTTAGAGATCTATCGTGGCCAGGTTTTGTGTTGCTTAAGAAGCCGTATTCCACCAGTGAACTCATCAAGGCTATCCGGAAACAGTTGGAAACCGGCGATGGTGGCGACAAAGTGTGCGTAAAAGCGGAAGCGCGTGTTGCTGCAGTTATGGGTATCGAGCAGGCGTCTGAAAGCTCAGGAAGTGAGGCGTATAAAACCTATATGGCACGCGCAGGAGTAGGGCAGGAAACTCTCGACTCGATCCAGAGTGAAAAACTGCGTGCGGAACAGCTTAAGCAGCAGATGCGTGAAAGACTGCGTCGGGGTAAGGTGGCGACTCAGCGCGCAGCAGAAAAAGCGGGAGCTTTAAAAAACATTCAGCCTCAGAGCACTGAGCAGGAAGCGTCTGTTGCAATCGCTCCCGAGACGGATGCAGGAAAGCATGATCATGCATCTACGACGCGAAATACGCTGAAGGATGCTGAAAGTGAAGTTCGCGAGTTGTTACGCCAGGCAGAAGAAGCGCAACGCGTAGCCAGGGAAAATGCCAGGCAGCAGCAGCTTGAGGCGCAGCAGAGAGTGGAAGCGGCACGTAAGGAACTCGCGCTGATTGAGGCGAAAAAAAGGGAAGAACAGCGAAAAGAGGCAGAACGCCTTGAGGCTGAGCGTCGGGAAGCTGTGCGCCAGGAAGCGTTAAGGAAAGCTGCAGAGAAAAAAGCGGCGGAAAAACGGGCAGCAGAGAGGAAAGCGCTGGCGGATAAAAAGCTGGCCGAGAAGCGTGTGTTGGAAAAAAGAGCTGCAGAAAAACAAGCAGCTGAGCAAAAGGCACGGGCTGAGAAAGAGGCACTGAAAAAGAAACAGGCGGCAGAGAAGGCTGCTAAAGAACGCACCGAGGCAGACGTTGTTAAGGCGCGCGAGTTGGCCAATGCAGCTGAAACAAAGAACGAGAAAGTCCCTGTTGTTGAAATAGGTGAGCTTAAGCTGATGCCGGAAGAGCCTTCATCGACAAAAGCGAAAGCGGTGGCAAAACCTGCGACTAAACAGGTGCGTAAATCCAGCGTGGCGATCGATGATGACGAGATGATCTATCGCTGCTGCGGTAATCTGGCTGATGTGGATGTGACACGACCCGACGAGCGACGTCGTATTTACTTTAATACCGATGGTGCGCTGCTCTACTGGCTGCCACTAGCGGTAAAAAAAGCGCGCCTCTCTAATACACCGGTTGAGATATCCGGATTGCCACGTTGCTTTGTTTATCTGCCTGAAGAGGATCGCTTTTTTGGCGATTTTGGTGAAGACCTGCTGTTGCAGTATGCGCTGAGTCGCTTTGGATTTGGTGAGCTGGACCTGGGGGAGCGTCTGGATATGGCGGTGTCTCGACCGGAGGTCGCCGGTGACAAGCAGATTATTCAGGATCGTGATGCCATGATCTGGAAAATTGCGCTATGGACGGCCCGCGGTCGCCTGAATCAGCGGATGGATCCAGAAAAGGTTTACAAGCTAAAAGAGCGACCTGATTTTTCGCGCATGATCGAGATGCCGCACGCGTCGGAGATTGCCGAATTATGGTTTGATCATCGTTTATCCGCTCTGGATGTGGTGAGAATTTTGAACGTGCCTCAGCGCTATGTGTTTGCCTTTATGTCTGGTGCCGATGCGTTGGGATGGTTACAGGAATAGCGTGAGTTTGGCGGAGTAGTGAGTGTTGGACGATAGTTTCCGTACAGAATATTTACAGATTACGCCCGCTGGCGCCTTTTATGCGACAGTGAGCTCCGAGCCGGATGATGCGCGTGCGCTTTTATTGCAGTTATTAAGTGCAGAGATCGCGTTGCCTTACAGTGAGGAGTTAATTGAAGAGTTGACCGACCTGGATCAGGATCAGGCGGCGGATCTGTTCAATAAGCTGCGCGATAAAGGATTTGTTGAGCTTAGCGAAAACCCTGTTGTGGTCGTTGATGAAGTTGTCGAGAAGATGTTGCCCGAGTTGCTGCCGTTGTTGTCGAGCACTGGTCGGGTCGCGCTGGCAGATGACCAAGGGTTCTGTCTGGGGTCGAGTGGTTACGAAGATGCGCATGCAGAGTCGTTATCCGCATTGGCTGCAGATGTGATCTCCCTTCATGAACGTCACCTCCCGTTATTGAATCGGGAGCTTTCCTTCAGTGGTGAGTCTTGGGGTATTCTGGACCCGATTGGCCAGAGTCAGGTTGGATTCTGGGTAATTAACATGGGTAGTCAGAAGTTCATGCTCATCGTTGATGAGATGCCAAAACTAAACCAGCAGGCTTTCGTGAATCTGCTGAGTGTGTTGGCGCGTCGCTATCTGGATTATTGATAACGATCAACAAGTTACAATTCATAAAAAGATACTATAAGCCCTAGTAAATAAAGGAGAACGTTTATGCGCTCGGAGATGCTGACCTCCATTTTGAGTGACCTGAACGGGACATCTGCAGAGATCGAAGCTTCTGCAGTTATCTCAACCGATGGTTTGATGATTGCTGCATTGCTGCCTTCAGGTATGGACGAGGATCGCGTAGGCGCAATGAGTGCTGCCATGCTGTCTCTCGGTGAGCGTACGGCGGGAGAACTGGCTCGTGGCGAGCTGGAGCAGGTGCTGGTCAAGGGTGATCAGGGCTACATTCTCATGACTCACGCAAACAACGATTCTGTGCTGACTGTTGTTGCCAAGCCAAATGCACGACTGGGTTTGATTTTCCTTGATGTAAAGCGTGCAGCAGAAGCGATTGGCAAAATCCTGTAATTAAGCAGGGTTACAGATCTCACGGAAAGAATCAGTAACAAGGCTTTTGTAATGTCAGATCAAGATACCGGTGAATGCCGGGAAGTGACAATCAACTACTTTGACGGGACATCACGTGTGGCGACTATTGTGGACCGTGAAGTGCCGTATCCAGATGGCAAGTTGATCGTTTCGCGTACCGATTCAAAGGGGATAATTACTCATGCTAACCAGGCGTTCGTTGATATGTCTGGTTACACCCGTGATGAGTTGATCGGTGTGAATCACTATATCCTGCGCCATCCGGACATGCCGGCGGTTGCTTTTGCTGGCCTTTGGGAAACCATCGAGGCGGGTAAAAAGTGGCATGGGTATGTGAAGAACCTGCGTAAAGATGGTTCTTACTACTGGGTAAAAGCCACGGTGATTCCAAATATCCGCAACGGCAAGCTGGTAGGTTACACGTCTGTGCGCCGTAAGCCGTCTCGAAGCAAAATCAAGGAGAGCGAAGAGCTCTACGCAACCCTGATGTAAAGGAGTACTGAAATGGCATATAACCTGACCGTTAGTCCGGACTTCGCTCCGGATCACATTTCAGGTTGGTACTTTTTCAACACCTGGTTGCAGCGTCAACTTGATGTTGGGGTACACCTGGAGCTTTATGATTGCTTTGAGCAGCAGCGCGAGGATATTCGCAACAATAAAGTCGATCTGATTTACGCTAACCCGTACGATGCGTCTATGCTGGTGCGTGAAATGGGCTTCAGGGCGATTGCGCGTCCGCAAGCGCGTCCGGATGAGACGGTGATTGCTGTGCATGTGGATTCTCCGATAAATACGGTGGAGGAGTTGCAGGCCGGTATTACCGTGGCTACGACAGATGACCCTGATGTTCATACTATGGGTATGATCATGCTTGAGCCGGCCGATCTGGATGGTAGCAATGTTACGACCAAGGAAGTTGATACGTACGTGATAGTTGCAAAGAACCTGCTCAAGGGAGAGGCGGACGTTGGTTTCTTCCTGAAGGATGCATTTGACGAGTTGTCCGATTTGATCAAAAACCAGATGAAGGTATTGGTGAGCAGTCAGATCAGTGTGGTGCATCACTCGTTGCTGGTTGGTCCGACAATGCAGGAGTTTATCCCGCGACTTGAAGAGCGCTTGTTCTCCATGCATAAAGATGAAAAGGGCAAAGGGGTTCTTCAGAGTATGAATCTGGAGGCGTGGGAGCCGATGAGTGAGGAAGAGACGGAGTTTATGATTGATTTGATCGATACTCTGGTTATCGAATAAGTCCCCGTCTGGTTATGTTGGAAAGCCTCGTTCTCAACGGGGCTTTTTTGTTTTTGTACTGAGTCGTCGACATAATCCTGGCTGATTTGTGGTCAGTCAGGAGATAGGTATAATCGTGCGCCTGCTTCATTTGCGTTTCTAGCGTGTGAGTGGGGTGTAAAAGCGAATCGTTAAAGTTCAGAGGTTTTGAGTGGAAGTACTTGAAGAGATCAAAGGGTTTCTTGGCTGTGAAACACCGGATAGCTGGATCAGTGAGGCGGTGAAGCAGCAGGATATTCTGCTGATTGATCATGCGCACTGTGAAAAGAAAGCGGCTTCAACCGCAATGACGCTGATGTTTCGTTATGTAGATCGCCCGGAGCTACTGAACAAGATGTCTCGCTTGGCGCGTGAAGAGTTAATCCACTTCGAGCAGGTGCTGGAGCTGATGGATGCGCGTGATATTCAGTACGGACACCTTTCATCTGCGCGCTACGCAGGCGGTCTGCGTGATCACGTTCGTACTTCCGAACCTGGGCGTCTGATCGATATTCTGATTATCGGTGCCTATATCGAGGCGCGTTCGTGTGAGCGTTTTGCGAAGCTGGCACCGTTTTTGGATGATGAGCTGGCCAAATTCTACCGCTCCCTTCTGAAGTCAGAGGGGCGTCACTATCAGGATTATCTGGGGCTTGCGCGCCAGTATTCAGGTGAGCCGATTGATGAGCGGATTGAGTTTTTCCGCGAGAAAGAGAATGAGTTGATTCTGTCCGAGGATGATGAGTTTCGCTTCCACAGTGGAGCGCCTTCCTGGCATTGATTTGTCAGGCGTGTAAAAGACAAACTCGAGATCGTAAAACTGGCCCGCAAATGCGGGTCAGTTTGTTTCTACCGGTTGGTGCAGAAGTTCGCAGCCATCTTTAGTGCAGCTCAGGTACCAAAAATCGGTATCCCAGTCGCCCAACACAATGCGGCAGCCGCTGTTGCTATCAATCTGTTGGTGATGCACTGCTGGCCGATGGGTGTGGCCATGAATCAGCAGTTGGCTGTTGGCGTTTTGCAAAGCAGTGCGAACGCGCTCTGCATTAACGTCCATAATTTCCAGTGCTTTTCCGGCCGTTTTCTCTTTGCTCGCGGCGCGCAGATTGCGAGCTATCTCAAGGCGTTCTTCAAGAGGCTTGCTGAGGAAGTTTGCTTGCCAAGCCGGATTTCTGACCAGAGCGCGAAACTGCTGGTACTCGGTATCATCGATACAGAGCTGGTCGCCATGCATGATAAGTGCATGCTGACCATCTGGCAGTGTAATGCTGATCTCTTCCGGAAGCAGGGTGGCGTTGATTCGGTCGGCGAAGGTTTGGCCGACTAGAAAATCCCGGTTGCCATGCTGGAAGAAGAGAGCAGTACCGCTTTCGCTGAGCGCGGCTAGGCGATGAATGACGGGTTCCAGATCCGGGTGGACAAAGTCGTCCCCGATCCAGGCGTCAAATATGTCGCCAAGCAGGTAAAGCTGATCGCAATCGCCTGTGATGTCGTCCAGAAAATGCAGCAGCGCCCGGGTTAGGTCCGGGCGCTGATCACTCAGATGGATATCAGAGATGAAGAGGGTGCGCATAGACGCGTGTGCTTACTCGCTTACGGTTGCGGAAGTAATAATTACATCTTCAACCGGCACGTCCTGGTGGCCCGCGCGGATAGTGGTGGAAACACCCTTGATCTTGTCGACCACGTCTTCGCCTTCAACGACCTTACCGAATACCGTGTAACCCCAGCCTTCCATTGTTTTTGCGGAGTGGTCCAGAAAGTTGTTGTCAGCAACGTTGATGAAGAACTGTGCAGACGCACTGTGTGGATCCATGGTGCGTGCCATGGCGATGGTGTACTTCTTATTGGTGAGGCCGTTGTCTGCTTCGTTTTCAATCGGTGCACGGGTGTCTTTCTGTACCATGCCCGGCTCGAAGCCACCGCCCTGAATCATGAAGTTGTTGATTACGCGGTGGAAGATCACACCGTCATAAAAGCCATCGCGAACGTACTGTTCAAAGTTTTCCGCTGTTTTAGGCGCTTTTTCATAATCCAGTTCCAGAGTGATATCACCCAGGTTGGTCTGCAAGATGATCATTATAATTTTTCCCGATTCTGACTGGTTTTTTGCCTCATTATACTCAAGTAGAATGCGAGCGCATCTAGCTTCGACGATGTGAGATGTAATTTTACCCTCCAATCAAGCAATTAGGGTCCGCTTGACGATGCTTTCAAGCGGTGATCTGTTTATAATGGCTCGCAATAAAAGTGCCCGCGTACTGGGCTTCTGAAGTAGCGAATAGTGGCGACAAGACGTTAAATATGAGCAATAACGAAACCATCAAGGCTTCCAACTTTATCCATCAGATGATCGAAGAAGATCTGGCAAATGGCGTTCACACCAAGGTAGTGACCCGTTTCCCACCTGAGCCGAACGGCTATCTGCACATCGGTCATGCCAAATCGATCTGTCTGAACTTCGGTACAGCTGAGAAGTTTAACGGTGTATGTAACCTGCGTTTTGACGACACAAACCCTGAGAAAGAAGAGCAGGAATACGTAGATGCGATCAAATCTGACGTTACCTGGCTCGGCTTTAAGTGGGATGGCGAGGTGCGTTACACCTCCGACTACTTCCAGCAGCTGTTTGACTGGGCGGTGTACCTGATCAAAGAGGGCAAGGCTTACGTTTGTGATCTAAGCCCTGAAGAAGCGCGTGAATACCGCGGCAATTTCACTACACCAGGTAAAAACAGTCCGTACCGCGACCGTTCCGTTGAGGAAAACCTGGAGCTGTTCGAGAAGATGCGCAACGGGGAGTTTGCTGAAGGTGCTTGCGCACTGCGCGCTAAGATCGATATGCAGTCCCCAAGCATGATCCTGCGCGATCCAATGCTGTACCGAATTTTGCACAAGTCTCACCACCAGACCGGTGACAAATGGTGCATCTACCCGATTTACGACTTCGCACACGGTCAGTCTGATGCGATTGAAGGTATTACACACTCTCTGTGTACGCTGGAATTCGAAGAGCACCGTCCACTGTACGACTGGTTTATCGAAAACCTTCCGGTGCCGGCTCAGCCGAAGCAGACGGAATTTGCCCGCCTGAACATCAACTACCTGGTGATGAGCAAGCGTAAGCTGAAGCAGCTGGTAGACGAGGCTATTGTAGGGGGCTGGAACGATCCCCGTATGCCAACTATCTCCGGGCTGCGTCGTCGAGGTTACACACCGATGTCCATTCGTAACTTCTGTGACAGCATCGGTGTAACACGTTCCAACAGCACCGTGGACATGGGCATGCTGGAAGCGTCGATCCGTGACGATCTGGATAAGAACGCGCCGCGTGCGATGGTTGTGACCCAGCCATTGAAAGTGACCATCACCAACTACGAAGAGGGTGAGGAAGAGTGGTTCGAGGTGCCGGTGCACCCTAAAGATGAATCCATGGGCGTACGCAAGGTTCCATTTACCCGTAATCTGCTGATTGAGCAGGAAGACTTTGCTGAAGTGCCGCCACGTAAGTGGAAGCGTTTGACCCAGGGTGTTGCTGTACGTCTGCGTGGCAGCTACGTGATTACTTGTGAAGAGGTGATCAAAGATGCCAGCGGTAATGTGGTTGAGCTGAAGTGCACGTACGATCCGGCGACCAAAGGTGAGAACCCGGTCGACTACAAGCCTAAGGGCGTAATCCACTGGGTGTCTGCAGACAACTCCGTACCGTGTGAAGTGCGCATGTATGATCGTCTGTTCACCGTAGAGAACCCGGATGGTGACAAAGAGCGTGACTTCAAGGAGTTCATCAACCCGGAGTCTCTGGTAACCCTGTCTGACGCACGTGCAGAGATCGGTATGAAGGGGGCTGAAGTTGAGAGCCGCTACCAGTTCGAACGTACCGGTTACTTCTGTGTAGATCCGGACTCCAGCGACGAGAAGCTGGTATTCAACCGTACCGTGGGTCTGCGCGACTCCTGGGCGAAGATGCGGAAGTAAATTTAGACAGAGATATTGGAGAGATCAGTGCTGCAGATTTACAACACGCTGACAAAAGAGAAAGCCCCGTTCACGCCATTGGAAGAGGGCAAGATCAAAATGTACGTATGCGGTATCACCGTATACGATCTCTGTCACATCGGTCATGCACGTGTCATGGTGTGTTTTGACGTGATTACCCGCTACATGCGTGCACGTGGCTGGGATGTTGATTACGTACGTAACATCACCGACGTAGATGACAAGATCATCAAACGCGCTGCTGAGAATGGCGAAACGGTTGACCAGTTGACCGAACGTATGATCGCCGCGATGCACGAAGACGAAGATCGTCTGAGTGTGCTGCGTCCGGACCAGGAACCGCGTGCTACCGCACACATCGGCGATATCGTCGACATGGTGCAAACCCTGATCGATAAGGGTTTTGCCTACGCGGCCAGCAACGGGGACGTGTATTACCGCGTTGAGAAGTTCGAGACCTACGGTCGTCTGACCAATAAAAACGTCGACGAACTGCGCTCCGGTGCACGTGTCGAGGTGGAAGATGCTAAAGAGAGCCCACTGGACTTCGTGCTGTGGAAAGCGGCAAAAGAGGGTGAAGTGAGCTGGGATTCCCCATGGGGTAAAGGTCGTCCGGGCTGGCACATTGAGTGTTCCGCGATGTCCAAATGCTGCCTGGGTAACACCTTCGATATTCATGGTGGTGGTCCGGACCTGCCGTTCCCACATCACGAAAATGAAATCGCGCAGTCTGAAGCTGCGAACGGTGTGAAGTATGTGAACACCTGGATGCATGCCGGGCCTGTGCGGGTGAATTCCGAGAAGATGTCCAAATCCCTGGGTAACTTCTTCACCATCCGTGACGTACTGGAAAAATATAACGCCGAGGTGGTCCGCTACTTCTTGTCCAGCGTACACTACCGCAGCTACATCGATTACAGCGAAGATAGCCTGAAAGAGGCGCGCAGTGCCCTGGAACGTTTTTACCAGGCGTTGCGCGGTGTTGAGCTGAATGACGCTGCACTGGAAAACGACTTTGACGAGCGTTTCTTTGCGGCGATGGATGATGACTTTAATACGCCAAAAGCGATGGCGGTACTGTTCGAGCTGGTAACCGAACTGAATATTGCAAGCCGTGAAGGCAGCGAGGATGCCGGTAAGCTGGCGGCCCAGCTGAAGCGTCTGGCAGGTATTCTGGGGCTGTTGCAGCAGGAACCTGATGCGTTCCTGAAGGGTGAGGACAAAGAAGGTGAGCTGGGTTCCGCTGAAATTGAAACGCTGATCGAGCAGCGTGCTCAGGCGAAGAAAGATCGCAATTTTGCTGAAGCCGATCGCATCCGTGACGAGCTCGCGGAGCAGGGCGTCATCCTGAAAGACTCCCGCGAAGGTACAACCTGGTTTAGGGAAGGTTGATCCGATACGCTTATAAAAGGCAGTCTTTTTAGACTGCCTTTTTTATTTCGGCGACAAACATAGTCCATGCAAGAAGTAGAGCATAGATGATCGAAACAACACTGATTCTGTTTTGTAAGAGGCCGGCGCCGGGGTTTGGTAAGCAGCGACTTGCGGCAGAGATTGGCACTGATGCTGCCTTTAAGATCGCCAAGGCGTTACTGGGGTGTGCTCTGGAGGATCTGCAGCGTTGGCCGGGTCCGGTGGTTGTAGCACCGAGCTGCGCTGGGGAGATCGGCTGGGCGGAGACGCTTTTGTCTCGGGAATATGAGGTGATACCGCAAACCGCTGGAAACCTTGGTAAGCGTATAGAGTCTATTGACTGTATGTTGCGCCAGCGGGGCCAGTATCGGCAGATCGTGATTGGATCGGATGCGCCGGAGCTGTCTCTTGACTTGCTGGCCGCGGCAGACGGCTTATTGGATCAGGTCGATGTGGTGTTTTCGTCAGCCGAAGACGGCGGTGTTTCCTTGATGGGAACACGCAACGGGTGGTCTGCATTAGAGGTGATGCCATGGAGTACCGAAACTTTGGGTCGGGCATTGGTAGCGGGCTGTGAGCAAAACCAGCAGAGCGTTGCTTGGACCGAGGCCTGCTCGGATGTGGATCGTCTGATGGATCTGGAGCGAATCCATCGCACATTGCAAGCGGATGAGCGAACTGCTCGGCGTGCTTTGTTGCAGGTTGTTGAACGGGTGTTGGGCGAAGTTTGAAGTAAAGGCGCTGTGAAGCGTCTGTTGGGTGAGGTCGAGATGGAGCGTATTCGCAGTAAAGATTGGTATGAAACAGCAGATGGATCCAGACGTGGTTACATTGAACCCGCAGGGTTGAAGGAGTTGTGGTTTCACACCGGTACCGCTTGTAATCTCAGCTGTGATTTTTGTTTGGAGGGATCGGGACCCGGGGACCAGCGTCTTGGGCTTGTGAAGTTCGCTGATGTTGAACCATTTATTCATGAGGCACTGGGGCTAGGTGTAGAGCAGTTCTCTTTTACGGGTGGGGAGCCGTTCCTGGCGAAGGACTTTGTGAAAATCCTCCACTTCGCATCGGCGCATAAGCCTTGTCTGGTGTTAACGAACGGTACCGAAGCGCTTCAGAAGCGTATTGATCAACTGGATCTGCTTCGAGATGCGCCGAATCCGGTGAGCTTTCGTGTCAGTCTGGACTCGCCGGTAGAGGTCGAGCATGATGAGGGCCGTGGCGAGGGTAGCTTTCTAAGTGCGCTGGATGGTATTCGTATGCTGCAGTCACGTGGATTTCAGGTGTCCATCGCGCGACATATGCAGCCGGATGAAGATAAAGGCTCCGTCGAAAGTGCATATTGTGAGCTGTTTCGTGAACAGGGTATCAGTCATGACGTTACCTTTGTTGCCTTTCCCGATTTTCTGCCTCCGGGTAGCAATGGCTCCGGACCCGATATCAGCACCAACTGTATGACCCAATATCATACGGAAGAAAGCCGCGCGTCATTCATGTGTGCCTTCAGCAAAATGGTCGTGAAGCAGGATGGGCGGATGCGGGTGTATGCCTGCACGCTTGTGGATGACGATCGTGAATACGATCTGGGCGGCACCATGCGCGAAGCACTGGGTGCGCGTATCAGCATGAAGCATCATCGCTGTTTCAGCTGTTTTAAATACGGTTCCAGTTGCAGCGAGATGTGATGCGGGTCTCCGTGATCATTCCGGTTGGGCCGGCGGAGTCTCCTGACGCGCCTCTGTTCGCTCGGCTTAACCTGTTGCCTAGTTCCTGGCAGGTAATTATTGCGTTGTGTCCTGAGAGTGAGTCCCTCAAAACCATGTTGGATCTGCCGCGGCATGCTGAAATGATCGTAGCGCCCACCGGGCGAGCACAACAAATGAATGCCGCTGCGGAAAAAGCCCAGGGTCAGTATCTTTGGTTTTTGCATGTCGACTCGGTCCTGACTTGTGCGGTGGTCCAGGCACTCGAGCAGGTGTTGGCGCAAAGCCCGGATACGCTGCTTTGCTATCGATTGCGTTTTGCCGGGGATGGCCAGGGGCCGGTAGGGATGAATGCGTTGGGTGCAAATCTGCGTACCCGAGTACTGGGTGTGCCGTTTGGGGATCAGGGTTTTTGTCTGCCTGTTAAGCGGTTCCGCGAGGTGGGTGGATATCCAGAAGCTATCCCTTACGGGGAGGATCATGTTCTGGTTTGGCTGCTGCGTTTACAAGGTGTGGGGGCGCATATGCTGCCCTGCGATCTGGAGACCAGTGCGCGCAAGTATCGTAGTGCGGGCTGGCTGAGCTTAACGCTGCGTTATCAATGGTACTGGCTGCGACAGGCGGCACCCTATGCGGGGTGCCTGTTAGTGCGAAGGCTAAAACGCCTCATCAGACTTTAGAGTTGCGCCGGGTTATTTGTCGGGCGTTACCTCGTTAGCTGGTTGTGGACTCGTTGCGTCCTGCTTCTCGCCGCGACGCCAGCGGTGGTATTTCTCTACCCACTTCAATAGTTTCTCTGGTGCATGGGCACGTTTCCATTCACCTGCTGCAAATTTATTCGCTTCCGGGAAGGTTGGGTAGGCGTGGATCGTGCCCAGGATTTTGTTCAGGCCCAGTCCATGTCGCATCGCCAGCGCGAACTCTGCCAGCATGTCGGACGCGTGAGCGCCCACCAGGGTTACGCCCAGAATGCTATCCTTGCCGGGAACAGTAAGTACTTTGACCATGCCATAGTCGGTTGCATCGGTAATTGCCCGGTCCAGGTCAGACAGGTCGTAGCGCGTGACTTCATAACGAATACCTTTTGCAGACGCTTCTTTTTCGTTCAGGCCTATGCGCGCGACTTCCGGCGATGTGTAGGTGGTAAATGGTATATAGCGGTGATCGACTGCAAACTTTTTTACCTTGCCGAAGAGCGCGTTGACGGCTGCATACCAGGCCTGATGGCCAGCGGCGTGTGTGAACTGGTGCGGGCCGACCAGATCGCCACAAGCGAGAATGTTTGGGCAGCGCGTTTGCAGGAAACGGTCGACCTCCAGTAGGTCGCGGTCTTGGGTGTCGATGCCGAGTTGTTCCAGTCCAAGGCCTTCGAGGTTGGCGATGCGTCCGGTGGCGACAAGCAGTCGGTCAAACCCTACAACGACTTGATCGCCGTTATGGCTGGCAACCATTTCAAAGCCATGATCAGTTTTCCTGAACTCCTTCGGTTTGTGTGCGTAGCGGATGTCGATCCCTTCATTGCTCAGTCTGTCTGCAACCAGTTGTGCGGCATCGCTGTCTTCACGGGACAGTATCTGTTCGCCGCGTAGTGCAATAGTGACCTGGCTGCCGAACTGGTTGAAGCACTGACCCAGTTCGCAGGCGATGGCGCCAGCGCCAAGAATCAGCAGGCGTGGCGGCAGTTCATCCAGCTCCCACAGGGTATCGGAAGTGAGTGGCTGAACATCATTGATGCCTGGAATATCAGGGATTTTTGGGCGACCGCCGGTGGCCAGTACGATATTGGGAGCCGTCAGGCGCTGACCGTTGATCTCTACTTCCCAGGGGGAGGTCAGTTTGGCGGTGCCGGAGATGCACTCAACGCCGAGTTTTTCATAGCGTTCTACTGAGTCGTGCGGTTCGATCTTTTTGATGGTGTCATGCACGCGCTGCATAATCTGTGGGAAATCAAACTCTACCTCTGTCTTGCGGATACCAAGTTGCTCGGCGTTGCGCGTATCAGACAGAAAGCGGCTGGTTCGAATCAGAGCTTTCGACGGCACGCAGCCGGTATTCAGGCAGTCGCCCCCCATCTTGTTCTTTTCGATCAGTGTGACCTTTGCCTTTACTGCGGCCGCGATATAGGCGGTCACCAGGCCACCGGCACCCGCGCCGATCACAATCAGATTGCGGTCGAATTGGCTAGGCTTGCTGAACTTGCGGTAGATTCGCTCGCGTTGTACGACCTTGACGGCAAAGCGGGCGATCCAGGGAAATATGCCCAGCAAAGCCAGCGAACCCAGGAGTGCGGGTGAGAGAATGTCCTGCGTGCTCTCCAGTGCTGCCAGTTGGGTGCCAGCGTTTACGTAGATAATGGTCGCAGGCAACATCCCCAACTGGCTAACCCAGTAATAGGTGCGTACCGGCATGTTGGTAACGCCCATTACCAGATTGATCGCAAAGAATGGAAATAGCGGGATCAGTCGCAGGGTCAGAAGGTAAAAGATGCCGTCACGCGCGATGCCGTCGTTGATCGGCTCCAGTAGACGGGAGAAGCGGCGGCTGACAAAGCCGCGAGCGATGTAGCGTGCGACCCAAAATGCCAGGGTAGCACCAAAGGTGCTTGCGAATGATACTACGATGGAGCCGGTCAGTGTGCCGAAAAGCGCACCGCCCAGCAGGGTAAGTACCGCCGCCCCTGGCAGTGATAAGCCCGTAGAAACTACGTAGACGGTAAAGTAGATACCAGTGCTCAGCCAGAGGTTGTTCTCTACGAAGGTGCTGAGGCTTGTCTGCTGGGATTTGATATAGGCAAAATCGAAGAAGCGGCTCAGGTCAAAAAGAAAAAAAATCAAAATAAGCACAGCGATCAGGCTAAGCAGTATGCTCTTTTTGCCGGGCTTCATACGGGGTCTCCATGCTGCATGATCCGGTGAGCGTAGCACAATCGGGCCTGCGCGTACTTGTTATCCGTCTATCAGGTTTAATGTGTTCGGATCCGCAGAGGTGATCTGGTTCTTGCCGCGGTTCTTGGCACGATACATCGCCTGGTCGGCTGCATGAATCAGGTCGTCAATGTTGTCTCCCGAGGTTGGATAGAGCGAGATGCCGATGCTGGCGCTGACTCTGAGCTCGATGTCGTCGATCACGACCGGCGCTCCGATCATCTGCATCAGGCGCTTAGCTAACTGGTGAGCCTCTTCCGGTCGCGTCAGTTCGTCGGCCAGTACCAGGAACTCATCGCCCCCAATGCGTGACACCATGTCGGACGGGCGCAGCGCCGCTGAAAGCTTGTCTGCAAGAGCGATAAGCAGTTTGTCGCCCAGCAGGTGTCCGTGAGTGTCGTTGATCGGCTTGAAGTCGTCCAGGTCGATGAAGAGGATCGCGAAGTAACCCCCGGTGAGGCGTGCGCGAGCGAGCACCTTTTCCGCACGTGCCTCGAAGTGGATGCGATTTGGTAGTTTGGTCAGGGTATCGTGTAACGCCTGGAAGCGGATGGTGTCAAATGTACGTTTCTGCTCCGTGATGTCGCTCATTACGCAGACAAAGTGGCTGATATCACCGCCTTTGTCGTATACCGCTGAGATGTTTGTTTTCTGAATATAGACTTCGCCGCTGCGCTTGCGATTGGCGATCTCGCCCACCCACTGGCCGGTATGCTGCAGGTCTTTCCATAGCACAGCGTAGAAGTCCGCATCATGATGGCCAGAGCGTAACAGACTGGTTTTCTGGTTCAGTGCCTGCTTTTCGGTGTAGCCGGTTAATGCGGTAAACGCCGGGTTGGTGAGAATGATGCGGGCGTTGTTGTCTGTCACCATAATCGCTTCAGTCGTGTGCTCAAGGACTTTTTGCGCAATCTTGGCGGCATTGCGGCGCTGCTTCGCATCGGAGATATCGCGAAATATCAGTTGAATGGCAACTGCGCCGTCGTAGGTGGTGCGAGACATGCTCATCTCAGCGTCAAACGTGGTGCCGTCTGCACGAACAAGTGGTACCGCAAGTGGAGGTGCCTTGTCGCCGCCCTGAGAAAGGGATGTCATCAACTCTTGGGCAGAGTTGCGGTTGCTGGCGGTGGCTATGTCCAGCACGTCCTTGCCGATCAGGTCTTCGATTGTGTTCTCGCCCAGCAAAGTGACAGCCGAACTGTTTGCCAGAATGATGCGGTTTTTCACGCTGAGGATAATGGCTTCAGGTGAGCTTTCGAACAGTGTCTGGTAGCGGCTGTTGCTGTCGTGTGAGATGCGGGTCATCGCTTCTGCCTGGCGCAACGCGCTTGCACGACCGCCCAGCAGAAGGAAGCAGGCAAGCGCGCTCAGGATGCTGATTGTGGTGCCTGCAAGCAAGGTTTTGCTATCGTGCCGTCCAGGAATTCCGGTGGATGAAAAGCTGTTTAATGGGGTGTAGTACAGATCAATGCGCTGACGGCTGAGTTCCAACGTATGCTTCAGTTGAAATGGGTTTAAATCTCGGCCGACGGATTCTTCCGGGTGGCTGTCGTAAATTGCGGTGTGGCCTACGCGTTCATCTACGGCGTTCACGTGTAGCATAGGGTCGGCCTGATTCAGCGTTTCTTCCAGTAGCTTGCTCAGGCTGAAGCCTATTGTCACCCAGCCGTGAAACAGCGGGCTGTACATGTCGTTCGGATTGACGCTTTCGACTGGCATCAGAAACAGATAGTCGACTGAGTGTTGCTCCGTAGGTAGCAGTGAAATCGGTTCAGACAGTGCCAAGCTACCCATGTTTTTTGCGCGTTCCGCCGCAAAGCGGCGTTTTTCCTCGGTGCCGATATCGTACCCTCGCACGCGCTGGATAATGCTTGTCGGTACAGCATGCATCAATACAAAGGAGTTGCTGTGGTTGCTCTCTGGGAACAGTTTGAAGTCGGGGTCGTTCAGCAGGCTACGTTGCTGCTTGATAAAGAGATCACGTTGCTCGTTATCGATGTACCGTGTGAACGTTAGGCCAATAATGCCATTGCCGTCGAGATCCAGATTGGCTTCTTTGAAGTAGCTAGACCAATGATCAGAAAGGTTGTCCAAGTGGCTCAGTACCAGTGCTCGGGTGGTTTTCAGGAGCAGTGGGTAGCGATCAAGTTTTTCCTGGATTAGCAGTGTGGTTTGACTGGCAAGTGCGTTAAAGCGGGATTCAAACTGTTCCGTGTTGCGCTTCGCGTTATAGGCGCTTGCATTGTATGTCGCAAGCAGTGCGATTAGCAGGACGGTGGCAGGGATAAGGTAAAGGCTCCACCGGCTATGCTGTTTGCGTCTGGTATCCATATTTAGACTGCAGGCCCCGACTGTCGGCTGATTTTCTAGCTGGTTGTTCTCGGTCTATTGTTCGGCTTTTTGGTGCAAATTTCGGTTGGCGAAGAAGGGTGGTAGGCCTGGACGGGAATGCAATCCAGGCCTGTTTTAACGACTGGGTCAGTCCAGGTTGTTTGCCGCTTCCAATGTGTTTTCCATCAGTGTGGCAACGGTCATTGGGCCAACTCCACCGGGTACGGGTGTTATCCAGCCAGCACGTTCTGCAGCGATATCGTATTCCACGTCGCCGACCAGGCGACCGTCATCCAGGCGGTTGATGCCTACGTCGATGACAATCGCGCCTTCTTTGATCCATTCACCTTTGACCAGGCCTGGAATGCCCACGCCAACAATAACGATATCCGCGCGGCCTACGTGTTCAGGCAGGTTGCGGGTGAAGCGGTGGGTTGTGGTGACCGTGCAGCCCGCCAACAGCAGTTCCAGCGACATCGGACGTCCTACGATGTTTGAGGCCCCTACAACGACTGCTTCCTGGCCGTGCATGCCAACACCGGTGGACTCCAGCAAGGTCATCACACCTTTTGGTGTGCAAGGGCGCAGGGCTGGCATGCGCTGTGCCAGACGCCCCAGATTAAATGCGTGAAAACCGTCTACGTCTTTGTCCGGGCGGATGCGTTCGAGGATTTCGTTTCCGTCCAGGTGTTCTGGTAGTGGCAACTGAAGCAGGATGCCGTGTACGGAAGGGTCGGCGTTCAGTTCGTCTACCAGGTCTAGAAGTTGATTCTGGGTGGTGTCTTCAGGGAGGTCGTAGGAGCGGGAGTCGATGCCTACTTCTTTACAGGCGTTCTTTTTGTTTCGTACGTACACCTGTGAGGCGGGGTCAGCGCCGACCAGGATCACTGCCAGGCAGGGGGCAGCTTTGCCTGATGCGATTCGCTGTTGGATGCCTTCTGCGACCTTGCGACGTACATCAGCGGCAATTTTTTTGCCGTCTATTATCTTTGCGCTCATAGTGAGGATGCTGTCCTATAAAACGATTTTTCACTGGCGCAAATTCTCTCATGGTTGACAGTCAGGGCCAAGGGCCTTTGGTTTGGCTAAAAGGATAAACCGTGGGATACGCGCCTTCGTTGGTTGAATTTTGCGCATCGAATCTGGGCTAACCTGTTTATTTCATTAAAAAAAATAAAAAAAGTGTTGACGCCCGAAAATCGGCTCTATAATATTCGCACCACCTTGAACGACGGCACTGATACAGACCGCATGGGAAGTGGATTTGCAGGCGTTAAGGGCGGGCAACAAGGCGCCCGTAGCTCAACTGGATAGAGCAACGGCCTTCTAAGCCGTAGGCTGCAGGTTCGAGCCCTGCCGGGCGTGCCACGAAGATGTTGCCTTAGGAAGTTGAAGTCTTGATTTAGAGATATGGTGGGCGTAGCTCAGTTGGTAGAGCCCCGGATTGTGATTCCGGTGGTCGTGGGTTCGAGCCCCATCGTCCACCCCAATCTCTAAGCTGTGTTGCGGACGTGGTGGAATTGGTAGACACGCCAGATTTAGGTTCTGGTGCCTCACGGTGTGAGAGTTCGAGTCTCTCCGTCCGCACCATTTATTTTACGCTGTGGTGGGCGTAGCTCAGTTGGTAGAGCCCCGGATTGTGATTCCGGTGGTCGTGGGTTCGAGCCCCATCGTCCACCCCA
>NZ_JASBRH010000014.1 GCF_029961155.1 Pontibacterium granulatum | reverse complement strand
GCACGTTGTGAGTAAGTGGCGGAACGGACGGGACTCGAACCCGCGACCCCCTGCGTGACAGGCAGGTATTCTAACCAACTGAACTACCGCTCCTTTTTCACAAATTGTTGCCATACTGGCATCAACCTGCGCCGTACTGGGCTACTGCCCTGTAACGGAGTGCGAATTTTACGGAATTTGATTTGCTTGTCAAACACTTAATTGAAAAAAATTTCTTTTATTTCTAAATGCTTAAAAGCTGTTCAATTCTGATCAATCCTTCATCAGAAACAGCGCAAAAATGCCTGCTTACTGTACAGCTCCCAGAAAAACAGGCTTCCAGAATTCACTCCCGAAAACCGAACCGCTATTTTTAAGCACTAGGCAACTCAGACCCAATAGAAAAATTTCGTTCCCGTGAAGAGAGATTTTCGCTGAGAACTCTTCACTGTTACTTGGACGCCAAAAACCGGAACGGATAGAGTAACAAGCAGGATACCTACGAATAAGATTCAGACATGTCAGATAATTCAGTTTCAGCGGCACTTGATCGTTTTATAAACCGCCAGCAGCAATGTCAGCCCAAACCACCAAAAGCTATCTATGATCCCGAGTGGCAAAGCGCTTGCTATCAGGTAGAACCAACAGAACATCCACAACCTAACGCACAGGTCCCTTGGCGCCCGGTCAGACAAGAAGAAAACCACAGCATGTTTCAGCGTCTTAGTGAAGCGCTGGAGGTTTCTGTGCACCCGGATCTGATTGCCTTCTACAGCCGGTACTGGTCAGATCCGTTGCCCGCCCGTTCATCTGACGGTGAACTTAGCCTACTCCAGGTCTGGAACGACGATGACATGGAACGTTTGCGCAGCAACCTGATCGGACACGCCCTGATGCTTCGCAAACAGAAACGTCCACTGACATTTTTTTTCGCCTGCACGGAACCCGATGGCGATTATTTTCTCAGTATCGATAATGAGACCGGTGTGGTACTACTGGAACAGCCGGGTAAGAAGCCATTACGTAAACTGGCCGACTCGCTGGCAGATTACCTTGATACGCTGGAACCACTTAAGATTCCCGACATGGAGTAACACGATGATCAAAGCGCTTACTGCAACTGTACTGGCGGCTGCCATCCTGTCCGGCTGCTCTGGCCTTCCCGCCCAGAATCTGGATCTGCACCCAAAAGTCACCTCGGCGCAAAAATTGCCTGCTGACACCGTGGTGCTTGTAAAAGGCGTGGATACCCGTAAGTCAGCATTGGTCGGTAAACGTATCGATCGCCTGAAAAACACTGCGCCACTCTCCTTGATTGACGCTCAGGAACAATTGGAACATGCGGTTGAACACGCTCTGGAAGATATGGGCGTGACTCAGTTCCAGCAAGGTGAGTTCACGCTGACGGTGTATCTGGACGAGCTGTCCTACGACGCCACCATGAAAAACCTCCTGCAGGAAGTTCAGGCCCGCACAACGCTACGTCTGAAGATAGAGAAAGGTGGTGAGTTTTATATGGGCAAGTACCAAACGCAAACCACCAAACCGTTTGTGAATACACCCACACCGCAGGACAACGAAGAACTCTTCAACGAGCTGGTTGGCGAGACACTGAGTCGGGCCTTTAAAGACCGCAAGCTGATGGATTTCCTGTTGTTCAAATAAGCAACGCATCCACGATCAAAAAAGGCCGCTTTCAGAGCGGCCTTTTAGGTTACCAACCGACAGTGTATGAAAGTAACCGGCTGATTTGCGACATCGGTCGCCCTGATTCCTGCTGCCACTGATTAAAGGCATCCTGCACTTTCTGCAGATCACGCTTTGCCGTTGGCTTCTTATCGATTACACCCTGCGCCTTAAGAGCCGCAACAACATCATCGGTCAGAATAAACGTATCCTTTCCGATCATGCGCAGAAAGTACGGACCGGAGTTACCGCCCAACTGCGAACCCTCTTTCTTTAGGAACGCCCACAGTGAGATCACATCATCCTCAGGCCACTGTGCCAGGAAACGGGCAAAGCTGCCCTCCTTCTCGGCAATGCTGCTCACCATAAACGCGTTAGTCCGTACCGCCTTGATCTTACCCCAGTGACGAATAATCTTATCGTTCTGCATCATGTTTTCGAGCTGCTCGTCGCTCAACAGGCTGATCTTTTCCGGATCAAAACCAAAGAAGGCTTTTTCAAACTCCGGCCATTTGCCATCAACCAACGTATGCTTCAGACCTGCCCGAAAAACCCGCCGCATCATATCCGAGAGAATTCGATCGTCCGACACCGCTGCCAGCTGCTCGCGCGTTAATGGTTGCGGCAGCATTGCCTCAATATCCTCACCCGCTTTATGGTTTTGAGCATGCTCGTAAATCCATTTGAACGATTTCATAGAGACTAAATTTCCCCTTTAGTTTTCTTCGGTATCGTCTGATTCAGGTTTGAAACCCAACGAAGCGGAGTTGATACAATAACGAATGCCCGTTGGTTTAGGGCCATCCGGGAATACGTGCCCCAGGTGGGCATCACAACGGGAACAAGTCACCTCGGTACGCACCATACCGTGCGATAGATCGCGATGTTCATCGATCATGTCTGGGTCACCCGGTTGCCAGAAACTTGGCCAGCCACAACCCGAATCGTATTTGTTGTCGGACTCAAACAGTGGCGCCCCACAACAGGCACAAGTATAGGTACCTGCTTCGTAATGCTTGTTGTACTTCCCGGTAAACGCCCGTTCAGTACCTTTTTCCCGACAAATACGGTACTGCTCCGGTGACAGCTGTTCACGCCACTCCTGTTCGGATTTCGTTACTTTTTTAGAATCGTCACTCATATCCCACTCCGGTTGAGGCATCTAAATGGCCGGTTCATGCGCTCTTTGGGCTGTTTTTACCCTATTAAAGCGCGTATTATTACGCATCTTTTTATTTGAGCGATAACAGTAGCTTGCGTTCACTTTTTGACGCTGCGCACGCTATTCAGGACAACAAGATGCCAGTAATCCGCAAATCCAACAAGCTGATCAACGTCTGTTACGATATCCGTGGACCAGTGTTGCAGGAAGCCAAGCGCCTTGAAGAGGAAGGCCACCGTATCCTGAAACTCAACATTGGCAACCCGGCGCCGTGGGGCTTTGATGCACCAGAAGAGGTAATTCAGGATGTGATCTACAACCTGCCCGCCTCCCAGGGTTACTGTGATTCCAAAGGTTTGTTCTCCGCCCGCAAAGCGGTGATGCAGGAGTGCCAGCGAAACGGCATCCGTAATGTAGGTATCGAAGACATTTACATCGGCAATGGCGTGTCCGAGCTGATCGTCATGGCGATGCAGGGCCTGCTGAACGATACCGACGAGATGCTGATCCCGGCACCGGATTACCCACTGTGGACTGCGGCCGTAAGCTTGAGTGGCGGCAACCCGATCCACTACCGTTGTGACGAGCAGTCTGACTGGGCTCCGGATATTGAAGATATCCGCAGCAAGATCACCGATCGTACCCGTGGCATTGTTATCATCAACCCGAACAACCCTACCGGCGCTGTATATCCGGAAGAGGTTCTGAAGCAGATCGTCGAACTGGCACGTGAGAAGAATCTGATCATCTTCGCCGACGAGATCTACGACAAGATTCTGTACGATGAAACACAGCACGTGTCTATCGCATCACTAACCGATGATGACGTACTTTGTATCACCTTCAACGGTCTGTCCAAGACCTATCGCGCAGCAGGATTCCGTTCCGGCTGGATGATTGTCAGCGGCCCGAGACACCAGGCACGTGACTACATCGAAGGTCTGGACATGCTGGCCAGCATGCGCCTGTGCTCCAACGTCCCAACGCAGCACGCCATCCAAACTTCTCTGGGCGGCTATCAGAGCATCAACGAACTGACCTGCCCGGGAGGCCGTCTGTACGAACAGCGCAACCTGGCGTGGGAGATGCTGAACGATATTCCTGGCGTGAGCTGCACGAAACCGGCAGGTGCGTTGTACCTGTTCCCGAAACTGGACGCCAAGAAGTACAACATCAAGAACGATGAAAAAATGGCGTTGGACCTGCTGCAGCAACAGAAGGTACTGATCGTACAGGGCAGCGGCTTTAACATGCCGGACACTCAGCATTTCCGTCTGGTATTCCTGCCACGGGAAGATGATCTGACAGATGCGATAGACCGTATCGGCGCGTTCCTGCGCAACTACGAGCAGTAATCCCCTTCAGATCTTCGAAAAATTCAAACGGGCAGTAAAACACATCCACTGCCCGTTTCTCTTGTAAGCCTCTTAATTCCCACATAGCAAAATACACGCGACTTAAGACCAAACATCCTTCTACACTGTAAGAGCACTGTCATATGCCCGCAATAGAATGCGTGCAGACGTAAACCACCATCTTGCTCTCAGGAATAATCGATGTTTATCAAGATCAGAAAAAACTGCGGTATCTACATGGAACACAACGGCTTGGAAAAGCGCCACCTGGTTCCTGTCACCTCTAACTTCCTGATCAATCTGAGCCATGTAGCGGAAGTTTCCTTCTACACCATCAAGGAAAGCAAAACCCGTTTCGATCTGGAACACCATGAGCTGACCGTACCGGTCAACACCCGCGTGATTCACTTGCAGATGAGCTATCTGTACGGCTCTTACAAAGAAACCGTGCGTGAAACCAAAGGCCGACTGGTCGAACGTTGCTACTATAAGTTGTACTTCATGCCTGAAGAGCTGGGTCAGTACTCTGCGCTGCGTGAACAGATCGAAAACCTGGTGCTCAATCAGGATTAACTCAGCCAAGCGCAACAAAACGGATATTTCTGAACTGCGCGACAACTTCCCGCTGGAAGTATTGGAGCTTGCGGGCCTCTCCAGCAGCGTAACCGCTGAGCTTGCTGAAGCTCTTGAACTGGAATCAGGTCTCGAAGGCCTGGCCGACTAAGGCGCACCGCACCAATAGCAAAAAGGCGACCTGATGGTCGCCTTTTATGTGTCTGGCAAATGCTTAATCGTTTTCGGCCTGCTCGGAGGTCACAGCCTCAACCGCGATGATCAGGTCTTCCACATCCTGCATCGCACGATGACGGCGGAACTGACCACGGGCAATAAAGCGATATTGAATCAGCTGCTCTGCGGTTAACAACTCATCCAGACCCGCAATCCTGAAGGAGGGTTGCTTGCCGATCGCTTTAAACAACCTCTGAATCCAGAAGGAATCAAACTCCAGCGCATCACTGATCAGGGTTTCACCGTCCAACGTATCGTTAAGGCGGTCACAGGCCTCCTCAGCGCTGATACCTTCAGCGACCAACCGCTCACGATCAAGGCCATGCAACTCTTCAGCAAATTCATCCCAGTAGCGCCAGTGGGAGACACTATCCGGGTTGATAAAGAAATTGTCACTGCGGCCAGTCGCCGGGCATCGCCACGCCACCTCAATCGGGTAGGACTCTGCACTCAGACCACTTGCCTCCAGATCCATGAAAATCACATCCACTTAACCTTCCCTCGTATACAACAGCACCTTCAATCCCTTTTCAGGCTCCGCTTCCGGGAAATCATCCGGATTTTTCAACCGCTCAACAAAACTGAAATCCGGACACTCCTCCAGCATCAGACTCTTAAGAAAGTCTGTCCCCAGCTTCGGGTCATTATGACACGCCATCACCCGGCCATGTTCCGCCACCAGCTCCGGCAACCGACGGATCACCTTACGATAGTCTTTTTCTGCAATGAAGCTCCCCTTCTGGAAGCTTGGTGGATCGATCACAATCAGGTCGTAAGGCCCAAGCTGACGGATACGCTTCCAGGAGCGAAACAGGTCGTACGCCAAAAAGGTCGCGCGCTCTTTTTCAAATCCGTTCAGACGGTGATTCTGGCGACCGGTTTCTATAGCACTGCGCGACATATCGACGTTGACAACATGTTCTGCACCACCGGACAGTGCTGCTACCGAGAAACCACAGGTGTAGGCAAACAAATTAAGTATACGCTGCCCCTCGGTGTTTTGCTGAACCCAGCGGCGTCCTTCACGCATATCCAGAAACAAACCACTGTTCTGGTTGCGAGAAGGCTTGATGTGGTAACGCACACCCAGTTCAGTCACTTCAGACTGCTCTGGCACCTCACCCCATGCAACATGATTTATCGCATCCTGGCCGCGCGCCCGTTGCTGCACCACCAGCCCGGTAATAACTTCAAACTGGCGCATCGCTTCACAGAGCTGGTCCAGCCAGTCGGCTTCCACAGCCTTGTACAAACGGATCACGGCATAAGGCGGTAACCAGTCGATCACCAGATCTTCCAACCCCTCATAGCAGTGGCCACGGCCATGGAAGAGCCTGCGGGTTTCGTTACCGGCATTAGCCAGGTTCTGGTGTATGGAGTCTAATATGCGCTGCATGCTAATCGCTGTCACAAAAAGCGCCGATTATAGTGCGCGAAATAGGCAACCTCCAGTCTGATGGTCTAAAGATGATTAACAATGCTTGAAACTTGTTGACCGAGCCTATATCTAACAGGACGATAACAATCTCATTGTGAGCAACCCAACAACTGGAAGCCCCAACACCATGATGCGTATAGCGCTTTTCCTCGTAACCAACATCGCGATTTTGATCGTCGCCAGTATCACCATGAGTGTACTGGGTGTAGACCGCAGTACCCTGTCAGGCCTGCTGGTTATGTGTGCCCTTTTTGGCTTTGGCGGATCCTTCGTCTCTCTGTTCATTTCCAAATGGATGGCGAAGAAATCCACCGGAACCCAGATCATCGAGCGAGCAAGCAATGCCGATGAGCAGTGGCTGCTGGATACCGTCGCGGAACTGTCCCAGAAAGCGGGCATCAAGATGCCGGAAGTGGGTATTTTCCCGGCGCAGCAGGCAAACGCCTTCGCCACCGGCTGGAACAAAAACGACGCCCTGGTTGCTGTGAGCCTTGGTCTACTGCAGCGCTTCCGCCCAGAAGAAGTACGTGCAGTCCTGGCTCATGAGATCGGTCACGTAGCGAACGGCGACATGGTCACCCTATCCCTCGTACAGGGCGTGGTGAACACCTTTGTGATGTTCTTTGCCCGAATCGCCGCATCCGTTGTTGATAACTTCCTGAGTGGCGATGAAGAAGGCGAAAGCTCGGGTGGCGGTATCGGCTACTTCGTGACCGTCATCGTATTTGAGCTGTTGTTCGGCATCCTGGCCTCCATCGTGGTGTCCTGGTTCTCCCGCTACCGTGAATACCGCGCGGATGAGGCTGGGGCAAACCTATCCAGCAATCACGCCATGATCGGTGCACTGCAGCGCCTGAAAGCAGAATACGAAATGCCGGATCAGATGCCGGATCAGATGCTGGCGTTTGGGATCAGCAGCCATCTGAAACAAGGTTTCATGAGCCTGCTGGCAAGCCACCCACCGCTAGATCAGCGTATCGCAGCACTGCAGGCACGCGGCTAAACACCGCTGTGGAACAACTCACTAAACAGGGCCTTAAATACAGGCCCTTTTTTATTGGGCCGTGCTTCAGGTTCAGGCAAATAGCGCGTTGACAGCTATACTCCACCTAACGGAGGAACACGATGCTAACCTACCGAACACTTCTACTCGCTATCGCACTTAGCTGCCTGCCACAGGCAACTCTGGCCCAAGAAGACAGCCGCGACGTTGGGGCTGTGCTTTCTCTCTGCAGTCACTGTCACGGCACTGAAGGTGAACCGGGTGTTCCCGGCTGGCCTCCCCTGCCCTCACTGGAGCGTGACGTTCTGATCGAGAAATTAAAGGGTCACCGTTCGCTGCCGGATTACACCAGCACCATGGCGGCGGTCACTGCGGAACTGACCGATGAGCAAATAGAGTGGATTGCAGACTACTTCACCGGTCTTCCCACTAGAGGGGAACAGCCCCTGAGCACACTGAAAAAGTAGCGTTCGCCTGTAACCTAGGGTCTCTTGTATCGATCTTTCTTAAACCACCGGTCCAGGGAGCATTAGATGGAGCTTCAGATACCAGCCCGCCCGCGTCGACCTGATCGACAACTGACAATTTAATAGCGAGGGAATAATCGCGCTGAGTGCGCTCAGTTCCTGATTTCATATCGCCTTCCGATTTGATGCTCGAAAAGTGTCAACACTATTCAGGACGGGACACAGACATTAAAAAGGGCCTGCTAAGGCCCTTTTAGTAACATCAGAGGATGTGACGACTTACAGGCCGTTCATTTCCTTGAAGCGCTTAACCAGGGCAACCGGCTCTTTCTTCTTGTTGGACTTGTTCAGGACAAATACAACAGTCTGACCCTGTGGGCCTGCGCCGATCTGAGTGAAGCGGTATGGAGCTTCGCCTACTTCACGCAGGTCTTCCATATCTTCCAGGCTGTTGAATACGTACAGACGACCGTCTTCACCACGCATTTCGCCGTAGAAGTCTTCAGCAGCTTCCATCTTGCCTGCGAACATTTCAACACCAGCGATGCCGGACAGTTTCTTCTTATCCTTACCCATCAGGCCGTGAACCAGAGTTTCACCGTGTGGGCCACCACCGATGAATACTTTACGGTAAGAAGTTTCGCCTACTTCCAGGAAGGACTGGTATGTTTTGAAATCGTCGAATACGTAGTAGCGACCATCCTGTGCCACTTCGTACAGGTCATCGTTGTTCAGCTTAGGCGCTTCTGCAACTGGTTTAGCTTCTTCCTTAGTCGCGGTGGACTGGCAACCTACAACGCTCATCAGGGCGCCAGCAACAACAGCACCAGCAATCAGTTTTTTCATCACAAGCCTCTTGAAGTCAGTACGATAAACTTTGCGCAAGACTGTACAGGGGGTTTATGACAGAACGGTTTCAGGAAGATTCATCCAGTAAACTGAACGAAAGAAAGGTTGATAGTAAGCCAACAAAGATAAACATAGGCAGGGACGGCTGGAGCAGACAGACGGACGCTGCTGACAACCAGATGTAGCGAACCTTCTTCCGCTTTTTTCGGTGGTCGCTGGTGAACTGGCGGCGATAGAAATGGCTTTCATCCGGCGTCCGGTCCTGCATCCAGCCGGGTGCAAGAAGCATCAACAGGAATTTCAACCAGTGGGAAAACATATCGCCGCTCCACTTGATAGCTCAATAGTCAGCTTAGTGGGCAGATTATAAATCTGCCACACGGTAGAGGACGGAATCGTGGTAACCGGTACGCACCGGAATGACACCCGCCAACATTTTATTGACCTGCGCATCACCACTGTCAACGATCAGCGGACGGCCTTCCAGCTCATGCAGCTTGGTTTTAGTCGCCACGACAATCATATTGTCTTTACCCAAACGGGTTAACAGCGCGGGGCTCAGTTGCTGGTTACCGCGGCCGATGATATGACCCTGACCACCGATCACGGTGATCACCAGTTTGGCTTCCACACCGTCAGTCAGCTCCAGCAGTTGTTCAGCGGTGCAGTCTGCAGCAATCACTTCGCCATTCTCGATCACATCTACGCCCAGCAGTGTATTACCCAGGCCCAGCTCGTCCATGATCGCCTGAACAGTAGTACCGGAGCCCATGATGTAACGTACATCGTCTTCCATGCCTTCAACAAAATCGGCGGCAATGTCGTCCAGCACCAGCTCTTCGCTCTCTTTAGCACCGTTCTTTACGCTTTGCAGGTAACGATGCTCCTGTGGCACCTGCAGCTCGCCGTAGTACTTGGCACGCACCACACCGGTACGGAACGCTTCTTCGTCTATATCGCGGACTTCCTGGTCACCCAAGGTCACCAGCTCGCCTTTCACCAGCATGGCAACGATCTCGCCCGCCGCCTTAGGCGTTACGGCGTAAACCCCCGAGTGTATCTTCACACCCGCCGGGATTCCCAGTACCGGGAAGCTGTCATCCAGGGAGTTGCAGATGTTGCGGGCGGTCCCGTCACCACCGGCAAACAGAATCAGGTCTACACCGTGCTCTACCAGCGTTTTCGCCGCTTTCTCGGTGTCGTCAGCGGAGGTCTGGCCGGAAGTAATTTCACCCACAACCTCAGGCTCGAAACCAGCCTCACGCGCTGCGTGCTCACCCATCTCTGCCGGATAGGTGACCAGCTTAAGATCCAGGCCTTTTAATACTTCCAGCGCCTGCAGTGTGCGCATATTTGCCTTGGGTTCTGCCCCCAGTTCCAGCGCCTTGCGCGCGGTCTCTTCGCCGTCACTGCCTTTTAACGCAACGCTGCCACCCACCCCTGCCAGTGGATTTACAATTAAGCCCAGTCTAAACACTTAACGTACCTCTATCCCAGGTCATCAATGCTCCCGGTTTCAATCAGGAACTGTTGATAAACAAAACTTGCCAGTATCAGGCGGGTATCCTCATCCAATTCAAGGAACTCCACCCCATGTCGGTATACGTTTACCGGTTCGCTTTCGATCTGATGCACATTGCGAATCACGATCGGTGCCAGTACGACCTGATCGATGCCGGCCACACTGACGCGCATGGTGACAAAGATCCGGTCTCCGACATTGCCTAACGGAGACGATACCTCAACACAGGCCCCCACCAGTGAGATATCAGTACAGAACCCGCTGCACGGCCAGACGCCAACAACGGAGCTACCTTCTTCGTACTCGTCCAGGGACACCTTGAGGTTCACCGGCACCCGCGTGTGTTTGCGGATACGACGCACCTCAAGCTGCTGTGGATACTCCAGATGCCAGTACGTAAAAGGGGTGTTCTGTATCTTCAGAATTCGCGAGCTAAACGCCGCGATATAGTTTCCGGTGATCATACGCGCGGTCAGGCGTTGCCCCTCCTTTACCAGAGGCACTCGACCGCTTGCAGATGCGCTGACCATCAGACTGACACCTTCCTTGTAGCCCAGCAATTTTGAACTGATACGACCTACGGGCGAACGCAGCTCCAGCTGGATCTTTTCACCCACCTGCGGTTTCAGTTCGGCCAGGCCTGGATTCTCGGGAAGCTTTTTAAGCGCTTCTGTCATCGGTATCAGTCTTTCTACGGAAGGTACAACAAAGGGCAGCTAGCTTAAGGGATTTTAAGTTTCGCTGCGACTTTTTGATGACTTCAACTTACTTTGAATCCCAGCGCCTTCAACTGCTCGCCCAGGGCTGCGCTGGTCACACCGGATACAGTCAGTGAGCTGAATTCCCGGCGCTGCGGGTACTGCTTACGCAAGCGGTCAAAATCGACCGCCCGCGCTTCTTTAGTGCCCTGAAGCGTGCGGCGTAGATCACGATCATCCCGGTAGGGGTCGTACCGCAAACGGATCAGTTCAAGCGCTGTTACCTGATCGTTTACCGTCACTTCACCTATCGCCGGTGCTGGCAGGAAGTCTTCCAGTGTTTGGGCCGGCTCAAGCCCCAACGCCCGGCAGCACGCTTCGTACAGCATAAAGGTCCCTCGAATCTTACCGTCGTGGCTGTAACCGGCGATGTGCGGAGTGGCGATCTCGGTCAACGCGGCCAACTCGGGATCAACCACCGGCTCGTGTTCCCATACGTCCAGAATCAGGGTGATATCGTCGCGCTGCTGTTTAACCTTAAACAATGCGGCGTTATCGATGACCGGACCACGTCCTGCGTTGAGCAGGATTGCCCCGTGATTCAGTCCACTCAGTTCCGCAGTTGAAAGCAGATGATGACTCGGGTGTTCACCGGTGCGGGTCAGCGGTGTGTGCATACAGATGATGTCAGCCTCCGCCAACAGCTGCTCCAGCGGCACAAAACCGGTATCGCCTTTAGCTTCACGAGGCGGATCATTGAGCAATACCTTATAACCCAATCCTTCCAGGCGATGTTGCAGACGGCCACCGACATTACCGACACCTATAATGCCCCAGGTGCGGTCTGCCGGATCGAAGCCCTGCGTCTGTGCCATGTGGAATACAGAACTGAGTACGTATTCAACCACCGCGTCAGCATTGCAGCCTGGAGCACTGCTAAACGCGATATCACGACGCTGAAGATAATCCGTATCGATATGGTCTGTGCCGATCGTCGCCGTACCCACAAACTTCGGTGATGCCTGTGCCAGCAGTGCCTCGTTCACCTGCGTGACCGAGCGCACCAGTAACAGATCGGCTTCGGCGACCTGTTCGGCACTCATAGTGCGCCCTGCAACCCGTTTTACACTGCCAAAGTCGGCGAAGATTTCCTCCACCAGCGGCATATTTTCGTCTGCTACGATGTTGAATTTCATTTACCCTACCAAATCGCCCAAAAGCGCCGAGAATATGGGCTTTGAGACTTTACAAATACACAAGTTTCAGGCTCAATTCGCCGACTTAATTTTTCCACTTCTCCCCTGGTTCATTAAACGGTAACACAGAGTTGATCGTACGCTGGCGAAAACAGCACGAATACTGCATCGTGCGTCTCTATCAGGATCTGATTGGCGACTGGGTCGTCACTCAGTGCTGGGGAGATAGTACCTGCAACGACAGCACTGTGACACATACGGTTACCCATTCCTACCAGGCGGCCCGCGATCTGCTGAAAGAGATCAACCGCGAACAGAAAAAACTCGGCTTTCGTTCCGCCAAACGCGACGAAATTCAGCTGGGTTTTGACTTCGGTTAACGCCTTCCCAACCCATTACTACTAAAGTCCGAATGGCATTATTTTTTGTAGTGTTATTCTTCGGGGTAGGACACCCCAAAGCAACAATAAACATGGGCGTAGTATTTAATGGACACATTCGTATCAAGCCAGTATTTAAAAGGCTTTAGTTTCGTTGCTGCGCTCGCGGCAATACTCACCGGCGCAGGCTTCTTTGCAGGTTTCCCTCTCACGTTTCTGTTACTGATGTTCGGCACCATCATCGCTACATGCGTGCTGACGCTATTCATTACGCATCAACGCATCGTTGCTCCTGTCATGTCACAAACCGATTCTGCTGCCAACGGCGAAAGCGGCAACCATTCAGTTTTCGTGTTACCCGCACTCCAGACTCTCGCGATTGGTTTCCAGCGAGGTCGTACCATCGGAGACCTGCTTTCAGCCAAAACCAACTCCAACGCCATTGCCGCCGCTGAAGTCTCTTTCTCTGCCGACAATCTGCGCTCCAAGTTAGATGTACAAGTGCGCGAGATCGCCCATATTGCCGATAACTCCGAGAGCATGACGGATACCGTGCGCCAAACCGCCGAGCAAGCCTTCCGCGCAGCAGAGCTGGCCAAGCACGCCAAAACCACGTGCGCGCAGGGCCAAAGCTCTCTCGACATAGCCTTGACCAAAATTACGCAGTTGAATGAACAGAGCGCCGAAACACTGCAACTGATCGAGCAACTGAACGAAAAATCTAACCAGATCCAGAGTGTCACCAAAGTGATCGAAGAGATTGCCGAACAGACCAACCTGCTGGCGTTGAACGCAGCCATCGAAGCGGCACGTGCAGGCGACCATGGTCGAGGATTCGCCGTGGTTGCCGATGAGGTTCGCCAACTGGCCGCCCGCACGGCAGGCGCCACCGGCGAGGTGGAAACCATCGTTGATGAGATTCAGCAGGAAACCCGCCAGGTCGTCTCCCGTATCACCGCACTGTCGGATAACGTAGAGGACAGCAGTAAAATCATGTCCGACGTGAGCGAACAGCTCGGCGGGATTTCCTCCCAGTCCAATGCAGTTGAAGAGCAGATCTCCATCATCGCCGCTGGCGCCAACACCAATCAGGACAATCTGGAAATCATCTCCGAATCAATCAAACGCATCCGTAACGAAGTGATCGCCAGCGACGATGAAGTACGTATCCTGGCCAATCAAGCCGCCTCCTTAATGGAAGTGGCGGAGATTTCCAGCGCTGTATTGGCCGAGCATACCGAAGCCAACTACCACAAAAGCTTCTACCAGACCGCACGTGATTGCGCAGACCGCATCGGCGAAGTGTTTGAGCAGGAAATTCGTAACGGTTCCTTGAGTGAAACAGACCTGTTCGACCGTGACTACAAACCGGTCGAAAACACCAACCCACAGAAATTCGGCACCTGTTACGACCAGTTTACCGACCGGGTCCTGCCCCCGATCCAGGAAGCAGCACTTGGCAATGACAGCAATCTTGTTTACGCAATCGTCTGTGACCCGAACGGTTATGTGCCTACGCACAACAACCAGTTCGCACACCCATTGACCGGGGACTACAAAACCGACCTGGTGAAGAGTCGCAGTAAACGTCTTTTTAACGACCGCACCGGTGCGCGCTGTGGCAACCATACCGAACGGATGCTGCTACAGACCTATAAACGTGACACCGGCGAGATCATGCACGATCTATCCGTGCCTATCTTCGTCAACGGTCGTCACTGGGGCGGATTCCGCGTTGGTTACTGGCCGGCCAAGGTCTGAACCCAGCCAAATAATTAATTACAATGGTTGGCAGGCCCTGCCAACCGATTTATATTCCTTTTTGCGATACAAAAAGAGCGATTAGGTTATACAGTGAGGTAACATGAGTAAGTTTGATTTTGCGGCGATGCCGGATGCCAACGGTTTCTTTGGTGAGTACGGCGGACAGATCATCCCACCAGAACTGAAAGAGGTCATGGATGAGATCGACCGCGCTTATGAAGAGATTCGTCACACTAAAGAGTTCCAGGACGAACTGGCTTCGCTGTTTGCCGACTACGTAGGTCGCCCAAGCCCGGTGTATCACGCTAAACGCCTGAGCGACAAGCTGGGCGGTGCGCAGATTTTCCTGAAGCGTGAAGACCTGAACCACACCGGTGCGCACAAGATTAACCACTGCCTGGGTGAAGCCCTGCTGGCGAAATACATGGGTAAAACCAAGGTTATCGCTGAGACCGGTGCCGGTCAGCACGGTGTTGCTCTGGCAACCGCCTGCGCCCTGGTCGGTATCCCATGTGAGATCCACATGGGTCAGGTGGACATCGAAAAGGAACACCCGAACGTCACCAAAATGAAGATCCTGGGTTGTAAACTGGTACCGGTCACCCGTGGTACTGCAACCCTGAAGGATGCGGTCGACAGCGCGTTCGAAGAGTACCTGAAAGACCCTGTGAACTACATCTATGCGATCGGTTCTGTCGTTGGTCCTCACCCGTTCCCGAAGATGGTACGCGACTTCCAGAGCATCATCGGCCGTGAAGCGCGCCAACAGTTCCAGGATAAATACAACAAACTGCCGGATTACATCACTGCGTGTGTCGGCGGCGGTTCCAACGCCATGGGCCTGTTCACCGAGTTTTTGAACGATGAATCAGTCAACATCGTTGGTGTAGAGCCTTCCGGTAAAGGTCTGGAGACTGATCAGCACTCCGCTACGCTGACCCTGGGTAAACCGGGTGAGATTCACGGCATGAAGTGCTACGTACTGGAAACCGAAGACGGCGAGCCGATGCCGGTGCACTCCATCGCTTCCGGTCTGGATTACCCTGGCGTAGGTCCACAGCACAGCTACCTGAAAGACCTGGGCCGTGTTGAATATCAATCAGTGACCGACGAAGAGTGTCTGAATGCATTCATGACCCTGTCCCAGGTTGAGGGCATCATTCCGGCACTGGAAAGCTCCCACGCGGTCGCATGGGCGATGCGCAAAGCACCGGAACTGTCTGCTGACCAGACCATCCTGGTAAACCTGTCCGGCCGCGGTGACAAAGACGCCGACTACGTCGCGGACAAGCTGGGTCTGTAAGCTCAGACCTTAAGCCAACGGGTCGAATCTTACTGACGCTGCAGGTCAGGAGGATTCGATCCTGCTTATCACCCTCTCTTCTTTACTTCACCCTCTTACGTTTTCATCCTCACCTTCCACTTGCTCATACGTGGCACAAACCGATAGCACCCTGTCACCTTTCGACAGTGTCTGGCGTCATCTGCGAATTTAAAATGACCTCATCAAATCAACACAAGGTGAGGCACGAAGATGAACAAGGTAAACACAAGGGATCTCCCCCTGGGCAGTATCGTGAGCAATGCCATTATAAGCAGTTCACCTGCGACAAATAGTCGGCGGGGTTCAAAGCGAGAGGCGATCATGATCCAACCTCACAGGGTCAGGCACATTCGTTCTGATTGCACAGCCATTCAGGAACGCTCAAAATAATGGTCTCTGTTTTCTTAATGAAGCGACACCATGAACCCGGTTCTTTTTTACAAATGCCTCGCCGACGAAACCCGTCTCCGTTCCATCATGCTGATCCAGCACGAGGGGGAACTGTGTGTATGTGAACTCACCGCTTCATTAGCCGAAAGCCAACCCAAAATATCCAGACACCTGGCCCAGCTGCGCCAGTGTGGTCTGCTGATAGATCGCCGTGAGGGGAAATGGGTGTTCTATCGCATCAACCCCGATCTGCCCGAGTGGTGCGTTCAGGCACTGCGTGATACCGCAAAGGGCAACCCCGCATTTCTCGCAGCCAATCTGGAGGCCCTCAACGAGATGGGTGATCGCCCAACCCGCGCCAGCACCTGCTGCTAACGACCACATCCCAAAGACATAAAAAAACGGGCTGCCCTTACGGGTAGCCCGAAAATCGCGGTTTGCTTCAATGACAAGAGCCGTCTAGCTTGAAGTCTGATTGCTGAGCGGGGTCTCCCCTTACAGCAAAATCGATGTCCCTCTGAAACACCTTCCAATCCTCGGAAATGAGGGACCGCCGCCATCCCTGGCAGCAGTGCGGCGAACAAAGTCAGTGAGGTGGTAACCTGTTCGCCCATCTCTCGTGAGCAGGACCCATACTACATTAATGATAATTATTATCAATAGCATTTAGTAAATATTTTCAGCTTTTGCAGTTACCCTTGCAGGACGGTGCAATGAACACAAATCGCAGACAAAAAAAACGGGCTACCCCGAAGGGCGCCCGAAAATCGCGGTTTGCTTCAATGACAAGAGCCTTTTGCTTGAAGTCTGAAACGCAGTGCTAACGTGAAACACTGCCATCCTAAAACCTGTTCATGAGACCGCCCTACTGCGCTACTGCTTCCCTAAGTTGGGAATGCAGGGGGCCGCCATCCGTGGCAGCAAAAAGCGAACAAAGTCAGTGAGGTGGTAACCCGTCCGCCCATCTCTCGTGAGCGGGATCTATATTATATTAATGATAATTATTATCAATAGCATTTGAGAAATGTTTTCAAAAAAATCTCCTTCTTTACTCCACTGGACAGCCCTCTTGATATGCCACTTGACCGAAGTGGTGATTCACGGGAGTATTGGGATAAACCACAAATGTTATAAAGTAACAGAATGAGCAAATATCACGCGATCCCCACTAACATCATCACCGGCTTTCTGGGTGTGGGTAAAACCACCGCACTTAATCAATTGCTACAACAGAAACCTGAAAACGAGACTTGGGCAGTATTGGTGAATGAGTTCGGCCAGATAGGTGTCGATCAGGCGGCCTTGCCCAATGAAGATGGCCTGCATGTCCGGGAGCTGGCTGGCGGCTGCATCTGCTGCGCCCTCGGCCCATCACTGGCCATCACGTTGACGATGTTAATCCGACGCAGTAATCCGGATCGCCTGATTATCGAACCCACCGGTTTAGGCCACCCGGAAGGTATTATTGATGTACTCCAGGGGATCAGTTTTGAAGATGTTCTGGATCTGCGTGCTACCGTCTGCCTTCTGGACCCCCGCTCGCTGGAACAACCCGAAGTCGTGGCAAATGAGGTCTTTCAGGATCAGATAAACTTGGCCGACGTAATCGCGATCAATAAGTGTGATCTGGCGGAACCTGCACAGGTTGAACAGGCAGAGTCGCTGCTGGGTGGTATTTTCCCACCTAAGCAGCAGGTGATCCGCTGTGAACAGGGCAACATTCCATTGGAGATTCTGGACTTCGTACGCAACGGTGAACTGCAGGCCCAGTTCCCTGAAGCACACGCAAACCACGACCACGACCACGACCACGACCACGACCACGACCACGACCATCAGCATGGTCATTCAGCAACAGCAAGCAACGCCCCAGAGGTCGGAAAACCGCTGCGAAAGCTGGGCGAAGGCAGCGGTATGGTCAGCTGTGGCTGGGTATTCCATCGCGACGAAAGCTTCGATTTCGATGCCCTCACGGCATATCTGAACAGCATCGAAGGCATTCAGCGAATTAAAGGCGCATTTCGTATCGGTTACGCCTGGGTATTCTTCAACCGCGTTCTGGACGAACACAGCGTGAGCAAGCTAGCCTACCGTCGCGATTCCCGCCTGGAGATCATCAGCTCCCAACACCTCGACTGGGATGCCATAGAGCAGCGATTGCTCGCCCACCGCCTCTTGGACGTTGACGCCTGAGAGTGCGACAATTGGTCACGTTTTTCCAACGCAGCGGTCCGCTAAAATAGAAACCGCTGCTATTCCTGTTTTCTGATCCTGGAAGCATCTGTGTCCAACCGACTGATTCAATACGCACTTGTCTGCCTACTGGCCCTTGGTCTGGGCATTGCCGTTGTCTGGCTGCCTGAGCAACTCAAACCACAAGCGCCGGAAAACCAGCGACTTTTAACCGAAGACGGATGCAGCCTTAAAGAATCCACCTGCCATGCCACGCTGGACGGGCAATCGATCGCGGTGGAGGTTAATCCACAGGCGATTCGCAGCGCCATCCCACTGATCTTCACGGTTGAGCTGGACGGTTTCGATGCGGATGCGGTAAATCTAAGCCTGGAGGGGGTGGATATGTTTATGGGGTTAAACCAAACCCAACTGTCCCCGGTACAGGACAAACCGGGATTCTGGCGTGGCGTAACTGAAATTGCGATCTGCACCACCGGAGAGATGATGTGGCGAGCACGGATTATCGCGCAACAGGATCAACAACAACTCGAAGCCCATTTTGATTTCAGTGCCAAATGATGAATACCAACGGACTCAACACCCTACGCACGCTACTGATCATGACCGCCTTTCTGCTGGTTGGGATGGCAGTGGCTTTTTACTTCCGCCCGCAACCGGTCGACGAACGCATCGCCTTGGGTGAGTCATTGGGCGGTGAGTTCAACCTGCAAACAGCCGAAGGGCCTTTAAAGCTGTCTGACCTGGCAGGCAATGCTGTGGTCCTGTACCTGGGTTACACCAATTGCCCGGATGTGTGCCCAACCGGATTGGCGGTATTGTCGCAGGGGATTTATGGACTAAGTCCGGACGAGCAAGCTCAGGTACGGGGGGTATTTATGAGTGTTGATCCGGCACGTGACTCACTCGATACGCTCCAGCAGTACGCGGCCTTTTTCCATCCGAACATTGTTGGCGCAACCGCTGAGCGCGCCGAAATCGACCGTGTGGTGAAACGTTACGGTGGTTTCTACCGTATCGGTGAAGATACCGGTTCGGCAGCAGGTTATGCGGTGGATCACTCCTCACGCCTCTACCTGATCAACAAGCAGGGCAAGCTGGTCTCCACACTAATGCATAGCAGTACACCGGCTGATGTAACCGCAGGCCTACGCAAAATTCTCAATAACGGCTGAGTTCTTCAGCACATGCTACAGCCACGCAATCGGGTATCGAAGTGGCTGTAGACCTCTAAACAACTCTCTTTTTCTGAAAAGACACCCAGATGCTGCACTTTGTAGCGATCAAGAAAATCCACACTGTGCAGCCCTGTTCCCGCCTCCAATCGCGAAACCCGATAGGACTTGTACCCAATGCGGTACACCCCTACATAGGGCTGATGCCAACCATCCGCTACGAAGCGTGGCTGCTCTAAAGGCGTGATCAGCGCAGGAACCTTTAGCGGGTTACCGCGATGCAGATCCACAAACAAAAGTGCCTGTGAACGGGTATCAAACACTCCCAGGACATACGCCCTATGTGGTTTTAACTGCCATGCATAGAGATAGCAGGAGGTATCCTTACCCTCCCGCCGCGTATAAAGGTAATAGTGAAATTCAGCTTCGACCCAATGCTCAAGGCACCCGTTATCATCCGGATAGCGTTCGCATGGAACGAAGTGATCACGCATCAGCGACCTTCGAGACTGAACTGAGCGGCTTGCAGCGGCGGCTGTTTGAACTCCAGCAGCATCGCCTCAACCAGCTGACGGTGGCGGTCAGGCAGACCATTTTCCAGCAGTTGATGCACACGGTCATGCACATTTTGTCGGAACGAATCACTCGCTCCGATACCTCCGCTGAGATTATCTGCAGAGAAGTTAAACTTCAGGCCACAGGCCTGTGCCATAATCCATTCCAGTGCCTGGGGGGCCACTTCTACCTTCTCGAACAGCGCCTGTTCATTCGCAGTGCGACCATCCGGTTTGTACCAGTAACCAAAGTCCTCCAGCTTACGTCGCTCTGCTCCGGCAACACACCAGTGGGCAATCTCATGCAAAGCGCTGGCAAAGAAACCGTGGGCAAAGATAACCCGGTGGTGGGGATTGTTCTCGTCCGCTGGCAGGTAGATGGGTTCGTCATCCCCTTTCACCAGCACGGTGTTGTGGGTATCACGAAAAAGAGAGTTGAACAGGTTAATCAATTGAGTGCAGTTTGGTTCGCTCATTGTTCCAGTAATTGCCAGCTATTCTGTTTCAGCCACCAAACCTGTCCGGTCTGGCGATCAAGGCGGGCGGCCACAAACCCTTTCACATCCTTGTCGGCACGCTCCAGCTTCACTTCGTAAATGGAGCCGTTCAGCGCACCACCGTCATCCAGCGCCATCCAGATACCACCATCCGCCAGCCAGCTCTCACCGGTGTAACGGTCATAGCGGATCAGAATCCACTGCCCCGAGGCGGTGTAGCAGGAGGCGAATCGGTAGCTGCCATCCTGCATCTGCAGACTGATTTCGTTAGCGGTCTGTGCCATCTGGTCGAGCAAAAGTGCAAACTCTTCGCTGGACGGTTGCCCAGAGGCAGCACCTCCGTTAGCTCCGGCCTGCTGCACAGGTCCACGTCGCAGCTCCTGTGACAGGGTCGCCAACTGGACCTGCAAGCTCTGCAGCTGTTCCAACTGACGTGCACTTTGCGAACGCACATTCAACAGTTGCTCCTGCACTGCGGTAAGACGGTTGGTCATCTGCTCAACTGCAGATTTTACTTCGTCAGCCTGCTCAGCACCGGGCTGAGGCGCCTGCTGCGCCTGAGTGACCTCTTCGGCGGGCTGCGGCTGTACATTGGCCGCGTTACACCCAAACAAAAAAGTGGAAAGTAAGATCGGTAATGTATGCTTTAACTTCACGCCTGCCTCCGCGGGATGAGTGACCGGCGCTTATTGTAAACAAAAAAGGAGGCCGTATGAGCCCCCTTTATTATATCCAGGCCCTGCGGGGTCAAACCGTCGGGTATGCCACATTCCCCGGCTACCGCCCACAGGCTTCAGCGCCGGGTTGTTGGGCTCGTCGATACGGGCCACTTTCTTATTGCGCTGATGATCCGTCACCACATTCCAGATATCCGAACCGTCAAAACGTGCACCCACAGTTGCCCTTCCGGCAACCTGGTACTCCTTCTGCCTATCGATCCCTCGCCGCTATCCTGAGCGAGTTTTATATTCAGCTTGTCTTTGTATAACGCGCGAATATCGACAATCAGCTTGGTCATCGCCAGATCAGCTGCCAGCAGCTCAGATCGATTTAAGCTTGCGATACAAGGTACGCTCGCTAATACCCAGTGCCTGGGCCAACCCTCTGTTATCTCCGGCAAAACGCCTCTTGAGACTAAGCAAATACTCTTGCTCGACCTGCTCCAACGACTTAATCGAATCATCCGCTTCGGCGATAGGAATACGATCGAAGTTTGCCACGGCTGGCGGTAAGTGCGGCAGATCGATCTGGTTATCGTCACTCAGCAACACTGCCCGCTCCAGTATGTTACGCAGCTCCCGAATGTTTCCGGGGAAGGTATAGCGCCGCAAAGCCCCCAGTGCAGCCGGGCTCAGCGACTTGGTTTCGGCCTCGGGAATGCGCTTTAACAACACATCCACCAACAGCGGAATATCATCGACCCGCTCGACAAGACTCGGCAGCTCGATCGGAAATGCACTGATACGATAAAACAGGTCACGTCGGAACGTACCACCTTCAACCATAGTTTCCAGATGACGGTGAGTTGCACACACCAAGCGAAAATCTGCATGCTGAAGTTCCACGCCCCCTACCGTACGATAGGTCCCGGTTTCGATCAGCCGCAGCAGCTTCACTTGCAGCGATAACGGAACATCACCGATCTCGTCCAGGAACAAGGTGCCCCCCCGGGCAGCAGCCACCAACCCCTGCTTGCGATTCACCGCACCGGTGAACGCCCCCCGTTCATGCCCGAACAGTTCACTCTCGAACAGGCTTTCACTTAAACCGGAACACTCCACAGTCACAAATGGGCCGGATGCCCGCTTGCTTTGGTCATGCAGCGCCCGGGCAACCAGTTCTTTACCGGTACCGGATTCCCCCAACAGCAGCACGCTGATTTCACTGGGTGCGGCGCGCTGCAAAAAGGACAACATCTGATTAAACGCGGCCGAGCGTCCTACCATGCCGCTGCCCTCAGCCGTTGGACGTGCCACCTTCACCAGATGCATTACTTCCAGAAAATACACCAGTGCCCCTTCACTGCTGTGCACCGGCGCCATCTCTACATCCACATGTTCCTGGCCATGCGGTGTATTGTGGATATGCAGCATGCGCTGACGGGCGCCGGTTTCAACGCAACGTTTCAGTGGACAGGATTCACCTTCCTGATCACAGGGCAGATCGTAGCCGTGGGAAACCTCATAGCAATGCCTCCCTATGATCTCCTGCTTTGCACGAAAGTGTTCCTGATAGGCGTTGTTGGTCGCCAGTATCTGATAGTCAAGAGAAAGCAGTGCCGCAGGCTCCGTCAGTGCGTCCAGTACAGCGGAGACTTCAGGCAACAGATCAAAAGAGTGGATAGACATCAGGTGGGTCCGGCAGTGATCATATGCCGGACATTTTCACATATAAGCTCGGACTAATATAGACCGTCCGACGCTGGCTCAGCGATGCTGCCACTCCGGTTTACGCTTATGGATAAAGGCGTCGATCCCTTCCTGCGCATCGTGAGTCAGCATGTTATCGGTCATCACCTGGGCGCAGCTGGCATAAGCATCTGACAACGCCAGCTCACGCTGGTTATGGAAGGCCTGCTTACCCATCGACAGAGCCTTGCGGGACTTGCTCGCGATCTTACCCGCGACACTCAGAACCGTTTCTTCCAGTTTATGAGCGGGTACCGCCCAATTGATCAATCCCATCTGCTCGGCACGCTCAGCATCGATCAGATCACCCAGCAACAACATCTCCATCGCATGCTTCGGTGCTACGGTGCGGGTGAGCGCCACCATTGGCGTGGAACAAAACAGGCCGATGTTCACCCCTGGCGTAGCAAAGCGGGAACTGTCTGTGGAGACTGCCAAATCACAGGACGCAACCAGCTGACAACCTGCCGCCGTCGCAACCCCATGCACTTGGGCAATAACGGGTACCGGTAACGACACAACCCGCTGCATCATCCGGCCACAGGTATCAAACGTCTGCTGGTAGTACGCCTCAGTGCCTTCCCCCAACATCTGCTTCAGATCGTGCCCGGCGCAGAACCCTTTTCCACTGCCACGGATCACCACAACACGCACCGACGAATTCTCAGCGATGAGATCTAACTCTTGGATTAATGCCTCCATCAACTCCAACGAAAGTGCGTTGTAAGCGTCTGGACGATTCAGCGAAAGAAAACAGATGCCGTCCCGGTCTTCACGCAGAAGAATGTGCTCATTCATGATGTGCTCCGCTTTGTTATTGTTGCTGCGCACCCAATATAAGTAAAAACCCGTACACCAACAAGCCCATCCTGCTGTGATCAGGCAACACTTTCTTCCGGATCAATTTAGGAATTTTTCCTAAGTTCAATCCCACGGAGCTGTGCTAGCTTTGTTTGATAATGAGGGAACGATATGTTTTACAACAAAACTCTTTTGCCGCGATAAAGGACAGGAACGCCTTTCATCAAGCAGCCGGGAGTTCATTGATGGAAAATGCATGCGTCCTTTGCTTCAACCTAGTGATGTTGAACAGGCCACATCCGTCGTTGAAGAAGCTGATTTCACAGAATGGTGGTGAGCTGCACAAGTGCTGTTGTTGCTACGCTTACCTGCACAAATCCAGGGGTCGATGGGAAGTGGTCAGCGGCGGGAACTCAACATCCACACAACCGCATACTGAAATCAGTCCCGCTGCCGATTACCGTGGCGCCGCAAACGACGCACACGATACTGCAACGGAAACTGCCTGATCAGTTAATCATTCAAAAGTATCTTTTCAATCAAAGGATACCGGACTGGTATAACCGCGCTATCAACTGTGTTTTATTACGTGCATTCAGTACTTTCTTGGCCCGGGTGATGTGGTAAGTCACACCTTCTTCGGTCAATCCGAGATTATCAGCAATCATTTTGACCGACATTCCCTCTGCCGTCATACGTAAAATATTTGTGCAGGTCGCAGAAAAGACTGAGTGTTTCAGATAAGGGTTTGTATCGCGGGTACCATCCAGCAATAAAAGCTTATGGCACCGCTCAAGCAATGGCAGTAAGGTACCGGAAAGATCACGGTACAGCTGGTTGAATTCCGCCTGGGACTTTTCGTGATACAAGCCAAAGTAATTAAACCAAGGTTTATCTTCGTGTTTTCCAACTGGCACATAAACACGCGAGCTAATGCCATACTGCTGCCAAAACCCATCAACCATTGGGCTGGAGGTACTTTCACGGCTGTCCGCCATTACCGGTTGCGATGTTAAAGGCAACGCTTTCCAAAGTGGATCGAGGGTTGCCATTTCGCGGTAATAACGGGTGACGATATGCTCAGGCAAAGTGCCCTGTGTATCAGTACCGTAACGTCGTTTTGTGAGCGAGAAAAGGGACTCTTTTGATCCCAGATCACGTGGTACTGAAGAGTATGTAAAATACACAAACCCCAGCTGTTTTAATAACCCCTGTAGTTCGGAGAATATTTTATCCCAGCTACATTCACTGACTAAAAGATTGCTTGAAAACACAACGGGTGCCTTACAGGAAGGAAGAACGGAAACTGCATCATTCATTACACGTGTACCCCACTTCCAGTTGACTGGAAAGCCTCTTTAATCCATGAGTCATGGGCAATACAGCGGATTAAATCAAAGCCCAACACACTAAAGCAGAACACTGTTCTTCCTCTGATTAACTTACTTCTTATTGTTTAATCTGCACAGAAAAGATTCAGCCTTCGCCACTTCTGTGATGTAGATGATATTAATTACCAACTACATCTTTCGCAGAATTACAAAATTCTATAGTTCCATTTTTATCTAACCTTATAAATACGAAAGATGTCTTAATCTGCATCGTACTGCATAAAATGTATCTACTTACCCCATTTATATGGTGACGATAAACGGGAGCATTCGATTAAATCAAACCACATTTCAAACAATCGTTTTACTACGACTTTTTGGGTGATTTGGATCAAATCAGGCGCTAAATTAGCCATTTATCATCCAAACTGACCATCAACGCTAACAAACCTATACTGCACAGATGAAACCAATTTCCCTAAAGCCAGCCCATCTGCGGATTGCACTTCTTCTGCTCGGTATTTCCGTAGCAGGTTGCTCTTCAACCGCACAACGCTCGCTTGATACCGAAGACGTAAAGAAAGAGCGACTGTTACAACAGCAGAACGCTTTAGAGGAAGCATATCGTCAGAACAGTCGCTTGCAGCGCTTGGCATTCCCTCTCCTGCAAACCGCAACGACGCAGTGTGGCGAGAAAGTTAAACCAAAGCTCGGCCTCCAGTTACATACAGCAAACGATTATTCCTCCAGCCAACGAGAGGCGGCAGTCAAAGCCTTTGGTCCACTCGATGGAATCAGGATTAAGGATGTCATTGAGGGAGCCCCGGCACAGGGAAAACTGCTCCCCGGTGATCGCTTGCTGCTGATCAACGGCGAACAGGTCACAGAAAGCAGCCGAGGTACTGCGCAGCAACTGCGTAACGCTATGAGCGACGACCTGACAGTTAGGGTTGAGGTCGAACGTGAGGGGACCGAAATAGCCCTCAGACTGAATGCGGTTGCGCTCTGTGACTATCCGGTCATTCTGAGCCGCCGTGATGCGATCAACGCCTTTGCCGACGGCGATACCATTGTCATCAATGAAGGGCTTATTCGCTTTGCCCAAGCGGATAAGGATCTGGCGCTGATCATCGCCCACGAGCTGGCACACAATGTGATCGATCACCGTGCCGACAAGATCCGGGACGGACTGATTGGCGGGCTCTTTGATATTGCCATATCACTGTCAGGCAATATGATCAGTCCGGGGATTGGAGTTGGCCTTGGTGCTAACCTGCTCAGTCAGGAATACGAAATCGAAGCGGATATCCTGGCCATCCGTTTGATGCACCAGCAGGGCTACGCTGTTGCATCACTGCCAGAGTTTTGGCGCAAAATGGCGTCCGTACACCCCTCTTCCATCCATCACGGTAACCAGGCATCTCACCCCACCACGGTAGAGCGTTATCTGATTATGAAGAAAGAGGTGGAGCACCTAACACAGTCAGAAAAAGATACCCCGCTAGACAAATAGCAGGCATAAAAAAGGCGGTACCAAGGTACCGCCGAAAAGGTCAATTGCTATACAGGAGTTTTCCTGCAGCGAATCGCTCCGCCGACTTGGAAAGACACCGGAGAAGTGGACCGATGGCGTCGATCCCGGCGCGCAACCCTTCCCCAGAAAAAATGCCCCGTAAAACGGGGCCAAAAGGACCTGAGAGCTGGGTTCCCGAAAGAGCCGCCCGGGAACCCATTTCCAGATGGTGCTTGTTGCGCTTAACCTGCTCAGTCTTCCTGATAAGACTCGATGCTTGGGCAAGAGCAGATAAAGTTACGGTCGCCGTATACGTTGTCGATACGGTTAGCCGTTGGCCAGAACTTGCTAGCGCGGGTGTGAGCAGTTGGGAATACCGCTTCCTCACGAGAGTAAGGACGCTCCCAGCTGTCGCCGATCAGGTCTGCCTGGGTGTGTGGTGCGTGACGCAGAGGGTTGTTCTCTGCGGACCATTCACCGCTCTGTACACGACCGATTTCGCCTTTGATCTTCACCATCGCTTCAACGAAACGATCGATCTCAGCCTTGGATTCGGATTCAGTCGGCTCAATCATCAGTGTGCCGGCTACCGGGAAAGACATGGTTGGCGCGTGGAAACCGTAGTCCATCAGACGCTTCGCAATATCTTCCTCAGTGACACCACACTCCTCTTTGATCGGACGGATGTCGATGATGCATTCGTGTGCAACCTTGTTATTGCGGCCACGGTACAGAACCGGATAGTGCTCGGAGAGCTTTTCGGTCATGTAGTTCGCATTCAGGATCGCAACCTGAGTAGACGCCTTCAGGCCATCCTTACCCAGCATGCGGTTGTACATCCAGGTGATCGGCAGGATTGCAGCAGAACCAAACTGTGCAGCAGCGACCGCACCGTTGTTCGCATCCAGGCCAGCAACAGGGCTTACCTTGTGGCTTGGCAGGAACGGAGCCAGGTGGCTCTTAACACCGATAGGACCCATGCCTGGACCACCGCCACCGTGTGGGATAGCGAAGGTTTTGTGCAGGTTCAGGTGAGATACGTCAGAACCGATCACGCCTGGCTTGGAGATACCTACCTGCGCGTTCATGTTCGCTCCGTCCATGTAAACCTGACCACCGAACTTGTGGATGATCTGGCAGATCTCAACGATGTCTTCTTCGTATACACCGTGAGTGGAAGGGTAAGTGATCATCAGCGCAGACAGGTTCTCAGCGTGCTCTTCTGCTTTCGCAGCCAGATCGGCAACGTCCACGTTACCGTTCTCGTCACATGCCGTTACGACGATCTTCATATCCATCATTGCTGCGGACGCCGGGTTGGTACCGTGTGCAGAAGATGGGATCAGGCAGACGTTACGGTGACCTTCACCGATGGACTCCTGGTACTTACGGATCGCCAGCAGACCTGCGTACTCACCGGATGCACCGGAGTTAGGCTGCAGGGAGATCTTGTCGTAACCGGTGATCTCAACCAGCTGATCTTCCAGCTGACCCAGCATTGCGTGGTAACCGGTAACCTGGTCAGCCGGCGCAAACGGGTGAATGTTTGCAAATTCAGGCCAGGTCACAGGGATCATCTGCGCAGTCGCGTTCAGCTTCATGGTGCAGGAACCCAGTGGGATCATGCCGTGCACCAGAGAGTAGTCTTTGTTTTCCAGCGCCTTCATGTAACGCAGCATGTCAGTCTCAGACTGGTAGCTGTTGAAGGTTGGGTGCGTCAGGATAGCATCTTCACGACGCTGTTCTGCGCTGATACCGGTTGCTTCACCGCCAGCGATGCGAGCATCGATTGCAGCAACATCCAGACCGTGGCCTTCGCCCAGAATGATGTCGAACAGCTCAGCTACGTCAGCAGCAGTCGTGGTTTCGTCCAGGCTCACACCCAGCTTGCCACCGTCGACCTGACGGAAGTTGCATCCGTTATCCAGCGCACACTGGTATACAGATGCATCAGCAGCGAAGGTCAGGGTGTCGAAGTAAGATGCGTTGGCAGCAACGCCTTTGTCTTTCAGACCGATCGCCAGGATCGCAGTCAGACGGTGGACACGCTCAGCGATACGTTTAAGACCTTCTGGACCGTGATAAACGGTGTAGAAGCTTGCCATGTTGGCCAGCAGCGCCTGTGCGGTACAGATGTTGGAGGTCGCTTTCTCACGACGGATGTGCTGCTCACGGGTCTGCATCGCCATGCGCAGTGCCTGGTTGCCGTTTACGTCGATGGAAACACCGATGATACGACCAGGAACGGAACGCTTCAGTTTTTCAGAAGCCGCGAAGAATGCAGCGTGTGGACCACCGAAGCCCATTGGTACACCGAAACGCTGGGAGGAGCCCAGTACGATATCAGCACCCAGCTCGCCAGGTGATTTCAGCAGAACCAGCGCCAGGATGTCAGCAGCAACGGCTACCATCGCTTTCTGTTCTTTCGCTTTTGCAACCAGCGCTGCGATATCGGTGATGTCACCGTGGGTACCAGGGTACTGCAGCAGCACACCAAATGCGTCGTATTCGCCCAGCTTGTCTGCGGCATCGACTACGATGTCATAGCCGAAGTATTCAGCACGGGTTTTAACAACGTCGATGGTCTGTGGGTGTACGTCGTCCGCAACGAAGAAGGTGTTGCTCTTCTTACGGTTAGAGCGTTTCGCCAGGGTCATCGCTTCTGCCGCAGCAGTCGCTTCGTCCAGCAGGGAGGCGTTTGCCAGTTCCATGCCGGTCAGGTCCATCACCATCTGCTGGTAGTTCAGCAGAGCTTCCAGACGGCCCTGTGCGATTTCAGGCTGATATGGCGTGTACGCGGTGTACCAGCCTGGGTTTTCCAGGACGTTACGCAGGATCACATTCGGTACGTGGGTGTTGTGGTAACCCATACCGATGTAAGACTTGTTCACCTTGTTCTGGTTAGCCAGCGCTTTCAGTTCCGCCAGGGCTTCAACTTCGCTGATACCCAGATCCATGTCCAGTGCATCATCCAGACGGATGGAATCCGGAACGGTCTGCTTAATCAGTTCTTCCAGGGTACTTACACCCAGAGATTCCAGCATGGCCTGCTGCTCGGCTGCATCCGGACCTACGTGACGACGAGTAAATTCGTTACGCTGTTCCAGTTCGCTCAGTGTGCGCGTTTCAACTGCCATTTTTATCAACCTGTTGTTATACGGCCCGCTGCTTCAGCAGCCAGCCGGTGTTTATCTTTTCCAACCCCATCCGGTGCGGCATCGGCTCCGGAAGTGATAGGGGGTGCGGGGTGGTCCTGCACAACCACCCCGCGCTTGCTTAAAGAGTTGATCGGGGGACTATCTAAACCGGACCCACCCGGTCAGAGCGATCAACCCTCTTCGGCAACCTTCGCTTCGTATGCAGCAGCGTCCAGCAGGTGGCTCAGATCCGCGCCTTCTGCCAGTTTGATTTTTGCAATCCAACCGCCTTCGAATGCTTCGTCGTTTACGGTTTCTGGTGCGTCTTCCAGATCTTCGTTTACAGCAACAACTTCACCGGAAACTGGAGAGTAGATGTCGGAAGCCGCTTTTACGGACTCAACCAGGGAGAACTCTTCACCCTGTTCTACTTCGCGACCAACTTCTGGCAGCTCAACGAATACTACGTCGCCCAGCAGTTCCTGTGCGTGGTCAGAGATACCTACGGTTACAGTGCCGTCACCGTTGTCCAGAACCCACTCGTGAGATGCTGCGTATTTCAGATTGCTTGGTACGTTGCTCATTTTTTATTCCTCAAACTTGTCACATCTGGTACTCAGGCAGTTGGGCTGTTTTCGGATCCGCAACTGCCTGCTAACAGTTATCTTTTACTTAGAACTTAACGGTACTTACTTAGCGGTACTTACTTAGCGGTACAGCGGGAAACGTTCGCACAGGGCTTTAACCTGCTCGCGTACTTTTGCTTCCGCTTCGCTGTTGTCTTCCGGGTTCGCCGCCAGGCCATCCAGAACGTCACCGATCAGGTTACCGATCAGGCGGAACTCGTCTTCACCGAAGCCACGGCTGGTGCCTGCAGGCGTACCCAAACGGATACCGGACGTTACCATCGGTTTCTCTGGGTCGAACGGGATGCCGTTCTTGTTACAGGTGATACCGGCACGCTCCAGGGATTCTTCAGTCGCGTTGCCCTTAAGGCCTTTAGGACGCAGGTCAACCAGCATCAGGTGAGTATCAGTACCACCGGTTACGATGTCACAACCACGCTCAACCAGTGTTTCAGCCAATACAGATGCGTTCTTAACAACCTGTTTGATGTAGTCGGTGAACTCAGGCTGCAGCGCTTCGCCGAAAGCAACCGCTTTGGATGCGATCACGTGCATCAGAGGGCCACCCTGCAGGCCAGGGAATACCGCAGAGTTGATTTTCTTACCCAGATCCAGATCGTTGGACAGGATCATGCCGCCACGTGGACCGCGCAGGGTTTTGTGCGTAGTCGTCGTTACAACGTGTGCGTGCGGCAGAGGGCTTGGGTGCTGACCGGTTGCGATCAGACCCGCGATGTGTGCCATATCTACCATCAGGTATGCGCCCACTTTGTCTGCGATTTCGCGGAAACGTGCGAAGTCGATCTCACGTGGGATTGCAGAACCACCTGCGATGATCAGTTTTGGCTGGCACTCAACGGCCTGCGCTTCAACTGCGTCGTAATCGATGCGCTGGGTTTCACGGTCTACACCGTACTGTTCAGCGTTAAACCATTTACCAGACTGTGCTGGACGTGCACCGTGAGTCAGGTGACCACCCGCATCCAGGGACATACCCAAGATAGTGTCGCCTGGCTGCAGCAGCGCCATGAATACTGCACCGTTTGCCTGTGCGCCGGAGTGTGGCTGTACGTTTACGTATTCGCAGTTAAACAGTTGCTTAGCACGCTCAACAGCCAGTGCTTCTACTTCGTCAACGAATTCACAACCACCGTAGTAACGACGGCCTACATAACCTTCAGCGTACTTGTTGGTCAGCTCCGTGCCCTGTGCAACCATTACCGCCTTGGACACGATGTTTTCGGATGCAATCAGTTCAATGCCATCTTCCTGGCGGTGGAATTCACGCTCGATGGCAGCTTTGATCGCCGGATCAGCTTCTGCCAGGTCACAAGTGAAAAACTTTTCGCTAACAGCGTCGTTTCGGTACAGATCGCTCATGCTCATGGTTTTGATCTCTGTTTGTTATTGTCAAAGCATTCAGAGTGCGGATGGTGGTTCGAGAACAAGGCAAATGTCATCGAAAAAGCGGAGTCTACGTGTTTGTAGATGAGCATTTTGAGATGAAATTTAACGCAGTTATCAAATCTCCAGACCACTCTGGGTTTACGTCAGCAAGCCACGGCGTTCACTGCCAGGCCACCCGTTGAGGTTTCTTTGTATTTGTCCTGCATATCGAGACCGGTCTGACGCATGGTCTCGATTACAGAATCCAGGGATACGTGGTGTTCACCATCACCGCGCAGCGCCAGGCGTGCTGCGTTGATCGCTTTCACCGCCCCCATGGTGTTACGTTCGATACATGGCACCTGAACCAGTCCACCGATCGGATCACAGGTCAGGCCCAGGTTGTGTTCCATGCCGATCTCGGCCGCGTTTTCCACCTGCTCGTTGGTACCACCCAACACGGCACACAGTGCGCCGGCAGCCATGGAACAGGCCACACCGATCTCACCCTGACAGCCCACTTCAGCCGCAGAGATAGAGGCATTGGTTTTGTACAACATGCCGATCGCTGCAGCGGTCGCCAGGAACTTCACAATGCCTTCTTCGTTGGAATTCGGGATAAAACGGTCGTAGTACGCCAGTACCGCAGGAATCACGCCCGCCGCACCGTTGGTTGGTGCAGTCACCACACGACCACCGGCAGCGTTTTCTTCGTTCACCGCGATCGCGTAGAGGTTCACCCAGTCCATTACGGTCAACTGATCTTTCAGCGCTTTTTCCGGCTTTTCTGTCAGCTCGCGGTACAACTCGTTGGCGCGACGCTTTACGTTCAAACCACCCGGCAGGATACCGGTCTGCTGATAGCCTCGACGGATACAGTTGTCCATCACGTGCCAGATATTCAAAACAGCGTTGTTTACCGCTTCGTCACTGCCCATACGGGAACGCTCATTCGTCAGCACAACATCAGCGATAGAAATTTTTTCTTTCTTACAGATCTGAAGCAGTTCGACAGCATTGTTGAACCAGTGTGGAATGGTGTGCTCAGTCGCTGCTTTTTCCGCATCTGCACCCGCTTCGGCGTCGCTCAGTACGAAACCGCCGCCCACGGAGTAATAAATGCTGTCGATGGTGATGATGCCCGCCGCATCGAAAGCGCAGAAACGCATACCGTTCGGATGCTTAGGCAGAGATTCACCGAAGTTGAAAGGCAGATCACTTTCGCGTTTGAAAGGAATCATGCGCTCTCCCGCAAGATTCAGTTCACCGCTGTCGTCGATCTGTTTGATGTATTCAGGGACCTTGTCCGGATCAACCAGATCCGGCTTTTCACCCAGCAAACCCAGCAGCACAGCAACATCTGTCGCGTGGCCTTCGCCGGTCATTGCCAGTGAGCCGTACAGATCAACCTTTACACGGCTAACACTGTCCAGCAGATTCTTTTCGCGCAGCTCGTCCAGAAAACGGTTTGCCGCAACCATTGGACCTACAGTATGAGAACTGGAAGGACCGATGCCCACTTTAAATAGATCAAAGATGCTGAGTAGCATGACTCAAGCCTCCAACTTTATTGTTATTCACCGCTTTTCGGAGACATCCCCTGCTCCGCGCTCGCCCAGAGCAAGATATACAGGCCAAACCCTTCTGGTTAAATAATAGCCTCAACCTCGTATAGGGCTCAGACTATCAACAGATTTCATAATTGGCAACAAAAATTTCCTATTGGAAACTTTTGTTCTCATAGCGTGAATTAAACACTCTCTTGTTTCCTTTCAAAGAGACGGGGGCTTGTGTAACATTTTTGGAAACAGTAACCCGAATTAAGAAATGCCGGGTGCTAAGGAGTGAGCTACAAATGTCCGACGAACCACACTTCTTACGAGAAGAAAAAATAGAAATCGCCCGCGCCGAAGGCAATGCGGAAGCTGCAGTGGAGCCGCTGCAGCTGGGTAAGCGTGTACGCGAAATCCGCCTGAGCCAGAATCTGACGCTGGAAGAAGCCAGTAAACGTACCGGTCTTGCACGCTCTACGCTGTCCAAAATCGAAAACGAACAGATCTCTCCAACCTTTTCCGCGGTCAACAAGCTGGTGAAGGGCTTAGGCATCGACATGCCTCAGCTTTTCACCCAGCCTAAGCGCAGCTCAGGTGCCGGTGGCCGCCGTGATATTACCCGCTGCGGCGAAGGCACACCGCACCCTACGCCGACTTATGAGCACGAACTGCTTGCGACACAGCTGACCAGTAAGAAGATGGTCCCGTTTCGCACCGTGGTACACGCACGCTCATTTGATGAATACCCTGAGTGGGTGCGCCATGACGGCGAAGAGTTCCTCTATGTATTGAAGGGCTCGCTTCTGTTTTATACAGAGTTTTACGAGCCAATCGAGCTGTTCGAAGGCGACTCCGCTTATTATGACTGTGAAATGGGCCACGCTCTGGTATCCACCAGCGAGCAGGATGCGGAAGTCATCTGGGTGACCGCCTAAAGCGAAATACTGAGCACTGCTTGAGTGAAGTGAAGATATTCCCCTCCGGCAGGTTCTAACATATACTTTAACTATTCTTCCTGAAGTGCCATCGTGGGTTCATCCTACGACGGCATTTTTTTTGTCTGCCTGCTGAGCACAGAATCCTGTTCCTCAGTTTTCCCATATCGCGCAATAAGTTACCCACCGGATGCATATATCTGCATCTATTAGTCGAATTCATGTAAAAAAAATCACTTGCATGGAGTTTCCTCTTGGTCTAAGTTGTTTCCTATTGGAAACTTATGATCTCTTTTGATCATATCTACCTATTTATAGAAACAAGCGGGTAGCAGTTTTTTGTGTCTATGGCTGGCGCACAATCGGCCTTTTGCTCCAGCCGTCCGGTGGCCACCAGGCCACCGGGACACACCTTCTCCCCCACGAATAAAAAACTGATGAGGTTCGATATGGCTGAAACACAAGGCGCACTGAAGAAAACTCCACTGTTTGATCTTCACGTTGAGCTCGGCGGTAAAATGGTTCCTTTCGCTGGCTACGAAATGCCTGTTCAGTACCCACTGGGCGTAAAGAAGGAGCACTTGCACACCCGTGACCAAGCGGGCCTGTTTGATGTTTCCCATATGGGACAGGTGAAGTTGAGCGGCGAAAACGCTGCGGCAGCGCTGGAAAAACTGGTCCCAGTCGACATCATCGACCTGCCAGCGGGCAAACAGCGCTACGCGCTGTTCACCAACGAAGATGGCGGCATCATGGACGACCTGATGGTGACCAACTACGGTGACTGGATCTACGTTGTTGTTAACGCAGCATGCAAAGACCAGGACATCGCGCACATGCAGGCAAACCTGGGTGAAGGCGTTGAGCTGGAAGTTCTGGACGACCGCGCGCTGGTTGCTGTTCAGGGCCCAACCGCTGCAGCTGCAATCGCACGTCTGGCACCGGAAGTAGCTGACATGGTTTTCATGGACTCCCGCCAGATGAAGATCGACGGTGTCGACTGCTTCGTTTCCCGCTCCGGTTACACCGGTGAAGACGGTTTCGAAATCTCTATCCCTACCGCCGACGCTGAGCGCCTGTGCCGCCTGTTCCTGGAACAACCAGAAATCGAAGCGATCGGTCTGGGTGCACGTGACTCCCTGCGTCTGGAATCCGGTCTGTGCCTGTACGGCAACGACATCGACACAACCACCACACCTCTGGAAGGCAGCCTGATCTGGGCGATCTCCAAGTGCCGTCGCGCTGACGGTGAGCGTGCGGGCGGCTTCCCGGGTGAAGAGAAGATCCTGGGCCAGATCGCAAACAAAGATTGGACCCGCAAACGTGTAGGTCTGCTGGGCGAAGGTCGTGCACCTGTGCGTGAAGGCACTGAGCTGTTCGACGCGGACGGTAACAAGATCGGTACCGTAACCAGCGGTACGTTCGGTCCTACAGTAGGCAAGCCAGTCGCAATGGCGTACGTAGAAACCGCATTCAGCGCACTGGACACTGTGGTATACGCAGAAGTACGTGGTAAGAAACTGCCTATGACTGTATCCCGCATGCCGTTCATCGAGCAGCGTTACTACCGCGGCTAAGGAACCTGCGAACAAGTCCGAAACACCTCTGGCATTCAGAGCTATTCGAGATCAAGGCAGCGGTTACAGCCATGCTGGTTGCCTGGCGAAAATCGCTAACGCAGAGATCGGATTGCTCTGAATGCCCCGAAGGGCGGGCGCTAAAACAGCTTTCTGCTTTGTCAGGAAGCTTGGAAATGAATAGTCATTCCACTGTGCTTCCTTTCGCGCATTAAGCTGTTTTATCGACCGCAGAGAAAGTCTCGGACTTATTCGAAGGTTCCCTAACCGACCGGCGGCGTGAGTCGGTCGTAGCAGCAATATCGGGCAGGATTCGGAAACGAACCATGGAGCGTCGCAAACAAGCATGAAACGCCCCGCCCTGCCCTGTATAAACTAGGAGCCTGACGAAAGACTCCCAGGCTGCGGTACTCACCCGCCCATCACGATCAATTGCAAAATAGAGGAAAAGGCCAGTCACTGGCCTTTTCCTTATAACAATAAGAAGCCACCCGGGAGGTGACGTAATGGAAATGATTCCTTTAACTGAACTTAAAGGCGAGTCAAAAATGGCGAAGTTGCGCCATAAGCCGGACCCTAACCGGAAACGACTGCGCAAACCCGAGTGGATTCGTATCGATCCACGCAGCAACGGCAATGTTCACAAAGTGAAGAAGCAGCTGCGTGATCTCAAGCTTCACACCGTGTGCGAAGAAGCCTCATGCCCGAACCTGGCGGAGTGCTTCAGCAAGCGCACCGCAACGTTCATGATCATGGGGGCTATCTGTACACGTCGCTGTCCATTCTGCGATGTTGCCCACGGTCGTCCAATGGCGCTGGATAAAGATGAGCCACGCCACGTTGCCGAGTCTATTCAAAAGCTGAACCTGCGCTATGCGGTTATCACCTCTGTGGATCGAGACGATCTGCGTGATGGCGGCGCGGGTCATTTTGCCGAGGTTGTACGTGAAGCACGTGCCCTCAACGAAAACCTGACCGTGGAGATCCTGGTGCCGGATTTCCGGGGCAAGCTGGACGCTGCCCTGGAGGCACTTTCCGATGACGTACCTGATGTACTGAACCACAACCTGGAAACCGTGCCACGTCTGTACGAATCCGTGCGTCCGGGTGCCGATTACCACTGGTCCCTGAACCTGCTGTATCAATACAAACGCCTCCACCCGGAGGTGGTTACCAAATCTGGCCTGATGGTTGGTCTGGGTGAGACAAAAGACGAAATCATCACCGTAATGAAAGACCTGCGTGCCAACGGAGTGGATATGCTGACCATCGGCCAGTACCTGCAACCGACTAAACACCACCTGGCAGTAGAACGCTACGTAACACCAGAGGAGTTTAAAGAGTACGAAACCATCGGTATGGAGCTGGGCTTCAGCAACGTGGCCAGCGGTCCGATGGTACGCTCTTCTTACCACGCGGATATGCAGGCAAGCGGCGAGCCGGTTGGCTTTGCCGGAGGGGAGTAATATGGGAACGGTAGAAAGCATCACCAGCCGTCTGGTCCACATCAATCTGGCGATTCAGACCGATAACAACGCCGAAGTCGCATCCATCATGATGCGCGAACGCCCCTTTATCGGTGAACTCAACCTGGATATCGATCCGGACAACCTCTCCCTGCTGATCGCAGTGGGTGAAGTGATGGATGTGGCACAGCCGCTGACGGTCAGCCGTATCTCCCACGTCGGTTCACTGGCCATTCTGTGGCTGAATCAAACCCGTTGGCTGGTCCTACCACCACCGGGCAGCCATCTGTCAGTATCCCAGGCATTGCAGGATACGTTCGGCTCTGACCTGGCGCTGAAAGCAGAAGGTGATCTGGTACATGCGCGCCTGTCCGATGCAGCCATCAATACACTGCAACAGTGCGATGACAGCACCGGCGACGACAGCGTAAAACGCCTTGCTGAAGAGGGTGTCACCATCATGCAACCGTGCGATCAGCGCGAATACGATATCCTGGTGCGCGACCACTGCGCCGAGCGCCTGTGGCAATGGCTGAGCCAGCACCACCCGGAAACATCAACAGAAGACCAGGCAGCCAACGGCTGAAACGGACCGCAACAAACCAAGGAAATTTATGTCGATCTATACGGTAGTTGAACCCACTCAACTGGAAACCTATCTGGAGCAATACAGCATCGGTACGCTGGTCAGCTTTCAGGGGATCGAAGCCGGTGTGGAAAACACCAACTACTTTGTTACGACCAGCGAGGGCGAGTACGTCCTGACCCTGGTAGAGTCCGTCTCTGCTGACAAACTGCCCTTTATTCTGGGGTTTGTTGCCCACCTCGCTGAGTGCCAACTCGACGTTGCACAACCGATCCTGAACAACCAAGGCGAGCTGTTTGGCAGCCTGAACGATCGCCCTGCCGTCTTTATGCGTCGCCTCAACGGCGGCCCACTGGACACACCAAACCTGACACAATGCGCCGTTATCGGCGACACCCTCGCGCACAGCCACCAGGCCGCGTCTCAACTGGCGGCAGACGAATACACCCATCTGTATCAGTGGTGTAGCGAAGTGAGCGCCCGCGTATTGCCGAAGCTGGATGACACAGATAAGCAGCTCCTACAGGAAGCGGTGATGGATGCCGGTATGCTGCCGTGGACCAACCTGCCAACCGGCCCGATCCATGCGGACCTTTTCCCGGACAATGCCCTGTTCAATGGCGACGCCCTGGCCGGCCTGATCGACTTTTACCACGCCTGCTCTGCACCTTACCTGTACGACCTGGCCGTGACGCTGAACGCATGGTGTTACGACGAGCCAACCCAGACCTACGACCGCGAGAAGGCAGCCACCCTGCTCTCCAGTTACCAGGCGATACGTACACTGGACGAAGAGGAGCACAAGTGGCTGCATGAGATGCAGAAAGTCGCAGCCCTGCGTTTCTGGCTCTCTCGCCTGCGTGACAAGCTCTTCCCGAAAGATGGCGAGCTGATCACAGTAAAAGATCCAAACGGCAAGAAAGGCCTGCTGGAACTGCTCAGCCGCGCCTAACCCATTCGGTAACACAGACACAAAAAAAGCTGGTCCGCATCTGCTGACCAGCTTTTTTTATTTTTGAGGTTCTGAAAGACTGGGATCAGGAACCACCGGTTGCGCCCTGATCACCGCAAAGTGACCAAATTTTTGCCATATCCGCGTTCAATGCACCCAGTTCCGACCGCTCACTGCATGCCTTGGCATCAGCGTCTACTGGTATTTGCTCTGAAGAGCGAGGCTGTAATTGAGTACGGTGTTGCGGCGCAATGTATGGACCAACGTCATCAATTGCCAACATCGCCGGACGTGTATTGCTCACCATCAATGCCGATGATTCTCGTGTCAGTTCAAAGAACGCCCCCGGATCAACCTCGGCTTTACCAACTGCGGTATCCACATCGATACCACCACGTTCGACACCGCCCGCAACCCCCTCGCTGACATTATGGGTTTCGGCACAACAGCGATCACACATATACACTTCGTATACAGTGCCGCGTATACCTATCGTCGCCAGCACTGTCTGAAACTTGTAGTTATCCGGATTTGTTTTTCCGATCTTTCCGGTAATCGTACGCAACCCGCCCCGCAACAGCTGGAAAACAGCCTTGCCTTGCTCCGGCTTGCGTTGTTTGAACTCAAACTGCGCCAATTGCAATGCTGACTCTGGCTTCATATTCATCCTGGAACCATCGGCAAAGCGAATATGAAGGCGCCCTCGCACGCCTGTTTCCAGGCGATCTTTTTCATAGACATAAGCCCCTCGCTTCAGTGCGCGCGTTATGCCCTTAGCATTTACAGCTAGGTTATCGCCGTAACTCAGAATAACCTGGCCTACTGCCTCCATCGCAAAACTATTGAAGGATGCGGATAGCGCCAAAATCAGAACCATTAATCGCCACATGATTCGTCTCCATGAAAACAATCCAATATTGAACGCACATTACCCCAAGCACAGGAACCTGAGCAACTTCAATCAACCGCCGTGTTTCAGTTTCTCCAACTGGTCGCGGTAATGAGCCGCCAGCTCGAACTCCAGATTCTTGGCCGCTTCGTACATCTTGTCTTCCAGCTCCGTCATCAACTTCGCCTGCTGCGCCGGATTCATGGTTTGCGGATCAATCTCGTAATCACCCGCCTTATCAGCCACTTTCTTCGCGGCCTTAGCCGCCTTGCGGCCCGGAATAGTCGAAGCACCTTCCATAATGTCAGCCACGGACTTCTTGATACCTTTCGGCACGATACCGTGCTCTTCGTTGTGGGCCAGTTGCTTCTGGCGGCGACGCTCAGTCTCGTCCATAGCACGCTGCATGGATCCTGTCACTTTGTCGGCATACAGGATCGCCCGGCCATTCACGTTACGCGCGGCACGACCGATGGTCTGGATCATGGAAGTTTCGGAGCGCAGGAACCCCTCTTTGTCCGCATCCAGTATCGCCACCAACGCCACTTCCGGCATATCGATACCTTCCCGCAACAAGTTGATCCCCACCAGCACATCAAACTCACCGGTACGCAGATCACGGATGATCTCCACACGCTCGACCGTATCGATATCCGAGTGTAGGTAACGCACCTTCACACCGTGTTCATCCAGATATTCGGTCAGATCCTCCGCCATCCGCTTGGTCAAAACGGTCACCACTACGCGCTCTTTGTTGGCAACCACCTTATTGATCTCAGAGAGTAGATCATCCACCTGTGTGGTTGCCGGGCGGATCTCCACCACCGGGTCAACCAGACCGGTCGGGCGTACCACCTGCTCCACCACCTGCTGCTGGTTTGCCGCTTCGTACTTACTGGGTGTTGCCGATACAAAGATCATCTGTGGAGAGTTTTCCTCCCACTCCTCGAACTTCATCGGACGGTTATCCAACGCAGACGGCAGGCGGAAGCCATATTCCACCAACGTCTCCTTACGGCTACGGTCACCACGGTACATGGCGCCGATCTGGGGCACGGTTACGTGGGATTCGTCGATCACCAACAGGGCGTTGTCCGGTAGGTAGTCGAACAATGTCGGGGGCGCTTCGCCGGCATTACGGCCAGACAGGTAGCGGGAGTAGTTCTCGATGCCGGAGCAGTAACCCAGCTCCATGATCATCTCCATATCGTAGAGCGTGCGCTGCTCCAGGCGTTGAGCTTCCACCAACTTGTTGTTGTCACGCAGCTGCTTCAAGCGCCCGTGCAGCTCATCCTTGATTTTATCCACAGCCGCCACCAGCGTTTCGCGTGGTGTTACGTAGTGAGATTTCGGGTAGACAGTGGCACGCGGGACCTTCTTCAACACCTCTCCAGTGAGCGGGTCAAAGTAACTGAGCTGTTCCACCTCATCGTCAAACAGCTCGATTCGCAATGCTTCCTTCTCAGATTCCGCCGGAAACACATCGATCACATCACCACGTACGCGGTAGGTACCACGGTGCAGTTCGATATCGTTGCGGGTGTACTGCAATTCCGCCAGGCGACGCAGAATGGCGCGCTGATCGATCATGTCACCACGGTCGATATGCAACATCATACCCAGATACTGTTGCGGATCACCCAGACCGTAGATCGCCGACACGGTGGCCACAATGATCGCATCATCACGCTCCAGCAACGCCTTGGTCGCCGATAAACGCATCTGTTCGATATGGTCGTTGATGGACGCATCCTTTTCGATAAAGGTATCGGATGCGGCAACATAAGCTTCTGGCTGGTAATAATCGTAATAGGAGACGAAGTACTCCACTGCGTTATCCGGGAAAAACTCCCGGAACTCGCCGTAGAGCTGGGCTGCCAGGGTTTTGTTGTGCGCCATGATAATGGTCGGACGCTGTACCTGGGCAATCACGTTGGCTACGGTAAAAGTCTTACCTGAACCGGTTACCCCCAGCAACGTCTGCGAAGCCAAGCCCGACTCAATGCCATCCACGAGCCCGGCAATCGCTGCGGGCTGATCACCTGCAGGTTGAAAACTGGAGTGAACCTTAAAGCGCTCTTTCATCGTCTCTACTCAATCTGAACCAGCCGGACATTATACCCCCTTCAGCCAACATCTGCTGGGGTGAAAACGCGTCTTATTTCCTTAACAAACAGAACACTGTGTGCCCAGATACGGTGCACCCAAAGATCTACTAAATACACCAAAGTTTCTTTTTGGAACACATTCCCCTTTATTTGCGACAAAGTGCTAATTTTCTCCACCGAACACTTACAAGACGCAACGCTTATTCTGTATACTTTTGCAGTTATTTTTAGCGTCCGGACCGCTCGCCCCTAGCCGATAACTAAGTGCGGCCAGACGAAAGAAATTGCATTAACTATACTTCAGCGGCTCCCCTATATAACACGGGAACTCTCAAGAGGATTTTAGGATTGGACGTTCAACTTTCAGACCGCGTCAACAACATCAAACCATCCCCTACGCTGGCGGTAACTAACCGTGCAGCGGAACTGCGCGCGGCAGGCAAGAACATTATTGGCCTGGGTGCTGGCGAACCTGATTTCGACACCCCTGAACACATTAAAGCGGCTGCCATTGAAGCACTGCAGAACGGCTTCACCAAGTACACGGCCGTAGACGGCACTCCAGCCCTGAAGAATGCAATTATTGAAAAACTGAAACGTGACAACGGCCTGACCTACGCCCCAAACCAGATTCTGGTGTCCTGCGGCGGTAAGCAGAGCTTCTTCAACCTGTCCCTGGCGCTGCTGAACGAAGGCGACGAAGTGATCGTCCCTGCGCCATACTGGGTGTCTTACCCGGACATGGTAAAGATTGCTGATGCGGTGCCAGTGATCGTGACTACGACTCAGGAACAGCGTTTCAAGATGACTGCTGAACAACTGGACGCGGCGATCACCGACAAAACCAAACTGGTTGTGCTGAACAGCCCATCCAACCCAACCGGCGTTGCGTACACCCGCGAAGAGCTGGTTGCACTGGGTGAAGTACTGAAAAAGTACCCGAACGTACTGGTTGCGACTGACGACATGTACGAGCACATCCTGTTCACCGAAGAGCCATTCTGCAACATCCTGATGGCATGCCCTGAACTGTACGACCGTACGATCGTGCTGAACGGTGTATCTAAAGCTTACTCCATGACAGGCTGGCGTATCGGTTATGCGGCTGGCCCGCAGAAGCTGATTGGCGCGATGAAGAAGATCCAGTCTCAGAGCACCTCCAACCCTACCTCCATCTCTCAGGTAGGTGCACAGGCTGCACTGGAAGCATCCCAGGATTGCGTTGCCGAGATGGTTAAAGCATTCAAAGAGCGTCATAACTTCGTAGTAGACACTCTGAACGCAATTGACGGCGTTGAGTGCATCCCAGCGGATGGTACTTTCTACGCATTCCCAAGCTTCCAGCAGATCATCGACAACGATGACCGCTTTGAAGACGACATCGCCCTCGCAGAGTTCCTGCTGAACGAAGCAGGCGTTGCGCTGGTGCCGGGTTCCGCATTCGGTGCGCCGGGCAACATGCGACTGTCCTTCGCAACCAGCCTGGAAGTACTGGAAGACGCGCTGAGCCGTATTAAGAAAGCCATTGAAGGCTAAGCTTTCAGCCTCATAAAAAATACCCGCTACGGCGGGTATTTTTTTGCCTGTCTTTTTCCGCTCAATCCCTTCCTCGCAATAAACAGTCGCCTAACACCCTTTTCTACCGCATTCCAACGGCTGGACTATACTTTGGTTACTTTCGTAAGGATAAAAACAACTCGCAACAGAAAGTGGAGGTGAGGGATGAAACGCTTGGTATTCCTCGCGCCAACACTGGAGCAGGCGCAGAATGTCGTTGAAGACCTGCGGAAAATGGATATCCCAGACGAAAAAATGCATGTCGTGGCTAGAGACCATCAGATGCTGCAAGACGCCAACATTCACGAAGCGACCGAGATGGAAACCTCTGAGATCGAGTCCGATATGGACTGGGGCATGGTCAGTGGTGGCACCATTGGCGTTATTGCCGGACTGGCCGTTTTGGGAACCGCGCCTTTCGGACTGGTACTGGGCGGTGGTACATTGCTGACCCTGAGCCTGTTAGGCATCGGATTTGGTGGCTGGCTTGGCAAGATGATTGGTGAAGATACACCAAACGCTCTGATTGAAAAATATGAACATGCACTGGATGACGGACAGATCGTAATGATGGTTGATGTACCGGCAGAACGCCTGCCTGAGTTCCATCACATGATTCGCAAACATTGCCCTAAGGCACTGATCGAATCGGTTCATATCTTCCACGACGACCCGCTCGCTGCCTAGGTGATACAACCTACACACTGAGTCTTTAAACAAGACGCACAAACGGAAATACCTTCCGCGTAAAAAGGGCCACGTTGAGATGGCCCTTTTTAACACCCGCTAGCTACTGCACAGTGGCAGTTGGCAAATGAAACTCCATCTGCCGCATGCGAAAACGCCGGAAATCCACGCCGGGATGATTGCGCTGTATATACTGAATATCGCGCTCAGCTCCCGCCTTTACCCGCAAACTCACACCGCTACTGCCTTCCTCAAGGATACGGGCATTGCCGGTGTCCAGGTTCAGCTCACCGGCGTAAGTGTATTTTTCGGGATACACCCGAAAGCGGATATCCAGCGGGACATTCGAGCGGCGCACCGTCATCCAGCGGCGCAACTCCCATGCGGTAATACGGTAGTCCCCGGCCGGCAGCTCAATCAACTGCAGGTTACCCTGCAATTGTGGATAGTCGCTGTGGATGCGGCCATCCATCTCGGACTCAATCTCAAGCGTTCCGCGGTAATCTCCGCCAATCTGTTCAAACGAATAGCTTACAATCCAGGGATCAAAGCCGGACTTGGTCAGTGCCATCACCGCAACCCCTGTATTGGGACGCGAGCCATCAAGCGCCTGAGACGACGGCTGCACCGATGAACAGGCGGCAATCAATGCCACCAAGCTGAGACAGATCGCACGTATCAGCATAACCAGACCAACCCTGTCAGAATGTGAATCCCCACTACCTTAGCGGAATTTATGCGGCGGTTACATCGCTTTGAGTGGTTTTAGCGCGGTGCAGACAGTGGCAGCGGTGATTCGACCGTCAGGCCCAACCATTCGGCGATCCGCTCCACCACCCAAAGCGGATCGTCATGGGTCAGGTCATGGCCCGCATTGGGGTGCAGATGTACCCGGTTACCAAAGGCGGATGCCAGATGTTCTGAGCACGCCGGATTGACCAAATGATCCCCGCCTGAGGCCAGGATCAACGCTTCTTGTGTAAGATGATTGCCACTGATTGGGAGGTGGTAGTGGGCGGCAGCCTTTAGCTGATAGAGGAAATTCCGCCGCCGCACCGGGCACTCCCGCTGGTAGCGCAACCACTGCTGTAGCGTGGACTCGTGATCCTCCCGCACATTGCACGTAAGTCGGTAGATCATGCGTTCTCGCCGCTCCCTCGGCACCAGAAAAGCACAGAGTACCGACCACCACACCTGCCAGCGGATACGCTGCCAGACCGGGCTTAGATCGGCCAGACTGCTGTTTATCAGCACCAGGCCACGCACCTCATCGGGATAGCGTAACGCCCAGTCACAGGCAACCATCCCCCCCATCGAGAGCCCAAGCAGGTGAACCGCACCGTTTTTTGCGCCCTGAGCCCGCACACGATCGGTAATGTCGGCAATCTCATCCGGACTACACTCGTTACACAGCGCACCGTTACCGGGCAGATCGATACACTCAATAGAGCTGTGCGGCAACGACTGGGCCAACAGCTCGGTGAAGCCCCCCCAATGCCGACACTCCCGGGTCAGCCCCCGCATTAGAATCCAGCGACCTGCCACGTCAGTCATACCAGGCCTTTATCGCTTTGAGCTGTTGATGAGTTCGGCGTTTACCTTCCGGCAACCAGGCAGGTGCCGAGCGGGCAGCATGCATAAGGAATTCCAGCAACATCTGATGGCGCCGCAAAGCACGTTGTCGGCGATGGGGCACCAGTGGATTAAACAAGCCACTGAAACGGATCATCTGGCGCGGATTCTTCTTCACCCACAACCATGAACCGATCTCCAGGGTAAGTGGCAGGAACACGCGCTCTGGCGCATCAAGCGAACGCAGATAGAGAAAGTCCCACAGATCACCGTGACTAAGGTAGTGATCAAACTGTGGCTCCATCAGGTAGGTATGGTGGGGAAAGGTTTCGTCCAGCAGATCACTGAGGGAAGAGATTTCGGCCAGATGTTCCAGTGGTTCGGTGGAGCCCGCAAAGGGAAACCAGAGGCGATCACGCACGCCAAATCCAGAATGTACGTCTAAAACCATACTGAACGGCGCTGGAAACAGTTGCTGTTCCACCAACGTACAGAGAGCCTGTGCCTCATACTGCATCGGCGCACCCGGCTCACCACGATACCAAGGCAGATGGTGGCTAAAGCGCTGCCCCCCAACCATCCATGCTGCTGACTCGCGAGCATCCAGCGGAGCGTTACGCATGAGATCCACGCCATTACCATTGGCCCGCCACCCCTGCGCCATACCGATCGGATTCAACAGCGGTACAAACACCAGGCGCAGATGTTTTAGCTCTTCGTGTAAGGAGGCGTCCCACTGCAACCGTTTACAGAGATTTTCCAGAAACGCCAACAGGATCTGGGTACCGATACGCTCGACACCATGCACCCCACCCACCAACGCTACCACAGGGACATTTACCGCGCTGTTACCCATCACAACGCCGTGCACCGGCAGCACCTGATCGTTATGCACCAAGCGCGTCAGTACGTTGATTTTAAGGGAGTTGCCATAGGCCGAGATGAGCTGTTCCAGTCGCAACAGCTCAGGTAGATAACGTCGGCAGAAGTTGTAGTAGCTCTGTTGTGCGCCTTCATTGGGCTGCAGCAGCGCATCGACCTGTGTGTTCATTCGGCCACCGGGAGCGTCAGTTCGCAGGTTTCTGACTACAGTTTAGACAAGCCTCACAAAAGGCTGCGAAGAATAGACATCAACGAAGAAGAAAAGCCAACACCGTCTAACGGCGCTATCACTTCTCCGTTCTAAGCCACACTTTTTAATTCAATTCTAAACGTAGAGGGAGTCACTATGAGCACTACACGCATTGAACGGGACAGTATGGGCGAACTAGAGGTACCTGCCGATGCTCTGTATGGCGCCCAGACCCAACGCGCCGTCAACAACTTCCCGATCAGCGGCCAGGCGATGCCCGTGGCCTTCATCCGTGCTCTGCTGCTGATCAAATCTGCGGCGGCGATCAGTAACAGCCAACTTAAATGCCTGACCCAACCCCAGGCTGATGCCATTATCTCGGTCTGTTCAGAACTGCTGGCAAGCGAAGACCTGATGCAACATTTCCCGGTGGATGTGTTCCAGACCGGTTCGGGCACCAGCTCCAACATGAACGTCAACGAGGTGATAGCGACCCTCGCCTCCCGTAAGCTGGGCGAGACCATCAGTGCCAACGACCACGTTAACTTTGGTCAGAGCAGCAACGATGTGATCCCAAGTGCGGTCCATGTGAGTGCAGCTATACAGCTGGACCACGCATTGCTGCCCGCCCTGCGCCACCTGCTGAGCACCATCGAAACCAAAGCCGAGGCGGTGAAGGACTACTGTAAAACCGGTCGCACCCACCTGATGGATGCCATGCCGGTGCGCATGGACCAGTCCCTGCACGGTTGGGCAGCGCAGATCCGCCAAAACATCCAGAACCTGGAAGCGATGCAACCGGCGATCCAGACCCTGGCTCAGGGCGGCACCGCCGTGGGTACCGGCATCAATGCCCACCCGGATTTTGCCAGTGCCTTCAACAAAAACCTGAGCGGTCTGACCAACATCACCTTCAGACCGGGAGAGAACCTGTTCGCACTGATCGGCTCCCAGGATACCGCCGTGGCGCTGTCCGGACAGTTGAAGGCGACTGCTGTGTCGGTGATGAAGATCGCCAACGACCTGCGCTGGATGAACTCCGGCCCGCTGGCAGGCCTCGGCGAGATCTCGCTGGAAGCGCTGCAGCCAGGCTCCTCTATCATGCCGGGCAAGGTCAACCCGGTAATCCCGGAAGCGGCCGCAATGGTCGCCGCCCAGGTGATCGGTAATGACACCGCAATCACCCTCGGTGGCCAGTCCGGCAACTTCGAGCTGAACGTGATGCTACCGATGATCGCCTACAACCTGCTGAACAGCATCGAACTGCTGGCCAACAGCACCGCCCTGCTGGCCGACAAAGCGATCGCCAGCTTCACCGTCAACGAAGCGAAACTGACCGAAGCCCTGCACCAGAACCCGATTCTGGTGACCGCCCTGAACCCGATCATCGGGTATCTGAAAGCAGCGGAAATTGCAAAACAGGCTTACAAAGAGAAACGCGCCATTATCGATGTAGCCGAAGAAAACACCGACCTGTCTCGAGACGAGCTGGCCCGTCTGCTGGATCCAACCAAACTGACCAAGGGTGGACTTTAACCCGGACAAAAAAAATACCCGCTCAGTGGCGGGTATTTTCCGGTTGTGAAGCCGTATCAGTTAATCAGCATCTGATACAGTTTGTCTTTGAGCTGTACACGCTTCAGTTTGTGCTCCTCCTCGGTCTGCGTGGTCACAGGCTCGATTTCGGTTTCCATACGTTCCACGTCTTTGGTCAAATCATGATATTCGTTAAACAGGCGAGCAAAGTGTGCGTCAGTCATTTTCTTCTCGTGGATACGCTCACGCAGTTCTGGGAAGTCATGTACCAGGTCGTGGTGTTCGATGCTCATTAAGGTTCCCCTTCAGTCTAGTTCTCGTTCCTTGAGTTCAGTCTCCTCCTCCCCGCAGAGTGCGGCATTGACCGGCATCAACAATTATTCCGGCGCATAAAAAACGCCGTTTACGACGGGAAAACCTCTCCACATTCCCCCATCAAAAACGGCGTTGTTAAACAGTGTCAGAACCGCTCTGTACAGCCTATCCAGCCTTGGTGAAAAAGCCTTCCAACTCAGGGATGCAGGAACCACAATTGGTACCACATTTGAGTTTTTCACCCAGTGCTGCAGCCGATCCGCAGCCCTGTTTGATCGCTTTGTCGATGGCAGTGGTGCCCACTTGGTAACAGCTGCAGATAATAGTGCCCGGATCTTCCATCTCCACGTTGGTGGCGCTCAACAGATAGCGGTACTGCTGGCTGTCCAGGGATGGCTGGGTAAACAGCTGATCGATCCAGTCGGTGGATGGAAAACTGTTGTATGGCGTGATCAACAGCACCCAATTCAGGCGTCCGTGCAACAACCCGGCCGCCCGAAATGAACGACGGGCCGGATCCTCAATCCACAGGTCAGCTTCACCCAGATGGTCGATACACCAATGCTCCCAGCTGTCCACTCTATCCAGCCCCGCAATGTGGTAGGCGTCACAGTTGGTCTTCGGGATACGTGCCCAGTAATCCACCTCGGGTACCGAGATCGACTTGGCGGTGAGCAGCCAGCCTTCCCATTTCTCATTCAGCGGTTCCATCTGCACAGCAGCGTGCTTGGATTCCGGTTGCCCCGAAAGCGGATCGGTTACCGGGGCCACCAGCGCGCCCATCCGCCCCTGTGAGGTAAAGGCTTCGTTCCAGTGCATCGGCACGAAGATCTCACCTTTACGCTGCCCCTCTTCGATCCGGGCACGGGCAAAGTAGCTGGCCTGGCTGTTGGTCACTTTCACCAAGGTGCCGTTGCTGATATTGCGGATCGCCGCATCCCGTGGATGCACCTCTACAAAGGGCTCCTCGCGGTGATTGAACAGGCGTGGTGCGGTACCGGTGCGGGTCATGGTGTGCCACTGATCGCGAATACGGCCGGTATTCATCACCAGCGGCGTACGGTCGGTTGGCTTCTGCACCGGTGCCCGCGGAATGATCTCCACAAAACGGGCACGTCCGGATGGCGTAAAGAACCGGCCATCGCCAAACAGGCGCGAAGTACCTTCCGGTGTGTCCGTGGTAACCGGCCACTGTACCGGTTTCAGGTTGTCATAAGTAAAGCGGTCGATCCCGGCAAAGTAACTGATATCGAAATCGCGACTGCCATCGTTCTCGAAACCGGACAGTGCCGCGTGCTCGGCAAAAATCTCGTGGGGATGGCTGTAATTGAAGGCCTCCGCGTAACCCAGGCGTTTCGCGACTTCACACAGCGTCCACCAATCGTGACGGGCTTCTCCGGTGGCTGGGATCAGACCTCGCTGGCGGGATATACGGCGCTCGGAGTTGGTCACCGTGCCGTCTTTTTCACTCCAGCCGGTCGCTGGCAACAGGATATCCGCGTACTTGGCGGTATCGCTGCCGCTGACACACTCCGACACCACCACGGTTTCACACTTATCCAGCGCCCGCTTGATCTGGTCCGCATCCGGCAGACTCACGACCGGGTTAGTGGCCATGATCCAGACCGCTTTCACCTCGCCGCGCTCAATCGCCTGAAACAGCTCCACCGCTTTCAGACCCGGCTGAGTGGCCATATTCGGCGCCTGCCAGAAACGTCTCAGCCGATCGATAGAGACCTCGTCAAAGTCCATGTGCGCCGCCAGCTGGTTGGCCAGGCCACCCACTTCGCGACCGCCCATCGCATTGGGCTGGCCGGTCAGAGAGAACGGCCCCTGTCCCGGATGGCCGACACGGCCGGTTGCCAGGTGGCAGTTGGTAATTGCATTGACATTATCCACACCGCTGGCGGACTGGTTGGAGCCCTGAGAAAAGAAGGTGATCGTCTTTTCCGTGGCACCAAACCAGTTAAAGAAGGTGAGCAATGATTCCACCGGCAAATCACAATCTTCGGCCAGTTGGCGCGGATCACCGGCACTGTTTACCGCCGCGTCCAACGCATACTGAAAGCCATCGGTGTGACGGTTGATATAGTCCTGATCCAGATAGTCGTTACCCGCCAGCCAGCTAAGCAGGCCATTAAACAGGCGGGTATCACTGCCTGGTTTCAATGCCAGGTGCAGGTCCGCCAGACGGCACGTGGCTGTTTCACGCGGATCGATCACCACCACTTTCAGGTTTGGATTGGTCTTTTTCGCCTGAACCATACGCTGGAACAGGATCGGGTGGTTCCAGGCAGTGTTGGAGCCGACCAGCACAATCAGATCGGCTTTTTCTATATCGTCATAGCAGCCCGGCACGGTGTCGCTACCAAAGGCGCGTTTATGGCCAACCACCGTGGATGCCATACACAGGCGGGAGTTGGTGTCGATGTTTGCAGTACCAATAAATCCTTTCATCAGTTTATTGGCAACGTAATAGTCTTCGGTCAGCAGCTGACCCGACAGATACAGTGCAACAGAGTCAGGGCCGTGCTCCTCAATAGTGCGGACAAAGCGTTCAGCGACCTCATTCAGGGCATCATCCCAGTGCATTGGCAGGCCATCCACATAAGGCTTTAACAGGCGGCCATGACTGTCTAACGTCTCGTGCAAACTGGAACCTTTCACACACAGTCGGCCAATGTTGGCTGGATGATTCTTATCACCACGAACCCCGCTTACCTGCCCTGCATCCCGCATGATTTCTACACCACAGCCCACACCACAGTAAGGACAGGTTGTTTTAGAATTCATGTGAAACCTCCAAAAAAAAAGCCCGATACCAGGCCAGGAGAGACCGGTATCGGGCGACATTGCCCAGCAACTATAAACGTCTTAGTTAACGCAAAATGAAGCTCAGTTAACTCCAAACTCCATACACAGGTTTAGCAATGCTCGTGCCAACATTCGAAAAACATAAAGGCACATTTTTTGCAGAGTCTCTATCTCGCTCCAAATAGGTTAGGTAGTAGATGAAAGACTCCCGTTCACTCGATGTATTGATTATCGATGACGAACCCACCCGTGCCGATGCGCTGTTTGATGCCCTGAATGCGCTTGGTCATAAGGTGGTGTGTCACCTGTCCGATTCGCACCGACTCTGTGATCAGGTCAGCGAACTCAGCCCGGATATGGTGATTATCGATATGGACTCTCCCAATCGAGACACGCTCGAAAGCATGGCGGCCATGAGCCGCAGCAATCCACGCCCCATCGTTTTCTTCGCCGAAAAGGCCGACGACAGCGAAAGTATCTCCGCTGCAATCAGTGCCGGTGTCAGCGCCTATGTCGCCGACGGTCTGCAAACTGACCGGGTGAAAGCGATCATGGACACCGCCATCGCCCAGTTTGATGCCTTCCACTCCCTGCGCACCGAGCTGGAGAAGACCAAATCCCAGCTGTCGGAACGTAAGGTGGTTGAAAAGGCCAAGGGGATGCTGATGAAACATCAGGGATGTGATGAAGAGCAGGCGTATAAAACCCTGCGCAAGCTGGCGATGGATCGCAGCCAGAAACTGGTGGAGGTGGCCCAGAGCGTGATCGATATCCTGGAGCTCACTACCCTGCCGAACGCAGGCAAGCGGTAAGTACGAGGAACCACGAAGTATGAGTATTGCAACACCTGAAAAAACAGCCTTAAAACTAGGCTTCGTGCCGCTGCTGGATTGTGCGCCACTGGTTATCGCACGTGAAAAAGGTTTTTTTGCAACAGAAGGGCTTAACGTTGTTCTGTCACGTGAATCCAACTGGGCCAACATTCGCGACAAGGTCAGCTTTGGCCTGCTGGACGGTGCCCAGATGCTTTCACCGATGCCGCTGGCCGCCACACTGGGCCTTGGATCACGCCCCACACCGATGGTAACCGGGCTCGCCCTGAGCATGAACGGCAACGCCGTAACCCTTTCTGCCGAGCTGTATCGGGCACTGAGCCCACAGCTGCGCGACCGGCCCAACCCGGCCGAAGTGGGTAATGCCCTGAAACAATGGATCAGCACACTGCGCACCAAACCGGTGTTTGCTACCGTGTATCCCTACTCCTGCCAGCACTATCAGCTGCGCTACTGGCTCACCGCCAGCGGTATCAACCCCGATACCGATGTCACCCTGATTGCAGTGCCGCCAACCCAGATGATCAGCACCATGCATGACCGTATGATCGATGGTTATTGCGCCGGGGAGCCCTGGAACAGCCTGGCACAGCAATGCGGAGAAGGCACCGTCGCACTCACCGGCTATCAAATCTGGCCCGATTCGATCGAGAAAGTATTTGGTGTTACCCAACACTGGGCCGATGCCCACCCGAATACTCATGAAGCACTGATTCGGGCGCTGGTAAACGCCTGCGAGTGGCTCAGCCACAACGACAACCATGCAGAAGCTCTCGAGCTGCTCAGGCTGCCACCGTATCTGGATCAAAGTGCCATCCCATTGGGCCAGTCAGACACTGTGCTGCCGATTATGCAGTCGTTCTTTGGGCCTGGGGTGAACTGCCCATCCCTCAGCCATGCACACCTGATGCTTGAGCAGATGGAGCGCTGGGGTCAGTGGCACGGTGGCGATCGTGACCAGATCGCGCGGCAGGTCTACCGACACGACATCTATTCCAAAGCGCTGGGGCTGGAGCGTTTCTCGCAACACGCTTAAAAACAAATCAGGTCGGGAAACTAACATTGGTCAAGTTCCCGACCGATTTACTTGGTTACTATCCTAATCGCTCTCAACAACGATTAAACAAACACGCCTAAACAGCCATAAGGAGGTCATATGAGTTCATGTTGTGGTGTATGCGGTGGACAGGATACCGACGAAGTTAAGCAGCAGGAGCAGGCTGCAAACACCAGTGCCGACGAACAGCAGCCGGCGGATAAATCCGGACAAGATTCTGAAGCATAAGCCGTCCCAAATCAGGCGCTAATTCTCCCCTTTCCACGGCGCCTGATTCCCCTTTCCAAAAGCAAACGCCATCACACGCTTCGCTACCTCCACGCTCCCTCCGCCAACTGCCGCAATAAAAAATACCAGAGAATCCGCAAAATAATCCCAATGTATACAACCGTTTGTGACTACAACTTAAGAAAATAAAACAACACAACAAACGTCCGTTTAAACAAAACGAACGGATTGAAGGGGAACGAGCGGATGCAAAAACTGAACATTACACCCGTGGAGCAGTTACCGAACTTCAGGGCAGGAACCCGCATTCAGATCTCATCCCAGGACGGGAAACTACGCTTCATAACCTCGCTGGTCGGCATTGATGGCACTAACGTGATTGTCGCCCATCTCCCCACCACCGAAGAGCTGGAAGTGGGCCACTGCAAAATCCAGATGCCCTTACAGTGGTACGAAGCCTTCTTCAGGGTAAAAGAGAACCTGGTTATTCGACTCGTTGATAGGGGTGTGGTGTATGCCTTTGAGACATCCGTGATGGAAGTCGCAGGACACAAGAATCGCCTGTTAATGCTGAACTATCCGGAACGGATTTTCCTGCAGGATCTGCGACGAGAGCCCCGCTACCCTTGCACTCTGCTTTCACGGGTGTACTGCCGCAAGCAACTGTTTGAAGGCGTAATCAAAGATATCAGCCAGAGCGGCTGCCAGATACGCGTTCCACAAAGCGACCAGCTGGAAGCGTTTAAAAGCCTGCAGCAGTCAGGCTTGTGTATGGCATTTGAGATCCGCTTCCCCAATGAAAATAGCTATTACCTGTTTAAAGGGGATCTGATCTCCGTTCTGGCCCAGCCCTACGGCGTACGTTTGGGAATTGCCTTTAAATCCTCGTACCCCGAGGTTAAAGAGTATCTTGGCTCCTTAAGCCTTGATTAGGATCGTGAAAAATCGGAGCCGGACCGGCTCCGTTTTGTGACATCTGATGCTTATACAGTTTGCTTCACCACAAACCCATGACGGCTGCGGTTCACAAGGACCACCAGCAACAGCATTCCAGGAACTTCTACTCCCCCTGTTGCCGAGCGTCGCTCGGTAGGCCAACCAAACAGAGAGAGAACCTTCAAAAATCCCCCTATTTACCCTTCCCCCTGACGCGCAAACCTCACTGAAAACCTGATCTCATGACAGCGAATGTGGAAAACAACACATATGAGATTTCACATATCTACTCAGCCCTGCTCCTTTTTGGACCTTTTAACCTGCGCCAAAACGATGCTCTATTATAACCAATCGCCCTATGATGCAGCGCAGCAAAATCAATAAACCTGCACCAGCCAGGAGCAAAAAATACATAACCCATTGTTTTTATTAAACTTACAAAAACTGGCACGCCCTCTGCTATATCCAGAGCATCATATGCACCAATGACGGTGCGAGATAAACCACTGAACCGAATCAGGCAAAGGCGTCTGTTCACCCAGCTTTAAGGGCCGGGAGAACGACGCCTTTTTTATTTTTGGGTTATCAACGGAGATGGCTATGTCTAAGAAATCACACTCCCTGCTAAGTCGTGCTATTCGCACCGCAGTATTGGCTGCCAGCCTGGCTTCACTGCCTGCCATGGCTGAACTGGGCGAACCAGAAAAGGAAGATCTGAAGTTTGGCTTTATCAAGCTGACCGATATGGCGCCACTGGCGATCGCCTACGAAAAAGGTTACTTCGAGGATGAAGGCCTCTACGTACAGCTGGAAGCACAAGCAAACTGGAAGGTCCTGTTGGACCGTGTGATTGATGGACAGCTCGACGGCGCACATATGCTGGCGGGTCAGCCACTCGGCGCCACCATCGGTTTCGGTACTAAGGCCGATATCATCACCGCGTTCAGCATGGACCTGAACGGTAACGGCATCACCGTCTCCAACGACATCTGGAGCCAGATGAAGCAGCACGTACCGAATGGTCCGGACGGCAAACCGGTACACCCGATCAAGGCAGACGCCCTGAAACCGGTTGTGGAAAAGTATAAGGAGGAAGGTAAGCCGTTCAACATGGGTATGGTATTCCCGGTATCTACCCATAACTACGAGCTGCGCTACTGGCTGGCCGCGGGCGGTATCCACCCGGGTTACTACGCGCCTCACAAAGGCGACACCTCCGGTCAGATCGACGCTGATGCGCTGCTGTCCGTAACCCCTCCTCCGCAGATGCCGGCCACCATGGAAGCGGGCACGATCTACGGTTACTGCGTCGGTGAGCCATGGAACCAGCAGGCGGTGTTCAAAGGCATCGGCGTACCGGTTGTAACCGACTACGAGATCTGGAAAGACAACCCGGAGAAAGTATTCGGTGTATCCAAGCACTGGGCGGAAGAGTACCCAAACACCCATATCCGCGTGGTGAAAGCGATGATCCGTGCAGCCAAATGGCTGGATGAGAACAACAACGCCAACCGTCCGGAAGCGGTGAAGATCCTGTCCCAGTCCCAGTACGTGGGTGCAGACTACAATGTAATCGCCAACTCCATGACCGGCACCTTCGAATACGAGAAAGGCGACAAACGTGAAGTGCCGGACTTCAACGTATTCTTCCGTTACAACGCAACCTACCCGTACTACTCCGATGCAATCTGGTACCTGACCCAGATGCGCCGTTGGGGTCAGATCTCCGAGCAGAAACCGGACAGCTGGTACATGGACATTGCCAAGAAGGTTTACCGTCCTGACATCTACCGCAAAGCGGCTGAAGAGCTGATTGCAGACGGTGTAATTGCGGCAGACGAGTTCCCGGATTTTGCATCTGAATCCGGCTTCAAGAAGCCTCAGACCCACTTCATCGACGGTATCACCTATGACGGCACCAAGCCGAACGAGTACCTGAAGAAGTTTGAAATCGGTCTGAAAGACGATCAGAAGATCTGATCCTCTGCGCCTCCGGGCCGGGCATCGTCCGGGGGCGCCTTAGAGCGAGAGAGTAAGCGCGGGAGTATCCATTATGAGTCAATCATCTACCAACCTATTTAGTCCTGTACTGGCGATCTTCCAGAGCGAGAATCCAGGTGCGTCACTGCTGGGCTTTTTCAAGCAGCTGATTATGCCGGTGATCGGGATCCTGGTATTTCTGCTGATCTGGGACATCGGTGCAAAAAACATCCACACCTCTCTGGGTACCTTTCCCGGGCCTGTACAGGTTTACGAACAAACCCTCGGCCTGATCGACGAACACCAGGCTGAACGTCAGAAGGAACAGGCTTTCTACGAGCGTCAGGAACAACGTAACGCCAAGAAGCTGGCCAAGAACCCGGATGCGAAGGTAAAGATCCGTCCATACACCGGCAAACCGACGTTCTTCGATCAGATTGGCACCAGCCTGATAACCGTATTGTCCGGTTTTGTACTGGCCTCCCTGATCGCCATACCGGCAGGCATCATGATCGGCCTGAACCAGCCACTCTACTCTGCGCTGAACCCACTCATTCAGCTGTTTAAACCGGTGTCGCCGCTGGCATGGCTGCCACTGGTGACCATGGTGGTCAGCGCACTGTATGTCAGTAAAGACCCGATGTTCGCCAAATCCTTTGTCACCTCGCTGGTAACCGTATCCCTCTGCTGCCTGTGGCCTACGCTGCTGAACACCGCCGTGGGTGTCTCCGGTATCAGTAAGGATTTGCAGAACGTATCGCAGGTACTTCGCCTCTCTTTCATGACCCATGTGGTGAAGATCGTCCTGCCATCCTCCATCCCGATGATGTTTACCGGTCTGCGCCTCTCGCTGGGTATCGCCTGGATGGTACTGATCGCCGCGGAGATGCTGGCGCAGAACCCGGGCCTCGGTAAATTCGTTTGGGACGAGTTCCAGAACGGCAGCTCCAACTCCCTCGGTCGCATTATGGTGGCGGTGCTGGTGATCGGTCTGATTGGCTTCATGCTCGACCGCGTCATGCTGCAGATTCAGAAAAAGGTGTCCTGGGATAAGACTGCGGTACTTCGCTAATTCAACCTCACAAGGAGACGAATCATGACTACGACACATCTCGAACTGACCGGGGTTGATATTGAATTCCCAACCCCGAAAGGGTCGTTTAAGGCCCTGGACAACGTTAATTTAAAGATCAAAAAGGGCGAGTACATATCCCTGATCGGTCACTCCGGTTGTGGTAAATCCACCGTACTGAACATCGTCGCCGGTCTCTACCAGGCAACCAAAGGTGGCGTCCTGCTGGACGGCAAAGAAGTCAACGAGCCGGGGCCGGAGCGCGCGGTGGTATTCCAGAACCACTCCCTGCTGCCGTGGCTTACCGCCTATGAAAACGTCGAGCTGGCCGTGAAGCAGGTCTTCAAGGGCAAAAAAAGCAAGGCGGAAATGAAAGAGTGGATCGAGCACAACCTTGAACTGGTGCACATGACCCACGCCATGCACAAACGCCCGGATGAGATCTCCGGTGGTATGAAGCAGCGTGTGGGTATAGCCCGTGCGCTGGCGATGGAGCCGAAGGTATTGCTGATGGACGAGCCGTTTGGTGCACTGGATGCCCTGACCCGTGCCCACCTGCAGGACTCCCTGATGGAGATCCAGAACGAGCTGAACAATACCGTGATCATGATCACCCATGATGTCGATGAAGCGGTGCTGCTGTCTGATCGCATCGTAATGATGACCAATGGCCCGGAAGCAACCGTCGGTGAGATTCTGGAGATCGACCTGCCCCGCCCGCGCAACCGTATCGAGCTGGCGGACGATCCCCAGTACAACCACTACCGTGCCGCTGTGTTGAGCTTCCTGTACGAGAAACAGCGTAAGCCGGAAGAGAGCGACGCAGCTGCAAAACCGGCCAAAAAAGAAAAGCTGGCACGCAACCTGCAAAACGATACTACAGAAGAAACAACCGGCGCTGTTTCAACGGCTGAAACAACCACCGGTAACGACAAAGTTAAAGCGGCTTAAGCCCTAAACCCCATAAATATTGGGGATACAGCTTAAGTCAGGCAAAGCGGCCTCCCAATCCAGCCCGGTGCAATGGTGCACCACCAAGGCGCATTTACCGCTTCTGCCGCACAATTTTGAACAAAGGCGTTCATGCCCCGCCCCCTGCAAAGGGAGCGGGCTGAACGCCTTTTTGCGTTTTTATAGAGGGCACATTTATGCATGACAGCGGAAAACTTAACCTGCTTTCCTTCACGGGAAAGATGAAGATCCTGCACTTCAGTTGGATCGCATTCTTTATCACCTTCTTCGTCTGGTTTAACCACGCCCCCCTGCTGGGTTCCATCGCCGAATCCCTCGGCCTGACCAAGTCCGAAGTAAAAACCCTGCTGATCCTGAACGTGGCGCTGACCATCCCGGCCCGTATCATCATCGGCATGCTAACCGACAAATTCGGTCCACGCATCACGTATGCTGCGCTGCTGTTCCTCGCCAGCATTCCGTGTTTCATGTTCGCCCTCTCCGACAGCTTTATACAGGCCGCAATCTCCCGCTTCCTGCTGGGCTTCATCGGTGCCGGTTTCGTGATCGGTATCCGTATGGTAAGTGAGTGGTTCCCGGCCAACGAGCTAGGCACCGCAGAAGGCATCTACGGTGGCTGGGGTAACTTCGGTTCCGCAGCAGGCGCGATGACCCTGCCAACACTGGCGCTGTTGTTTGGTGGCGAAGACGGCTGGCGTTACGCCGTGGGCCTGAGCGGTGCATTCAGCCTGATCTTCAGCTTTATCTGGTACAAAAACGTATCCGATACGCCAAAAGGTTCCACCTACTTCAAACCGAAGAAGATCGGTGGATTGGAAGTGACCAGCAAGTCTGACTTTGCATTCCTGCTGATCATGAAGATCCCGATGTACGCTGCACTGGCGCTGCTGACCTGGAAACTGTCGCCAGCCGGTGTCTCCATGCTGTCTGACGCGGTCGCGCTGGGCATCTACCTGACCCTGAGCCTGATCTTCATTTATGACTGCTACAGCGCCTACAGCGTAAACCGCGAGATCTTCGAAAAGCCGGTACCGGAAGTCCACCAGTACAAATTCAAGCAGGTTGCGGTACTGAACGTACTCTACTTTGCCACCTTCGGCTCCGAGCTGGCGGTGGTTTCCATGCTGCCACTGTTCTTCGCCGACGTGTTCGAGTTGGATATGGTCTATGCAGGCCTGCTGGCATCCGCTTATGCATTCATGAACTTGATGTCCCGTCCGGGTGGCGGCTGGATAAGTGACCGCTTTGGCCGTAAGAAAACCCTGCTGATCCTGACAGCGGGTCTGGCAGTCGGTTACGCCACCATGTCGATGATCGATAGCTCCTGGCCACTGTTTCTGGCCGTAGGTGCCGCGATGGCCTGCTCCTTCTTCGTACAGGCAGGTGAAGGGGCGGTATTCGCCGTAGTACCGCTGATCAAACGTCGTCTGACCGGCCAGATCGCCGGTATGACCGGTGCCTACGGTAACGTGGGAGCGGTGTTCTACCTGACCGTGCTGTCCATGGTGAGCTACGAGATCTTCTTCAGCGTGATCGCCTGTACGGCGGTACTGGGCTTTATCGCCCTGCTGTTCCTGGAAGAACCTAAAGGCCACATGGCGGAAGTGAAAGAAGACGGCACCGTCGAACTGATCGAGGTTTCATAACCTGATCTGAATCGTTGGGCATCACTGCGTGATGACCAACCTACGCACAATGTAGGTTGGCCATCGCAACGCGATGCCCAACACCAAGAATAAAAGAGCACGATGATGACCAGCCAGCAGCCACCCCGCACGAAACTCAGCGTCCGCTTCGGCGGCAAGTCGATCGCCGGTGTAAAGGCGATCAACCAGGACGCCTTTGCCGCGCAGCAGCCTGATGGGATCGACCTGGAGTTTAAGGGCGTGGCCGCCGCCATCGCCGACGGTGTCAGCAGCTGTGCCGAATCCCATATCGCCAGCCAGACCTGTGTCACCGGCTTTATCCAGGATTATTTCAGTACGCCACACAGCTGGAGTGTTAAACACTCGGTGTCCCGTGTCCTCACCGGCCTGAACAACTGGCTGCATCAGGAAAACAGCCAGGCGAGCCGGGAGAAGGACAGCATGCTCTGCACCTTCTCCGCGCTGATCATCAAATCCAACACCGTGCACTGGTTCCATGTGGGCGACTCCCGTATCTACCGTTTTCAGAACGGTGAACTGGAACTGCTCACCAAGGACCACACCCGCCGTGAAGCGGGCCGCAACTACCTGGCCCGCGCCATGGGTGGCGATCAGCATCTGGAAGTGGATTACAACTCCATGGTGCTGGAACCCGGCACCCAGTTGCTACTCACAACCGACGGCGTGCATGAATTCCTGAAGTCTTCCCAGATCAGCCAGCGCCTGTCGCAAGGCGGTGACCTGGAAAGCTGTGATTTGGAAAGAACGGCCGCCGATCTGGTGCAGATGGCGATGGACAACGGCAGCGATGATAACCTCACCGCCCTGTTGCTGTCCGTGGATCAACTGCCGCAGGAAACCCTGGACGAGAGCCACAACCGCCTCACCCAGCTGCCGATCCCACCGGTACTGGAGGTGGGCAACAAGATCGACGGCTACGAAGTACTGGATGTAATCTTCAGTGGCACCCGCAGCCATATGTATCAGGTGAAGGATCTGGAAACCGGTGAGCACTATGTGCTGAAAGCCCCCTCCATGAACTTCAGTGAAGATACGCTCTATCTGGACGGCTTTATCCGTGAGGAGTGGGTCGGCCAGAAGATTGACCACCCCAATGTGATGAAAACCTTCTGTCCTACACGGGTGAAACGTTTTCTCTACTACCTGGGTGAACATATCGAAGGGATGAGCCTGCGCGACTGGATCAACGACCACCCCGAACCGGGCCTGGACGAAGTGCGCCGCCTAGCCACACAAATCATCCGGGGGCTGCGCGCCTTCCAGCGTGCCGACATGATCCACCAGGACCTGAAGCCGGAAAATATCATGATCGACGGCGACGGTCGGGTGAAGATTCTCGATTTTGGCACCGTGCGAATCGCCGGCATCGAAGAGATGAATTCGCCGCTGGATAAGTCGGTGCCACAGGGATCGGTCAACTACGTGGCGCCCGAATACCTGATGGGCGAATCCGGTACCTTTCGTGCAGACCTGTTCTCGCTGGCGGTGATCGTCTACGAGATGCTGACCGGCAAACTGCCGTTTGCCGAACGCAGCGTGAAGCAGGTACAGATCAGTCACTACTCGGAATTCAGCTACACCCCGGCGATTCAACACCGGCGCGATCTACCGCTGTGGATGGAAGGTTGCCTGCGTAAAGCCCTGCAACCCAATCCTGCCAATCGCTACGACGCCCTGTCGGAGTTTATACAGGATCTGACTGTCCCCAACTCACAGCTGGAAGCCAAAGTACGCCACCAGCCGCTGCTGGAGAAAAACCCGACCCAGGTCTGGCAGGGCATCGCCGCGATTTTACTGCTGCTCAATCTGGTGCAGCTATTCCTGCGCGATGGAGCGGGTTAGGGCTCAGCGCCTGCGCCGCATTGTTATTGAAGGTTAGTTTGATGCCATCAGACAACCTCACACCGTTAACAAAGGCCAGACAGATACGGACACGGAAACGCTGAGCCACACACTACATCCAGTCTCATTTGAAGCAAGCCATTATGAACTGAACCTTTGGCATCAATACCGTAGTTGTCGGCCATTACGTTAAGCGCCCTTTGCAGTGCGTTGCAACGATCCACCGAATCCACAACCCAAAGGCGACATCAAGTGATGTATCGTCAAGAGCTGGCGATTGATGCCAGGTGGTACATTTGAGGCGATGTTTTGACTGAAAAGGCAAAAGTCTTCTTGAGTAGGTAAGGCTTTTACGTTTGGTAGGAACTAATTGGCTTCTTATGGAATGACAGGGCAGCCCTTACGATCTAATGGCTCAGCACTGTCATCAGGACATTTATCACATTTATTTTTCAGACCATCACCATCCCGGTCATCATCACGAACATCACCAATACTGTCGCCGTCTAAATCAGCCTGATCGGGATTCGGATCCAATGGGCACCACCCTTATGTTTCCGTATTTGAAAACTTAGCATGAGGTATTGTGTATTTATTGAAACAGAGTACTCATTTGATACTGTCTTGGCCCAACTGACAAAGGGGTCTACATAAGGGACACTGATGTCAGGCTCGTGGCTCATTACGTATTAATTCAACTTCGCTCGATAAAAATAACTAAGGAGCTGCTTATGAGTATCGACGTCATCATCGTGTTGGCGTATCTGGCGCTGATGATCCTCTGTGGATTTATTAGTATGAAACGGGCCAGTGGTAGCACGTCCCAATACCTGGTTGCCGGTCGTAGCTTGCCGTTCTGGGTGTTCTTTCCCTGCCTCGCGGCCGTCATTCTGGGTGGAGGCTCCACCTTCGGATCCGCATCCAAAGCCTACCAATATGGTCTCTCCGGCGCCTGGCCGACTTTGATGTTCGGTTTAGGGGTTGTGGCCATCGGCCTTTTCCTAGCACGCAAGCTGGCGCGTCTTCGGGTATATACGCTAAGTGAGATGCTAGAGCGCCGCTATGCCCATGGAACACGCTACGTAAGCGCCGTGGTCAGTTCCTTCTATACTGTGATGATCGCGGTGGTGCAGATCGTCGCCCTGGGTACGGTCCTGAAAGCCCTGCTTGGCTGGGATATGAATACCGCCATCGTGGTCGGCGGACTGATCACCATGGTTTACACCATGATGGGCGGTATGATCGCCATCACCGTGACTGACGTCGTTCAGTTTGTGCTGATGACTATCGGCATACTGATTCTGATTCCCACCGGGGTTGATAAAGTGGGCGGCTGGGAGGAACTGGTGGCGCAGGTTCCGCCGGAATTCTTTTCCATGACCAACGTCAGTGGTGAGCGGATGCTGGCTTACGTCCTGTTGCTGTTCCTCGGCATCATGATCGGCCAGGAGATCTGGCAGCGGATGTTCACCGCCAAAACCGAAGATATCGCGCAAAAGGGCGCTTTGGCGGCTGGGGGCTTCTCCATCTTCTGGGGACTCTCCATGGGTATCTGCGGCATCCTTGCTTATGTCCTGGTGCCAGGGCTGGAAAACAGCTCCGAAGCCTTGCCTCAGTTGGTGATGGAGGTCCTACCTGTGGGCGTCAGCGGCATCGTCCTGGCGGCGTTGATGTCGGCACTGATGTCGACCGTGGACTCCACTGTGCTGGGGGCTGCGACCTTGGTTACCAACGACCTGCTACGGCCGATTTTCAATCTGGATGACGAAGCCGAGATGAAGGCTTCCCGTTACGCCACGGGTGTTATCAGCCTGGTCGTGATCGCGCTGGGGGTCTGGGTCGGTGATGTATGGACTGCATTGGATACCGCTTACGCTTATCTATCCGGCTGTATTTTCGTCCCGGTAATGGCCGCCTTCTTCTGGCCAAAAGCCTCCTGGCAGGGCGCGCTTTCCTCCATAATCGTCAGCGCCATCGTGGTCACGATATCGATCTTCTTGACCGGCGTTTCCGCGCTTGAGCCGATCATGTATGGCATGCTCTCCGGCTCTCTTTCCATGATAGTGGTAAGCCTGCTGGTAGGCGGGCCAAAGGAGAAGGAGCTGGCCGCTTGGAATGAAGCGGGATAAAAACTACTAACTATTTTTCGAGGCAATCAGAATAGTCTATTGCAACCAGCTGCTCCCCCCCCAGGGAACAGCTGGTTTTCATTTTCATATGGCTAAGAGCCACCTAATGAGCACCTGACCCCGCGATGGCTTTGTACCGTAAGCGGACGCTATCATCGCCCCCCCCCCCCACTACCCTCGCACAATCTGGTGCACCCCATCCATAGCAGTGCACGGTTTTAGTTCACTCCACTCTTTGCTCACGGGCTAAAACCCATCCAAAAACACATGAAAAATTAAATTTTTATTTAATTTCAATAACTTAAAAAAGTTGGCACCACTCATGCTAACTACCTAAGCAAAAATAAAAACAAGAAAACCCGGTTAAGACCGTTAGCGCTACTCCCGCTGACCCTTAAGCCAAAAATAAAAATAAAATCTCACTCACTCATGAACAACGGCGTTCATCCACCCCAGCTTTCCCGACTGGGGTTGATGAACGCCTTTTTTTTGGCCTGAAGAAAGGAAGGTTTGAGAAAGACCATGAAGAAAGAGCATCTGGTGATCATCGGCAACGGCATGGCGACCGGGCGACTGCTCAGCGAAATTACTGCGCTGGATGCAGACCGTTACGCCATTACCGTGTTCGATCAGGAACCACACGGTAGCTATAACCGGATCATGCTCTCGCCTGTTCTCGCCGAGGAGATGACGGCCAAGGAGATCGTGATCCACCCTACCGCTTGGTTTGCACGCAATAACATCACGCTGCATACAGACGATCCGGTGATCAGCATCGACCGCGACAACCAGTGCGTGACAAGCCAGCGAGGAGAGGTGGCCTATTACGACAAGCTGGTGATCGCAACAGGGTCAGAACCGGCCCTGCCCGCTGCGGTACGCGACTGCGAACTTGAGGGCATCCTCAGTTTCCGCAATATGCGCGATGTAAAACGCATCAAAGAGCAGGCCAACAGCAGCGAACACGCGCTGGTGATTGGCGGTGGACTGCTGGGCCTTGAAGCGGCGTACGGTCTGCGTAAGCAGGGCATTGACGTGACGGTGCTGCACCGGGGTGAGTGGTTGTTGAACCGTCAGTTAGACGAAGCGGCAGGCAAGTTACTGCAGGCCGAGCTGAAAAGACGTGGCATCCACGTGCTTCTCGATAAGGAGGCATTGGCATTTAAGGGTGAAGGCCATGTCTCCTCAGTACTGCTGTCTGACGGCAGCGAGCTGCAGGTTCAGCAGGTGGTCATCGCAATCGGCATCGTGCCACACGCCGAGCTGGCAGAAGCTGCGGGGCTAGATTGCCAGCGGGGTGTGCACGTGAATAACCGTATGCAAACCAGCGATCCCCTGATCTTTGCCCTGGGTGAATGCTGCCAGTACGGCGATGACACCTTCGGCCTGGTGGCGCCAATCTGGGATCAGGTGCGTGTATTGAGCAACCTGCTCTGCGACGACGGCAGCCACCGTTTTGCGGTCAACCCAACCGCCACCAAACTCAAGATCTCCGGCATCGATCTTTACTCTGCCGGGGAGTATCTGGACAGCGAAGACACCGATGCAGTGGTCTTCAAGGACCGCTTCAACGGGAGCTACAAAAAACTCCTGTTCCGCAAGGACCGCCTGGTTGGCGCGGTGATGTACGGCGATGTACAGGACGGCAACTGGTACTTCGACCTGATCCAGGAACAACAGACTATCCGGGCGATCCGCCCACATATCATTTTTGGCCGCGCTTTCTGCGAGAAAAAGAGTGCCGACGCAGGCACCGAAACCGAGCGCACAACCATTGCGGCAGCTTCTTAAGAGGACCTCACCTATGAGCAAACAGAAATTAGTTGTAATCGGTAACGGGATGGTGGGCCACCACTATCTGGAAAACCTGGTGGAGTCTGGTTTCGCCGAGCAGTACGAAATCACCGTGTTCTGTGAAGAACCCCGTCTCGCCTACGACCGTGTGCACCTGAGCGCCTACTTTGACGGCTCCAGTGCTGACGATCTGGCGATGGGTACGCCAGCCCAGTACGAGAGCTGGGGCCTGAACGTACGCGTTGGCGAAAAAGCTGTCGCAATCGACCGCGATAACAAAACCGTCACCGCCGCCAACGGTGACCTGCTGAGTTACGACAAACTGGTACTGTCCACCGGATCTTACCCGTTTGTCCCACCGGTTCCTGGCCATGATCGGGAAAACTGCCTTGTCTACCGCACCATCGAGGATTTAGAGGCTATTGAAGCCGCTGCCAAGGGATCCAAAGTGGGCGTAGTAGTCGGTGGCGGTTTGCTTGGCCTGGAAGCGGCAAAAGCCTTGCGTGATCTGGGAATGGAAACCCACGTAGTGGAGTTTGCCCCCCGTCTGATGGCTGTACAGCTGGATGAAGACGGTGGTCAGCTTCTGCGCAGCAAGATCGAAGGCCTGGGTGTAAAAGTACATACCAATAAAAACACCCAGCTGATCGATGATGGCGAATCCGCAATGCACCGTATGAATTTCGCGGACGGTGAAAAGCTGGAGACGGATCTGATCCTGTTCTCCGCCGGTATTCGCCCCCAGGACGAACTTGCCCGTCAGAGTGGACTCGAGATAGGCGAGCGTGGCGGTATCGTAGTGAATAATCACTGCCAGACCTCCGATGAAAGCATCTACGCCATCGGCGAGTGCGCCCTGTGGAATAATCGAATCTTCGGTCTTGTTGCGCCGGGCTATTCCATGGCCAAGGTAGCTGTCTCCCATATGCTGGGCGGCACTGAGGAATTCACCGGTGCCGATATGAGCACCAAGCTGAAACTGCTGGGCGTGGACGTAGGCTCCATTGGTGATGCCCATGGCATGACGCCAGGCGCGATCAGCTACAAATACTCCGACGATGCGGCCGAATCCTACAAACGCATTATCGTCTCCGAAGACAAGAAACACCTGCTGGGTGCGGTACTGGTCGGCGATTGCAGCGAATACGACACCCTGCTGCAGTACGCGCTGAACGGCATCGAGCTGCCATCCCACCCGGAAAGCCTGATCCTGCCGTCACTGGACGGTGCCGCTGCTCCGGCTCTGGGCCCGGATGCGCTGCCTGAGACTGCGACTATCTGTTCGTGCCTGAACGTGACCAAGGGCCAGATCTGCTGCTCCATCGATGAAGGCGCGACCGACGTCGGCATGGTGAAGGGAGCCACCAAGGCGGCGTCCGGTTGTGGTGGTTGTGCCGCCCTGTTGAAAAGTGTGGTGGATAACGAGCTGGAGAAACGCGGCGTCGAAGTCAGCACCGACATCTGTGAGCACTTCCCGCATACCCGCGAGGAGATCTACCACATCATCCGTGTGGAAGGGATTCGCAGTTTCCAGGAGTTGCTGGAGAAACACGGTAAAGGCCTGGGTTGCGACATCTGCAAGCCTGCCGTCGGCAACATGCTGGCCTCCTGCTGGAACGAACTGATCACCAAAGAAGAGCATGTTCACCTGCAGGACACCAACGATACCTTCATGGCGAACATGCAGAAGAACGGCACCTACTCCATCGTGCCACGTATCGCCGGTGGCGAGATCACTCCGGACAAGCTGATTGTACTGGGTGAAGTGGCGAAGAAATACAACCTCTACACCAAGATCACCGGTGGTCAGCGTGTCGACCTGTTCGGCGCACAGCTACACGAACTGCCGCTGATCTGGGAAGAGCTGATCGCAGCCGGCTTTGAAACCGGGCACGCCTACGGTAAGTCCGTCCGTACCGTTAAATCCTGTGTCGGCAGCACCTGGTGCCGCTACGGCGTGAAGGACAGCGTAGGCATGGCGATCAACATCGAGAACCGTTACAAGGGCCTGCGTTCCCCACACAAACTGAAGTTCGCTGTCTCCGGCTGTACCCGTGAGTGTGCCGAAGCCCAGAGTAAGGACATCGGCGTCATCGCCACCGAGAACGGCTGGAACCTCTACGTGTGTGGTAACGGCGGTATGAAACCGCGTCACGCCGACCTGTTCGCCACCGACCTGGATGACGAAACCCTGATCAAGTACATAGACCGTGTGCTGATGTTCTACATCAAAACCGGTGACCGCCTGCAGCGTACCTCCGTCTGGATGGACAACATGGAAGGTGGCCTGGATTACCTGCGTGATGTGGTGATCAACGACTCCCTGGGTCTGGCCGAAGAGCTGGAAAACCAGATGGCCCACGTCGTCGAAACCTACGAGTGTGAATGGAAAGCCACCATCAGCGACGAAGAGAAACTGAAGCGTTTCCGCACCTTCGTCAACGAAGAGGGCGGCGACCCGCAAATCATCAACATCATCGAACGTGATCAGATCCGTCCGGCCTGATCCGGACTGAGCAAACTATAGAAGGAGATTTCAGATGAACAGTGCAACTCATATCGATTGGAAAACCCTCTGCTCCCTAAGCGATCTGGTACCGTTCTCCGGTGTCGCAGCCAAGATGGGCGATGCCCAGATCGCCCTCTTCTACCTGCCTGGCCAGGAGAAGAGCCTGTTTGCGGTGTGCAACCATGACCCGGTCAGCAACGCCAACGTCATCGCACGTGGCATCATCGGCGACCTGAACGGCGAACCGGTGGTGGCCTCCCCCCTGTACAAGCAGCATTACGCCCTGAAGAGCGGCGAGTGCCTGGAAGACGAGTCCCTCTCACTGCGCACCTTCCCAGTGCGCTTGAATGGCGAACATGTGGAAATCATGAACGCCTAAATAACTACAAGCAATGTCCCCCATTTTTTACGGCCGTCTTCTGACGGCTTTTTTTTGCTTTATTGTCAGATAGCGTAGTACCAATAAATCGACTCCATTGTAGGTTGGCTATCGCGCAGCGATGCCCAACACTTAATGAGCTAGTTTGAGTCGATATGTTGGGCATTGCTTTGCGATGGCCAACCTACGCATCTATTATGCGATTAGGATCTCTTCGCAGTCCTTAGCTGAGCCGAAAAGAGATAACCCCGTACCCCATTGCACCCCAAACACTCAGACCGCTACCATACTCGCCAACTAGAAACGCGTCGGGAGAGAAAGGCACGTGATCAAAACCATGGGCGCGGCCAGCGCTTCATTCACCTTGTACCTACCCAATCCACCCACGGAGATCCCGCCGGGGATGGACCTGACCCGCCCCGACATCGCCCAACTGACCGAACTGAACGGAAACCACTGGCGCAAGATCTTCACCATCCTGGCCAAGCTTGCTGCCCCCAACGACAACTGGCGGGAGTACCGCGATCAGCAATTGCTAAAGCATGCTGAACAGATAAATTTTGGGGACGCGCTTGAGGATCGACAGGGTTGGCACCTGGTAGCAGGTAAGGCCAGTTGGCAACGCTTGGGGTTTACCGACGACATGGACCAGCCGCATGACATGCAGCCGCTGGATGAGAATGGGCGAATTTACATAAAGGACCGCATTGTACTGGTCCCCTACCCTGACTATCGCCAGCTTCCCAACCAGTTGATCGAGCAGATCAGGGTAAGGTTACATTCCCCGTATTAACAGACAACATGCACAGCGAACACACCGCTGACAGACAGAAAAAAGCCCGCCTTGATATCAAGACGGGCAGGAGGAGAGTCAACGTCCCTCACGCTATTTGGGTTTATCTACCACCATATCTACGCGGCGGTTGAGTCGTCTGCCATCGGCGGTTTTATTGGTCGCCATTGGCTGACTTTCACCATAACCAACCACCTTCAACCGTTTTGGATCCACGCCGTGGTCGTTAACCAGACGGTCATACACCGCCTTGGCACGGCGCTCCGACAGCCACTGGTTGTATTCATCGGTACCTGTAGAGTCGGTATGGCCTGCAATGACCGCATCGGTTGATGGGTTATCTGCCAGGTACTGAGCGGCATCTTTGATATCTTTGTCATAGGTATTGACCAGTTTCGAAGAGTTCAGCTCAAACTTCACATCCATGCGGAAGGCGAGTTTATTGCCCTCCACCTCGCGGAAGCGGGCATCTTTCTCCAACAGGCCGGCGATCAGAGCATCCTTATCGATCGTTTGCTGCACCGGCACTTCCGGCGGGCAGCGACCAAAGGCATCCGCTTCGGGATCACGTTCCATCATCACACTGGCGCCGTCTGTACCAGACACATCAAAGGATGAAACCAACTGGCCCATAGCAGCCAGGGTACGTGCCTGCGCCAGCTTCAGGTTGTGTACGGTATTAACGTAGGTACGCTGAACTTCGAAGTATTCATTTTCGGTATCCAGCAAATCCAACAAGGTACGCTGGCCGATATCAAACTGCTTGCGGTATGCAGTCCGCGCCTTGGCGATCGACGCTTGGTTGCGGTTCAAATATTTCTCTTGCTCAGTCAGGGAGCGAATATCATTGTGCGCAATGACAACCTGCTGACGCACATCGCGGCATACCTTGCGACGCTGGTGAAAGGCGGAATCGATCAAACGATCATACTGGCGTTGACGGGCGCTGTCTGAGCCACCGTTGTATAGGTTGTAACGCATAACCAGTTCAATCGCTTCTTCGTCACGCTCAACATCAACGCCGTCAGTGTAATCCTCAATCTCTTTACGCAAGCGAAGGTCTAACCGTGGCAGCATGGCCGCATCTTTGTTTTTACGCGCGGCGTGGGCGGCAAGCATATTTTCCTCAGCCGCACTGATATCCGGGTGCATCACATAAGCAGTGTTCAGCGCATCGATGCGAGAGGCAGGAATCAGCTCCAGATTAAACGCAGGATCTTCCAGTTGCTCCATCGGCAGCACACCGATAACCCGCTGAAAACGGGCACTCACGTCGTGCAGGTTGGTTGCTTCCGTCAGCAGATTTGACTCTGCCAGTGCCAAACGAGCGGTGGCTTGCTCAAAATCGACACGACGTCCGATACCTGCATCGGTACGGCGCTTGATGTCGTCATAGACATCCCGATGTTCGACGTAGTTTTGTTTCGCCAACTCCACCAACTTCTGGTAGCGCAGCACATCGAGATACGCACGGGTGGTTTCCAGTGCTACGTCTTCAGATGTTTTTCGGAATTCGTAGTAGCGGACCTTACTGAGGTGGTCCAGTCGATCCACTTCATTTTTGGTGGCAAACCCATCAAACAACATCTGGGTTAAGCTCAAGCGAACGTTCCATGGATCGTAAGAAAAAGCAGGCTGATCATCCCGGTCCAATCGTTCATGCCCGATCTGCCCTTCCAGGTCGACGCTAGGGTAGTAGCCGCCCTTGCCGACGCGTTTTTCTTCTTTTGATGCTTCAAAGTTATACCAGCTGGCTTTCACCTCGGGGTTACTTTCAACCGAACGCTGGACAGCATCGTTGAGAGATCCGATGGGTTCTGCCCGTACTGGGGCTGCGAAGACAACCAATGCAGCCAGAAAGAGACGATAGTTCATTTTCCAACCTGCCTTTAAGTAAATACTCCCCAACAACTGTTCATCAATTGAACAGATGACCGTATATTTCAAGGTAGACGACAGCTGAGTGTAAAGACAGCTTTACACACAAATAATTGAGGATTATTTATTCAAGAAACGCTAGAATCGGCCGATAAATGAACAGCAGTTACACCAAGGCCGTGCTCTGATTGTTTAAAAACACAAAACAACCGTTTACTTTTTAAACGTTAGTACATCCGGTTTTGTAGTCAGTACCACAATTTCGACTGTTTCAGCTTGCTGAAGGAATTTAAGTCAGGGGTAGTATTTGTGCGTCAGAAAATCGGACGATGGGCCGCGGTTCTGTTTATTCCGCTGCTAGGACTCTGTGCGAGTGGACCTTTATTTGCTACGCAAACTCACGGTGCATCAAGCCATCTTTTGCATCTACAAGAAATTGCAGTAAATCGCTACGGCCTGTCGGCAGCGGCTTCTGTAAATCGCTGGCGCAGTCTGTTGAATGCCAGCTCCGACCTTCCTGAGCAGGAAAAACTCAAGCGTATCAACCAGTTCTTCAATCTTCACGTGTATTACGATGAAGATAAACGTATTTGGCAAAAGTCGGACTATTGGGCAACGCCCCTGGAAACCTTGGTACAGGCACGGGGAGATTGCGAAGACTATTCAATCGCCAAATATATATCCCTGCGTTTACTCGATATTCCGGAAGATAAACTCAAGCTAACCTACGTAAACCTGTATCCGGTTATCGGAGATAGCAGTAAAAAACAAGCACATATGGTTTTGGCTTATTATCCCGATGAACAATCCGAGCCGTTGTATCTGGATAATCTGCAGGGACAAATTTTACCGGCATCAAAACGCCCCGAACTAAAACCTGTATTCAGTTTTAATGACAGCGCGATGTGGGTAGATGGTGAAAAAACCAGTGTAAAGCCATCTGTACAGCTCAGTCGCTGGCGTGACGTGCTGAATCGAATGCACAATGACGGCATGTAATACACATGCCGTCATTGGTTTTTTGCACTCACTCAACCATCTTTGTTACACATCGGTGATCAACGTACCGTTAGTCACCAGATCCTGAATCAGTGATGATTGGTCAACAACGTTGTTCACAGTGTAGGCACTGACCAGGTCCACGTTTTCCATCACGATCACCTGCTCCACGTCACTCGCATTGTAGCCACCGGCAAAATCACCGTCCGTGCTGATATGCAGTTCGGTATCGCCCTCGCCATTCAGCTCGAAATGCAGGAAGTGGGTCAAGTCACCACCGTCCTCGCCAACCAGCAGCGTACTGATATCAAGCACATCACCGCCACTGGCAGGCAAACTGGCGTCGAAATCAGCGATCACATCGTTGGCTGGCGCGCCTGCCGCGCCACCATCATTGAGTGTCCAGACAAAGGTATCCGAACCCAGTCCTCCAATCAGTGTGTCGTTGCCTGCACCACCAATCAGCGTATCGTCCCCATCATTACCGGAAAGCTGATCATCACCTGCCAGACCGGTGAGTACGTTCGCCTCTTCGTTACCACCCAGCGCGTTATTATCGCCGTCACCGGTCAGGTCGTCCGCAGTACCACTTACGTTGATATTGATGGTGTCGGTGGCAGTATCCTGATCACTGTCCGTTACGTTAAAGTCGCTGCTGATACTGAAGTCCTGTGCCTCAGTCAGATAGTTTACGGTCAACTCATTTGGCACCAGCTTGTATTCGCCGTCGTCGGCTTCGAAGACAATGAAGGTGAATTCATCCAACCCCAGATCAGAGGCGTTAATTACCACCGTATCGCCGTTGGACACTGTCACCACGTTGCTGATGCCTCCCGCAGGCAGGTCATCGTAGGTAAAGCCATCTACACCCAGGTTATCAAACTCAGACGGCTTAACACTGTAGATGGTGTAACGCAGCTCTGCCGTGTTATTCCCGGTAATATCAACCTGAAGGCTCATGCTGGTGACGTTTTTGTCGAAGTGCATCAACAATTGGTCTTCCTGACCTGCATCGGAGTCAACATCCTGTCCTGTGCCTACCCCCATTGTATTGGCCGTCGTATTGACCGTATTGAGCACATATTCATTGGTATCATCATCAAACTCATAGCCGTAGAACAGGGTCTGGATCGGATCTTCCAGGGCACCGTTGGAGGAGAGCCTGAAGCTATCGGAGTTACCGCCGGACAGATTCGACGCAATTCCGATTTCAGATGCAACCGTCTGAACAGCCATGTATTGGTGATAGGTGTATGTAGACAGATCGTCGTTCAGCGTCAGCGTGAAGACGGTAGTATCGTCGGCAAGCTTACCGGTGATAGTTTGCGTCTCGTTGTCGGTGGTAATGATTACCGGTTCATCATTGGCGTACAGTTCAACACTGGTACTTACGGTGCCCCAGCTGAAACTTTCCGGACTGTCGGCCGAGGAGTCCACACTGATTGCCCCTACGATCTGCCCCGCTCCGTTTATACCAGAGCCATCAGAGACAGAAAGGATCTCCGGTTTATCGTCGATCTGGCTGATTGTCAGCGAACCGGGTGCAGAGCTGTCACCGTCGCTATCTGTCGCTGTCACGATGAAGGAGACACTGTCGATATCACTACCGGGATCATGATCAACCGGGTTAAGCAGCGTGTAGCTGTAGGAGATATCCCCGGTACCAGCGTTATAACCGGTAATTACCAACTCTTCGTCTGCGTTACTGACAACAGTCAGCGGTGAAATCGCTGACGCTGTAGCTAGCTGTACCGCCGTGAACGTCACACCGGCAATGGTGACTGAAGCCAAACCATCCTGGGCGGTCACCTTAAAGCTGCCGTTTGCGGTTTCGCTGCTGTCAGCAACGGAGAGCAAGCCAACATCATACACCGCAAGGCCGTTGCTACCGGTGAAGTCGATGGTAACGCCGTAATCCTCTTCCACATCGATGGTCACTGTCGCAGCGTTGGATTCCAGACCGGTGGCGTCTTTCACGGTGTAGGTGAAACTGTCTGCGCCAAAGTAGTCGGCATCCGGCGTGTAGGTCACTTCACCGGTAACTGGATCCACACTGACAGAACCATTAGCCGGTCCAGACTGGATAACCACGGTGGTCGGATCGATATCGTTTTCCGGATCGGTGTCATTATTCAACACATCGATTTCGACAAAGCTGTTCTCCTTAACGCTGGTGCTGTCATCCGCTGCCAACGGTGGATCCGCTACCGGATCTACCGTGATATTGACGGTCGCCACATTGGACTCAAGACCGGTGGCATCCTTCACGGTATAGGTGAAGCTGTCCGGACCGTTGTAGTCGCCATCCGGCGTGTAGGTCACTTCGCCGGTTACGGGGTCCACCGCCACGGAACCGTTGCTAGGGCCGGACTGGATCATCACAGTGGTTGGGTCGATATCGTTTTCCGGATCGGTATCGTTCGCCAGCACGTCGATGGTGACCGCCACATCTTCATCGGTGGTCACGTTATCATCGGCCGCCACCGGTTTATCGGCGACCGGCTCCACGGTGATATTGACGGTCGCCACATTGGACTCAAGGCCGGTGGCATCCTTCACGGTGTAGGTGAAGCTGTCCGGACCGTTGTAGTCGCCATCCGGCGTGTAGGTCACTTCGCCGGTCACGGGGTCCACGGCCACGGAACCGTTGCTCGGGCCGGACTGGATCACCACCGTGGTTGGATCGATATCGTTTTCCGGATCGGTATCGTTCGCCAGCACGTCGATGGTGACCGCCACGTCTTCATCGGTGGTCACGTTGTCATCGGTCGTTACCGGTTTATCGGCGACCGGGTCTACAGTGATATTGACGGTCGCCACGTTGGACTCGAGGCCGGTGGCATCCTTCACGGTGTAGGTGAAGCTGTCCGGGCCGTTGTAGTCGCCATCCGGCGTGTAGGTTACTTCGCCGGTTACGGGGTCCACCGCCACGGAACCGTTGCTCGGGCCGGACTGGATCATTACCGTGGTTGGGTCGATATCGTTTTCCGGATCGGTATCGTTCGCCAGCACGTCGATGGTGACCGCCACGTCTTCATCGGTGGTCACGTTATCATCGGTCGCCACCGGTTTATCGGCGACCGGGTCGACAGTGATATTGACGGTCGCCACGTTGGACTCGAGGCCGGTGGCATCCTTCACGGTGTAGGTGAAGCTGTCCGGACCGTTGTAGTCGCCATCCGGCGTGTAGGTCACTTCGCCGGTCACGAGGTCCACGGCCACGGAACCGTTGCTCGGGCCGGACTGGATCACCACGGTAGTTGGATCGATATCGTTTTCAAGATCGGTATCGTTCGCCAGTACGTCGATGGTGACCGCTACGTCTTCATCGGTGGTCACGTTGTCATCGGCCGCCACCGGATTGTCAGCAACCGGGTCGACAGTGATGTTGACGGTGGCAGGTGAGGAGGTATTCCCTTCATCATCCTGTACGGTGTACTGGAAACTGTCCGGGCCGTTGTAATTTTCATCCGGTGTATAGGTAACTACTCCGGTATCAGGATCAACAGAGGCTGTGCCATGGTCCGGTTGGGTCACAATAGTGACGGTTGTTGGATCGATCTCCCCATCTGGATCTTCGTCATTCGCCAGCACATCGATATCAATCGGGGAGTCTTCGTCGGTGCTCACCTGATCATTCACGGCAACCGGAGGTTCTGCTACCGGGGTAACCTCAATGGTCACTGTGGCAGGATTGGAGGTGTTACCGTCTGCATCCTGAACGGTATATTGGAAGCTATCCGGACCGTTATAGTTGTCATTTGGCGTGTAGGTCACCGCTCCCGTTACAGAATCGACAACTACGGTGCCGTTGGATGGCAGGGAGGTGATGGTCACGGTGGATGGATCAAGGTCTCCATCAGCATCGGTATCGTTCCCCAAAACATCAATCAGAACGCTGCCATCTTCATCCACCGAAGCACTGTCGGGTGCTGCAACCGGGGGTTGGCCCTCTTCGAGATTGATGAGATCCGGAGTGTCGAAGTCAAAAAGGAACTGGGTAAACCCTTGACCACCAAAACCCAACCCTTCGACATTTTCGACTATCCGCGCAAGACGCACGAAGCTGTGACCCTCGCCACCTGCTGCACCAGGACCTGCGGCTGGTGCGGGCAGCACCTGAGTCGGATCCTCGCCCGCTTCCAATGCACTTAACAGGGCAGCCACCGTTGGGTCGGTAATGCTTTCCTCTTCTGCAAGGGCCGTTTGATCGGACAGCATCTCTGGCGACAAGGTGACCTCTACCGGTTCACTGAATGTCATCTCGGTGCCATCCACCATTTCGAGATCAGCCCGCCCGGCGGATGGAAGTATCACATCCCCGGCTTTTAGCTGATCGCCCACTTTCAGTAGTCGGGACTGTCCCTCAGCGTTACGTACAAAAACTTCACCGGTAACAGCTTTTACAGTCGCAATGGGGGTATGGTTGGACATGTTGTAGCTCTCCCTACGAGGCCTGATAAATCAATCAATGGCCTGATGACACGTCTAGCGCGCCAGAGCGGAGTTTCGCTCAACATAGATGAATCGATACAGCTGATTTTCCCCGTCAGTTCTCCAGTCAGGAGAACGCCTCCGCTACCTGGACTCCCTTACGTACTGTTACTTCCATTCGCGTTATCAGGTTTTTTCAGCTTAAAAGAGTGGAATTTTTAGATACTGTACCCCAGGTACAATATGAACAATTTTCAAGCAACAGTCGACTCAATCTGATTCAACATCAACACCAGCTGAATACGATCGCGGGCACCGGTTTTGCTAAAAATTGATGCTAAGTGCGCTTTAACCGTGCGTTCGGTGATATCCAGCGAGCTTGCGATCTCGCGGTTTGTCGCTCCATGGGCGACTTCGTGGGCAACCATCATTTCTCGTTCGGTCAAGCGATCGGCAAAAGGAAATTCATCGTGACCGGGCACATGGGAAAAATGATGCGCACTCAGCTGCAGAACCTTCTCGATAAACGACGCCCCTACCCAATACCCACCGTGCTCCACGACCAACGCAATCTCCCGCAGTTGGTTGACCGCTGCCAGAACATGGCAGTAACCGCTGGCGCCGGAGCTAAATACCCGGATCGCTTCGTCGTCATTGGGCACATTGGATAGCACGATGATCGGGTTCTTCAGAACCTTGCACTGGGCAAGCCACAGCTGACGGTCTGCCGGTGTGAGACTTGTAAAATCAAGCCATACGCAGCCCCTACCTTTGGCGAGGTCCCTGATGTCTTGGGGAGATCGCACGGTAATGGAATCCGGAAACGCTTCATGCCAGCGCACCGGTGACAGTGTTTTCTGACTCACAAATACATGCATCGTTTATCGCTCCGTCAACGCATACTCTTTCGCACGCAGTACCGGTTTCAGAAGATAATTCAGAATACTTTTCTTCCCGGTCAGGATATCCACCTGTGCCACCATGCCGGGAATGATGGGTTTACCTTCCCCCAAATCCGGCTTCAGGGTGCGCACCCGAACGAGATAAAACGGATTGCCCTGATCGTCGAGCACTGTATCCGCACTGATATGCTCAAGCTGGGCGTCCAATCCGCCGTAAACAATGAAGTCATAGGCGGTAAACTTCACCAAGGCATTCTGGCCTGGTCGCAGGAAAGCGATATCCCGAGGACTGACCTTCGCTTCCAACAACAGTGCGTCATCCAATGGAACAATCTCCACGATCTCGCGCCCAGGTAACACCACACCACCAATGGTGTTGTAGTAGAGACGTTTAACCGTGCCTTTTACCGGTGACCGGATCGCCGTTTGCTCGACACGATCGGACAAGCCACGCCCAGTCTCGGTCAGGGTATTGATCCGTGCTGTTGTACGAGAAAGCTCCTCCCGCACCTTGTTCTTGAACTCAAGCGCCACTTCATCCTGCTTATTGGTCGCTTCTGCAATGGCGGCATTGAGCCGTTGTAGCTTGGCCTGGGCCTGCTGCCTTTCTCCGCGCAGGCGGGAGACTTCCCTGCGTAGTTTCAGCAGGTCGATATGCGATACCGCGCCGGACTCAAGCAAAGGCTCGCTGGCATTCAGCTCTTCGAGGGCAAAATTGTAATCCCGGTCCAACTGCGCCCTTAGCGCCTGTGTTTCCCTTCGCTCCTCTTCCCGTTGTCGTACCTGACGGTCGGCGATGTTTTCGGCCGCTTCCAGTTCAGCCAGGCTGGACGTATACAGTGCCATCTCCTGGGTAACGACGTTGGGTGCACTTGCGCGTAAAGCATCACTGGGGTTGAAAGCGCGCTCTTCAGAGATGGCGCGCAAGCGCTCGGCCTTTACCTGCAATGCGGTCAGCTCAGCTTTGTTTTCCCTAAAGCTGGCAACAGAACGGGTAGGATCAAGTTTCACCAGCAACTGGCCTGCTTCTACCCTCTGGCCTTCAACCACTGCCAGTTCAGTCACAACACCACCATCCTGCGACTGGATAATCTGGACCTGCCTGGACGGGATAACCTTACCTTCGCCACGGGTAACCTCATCAATCTCGGCATAGGCGGCCCAACCAAGCAGCGCTATCACTACCAGCGCCACCACATACAACAGGCGTCGCGCCCGCAGTGGATTCTGCTCAAGCATGCCGCGCTCGGCATCCTCCAACCAATTCAGGCAGGCTGCATCATCAACCGGGATGCTCTGCTCAAAGCTACGATGAGTATGCGACGGCCGCTGATAACTCATAACGCCCTCCCGATGCGGCCCTTGCGTAGCGCATCCATCACGTTGTCGCGTGGACCATCAGCGACGATACAGCCCTGGTCGAGCACAATGATGCGATCCACCAGCTGCAGCATCGACGTACGGTGGGTGGTCAACAGCAACGTTTTTCCCTTCGAGTAGGCCTGCAGCTGCGACAGAATGGCCGCTTCAGAGGTGTGATCCATTGAACCCGTTGCTTCGTCCAGTAACAGGATCTGTGGCTCATGGATCAGTGCACGGGCCAGCGCAACAGCTTTGCGTTGACCGCCTGACAAAAACTCCCCCCGCTCCCCAACATTCATATCAAAGCCCTGGGGGTGGCGGTTAATAAACTCACTCAGATCCGCGATCTGAACGGCACGGTCCAGATCCGCCTGTGATACCTGATGATTGCCTAACAGGAGATTCTCGCGCAGGGTGCCATAAAACAGCGTCGCGTCCTGCGGCACGTAACCGATCTGGTGGCGTAGCTGGGCCGGGTCTATCTGGCGAATATCGATATTATCCACCATTACCGCACCGTCAGCCGGTTCATAGAGCCCCATCAGCAATCGATTCAGCGTGGTCTTGCCTGACCCCACACGCCCCAGAACCGCAACATGCTCGCCGGGCTCGAGTGAAAAGCAGATGTCATCCAAAGATGCCACGTCAGCCTCCGGATAGGAGAAAGACACATGCTTGAACGCCAGCGCCCCCCGCAACGCCTCACGGTTGGAGAAGTTTTTCCCCGCCGGCCGCTCAACCGGCTTGGCCATCACTTCGTTCAGCGCCGTCAGGGCGGTACGTGCATTGTGATACTGGGTTAACAAACCGGCCACCTGACTGACCGGCGCCATCGCACGATTACTCAGCATAGTGCTGGCAATCAGCCCACCCAGCGTGAGTTCGCCCTCCGCGATCAGGTACACGCCCAGAACGATGATGCTGACGCTCACCAACTGCTGGCACCAAAGCGCCACGTTTAGGTTACTGTTGCCCAGCAGGCGCAGTTGCACGCCGATACGGTCCAGGAAAGCGGCAGCTTTCTCCCAGCGTCGCTGCATCATCCCCTCGGCGCCCATGGACTTCAGGGTATCGAGACCTACCAGACTTTCGATCAGCACCGAACTGCGCATTGAACTGGCCCGGTACATACTCTCTGTCAGCTTGCGCATCTTGCGCTGTGTGGTCAGTGCATACAGCACCACCACCGCCAGGCCAACCATCAAAGGGATCACCATAACGGGCGCCACCCAACCGATAACGAGTACAAAAATCGCGGTAAACGGCAGGTCAATTAATGCGGTGAGCGATGCGGAGGTGGTGAAGTCACGAATCGATTCGTAGGAGCGCAGGTTGGCGGCAAACGCACCTACGGACTGGGGTTTATGTGCCAGCTTGAGGCCCAGTACCTGCTCCATCAGACGCACCGATAACAACAGATCAACCCGTTTGCCGGCGAGGTCCAGGAAGTAACCGCGCATAGTCCTCAAAAGAAGATCCGCACAGAGCACGATACCGATACCGATCGCCAACATCCACAAGGTCTCGATAGCACGATTAGGCACAACCCGGTCGTACACGTTCATCGCAAAGAGCGGCAGAGCCAGAGCAAAGACGTTGATAAAAAATGCCGCCACCAGCACATCCCGGTAGAGCCCAAGATTTTCAACCATCGCACTCCAGAACCAATGCCCTTTGGTTCCTGTACCAACCTGATCCGTGCGCCCATCAAAGTTGAAGCGTGGACGCGCGTAGATCAGTAATCCGCTATAACTCTCCTGCAATTGCTCGAGCGGAATCTCTTCGACGGTCTCTGACAATTCTGGAAAGACCACCTGCGCGTGGCGCTTATCCCTGCTCCAGCCCATCAGGACACAGGCTTCATCACCGTCCAGAAGTAAAATGGCTGGTAGTGCCCGCTTACGCAGCTGGTTCAGTGGTTTACTAAGAATCTTGGAGGCTAATCCGGCACGCGCTGCGGCCCGCCCGAACAGTGCTGGGGTAAGGTGAGATTGCTCCAAAGGCAATCCTGAGATCAGAGACTCACGGTTCACATCCTCACCGTGAAAAGCGCTCAGGACCAACAGGCACTCAAGCAAAGGATCAATATCTATCTTTGCATCCATAGCCACTCCAATTGCCATTGACCGCCAATCCTAAAGTGCGGTTATGCTTTTCAATCTAGTAGAACTATTTCGGCAAATTAGAACGATCTTGCGCAAACTCTGGACTATCCAGACTCAGGATAGTCGGCAGGAGTTTCGATGCGCCGGTGAAAAATAGCCTTTCGCGATAGCCCAGCCCACAGCACCTTTTGATGCATTAAACGATCAGGCCAGCCCGGTCCATAGCTTAAAACAATCAAAAACATATTTTTGTTTAATTTTATTAAAACACCATGTTTCATTAGTATTTCCCTATCGAAACGAACAACACCACGGAGATCAAAAACATGTTCCAGAATCGCGAAGGTCAGGCAGTCCCACAGGTAAGTTTCCCGGTACGTGAAGGCAATGATTGGAAAACCCTCACCACCGAGCAGCTGTTCAAAGGCAAAACAGTGATCGTTTTTGCGCTGCCAGGTGCGTTCACCCCAACCTGTTCCAGCACCCACCTGCCACGTTACAACGAACTGGCAGCGGTATTTAAAGCGAACGGCGTTGACGACATTATCTGTCTGTCGGTGAACGATACCTTCGTGATGAACGCATGGGCAGAAGACCAGAACGCCGAGAACATCACCTTCCTGCCAGACGGCAACGGTGACTTCAGCAAAGGCATGGGCATGCTGGTTGAGAAAAACGACCTGGGCTTCGGCAAGCGTAGCTGGCGCTACTCCATGCTGGTGAAAGATGGCGTTATCGAGAAGCAGTTCATCGAGCCAGACCTGCCGGGCGACCCGTTTGAAGTATCCGACGCAGACACCATGCTGGAGTACATCAACCCGAACGCCGAGCAGCCAAAGCGAATCACCATGATTACCAAGCCAGGTTGCGGACACTGCACCCGTGCCAAGAACGCATTGAACGCGCGCGGTCTGAAGTTTGAAGAGATCGAATTGGGCACCAATGGTGTGAGCTACAGCACGCTGACTGCAATCTCCGGCCAGGGCACCACACCACAGCTCTTCATCGACGGCAGCCACGTGGGTGGAGCGGATGAGCTGGAAGGCTGGTTGGCGGCAAACGCGTAAAACCGTTGACTGCACTCAACAGTAGATAGGGTGTTGGGAGAGCAGATGCTCTCCCTTTTTATACAGTTTTGCCAGCGCTACTCAACATACGGGTTAGCGTTGCCCTGACGTTCCTTAATCAAGCGGTTACGTTTACGCTCCCACTCATCCACCGGGTCCTGCTTGGCCCAGGCTTCAAACAAGCGGCGCTGCTGTTTGCTCAGGCGAACACCGTAGGTATCTGCCATATAAAAGTAAGTGCGTGCGATATCACCACGCAACGCCGGGGCGGGTTCCGCTTTACGCGCCTTAAAGTCGATCTCCACATCACATGCACCGTAAGCACGATGCTCACCTTCCAGCATGCCGTAGCGGAAATTGGAACGGTCACCGTTCACTTCACCCACGGCTGGCACCAGGTTGTGCATATCCGCTTCCATCTGCTTGAAGTCAGGGTTCTTGCGGCAGTTTTTACGTCCACCGTCCTGCCAACACTGCAACTGATGTCCAAAAGCCCAAGCCGGCATCACGTGCTCCCACTCGATCCGTTTCGCACGCTGGGCATTCTTGCGTGGATCGTAGCCACAGCTGTCCAGGTCCGGCACCAGTTTCTTGCCCTGCTTTTTATAGTCGCAGCCGCAGTAGAAACTGACCGGTTGCTCCGCATAGATCTCAGCCAGGATGCGTTTCGATTTAGTGAAGGAGGGTTGCGCAGCGTGAGCGACATTTAACGTGATAATCAGCAGCAGAAGTGTGCGTACCAGCATATGAGTTTCCAAACATACACCGGCATTCCCTTGCCTAAATAGGTCACCCTACTCCCTGATCAGCCAACTCAATAGCGATCCTGGGTGAACAACAGTGCTCAAGCATACGCGTCAAATCATGTCCGCCCGCTGAACGGCGCTATGATACCTCTTTTTGAGTGACCAAACGGTGTTATAGTGTGCGCCCTTTTCAACGTACCCATCGAGACTCTTGCACCATGGAATACGAATTCAGTCAGGATTTCACCGGCCCAGAAGCACGCTTCTCGATGGGTCACGAAGCCTTTGGCTACTGGCTGACCCAGGAGATCGGTGCACGCACAGACAAGCTTACCGAGATCAGCAACGCGTTGAATAAACTTACCCAAGGCACTGCGTGGGATGCTGAAATAACAGGTTTCGAATACGACCTGATATTGAGTCGGGATGACGCGATGGTCCGCGCCCACGCCCTCTCCAGCGGCGATGACCTTGACCTCGAAGAAGATATGGATTTCTACGACTCGGAATCCTCAGCCCGTTGCGGGCTGGAGGACTTTGCTGAGTTGATCGCTAAGTGGGCTGAATTTGTCGGATACAGCGGGTAATAATCGAAACAACTATTCAGTTAACGACCCCAGTGAGAATAGCTCGCCCTGACTCTCGATAACCAGATGGGCTTCGCCGTCAATCTCGCGCTCGTCAGCCAGCTCCACCAGCTCGTAAAACACGTTGCGGGCGATCAGGCCTTCCATGCCAAAGCGGACGGCGATATACGGTGCTGGTTCACCGGTTTCTGCACAGTGCTCTACCCGGATCGGATGTTCCGCCCCCGCTACCACGACGTCATCGGTTTTGCTGGTAAACACAAGCTCCGTACCCTGCTGCCCTTCACGCTGTTCCACAGCGATCATCAGAAACGGTACGTCGTCGACTTCGATACCCACCTTCTCCACCGGGGTTTTCAGGAAGTATTTTCCTTCTTCCTGCCACAGCACGCGGGAGAAGAGTTTGACCATCGCCGGGCGCCCGATCGGTGTGCCGTTGTAAAACCAACTGCCATCGCGCTTGATATGCATATCGATATCACCGCAGAACTCCGGATTCCATTTCTCCAGTGGTGGCAATTGCTCCCCCTGTGCCTGAATCTCTTTGCTGGCGGCGGTCAGATCAAAGCCCTTCTTGGTCACACACATACTCCTGCTATACATACAGTTATCTGATACTTCTCATGCCAGGGAACCTGCGAACAAGTCCGAAACGACTCTGGCATTCAGAGCGATTCTAGATCAAGACAGTGATTACAGCCATGCTGGTTGCCTCAGGGGCGCCTGCCGGGCGTAAATCACTAACGTAGAGATAGGATCGCCCGTGTGACGGACCACTGAATGCCCCGTAGGGCGGTCGCTAAAATAGCTTTCTGCTTTGTCAGGCAACTTGGAAAGGACCAGTCATTCCACTGCGTTGCCTTTCGCACATAAAGCTATTTTATCACCCGCAGAGAAAGTCTCAGACTTATTCGCAGGTTCCCTATTTCTATATCGTGCAAGCCACATTAAATTCACTCAACTTTGTTCTAAAAACTTTCATCTTATAACCTAAACACATGAAAAAGATTAATTGTTAGAATGGTCCGTACTTAAAAAGAGCCCAAAACGAAAAAATCATGAAACAGGATCTAAGAGCAAAATTCGCAGACAAGAATCGCGGCGTGTACCTGGTAGGCACCTGCCCTCCTAAGGATGGCACCTCAGCTGAGCAGGCAAGCGAGATAGCGACCAAATTGCTGGCCCGTCTGGGTCAGATCGATTATGACGGCCTGGTTGTATACGACATTCAGGATGAGAGCAGCCGTACCGACGTACCGCGCCCATTCCCGTTTATGCGTACCTTAGATCCTCGAATGTATTCCAAACTGGTCCGTGAGATCTCCGAACATCCGGTTATCACCTATAAAAGTGTCTCGCAACGCGACCGTGAAGACTTCAGCAACTGGCTGGACGATGCGTGGGATCAGTACGATGTGCGTGATATGGTGATGGTGGGTAGCCCGTCTGCAGATGGCGAGATCAAGCTGTCATTGAATGATGCGTACGAAGTGGTGGGTGATCACGCTCGCGACTACCAGTTGGGCGGCGTGACCATCGCTGAACGTCATGCCAAAAAAGGTGACGAGCACCTGCGACTGCTGGATAAGGCCGCAAAAGGTTGTGAATTTTTCGTATCCCAGGCGGTATACAACGCCCAGGCGACGATCGACATGCTAACCAGCTACGCCCGCGAATGCCGTATCCGTGGTGAAGAGCCAAAACGTATCATCCTGACCTTCACGCCCTGCGGTAGTGCGAAAACGCTGGAGTTCATGGAGTGGTTGGGTATCTCGGTACCAGAAGGCAGCCGCTGGCGCATTCTGGATTCCGCCAACCCGCTGATGGAATCGATCCGTATCTGTCGCAGCAACTTGGAACAGATTCTGGATGCGGTGATCGATCTGGATCTGCCGTTGGGCCTGAACATTGAGTCCCTGACAAACCGTAAGGACGAGATCGACGCATCGATCCGTCTGTACAAGCTGCTGAAAGCCACGATGGATCTGCGTCTGGCCGAAAAACAGCTCTGATTTTCAGCAACCCCTTCCGCTGATGGTCTCAGCCCCGCCTATGTGCGGGGCTTTTTTATATCGGTTGTCTCTTTTCCTTTCAGGATTAGCGTGCGCCCAGTTCAACGCGACGCTTCTGCAGCTCAATCTCTGATTCCAGGTCAGCTTTCAGGATCTGAAGTTCCGAATAGAGCGTAGGCTCCCAGATAATGCGTTTGCGCTCCAGATCCAGCTCGTAGGGTGCCCCGCTCAGGAAATCCATCCCCAGCAAGCCTTGCGCTTTAGGAACACCTATTTTTTGACCTAATACGCGTGTACTGAACTTCTCTACCTGATAGGGGCCAATGCTCACACGGTCCAACTTAAGGCGCTTGGTAGGAACCGTACTGCCATCTGCTAACCTAATATGATCCGCCTTTTCGAATTTTGTGTGTAGCGGCAGTAGAGCATGCTTGTTGATGACCGTGGAAGATGCTCCAGTATCCAGCAGTAACTTCAGGTCAACGGACCGGCGCCCAACAAACAGTTTGACCGGGGCAATCACGAGATTGTTTTCGATGCTGACTGGCATCTCCAGACTTTTGATCTGCTTCAAAACCGATTTATAGTCGGCTTCTAAGTTGCTCTCGCTTTTCTGCGCTTCAGGAAGGTTAACTAAAGACTTGCCAGCAGCAGGCGCGCGTTCTTCTCGCACCTGCATCTGGTCGCGGAATTCTGGCGGGACCCGACGAATGCTGTCGACGTAAACCTTACGCCCTTCTGCATTCTCGTAGTGATAGATTCTGGCCTGCGCGGTGGGCCAACACAGAGTTAAACACAACAGAGTAATAAACCTACGCATGAGCACACATCCCTTTTGGCCTTCCGCACTGCTATTACCGTAATCTTATTTAAACGCTGATCTTAGTGATTAGCACCACCACTGCAGCGTTACAGCCACAATTCAAACAGAATTCTGCCAGAAAAGAGCATCAATTGCATACGCCGAATGACGTATTCCGTGGACTTAGCCGAAGAAATTGCTCAGTCCGTTAAACACGAAGATCGCCACGACCACCAGAAAGGCCAGCCCGAAGCGCATCATCATGCAGAAACGGCACACTTTTTTGGTTTTTTTAGGTGGGATGTTCTGCACCGATCAGCCACCTGCCAACTTAACGTTGAATCCTTCTTTCTCAAGCTCGGCTTTGAGCTTATCCCGATGATCGCCCTGTATTTCGATCACACCATCTTTCAGCGCACCACCGGTGCCACACACCTTCTTCAGTTTTTTTGCCAAAGTCTTCAGTTCATCTGCGGCCAGCGGCACACCAGACACCGTGGTCACTCCCTTGCCTTTACGGCCGGATGTTTCACGGCGGATACGCACAATGCCGTCCAAACTGTCGATCCGCTGCTGGTCCGCCAGCTCATCGCAGATACAACTGTCTTGTGGCTTGCCGCAATCCGGGCACATTGCCCCATGTTCAGTGGAATAAACCAGCCCCTGCAGCTGATCGCGTAGTGAGGACATCAGACACTCCCAAAGTCGTTCTAAAACCGGATATCAGACCAAACCGCCAATCTGTCGGGCCAGATAAGAGGCGTAATTGTCCGTCATTCCGCCGATGAAATCGAGCGCACGCATATAGGAGTGGTAGAGCGGTTTGTCCTTGGAAGGCGCATGAATCCCCATCAGGCTGAGGATCTTCTCCGTTTGGTAGCTCAAGTTCTGCCCCTGCTGTTGGTGGTTGTCGTATACGGCACGGCAAAAGGCATCCAGCAGCGCCCCGAGGGTGCGGTAGGCCCCTACTTCCAACTCTGTCTTGCGGGTGTCCGGAAATACCTTGTCACGGGCCAGGGTTTTAGCGCGTTGAATGCCGTCGCGTACACCGGGATCACCGTCCGAAACCAATTCCCCTTTGTACTCCCCCGCCATGATTTTCGGGTAATGCTCCATAAAGGCGCTCACGGCCGAGTTGACCATGTTTTCCATCGCCCGGCCACGCAATGCGGAGATCTTACGCCGAGCCGAAGCTTCGGTGTTAAAGATCTCGTCATCAACGTCCAACACACCACACATCTCCAGCAGGATCGGTTTGATCTGATCGAAGCTCAGAATATTGAGTTCAATCGCATCCTCCAGATCCAGGATGGCATAGCAGATATCGTCCGCCGCCTCCATCAGATAAGCCAGTGGGTGACGGCACCAGAGGTTTTCGTCCAGCTTAACCAGCCCCAGCTCTTTGCCCAGTTTGTTGAGGATCTCAAGCTCGGTCTGGAAACTACTGAACTTACCGCGGTTGCAGGCGTTCTCGACACCCCAGGGGTATTTCAGCAGCGTCCCGAGGGTTGGAAACGTGAGACGCAAGCCACCGTCAAACAGGTGGTTCTCAATCCGGGTCACCACGCGGAAGCCCTGCGCATTACCTTCAAACGTTTGCAGATCCAGTCGCTGACGGTCACTCAGGGATGCCAGCAGGTACTGGTTACAATCACGCTTGAACCAGTCTCGGATCGCAAACTCCCCGGCGTGACCAAAGGGTGGATTGCCGATATCGTGAGCCAAACAAGCGGCCTGCACTATCACGCCAATATCATGGGGGGTGATCCACTCCGGCAGTTCGCCGTTCAATAACTCCCCTACACGAATACCCAGGCTGCGCCCCACGCTCCCCACCTCGATGGAATGGGTCAATCGAGTGTGGATATGGTCGTTCAGGGCGAGCGGATGCACCTGTGTTTTGCGTCCCAAGCGCCGGAACGCACTGGAAAACACGATACGGTCATGATCTTTATGGAAGTGACTGCGCCCGAGTTCCTGCACAGAAAGCGCTTCGTGGCCGTAGCGCTGTGATGTAAGCAAACGATCCCACTGCATGGACATGCTGATTCTCCTGAACTCCTGCCGGCCCTGGTGTTGCACCGGGTGTTTCCATACGTTTCATACTATTGCGCGTGCGTGACAGTCCTGCGTCAAACGCCCTCTGGTCATTCTTCAACCACCGTAGCGACATTGCAAGTAAAACCACCGTGGCTATGCTGAACTATAGATAACCACAAGGGCATGCGAAGCGGCATGCCTGTAATCAAGAATCCACCAGCAGAAAGGAATCCTGGTCGGCCAAACCAAGTGAGGCCTGATTATGGATCATTACTCATCCCAGCCACTCCCTGGTTCAAACAACGAAGCTCAGCTACTAGCGTTGTATCCAATGGTGCATGAACTGGTGGGTGATACCTACTTTCACCTCCTCAGCGAGACCTACGCTAACCATTACAACGAAGACAGTTCACCCGAACAGTTTGGCGATCGTTTCGGCCTTCTATTGCTGAAGCACTATATGGAACATCCCGAGCTGGACAAGTTGGCGGTCCTACCAGAGGTCGCTCGCCTGGAGTGGTTGATGCATGACTCCGAGATGTCGGAAGATCTTTATGTGTTGAACGCCGCCCAACTGGATACGGTGCCTGTGGAAGCCCAGCCGCAGATCTGCTTCCACGCCTGCCCCAGCATCCGGTTGATGTACAGCCGCTGGCCCCTGCATGCTATCTGGCAAGCGTTTCAGCAAGGCGATATGAGCCATCTGTCACGCGAGGGTGGCGAAGAGTGGCTCTGCATCTACCAGGAACATCTCAATCAACAGGATAAAGTAACCGTTGAAACGCTGAACGACTCGTTGGCCCAATTATTGGGCGCTATTCTGAAAGGCTACACGCTTGAGCAGCTGTGCCAGCTGGACCTCGACGTACAACGGTACCTGCCGATATTGGTACAGAAACACTGGCTGGATTATTTCACGCTGAAGGACGCCTGATACCCCGATGGCTACAGAGGTAACACTCCAGACCGAGATACGTTGCCCCCATTGCGGGGTTCAGCTGCAGGAAACGATGCCAACCAACGCGTGCATCTGGTACTGGCAATGCCCGCGGTGCCAGGCATTAGTGACACCCAAAAAGGGAGATTGCTGCGTCTACTGTTCCTATGCAACGATGCCATGTCCTCCGGTACAGGCCGCTGCGCCTTGTTGTGATGACTAAGTGTGGTGATAAGTAAGTGCTGTGATGAATGCACGCTGCGATAGATAACAGGGACAGGCACGCATACAGCAGTAAAGGGCGTTCATAATATGGACGCGACGTCAGTCGTTTTATCGCCACGATGCTTCTGCAGACGGTCATACACGACTTAAATTACGCAGCTGCCAAAACCACAGCGAGGTACAACCCATGACCCGCTACAGCCTGCCGATTGATGATGCCCTGAAGCAAACATTGAACACCGCGTTGCAAGCGCAAGGCGAGGCCTATAAACCACGCACACATCATCTCGATAAACAGAAGCAACCTCTGTTCACCAACCGTCTGATTCTCGAATCCTCCCCCTACCTGCTGCAACACGCCCATAATCCCGTAAACTGGTACCCCTGGGGTGAGGAAGCGCTCGCCACCGCCCAAGACAATACTAAGCCGATCTTCATCTCCATTGGTTACTCCACCTGCCATTGGTGCCATGTCATGGAGCGGGAGAGTTTTGAGAACATCGCAATTGCCGAGTTCCTTAATGACCACTTCATCAGTATCAAAGTCGACCGGGAACAGCGCCCCGATCTGGACGATATCTACATGATCGCAGCACAGCTGATCAGCGGTCAGGGCGGCTGGCCCTTGAATGCCTTTCTGACACCCGATGGTAAACCCTTCTTTGCGGCGACCTACTTCCCTGCCGACCGTTTCCTGATATTGATGGATGAAGTCCGGCAGGTCTGGCAACAGGATCACGCCAAAGTTGTGTCACAGGCCACACGGATTCACACCACTATTGAGACGACCCTGTCGCCGGATAGCCGAGGCACACTGCCAGGGCATGAGCAGATTCAGGCAGCCCTGGACTACTTTCTGGGACAGTACGATGAGTTCAACGGCGGATTTTCCAACGCACCGAAGTTTCCTCAGGAAACCGTGCTGTTGCTGCTGTTGGAACAAGCAGTACAGCAACGCGATGAACAGCTGCTTGGAACCACGATTCACACCCTCGATGCCATGCAGCAGGGGGGCATCTACGATCAGATCGGTGGCGGCTTTCACCGCTACGCAACCGATCCCGACTGGCTGATCCCCCACTTCGAAAAGATGCTCTATAACCAGGCCCTGCTGAGCGACGTCTACTTCCATGCCTGGCAACTGACCAACAATCCTCTCTATCGGCGCACTCTGGAACAAACACTGGATTATGTGCTGCGCGAGCTGTACGCCGACGGCGGTGGTTTCTATTCCGCCACCGACGCCGACAGCGAAGGCGAAGAGGGCCGCTTTTTTATCTGGGACGAAGAGGAGCTCAACACTGTTCTCGCCGATGAAGACCAAGCTCTGGCACACGCACTGTTCAACACCAGTGCAACCGGCAACTTCGAAGGACGCAACATCCTGTACCTGGAGCTATCCCTGCCAGACTTTGCCGACCAGCAGGGGATGCCATACACAGACCTGCTCGCACAGACCGACCGAATCCGCGAGCAACTCTACAACGTTCGCAAAACCCGGATCGCCCCCGCGCTGGACGATAAAAAGATCACTGCCTGGAACGGTCTGATGATCCGATCCTTGGCTCTGGCGGGACATGCCTTGCGTAATCCCCGTTACCTGGCTGCCGCCTGGCAAAGCGCCGAGTACCTCTGGCAACAGCATCGGGACCGCAACGGTCACCTGTGGCGTGATACCCGTAACGGCCAGCCGGGCGCCGCGGCCACCCAGGAAGATTATGCGGCCTTTGGCCGTGCGCTGCTGGCGCTCTATGACATCAGCGGCGACACACTCTGGCTTGAACGAGCACAGCAGCTGACCGATCGCATGCAGGAGCAGTTCTGGGACAATGAGCACGGTGGCTTCTTCCTCACCACAACCAACACGCTGACACCTCTGCGCAGTCGCGCGCTGGATGACGGTGCCCTGCCCTCTGCCACCTCTCAAGGATACGCCCTTCTGCAGGCGCTCGCCCAACGGACCGGCGACCTCCTCTATCAAACTCGTGCGACTGAACTGATGCAGCAACTGGCGAAACGGATAAACAAATACCCCGCCAGCTTCAGTTACCTGTTGGCCCACTACGGACAAACCTTAGACCAGCCGCTGGAGGCCATTCAGTTCGGCGCCCAGGGTGCGCTCAGAGCTGAGGTCAAAGCGAAAGAGGAAGGATTTGAGTTGCAGATCACTCTGCGAGAAGGCTGGCATATCAATGCCCATGATCCGGGAGACCAGCGACTGATCGCAACAGCGGTGAGCGGGGACGGGTTGTACGAGATTCGGTACCCCGAGAGCCATCCGCTGAGTGTTGAGTTCAGCACGCACCCTATCGCGGTGTATTCCGGTGAGATAAAAATAAGAGGACGGCAGCAGGAGATGAATAGCCTGCTGCCGCCCCGGTTGAGCGTGGCTTTCCAGGCCTGCAGCGACCGGATCTGCCTACCACCCGAAAAGCTGGTGTTGCAGATACCGGCCACTCACTAGGCCAGGCTGTGCATCAGATGCGGAACTGCTGCACCAGCCCCATCAAGCGTTGTTCAATGGCGCTCAGTTCACGACTGGTCACCGCCAGTTGATCGGCATCACCACTGGACTTCTCGGCGATATCCGAGATGTGGTGCACGCTGCGGCTGATCTCGTCCGCCACACCCGTTTGCTGCTCAGCCGCCGTTGCGATCTGCGTGTTCATCTCACTGATCGTACCTACCGAGTAGGTGATCGATTCCAGGGATTCACTCGCACTCTGTGCTCGACGGATGGTTTCGTTGGTGCTGTCACGGCTGGTATTCATCACGCTTACCGCCTGGCGTGCCCCCACCTGAAGTTTTTCAATCATCGACTGAATCTCTTCGGTGCTCTGCTGGGTTCTGTTTGCCAGAGAGCGTACTTCGTCTGCCACCACGGAGAAACCACGCCCCTGCTCCCCTGCTCGCGCCGCTTCAATCGCGGCGTTCAGTGCCAACAGGTTGGTCTGATCAGCAATGTCCTTGATCACATTGACTACGGTACCAATCTGATCAGCATCAGCGTGCAGTTTCTCAATGACGTCGGCAGAAGAGTTCACACCGTCCGACAATTCAGAGATCGACTCAATGGTAGAGGAGACCAGTTTAAGGCCGTCATTGGCCGCGGCATCCGCTTCGCCCGCCGAGCTGGCAGCACTGCCTGCACTTTGCGCAACCTGCTGAACCGCTGTTGCCATTTCGTGGATCGCCGCCGCAACCTGTTCAGTTTCTGCATGCTGATCATTTACACCTTTCTGGGTGCTGGCGACCACATCTGACATATGCGTAGCAGCCGCAGAAAGTTCGTTCACTGCTTGCTTCACATCACCTACCAGATTGTGAATCTTGTCCAGGAAACCGTTAAAGCCAGCGGCCAGAACCCCCACCTCATCGCTGGTTTTCACCTCAAGACGCTGGGTCAGGTCACCATCACCTTTGCTCATGTCCTGCAAGGCTTCGCTCACCTGGCTCAGCGGACGGGTCAGACTGGTGGCAAACACAGACGCAACCACACCGAAGATCAGCACCAACACACCGCCACTACCAACAATGAAGAGCAATGTGGTCTGAATCTCGTCATCTACCTGACGTTCCATCTCCAGAAGACGATCCTCGATGTCGTCGATGTAGAACCCTGTACCCAACATCCAGTTCCACTTCGGCAGACCCACCGCATAGGATAGCTTAGGCACCTTCATCTTTTTGGACGGTTTCTCCCAGATGTAAGACACATATCCGCCACCGTTTTTGGCCGCTCCAATAAGGTCTGCGATCAGCGTCACACCGTTTGCGTCTTTCAGGCCTATCAGATTCTTCCCTTCCAGGGAACGCTTCGCACGCATTGCTAATGCGGTCCCATCATAGTCATACACAAAGACATAGCCGTCCTTGTTTTCACCGTACGCCAGACTGCGCAACGTATTCAGCGCTTCCTCTTTTGCCGCCGCATCATTCGGACCCGCCTTGTTATAGATCTCTTCCACGGACGTCACCGCCAGGTCCATGTATTCACGCAATGCAACACGCTTACTCTCCAGCATGTGATCACGTGTCTGGGCAATTTCCTTTGCTCCCAGGTCTTGCAACTGCATCCGCGTGACCAGCATCACCACGATGATGATCAAAATTAACGGCACCAGCGTTAACAGGAGGATCTTGTTTCTCAGCGTCAATTTACCCATGCTTGCACTCCGACCACCGTAGGTACGGTAGCCATTTTTAATAATAGTAATTGGTAGTCTTCGGCTGCTAGTCCTGCAGCTCTTCCTTCAGTTCCACGACATTGCCGTCGGGGTCTGAAATGTAGAGCGAACGTCCCATACCCTGGGCGCCATAACGTTGCTCTACATCCCCTACAGCATACGCCTGAAGGAATTTTTTAATACGAGCTGGATCAAAGGGCCTGATTCTCAGGCAAAAATGATCCATATTCTGCGAACGGTGATCGGGACTATCCGACGGAAGGAGGTCGATCAGTGCGCTTCCGGCTCGAAGCTGCACTAATCCAATGGAAGGGACACGACGCTCTTCGGAACAACCCAAAATCTCCGAGTAGAAATGCAACGCGCTGTCCATGTCTTGCACACGCAGTACTACATGATCGAGTGCAACAAACTCAAAAGGAACTTGTGGCATAAGGTCATCCCCTCATTTATGCCTAAACTGCACTACAAACATTGATAGTTAACGGCCTGCCTGGCCGAATCTTTACTACCGAAAACGTACAACTCAATAACGGCTGGGAATATGCACCAAGAGCAGCTAACCTATTGGCGATTAGCTCTGAATCAGCTTAGATCAATATCCGTCACTTTTCAGGAGAACATCATGCACATCCGCACTTTCTATAGCCTCTGCTGTGCATTTCTACTTTCTTTTTCAGGCCTGCTTCAGGCTGCTACAACCCAGGTTATGCTGGAAACCAACCAGGGCGAAATCCTGCTGGAGCTGGATGGCGACAAAGCGCCAATCACCGTTGATAACTTTCTGAGCTATGTGGACGACGGTTTCTACAACGGCACGATCTTCCACCGTGTAATCGCCGGTTTCATGATTCAGGGCGGTGGTTTCAACGAATCGATGGATAAGAAAACAACCAACGAAGCGATTAAGAATGAAGCCGACAATGGATTAAAAAATGAAGCAGGCACCATTGCTATGGCACGCACCCAGCATCCAGACAGCGCCACTGCACAGTTTTTTATCAACACGGTGAACAACCGCTTTCTCAACCACGGTGCCCGCGGTGCCGGATACGCGGTGTTTGGCAAAGTTATAGAGGGCATGGATGTGGTGATGAAAATCAGCCGCCTGCCAACCACGTCTCAGGGCATGTATCAGGATGTACCTAAGAAGCCGGTAATCATCATTAAGGCATACCGCGTGGCTCACTAAACACTTCGTCCGCTCCAGACAAGAAAAAGCCGCTGCAGAATCTGATTCCGCAGCGGCTTTTTTCATCGTCAACGTGTTGGGCATCGCTCCGCGATGGCCAACCTACGCTTTATTCACAACTCTTAGAACGCCCTGTTTAACGCTTCTTTTCCAGCGCGGTATAACTACCAGACAGACGCATCGCTACCTTGTCGCCCTGACAGATCTCGATCACCAGATCCATGCGGGCACGCCCCTTCTCTTCCATCCGGGCATCAAAGCCAGCAACGGTTTCTGCATCCGGCAACGCTGTACGGGCCGTAAAATCATCGGTGACTGGCAACAGATATTCCAGATGGCTATCGCGAATGACCACATCATCATCACGACCGTTCTCGCGCAGGTGCAGGGTCACCATGCTCCAGCCACACAGGGTGGCGACCGTCGCCAGTGAGCCACCAAATCCGGTGCCTTTATCATTGACGTTGGGTGCCAGTTCCGCCCCCATCTCCAGGCTTTGACCGTCGTATTTAAGCGGCTTAAACCCCATATGGTTGATCAACGGTATCTGCCCCTTCAGCCAGGCCAGAAACTCATCGGCGGTCTGTTGATAGTCACTCATCTCACGCCTCCCAGCGAGTTACATACGGCGCGGTATCCACTTCCGGCGCCTGACGCACAACCTTCGGCGTACCCAGATACAGGAAGCCAACAATCTCTTCATTCTCAGCCAGACCCAGGCCTGCCATCACAGTCGGATGGTACGCCATTGGCCCGGTACGCCACATAGCCCCTACACCCTGAGCGTGCGCCGCATACAACATGGCATGGGTGGCACACCCCACGGTAATCAGTTGCTCGCTGTAAGGCACTTTCGGATGCTCTGTTTTATGGGCAACCGCCACCACAACAACTGGCGCACGTAACGGCGCATTACGCAGTTTGGTCTGCTTGGCGTCGCTCAGCGCCGGATCATCCTCCAGGCCAGCTTTCAGGTAGAGTTCGCCCAGTGCCTCACGCTGCTCACCCTCTACCACCAGAAAACGGCTTGGACGCAGGACGGCATGATCCGGTGCACGCAATGCAGCTTTAAAGAGGTTATCCATCTGCTCGGCAGTAGGCGCAGGTTCCAGCAAAAGCGGACAGGAAACACGGTTGTGCAGTAACTCAAGAGCATCCATGGGCGGTTAAAACTCCGATGAAGTAGATTCTTATTATTGACGGCTAAGGCGCAGGTTATCGATATCATCGCTCTCGCTGCTGCGGAACGGGTTGATATCCAGTCCGCCGCGGCGTACATAGCGTGCGTAAACACTCAGACTCTCCGGCTGACAATGTTGCCAGATATCCATAAAGATATTCTCAACACACTGCTCGTGGAAGTCGCCATGTTCACGGTAGGAGATCAGGTATTTCAGCAGACCTTCACGGTCGATCTCCTGACCCCTATAGCTGATACCAATGGTGGCCCAGTCCGGCTGACCGGTCACCGGGCAGTTGGATTTCAGCAGGTGGCTGTACAGCACCTCTTCCACCACATCGTAGTCGCTGCTCAGCAGGCTGGCATCCGGGCTGTAGCTGTCGATTTCAACGTCCTGATTGTCCAGGCAGAAACCGGTGAACTGACCGAACGCGGGTGCCTTGTCCGGGTGATACAGGATCACCTGCACCTGACCACCGGCAGCCTCACTCAAGTCCGCTTCCATACGTTCAACCACTTCCGACTCAGCCTCAAAGCGGCTGAGGTTGAAGGAATTCAGGTACAACTTGAACGACTTGGATTCGATGATGCATTTGGAATCTGCCGGAATACGGATCTCAGCCAGGCGAACGTTAGGTCTGCCCTTGGTGTTCAACCAGGAGATCTCGTAGGCATTCCAGATATCCACGCCCTTGAAGGGCAGATCAGCCCGGTTAATGTCACGCTCTGCCCACTTGAGGTCACGTTGAATCGGAAACAGCAACAATGGATCGTAGCTGTTCACATACTGAGTGTCCTGACCCAGCGGGGAACTGGTTAGTAATTCATCTTGCTTCATTGTTAACTTCTAATACCTTTTCCGCTTTTCAGCAGGTGCAGTGATACGCTAAACAGTATCACGATAAACAGTAAAATCATGCTGTACGCAAAACCGACGTTGATGTCGCTTACCCCCAGAATACCGTATCTGAAGGTGTTCACCATATAGAGGATCGGGTTCAGCATCGACACCCCCTGCCAGAAATCAGGCAGCAGTGAGATCGAGTAGAACACCCCACCCAGATAGGTCAGCGGTGTCAGAATAAAGGTCGGCACGATGGAGATGTCGTCAAACGAGTTGGCAAATACCGCGTTGATAAAACCACCCAGCGAGAACAGTACCGCCGTCAGGAACACAATGCTCACGGTAATCGCAATGTTGCTGATCTGTAGATCGGTAAAGAACAGCGACAACAACGTTACGATGAACCCTACCGCCAAACCACGGGAAACCCCACCGATCACGTAACCACACAGAATGACCCAGTGTGGAATCGGTGATACCAGTAGCTCTTCGATATTGCGCTGGAACTTGGTGCTGTAGAACGACGACACCACGTTACCGTAGGAGTTGGTGATCACCGACATCATGATCAGACCCGGCACGATGTATTCCATGTAATTGAACCCGCCCATCTCACCGATGCGGGAACCGATCAGGTTACCGAAAATGATGAAATAGAGGGTCATCGTGATCGCTGGCGGCAGCAGGGTTTGCCCCCAGATACGGGTAAAGCGACGCACCTCTTTTGTGACGATCGTCCAGAAAGCTACAAACAGTTGTGATGAGGTCATGCTTTTTCCTGCTCCAGATTTTGTTCCACCAGAGAAACGAACAGTTCTTCCAGGCGGTTCGCCTTGTTGCGCATACTGGATACCTGAATATCCTGCGCTTCCAGTGCCTGGAAGATCGCATTCATGCCCTGCTCACGCTCCACTTCCACCACCAGGGTGTGATCGTCTACCAATTCAGAGCGGTATCCTTTCAGCTGCGGAGCCTGCTGCTGGGCTGGCGTGATGTCCAGGATGAAGGTCTCGGTGTTCAGTTGCGCCAGCAATTCACGCATGCTGGTATCCTGCACGATGGTGCCATGATCGATGATGGCGATATTGCGGCAGAGGCTTTCCGCCTCTTCCAGGTAGTGGGTAGTCAGGATAATTGTGGTGCCCGCAGCGTTGATCTCCTGCAGGAAATCCCACATGGAGCGACGCAGTTCGATATCCACACCGGCGGTCGGCTCATCAAGTATCAGCAAGCGCGGGTTATGAATCAGCGCACGGGCGATCATCAAACGGCGCTTCATCCCCCCGGAGAGCATGCGGGCGCGTTCGTTCCGCTTCTCCCACAGGCCCAACTTACGCAGGTAAAACTCGGCACGTTCGCGAGCCACTTTCAGTGGAATACCGTAGTAACCCGCTTGGGTCAGTACGATATCGATCACCTTCTCGAACATGTTGAAGTTAAACTCCTGGGGAACAACGCCCAGACACATCTTGGCCTTGGAAAGTTCTCGTTCAAGGTCGTGGCCGAATACGGAAACCGAACCTTCGGTTTTGTTCACCAGAGAGGATACGATACCTAGGGTGGTGGATTTACCTGCTCCGTTGGGTCCGAGCAGGGCAAAGAAATCCCCCTCTTCAACCTGCAATGAGATCCCTTTAAGCGCCTCAAAGCCGTTGCCGTATACTTTTCGCAGATTGTTTATTGATAACGCAGTGGTCATGAATTGGTCCTGATTGGCTGGTGTCAGCATAGTGTGGGCAACACGGTCCTCATTCAACGGCTGCAACACTGTTTTCCATTTGGCGTTGCCTGGGAAGATGCAAATAAGTCCCGTGAGTGCTCTGCAAGTCCTTAAGCCTGTAGATGCAAGGCGTAGTTTGCAGCTAATGGCCGTAGCCCTTAACAAAAACTACAACACCGCAGATACAGGCTTAAGGGCTCGCCCTTCGGGGCTTTCGGGAAGATCCACACTCAGCGTCAGCACTTTTTGCAAGGTCTGGACATTACTGCAAAGCGCTTCCTTAATTGTGAACCTTCCCGAAAGCCAGAGCGCCTACGGGACTTGTTCGCACCTTCCCTCGTTCTAGAAGTGGTTGACCACTACCAGCAGGAGGCGCACATTATACCTTTCAGGGTGACACTTTTGCGCATAAAGCCCGCTTTTTTCATCACCGTTGTAATTGGGATTTTTGCCCCCATCTCTACCTGTAGCAACACAGTGAAGTTGATTATCCACGGAGAAATGCATGACCCCCTATCAAATTCACCACCTGAATTTCCTGAAAATTGCCTATAACAACTTCATTAAGAATGATCCTTTTACGCGTGAAGATCTGGCTACCGATGATGAACAGTTCATCCACGACCTGAAGAACCTGATCGAGGACTTTGAAGCCGGTACTGGCGACATTCGTTCAGAAGGTCAGGAGGTGATTGACCGTGCATTCCGCATGTATCCAGACCTGGCACACCTGATCGCCCGAGACCTATTGTGGTACTTCGGTGGCAGTTGCCTGCACAACATGCCGGATGAGGAGATCGAAAAATTCCAGCGTCTGGATGAGATGAGTTTCGAAGCCGAAGAGGAAGGAAAAGACTTCGATTACCTCGCTGCTCGCTCCAATGTCTTTGGCACGAACTGAGACCCTTTTCCTTTACTACATCCCCTAAGAATCGCAGCCGTCGGCTGCGATTCTTTTTCAACAGAAAAGAAGCTTTGCGTATTGCCTCCGAAATTGCGCTGGCAATCCACAACAACATTGAGTTGCAGACGGGCAAAGCAGACAACGTCTAGGTCATTTATCGGAGGCCTCTAACATTTCATCATCCTGAACGCAAGAACCGGCCAGGGCGCCCCCTCCGAATCCATCCCCCGAAACAGACTGAGCGATGCGGTAAACACAGTCGAAGACCGCTTTGCAGGTCAGGTTATCGAAGCCTAGCTGGACTGCGAACCCGACGATGAAGGGGTTTATTCGGTCATTGTTGAGAAGCGCGGACTGCTACCTGCATAGCCGGTTCGATAGCGATTCCCTATGCGTTATCGCGACGGAAACCCTGGACGAATAGATGGATAATGAGGCACGTGCCGCCATCGAGTACTCAGATTATTCAGAATCTGCCGATTACTAATATCGGTGCAGCACGCGACTCGAGATTTATCCGCACGCTGTCCCATCATCGAGTACACAGAAGGGATGCCATGAAGGCACTGATTATCGAGGACACCACCGATCAGGCTGAGTTTATCCGCCAGAGCCTCAACGCCGCCGGTCACCAGACCAACATCGCTAGCGATACACAAGCAGGCCTGCTCTGCGCCCAGCAAACCGAATACGACCTGATAATTACCGACCATATGATGCCCCGTATGGATGGGATGCAATTCATCCAAGTTCTGCGGGCTGCAGGCAATAGCACGCCCGTGATGATCGTCAGTGCTCTGGACAACATGGATGAACGCGTTCGAGGCTTGCGCAGTGGCGGCGACGATTACCTCGTCAAACCGTTTGCGTTCAGCGAACTGCTTGCCCGTGCCGAGATACTGGCACGCCGAACACCGCTACAAGCCAACGATAGCGATCATCTGCGTCAGCTCGACACCCTGACCTTGGACCTGCTGTCGGGCAAAGCCAGCCGCGGCGACGAAGCCATTGAACTCAATGGCCGCGAGTTTCAGATGCTGGAGTATTTCATCAGCAACCCTGGGTGCATGATAACCCGTGCAATGCTGCTGGAGCGGGTTTGGAGCCACCACTTTGATCCACAAACCAACGTGATCGATGTGCACATCAGCCGCCTGCGCAAAAAAGTCGATTTGGGTGGGCATCCTCCCTTGTTGCATACGGTACGGGGAGCGGGTTACATCATGGAGCTACGCTCTTGAATACCATAACGGTCCTGAGCTTGCTTATACGTTAGATCACACACCTCTATCGGGACGACAGCCAACAATTTAAACGCGACGGAATATCCCTGCCGGGTGGTTTCGTTCCTGACTTCCTGACACCGTCCGGTTTGCTGTTCGAAAAGTGTCAGCGTTATTCAGGACGGGACAACCTCCACAAAAAAGCCTCTCTATTGGAGGCTCTATAATTTGCTGAAACAGGTGCTTACGCTTGTTCAAGCTGGCTTTGTCGGTCCAGAGCAAAGGCCAGCAACTCCTGCGGCGGCAGCGGTTTACTAAAGTAATAGCCCTGAATCAGAGTACAATTGTGATCCTGCAGGAACTGCAACTGCGGATCGGTTTCCACACCTTCCGCCAGCACCTCAATGCCAAGACTGTGGCACATCACAATGATCGCCTTAACGATCGACTCATCGTCTTTATCGCTACCGATATCGCGGATAAAGCTGCGGTCGATCTTGAGCGTATCGATCGGTAGTTTCTTCAGATAACTCAGGGAAGAGAAACCGGTACCGAAGTCATCCATCGAGATAGAGATCCCCTTCTCACGCAACTTGAACAGTTTCGGCACCAACAATTCCGGCTGCTTGATCAGGAAGTTCTCGGTAACCTCTAGATCCAGGTAGTGCGGATCAAGGCCACTGATACTCAGAGCATTATCGATGGTCGCCAGCAAGTTCTCGTGCATCATCTGTTGACCGGCGAGGTTGACCCCAACTTTCACGTCGTGCAATCCCTGAGACTGCCAGTGCTTCATCTGACGACAGGCTTCGTACAATACCCATTCACCGATCTCCACAATCAATCCCTGTTCCTCAGCCAGCGGTATAAAGCGAACCGGAGAGATCGTGCCTGCAACGGGGTGTTCCCAACGGATCAGTGCCTCGACACCTACCAGGCGACCGGTGGCTGCGTCTACCTGTGGCTGATAGTGCAGGTGCAGTTCGTTGCGATCCAATGCTTTGTGTAGGTCGTTCACCAGCGAGAAGCGTTCATCACGGGCTACCCCCATCATCTCACTGAACATTCGGCAACAGTTTTTACCCGAGTCCTTGGCATGAAACAGGGCAACATCCGCGTTTTTGGTTAACGCTGTGAAGTCCGTACCGTGCTCCGGATACATACTGATGCCCACACTCAAAGTGGTATAAATCTCAAACCCGTCCACATAAAACGGCTCACGGAACGCCTGTAAGAGCGGCTCTGCAAACTGCTGAACGTTTTCGTCTGCAATCATGTCGCTCTTAACGATGACAAATTCATCCCCTCCCAAACGGGACAGCATGTCTTTGTCACCAACATGAAACTTCAGGCGTTCAGCTGCTTGGCGCAACAGGTCGTCACCCACAACATGTCCCATGGAATCGTTAACATCTTTAAAGCCGTCGATGTCACAAATCATCACGGCGATAGAATTACCGTTGCGATGCGCTGTACGGATATTTTCTTCCAACTGGCTCTTAAACAGCAGTCGGTTCGGCAATGATGTCAAAACGTCGTGGTTAGCCAGCCAGTAAAGCTGACGCTCGGCAAATTTACGTTCGGTAATATCGATTCCGACTGTCAGTAGGGCCGGCGCATTCTCCGACAGCGTAGTGAGGCGGGAATGCATCCAGGCCACTTCGCGTCGCTCAGAAAACTTATCCAGCACCTGGGTCTCACCCTGCACCTGGGAGCAATGCCCTTTCTCGATACGCTCCAGTTGCTGCTGGTGTTCCTGCCAGGTCTCTTTGGTATGCCCCAGCTCAGAAAAACGTATCTGGCCCAACTGCTCTTCGGTAATGCCCAACAGATCCTGGCCACAGCTGTTAAGGGTCATGATCCGCCCGTCCACATCCTGTGTCAGAATGATCGCCTGAGCCGTATCCAGCAGGTTATTAACGAAATCACGTTCCCGTTCCAGGGCATCGGATCGATCCTGCAATTTTTGGGTGCGCTCGAGGATCGACACTTCCAGTCGCTGCAGTTGATTGGTCAGATCCAGCGTACTGTCACACAACACATCCAACTCGTCGTAGTAATGCCTTTTTGCCGGGGTGGTGTCCTTCAGCTCTTCACGAACCTCGTCGTAGGAGCTTTCCGCCAGTTTTGGCAACTGTTTGGCGATACGCGACAGGTGATTCATCGGGTTACGCAACACGGTCAGTTGCAATACCGCAGCCACCAGCAAGCCTGCCGCAGCCAATAGCAGGCTGGAGAAGAACTGTCGATACAGCACTTGCCGGTCGTCGGTCAGGTCTTCCACCAATACCCAGAAGGCAACATCATTGGCCACCCCTTCAGGCACCCTGAGCACCACTTCATAGGTGCGGTCGTTCAGTTCAACCTGATACATACCTCCCGCGGTGGAGTATGGGTACTGGGCCACCAAGGCCTGTAACACCTGAATATTCAGCCCCTTCTGGGTAAGATACTTAAAACTCAGGCCCCACTCGGGCAGTTCACTGCTATGCCGTGGCATACGGAACGCAAGGCCGATATCCCGCCCGCGCTGGCGGTTAAAGGATAAAACCACATCAATCAGGGTACGGCCGACCACCATGACCCCCATATTATCGCCGCGGAACTGAATCGGCAGCGCCACATAGCGCAAACAGTCCACCGAGCAATACATGTTACGAATGGGTTTTTCAGTGATGATGACTTCCTGTACGACAGACTTGGGCAGCGCCAGCGTCATACCCCGTCCCTCTATGAGGCGAGCCTGATCATCGTACAAGTAGATAGAATCGATAGAGCCGTTCAGCGAGAAACGGTCAAAATTGAGGTTGATTGTCTGGCTAAGCGCGACCAACGGATCAGCATCTTCAGAGTACTGATCAATCGCCATTAGGGAAAGTACCTCCCCAAGCTCCAGCAGTCGCTGATAGGAAGAAGAAACCAGTCCTTCCAACACAGCCACATCGCGCGTATTAAGTCGGTCTCTCTCCATTTGGAACTGCTGTTCTTGCTGCTGGTAGGCAATAAAAGAGTAAGTGCAGTGCACCACGAAGAGCACAAGCACAAGCATGAGAAAGGTCTTCCAGCGTAAGCTGAAAAACCGTTTCTGCTTGTCGAGACTTCCGACTTGATCTTCCATTTGCCTCAGAACCTATAGGTTGCCTGTAACGCGAATAAATTCCAGTTTTTGCGCAATGCATTCTGATCAGGGTTGTCTTGCTCTGGTAACCATGCGGTACCACGTACCTTGTGCCATTCAGCGCGAAATGACCACTGCGGGTCGGGTTGCCACCCCACTCCCAGGATCAGATCTTTTGCAAATTGAGTATGGGCAGGCTTGCCCAGTATGGCTTCTGCCTGGCGGCCGTCACGATCTTCAATATCCAGATACAGCTCTTCGTAACGTGCCATCAGAGTCCAGTTCGGACTGATGCGGTACTCTGCCTGCAGATACCCGGACTCAAACCGGTTTTCCGGATCGGTGGCAAAAATACCGTCCAATGTTCCCCAATTCACTTTCTGGCGCGACAGTTCAGCAGTAAAACTCCAATGCTCAAGGTTGAATTGCGCAGATAGCAAATAGGCATCGATATCAATATGCCCATCCTGCGGCGCAATCATCTGCGTAGGCAGTGGCAACGCAGCCAATGCGGCTTCATCAGCGTTGTACTCGAGATTGAAACGTCCCATTGTGAACCCCAAACGCCAGCGTTGATCACTTGTATTGTAGACAGTACGCCACATGAAGCCATTACTGTCGTTAAATTCTCCTGGCCAATCGCGGCTCAGATAAGCGTATTCAACGGTAGTTTCTGTGTTGGGTTTACCAAACAACAGATCCATATCCAGCCATCCATGCTCCATATAACGGGAACCGTAGAGGGATACACCGTCAGAAGAGAGCAGCAGATCACGTGCGTTGTCGAAATAAACTGCTTGCGCCAACAAAATACTTGGTCGCGTGAACGCAACGTCACGAGTTTCATTATAGAAGCCGAATGGATTTTTAATTCTACCCACCCGGATTCCCGCACGGCCATCTATGCTTTCGGCAAAGCGATAATCAAAAAGTGCATAGTCTACCTGTGGGCTACCATCCTGCGCTTCGCCTGCACGGCGTGACATCAACTGACTGGCAAAAAACAGATTATCTGTTTGCCATACGCCATTGACCGCCAGCTCCCTGAAATCCAGACTGCCATCTTCACTCTGGCCATAAATATTGTTGTGGTCAGAATAAAAGAAACCCTGAGTCGCAAATCCATTCACTTCCCAGCTATCGGCCCCGGACGCAGAAGCCCAATGCGGCAACCACAGCATCGGGAACGCAAACCACTTAATAAACTTTGAGCTGTTTAACACCGTGCTCACCCTCCAATTCCTTTGAGGTATACCCTACCGCTCCTTTCACTGTCCGTATACGCTCCAGCATCTCCTCTTCACTTTGCACGACATGTGGCGACTGACCAGAACCGGAAAACACCGCCCGATCCCAGATATTTCTCAGCTGATAGGGAAAAATATGCAAAGACGATTTAACGAACCGGACGTGGTGAGGATTCTCATCCGGCAAAACAAACACCTGAATCGGCGTGCCATCAGACCAGCGCTTTGTACGCATAGCAAAAGCGGACAGCAAAAATTGACGACTGATGGAGATCTCGTTCACACCGGTGTTCACGACCACGCTGCCTGCGTGCACATAAACACTGGCCAGCAACATGATCGAAAGGAGAAACGGAACGCGAAGAAATTTCATGACCCAAACACTTCCACTGTTGTAGTCGGCACATCCACCCTGATGGTTAAAGGAAAGGAACAAGCGCCCTGTTGCGGATGCAACCACAACACGAAAGGACATGTTTAAGTTTAATTCAGAATTTTGAAAAAGGCTTCGCCTGGATCAAGGAATCAGGAAAAATATTGGGAAACAGAACGTTAGATAGGAATGGCGTCCCATAGGGGGTTCGAACCCCTGTTACCGCCGTGAAAGGGCGGTGTCCTAGGCCACTAGACGAATGGGACGCAACAAATTTTATTC
>NZ_JASBRH010000013.1 GCF_029961155.1 Pontibacterium granulatum | reverse complement strand
TTGACTGTCTCAGTGCGCTCAGTTGGGTGATGTTCATCAGCAATGGCCGCCCATGCTCGCAAGCGAGCGCGACCATCACTGATAAACCAAGGCGAGGAGGCAGACGGCATGGAAAAGGACATTTGGATACAGCTGTTGCTACCGATGGAACTACCGGAGTTCCCGAAACGGAAGAAACGCGGTGCTAAACGCAAACCGCGCGTGATTCCCGTAGCGGTACAACTGCCGTTGCCGTTTGTACTGCGGGAGTTGCTGTGCTGGCGACCTGGAAAGCGGTCCTTGCTGAAACGTGCCATTGCTTGGGTATCCGGTACTGTTCGAAAGCTGTTGGGCTTACATGTTCACGACTGAAAGCCTGTCGGTGATGACCGGCTTACGCGGTGCTATCGGCTCAGAAGATCGAATACGACGGGCCACCAATGGACGCACGAGAAATACGGCTTCGCCGCGCCGGAGGCGCAGGCCCGCAGCCCCGTAATCTTCTTGATAGCCGTAGGCCCGTACTTCGTCTTGGCTGAACTGGTCGATGCGGTCGCCGTTCTGGTAGACGGTGACGCGGTAGTAGAGGCTTTCCCGTCCAGGCACAAAGACGGCAGCAGCAAGGCGCACGTCATAGCCAGCGCTGAAGTAATGGCCGAGCGGATCGTCTGAGACGAGCAACGCGCTTTGAATGCTGGGTTTCGGTGACTCAACGGCGGGGGCTTGCACTGGCTCCGGCGTATTGGCTGTAAGCGCAGGTGCTAGACGATCAAAAGCGCTCGCATACTGAGTCGAATCAACATGCCCACGATCACCATCCCCACTAGGACGCCCAGCAACTTCAGCAGGACCTGGCCCAGTTTCTTCAACGTCCGTTGACACAATCGCGTTAAAAATCGGATTGCTTTCGAGGACATGATCGAGCGCATAAATGAAGTACCCGAGGCACCCGAGGAAAGCCGCTGTGAACATCTGTATCTTAGGGTCTCGATAAAGAGGCCGAGCTTCTGATGTCCCTTTAGCTTTTCCTGTCTTAGTGCTTTGATAACAGGCGAAGACTCTTTGGTCAGCCGTGTATCGTTGTGCGTCACCCAGGTAATGACTGAGTTGCTTACCGCTCGATTCTGCGTCATGGGGAAACTCCTTCCATTTATTTTTCCACTGCGGCAACAGAGAACCCAAGCCTCTGTGCCGATAAGCGATCTCAGCGACCAGCCGCACTTCGGGATGCACCTTGGCGATGTTGGGCGTGGTGCAGTAGATGTCCCAGTTGTAATGGCGGTGCTGGTCAAACGCGTTTTCGACGGTCTCGGGCCGTTCGTACTCACCGTCCCAAAGGGGGCAGTCGCGTTTGATGTCGTCTGCTGAGCGTTCTTCGCCGTCGTCGTCGGTGAGCTTCAGATCATACTTGTCCAACTTGGCGTCACGCTTCTTAGACCACACCCGTTGGGTCTCATCAATCGCGATCAATGCGCCGAGCGGTGCCCAATGAAAGAAGCGCGCCATGGCCTGAAAGCCTTTGTCCTTATCCGCTTCGACATAAATGATCTTGGCTTCGGGCGGGAGCTTGATCTCTAACGCTTGCTCGATACGTTCAAGCGACTGGAAACCACGAATGTTGGTCACAACCGTACGCCCCTCTTTCAGGGCGGGAATCATGGCGCGTTGAACGGTGCCGAAGGATTTAAAAGAACCCGGTGGGCCGTGATGGATAGCTGTGGTCATGCCATCATCCTCCATAGGAACTTGGTGAGGTGGGCGTTCAAAACGAGGTTAAGGGCTTCGGGGATTTTGTAGCGGGTGATAAAGCCCAAGAAGCCACTGTCCAGCTGACCCCAGTACTGGTTGATCAGGCCGGAAATATTGAGCTGGTCGAGCATGGCCTGACCGACACCCCACAGGAACACCAGCGCTGCGGCCTTTGCTTTGAAGTACCAGACCATGATCCATAGGGTGATCTGTGCAAATATCTCCTGCACGAATGTATAGGAGCCACTGACCAGGAAGTCATAGATTCCTTGGATTGCATCTAAAATATCGCCCATCGTTAAGCCCTCAAAATCACAAAGACGGCAATCAGTGCAGCAATCGCCATGACCAGCGCCGCCAGGTCGTATTGATCAAACAGTGAGAACCACCGTGTGATGCCGATGTTTCCCTCCACACCCCGGAACGACACAATGTAATCACTGGTTGAACCGCCGCCGGACAGGTTGAAGTTCAGCTTGGCGGTGGCTTGCGTTTTAATGTCTTCGAAGGTGTCCATGTACTCTTCTTTGGCATCCAGCACTTTCCCAGCGATGTCGCCAAATTCACCCTTGGCCGTTTTTTTGAAGTCGCCGATGCACTTATCCAGGAGCGGGTTGGTCTTACAGGTCTCTTCTTCCTGCTGCTGTTTGGCGGCATCGTCCCCGGTAACAGGGCCTTCCTCTTTGCTCTCTGAGACCTTCTCGCCCTGCGGGTTGTAGTCTTCCGTGGTGCGGGTCTGCTGGCTGGTCGTGCCCCCACCGGTTGCGGTCACGGTCACGCGTCCGGTTGAGTTATCGATGTTGTAGATGGTCTGCGGCGCTTGGGTGTAGCTGATGTTATTGGTGGTCTCGACGGTCTTTGAACCGTCTGCGTTGGTGGTGGTAACGGTGGTTTTGGTGTCGGTGCGGGTGATGCCGTTGGAGCGCGTCACCGTCGTAATCTCATCCTGCGTTTGAACAACGCTGCCGTCTCCTCGGGTTTCCGTGGTGGTGACGGTTTGGGTGGTCTGCGTGGTATCACCGACTTGTTCGGTAATCGGATCGGTCGAGGCGGTGGTGGTACGACTTTCGCGTGTATCGGTTGAGGCTTCCGTCTGTTCGTTCGGAACCTCTGGGAATTCTGGATCACCTGCAACACCTGACCACGGTTCATTTTCACCGGCTTCCCGGGCCTGACCCGATGCCACGTAGTTGTAGTAGCGAAAGCAGGAACCGGCCTTGGTGCATTTAACTTGTGAGTTCAGGTCAGTGCCGTACCCAGGTGCGCCGGGTTGCAGCATGGTCGGGCTGACATATTCACAGCCACCGGCAGATAAGACGCCGCCCAGGGTAAAGCCACCTTCGGGGAATTCCTCTTTAAACACGCCGTTCTCTATCGTGCCGTTAACCGCTGTGCCAACACGCTTAACGGTTCCCTCATCAGGGCAATCGACCGGCTGTTGACCACATGCCTCAATTAAAGACGGATTGTTTGTTGGCAAAGGATCAGGACAGATTTTCTTTTCGATGGTGGTACGTTTGCCACCGAGCCCTTGCAGGCTGTCACCCACACAGTCGTCCCTCGGATTTGCCGGTCCCGTACACTGGCTATCATGCTGGGTAGAGGAATACGGGTAGCATACAAACGCATCTGGATTGTATGGGCTATACGCCGCAGATACCGTTGAGTATCCCGCTGAGAAAACCGCACAGCCTTCCTCAGGCGTTCCCGCAGGTGGCGCATACCAACCGGACCAGTAAATCCCGTCATACGCCTGCGCAGGCAACGCCACCAACGCCCCACCGACGATCCCCAGCACCCAGATCAACCCTAAATCGATAACTCGTTTCACGACACACCCCAGAAATGAAAAAGGAGGCCGAAGCCCCCTTAGGTGATACGTCCGGTATACCAGCCGTATTTCCACGAGGAGAACCACGCTACAGCCAGAACAACGGAGGTAACCATCAGCGCATGGTTTTCAGCACGTAACCAAAGCCCGCCAGCAGCAGGGCCACACCGAAAATACCGGTAATGATCAAACCGACTGAGGTTTCGGTCTCACCATAAGCGGTAGAAATTGCGGTGTTCTGCTCAGCAGAGAGGGCCATTGCTTCGGTACCGACAAATGCCGCACCTACAGCCAGTGCAGTACCGGTGGCTTTTGCTACGGTCGCCCCCTTAGAACGCAGGGTTCCAAAAGCTTGGGCAGCACGATCTTTACGATCCATCAGGAATTTATTCATTTCCGTTTTACCTTTATTGACGCGCCGACATTCGACGCACTATCACACCGAGACCCCAACCCTTAGAAAAGAGCATGAGGCATCCCAAAAGAACGATCCCAAAGAGTTCAGGATCAAATACGAACAGCGTCTCCATTAACTGGTTAAACTGCTCGATTGCTGCCGCGAGTCGGTCCAGCGATGCAGGATCAAGACCGGCTTGCGGCGAATCTGAAATCACACCGCGGGCTTCGAGAATGGCGACCAACTCTGATTCGTTGTACAGCTCTAACGCCTCGGTACACTTAAAGCGTGTATTTCCCTTGTCGAAATACTCGGTTGCGCCGTTGCAGATCAGGTAGGTCGCCACGTTGATTGCCCTGGTGCTTACTTAGCCGGTGCAGTCTGTGCTGGCTTCTGAGCCGCTGGACGATCTACCGGCGTAGCGCTCAGCACGTACTGTTCGAGCTTGTCTTTGGAGCCCTGGCGGAATTCCACATTCAGTTCCATTTCGCCGGGGATGTTTCCGCGCAGCTGGTCGAGCACGTCAAAATCACCGCTCAGTTTCATGGGCGGTTTACCGAATTTGTCCTGCTCATCGACCATTGCGCCGACGCAGTAGAGGGTGGTTGCGGCGTAGCCGTTGTCCATCTTGAAACGCTTCGCTGCCAGTACTTGAACTTTCATTGATGCTTGCATGACTTTCACCTTTCTCAGCCGTTCATACGTGCTACCCGCTTGCGGCTGTGGCATCGCGGACACGTGATTAATTTCGAGTCGTATTCCTTGATCTGGAATGGGAAGAAACAATTGCGCGGTGGGCGCGCCGTTGGTTCTATCGGTGATACCAGCAACACGACCGGAATATCCTTTCCGCGAACGAGTGCGTTGATCTCACCTTTTGGCGTTGTAGATTCCCAAATATCAAATCCAAGGCAGTGTTGTAGTGCGTTGGCCTCTGCCTGAGAGAGCAGGGCGGTAGCACCGCCAGATAGCGCCTCTGCGATCTTGTCTAATGCGTGCAGGGCCAGCTGTTCTCGTTTGTTCAGTCTCATGGTTTCGCCCTCTTCAGTGACGGTTTGCGTAGTGCGCGGCGCGGTAGCTCCGACGGCAGCTGATGGGCAACAGAGCCGAACATGCTTTCGGAAGTGCGGAGCGGCTTTTTCTCCGGGCGTGGATTGCCCTTGGGTGTATTGTTCCCCCAGGACACCAAACACAGATGAACCGCCGAACTTTCGGAAACATGTGCAGGACGAACGCCGCGAGGGGTAACCCGTACAGCGCGGCTTTCGCGTGTGTAGTAGTGCAGAAACCCAACCAGCCCCACCTGTGCGGCGATGGTGCTGCGTTTAGCCAGTGGCCAGCGAAGTAGGGTGTACTCGCATTTCTGGCAGCACTCAGAGCCGTAGACGGTTGTGAGGTGGGTTTGTGTGGCCGGATCGGTGAATGCGATAAACGATTTCAAGCGACCGTCGTACGGTTGCCTGCATCGTGGGCAGTATTCACCAGGGGCCGCAGGGTGCAACAGACCAAACATGGTTAGTGCACCTTTGCCGAAGTAGGAGAACACCCGCGAGCCACGGCATAACAGCCCGCAGGTGTAGCGGAAGATACCGCCATAGTTGCTGATGTGTGGCCCGTTCTAGGGTTTGGGTATGAGAACAGGTCACGAATCAGCGAACCAAAACGCAAGACAGGGTGAGCTGCCTTGCGCCCCAAGCTGCTGTCCCCTGTAAGAGCAGCTTTACGGGAACTGATCTCTATCTCGCGGTGGGATGCAAAAGCCGCTAGGCGACGTTGTGCAGGGGTAAAGCCCGCGTGATAGGAGGTACGGTTGTGGCGTGCGTCGATTAGACGGATATACCGAACAAAGACAGGATCGACCAGGATGCCGAGAGGGCCGTTAATGGCCGCATCGGTATACAGATGATCGATGTCACGCATCGCCTGTGCCGTGATTACACGGGCTTTGCTGGCCTCGCGTAGTGCGTTGATGTAGTGCTGGCGATTCATGATTGGTTCTCCCGCATTTGGATTAACCACTCTTCGCCTTGATCACGAAGCCATTCCTGCAAGATGAACACGTTGATGAAAGAGCGTTTCGACTCAGTATCACAGTTCGAAAGCTTCACAACGGGGAGATAGCCCTTACCCACGTAATCACGAACGCTTTTGATAGAGACACCAACAGAATCAGCAAAGGCTTGCTGGTCCATGATCGGTGCGGATGGAATTGTTCCTTCAGATAACATGCCGTTTTCCTGTACTATGATTAATGCCAATCAATCAAACTACGGTTAAACTATATAACGCTAAATAATTAGACGTAAATAGTTTAACGATAATAAATCGTTATATGAAAGATAGAGTTCGAGAACTTATTGATATAAACGGGTCTTCAGAACGAAAGAAATACAAAGAATTTGAAGAACTTACCGGCATCAAGTCGGGGACATGGAAGAGTGTCTGTCACGGCGTACAAAGGGTTAATGAGGACCACATTAAGGCGATAGAAGAACACTGGCCTGAGTATGTGTTTTGGCTAGTGACTGGAAAAACTATGCCCGAAGTGGGTCAGACTTCACCTTCGGAAGCTGGTGAAACCGTTACCTTGAGAGAAGCGATCATTAGCATTCTTGATGCAAAGGATATGGAAGGGGTACTGTTAACCCCAGATCAAACCGCCGACCTAATCTTGGAACGGCTATCTAAACAAAGGAACGTAACTGCCTTAGAAGACTCCAAGGCAGTATAACTAGGAGAGCAGGGAATGCTTGTACTAACCATCAAGGAAGATCAGAACATCCGCATAGGAGACGATATCACCGTCTCCTTTCGTCATTATTAATACGTTGAATAGAGGAGGATTAGGAAAATTTCTTTAAATAAATGTCAGTACATTTCTAGCTTTCAGGCCCTGAACCAATATCCAATAGGCAACCATTTAAGTTTCAGTGCCGTATTCCTTCTCTACAAAGCTTTCAGTGGCCTGTTGCAACTCTAAAAATAACGCATGATATGAATCTTTTAGAGCTCTAACAAAGCTGTAATCCAGGTTGCAACTTTTATGCAAATAGATAGACCTTATTTCTGAAAAAGTACACAGGTCAGAAATTGATTTAGCTATATGCGCAATTTTAACAGCATTTAATCGCTCAGCTTCTCGTTGAGAACGCTCCCAAATCATTCCTACACCGTCACCGTCCTTGTGAATTAAATGGCTACTCATTCCATAATCGTGGGCTAAATGGGCCAAATACTCTAAGCCTTCCTCACTATCATTTGCGTAGTTTTTGATGATTTGACTGAAAGACCACTTTTGCTCCAAAAGCTTTCGTTCTTTAGTATTGCTGCCCGCTCTGTATGCTTCAATCTCAGAGTCGCTTAACACAAGATCTCTAATAGCTTGCCACTCCAAAGAATCGCTTTCCTCTATATCAAGCAGAAATGACTCGGCTCTTGAGCTCCTTTTAATTGCAGCGTAGTTTGGAAGCCGTTCCCAGTACTCTATTGATCTGGTGAGCTTTTCGCCGTCATTGCCTTGAAGCATATATATATATTTAACCGTGCCCTCAATAACTGATCTGCTTATTATGTCTGCATCCCATTCACGGCCTTCTCTTAGTAGGATTAGTGAGCTTTCACTACTGAAGTGACATGATAAGTAAAGCTGCGTGCTAACAAAGCGAACCTGTGGATGGAGACCGTCATAGTCTTTGTCCAATAGCGCCTTGCAGTTGTCAAAGTGTTCACCGATGAAATGGCTTGCTAGCGAAGTCCATTTTTCAAGCTGATATTTCATTTGATGACCTTAATGGTAAAGGTGGATTATAGCCGGAGACTAGTTCTTTATTGTGTCCTTGTGTAAGTACTCTTGTGCTTTGTTTATGAATTCTTCACACCCTTGCTCTAAGCTTATATAAATTTTGCTGATCTGGTGTTCTTTATGCGAGTTCTGTTCATCACTCCTGTCGTTGTATGATTTTGCGTACGTATTGCAGGCGGATGTGAACATTCCTATATTGCGTTTTTGATCGTGTAGTAGTCCAAATATACTTTGAGGAATTAAAGCTCTCTCGTCGAAAAGTATCTCTTCAATTGCTTCATAATAGTTAAGCATTGCTTTAATCTGGTTTCGTTCGTTTCTTCTTTTGTGGGCTAGTATTCTCGGGTTTTTGGCTATAGTCCTTGCTGCATTCTTGGCCCTATATGTAAGTGATACAGTTATCTTTAACGTACCATAAATCTCGTCATAAATAGCTGCCTGTCGGCGAAAGCCTTCTGCAACCTCTGCTTTATAATGCTCCTGGCTCTGCTTTAGACGCGACTCTAAAAGTTTCTCGAAACTTTTTTTGCTACGAACGCTATTGCTGAAACAATAGTTGTAGTAGCCAATATATTCGCGGTTATTGTGTTCCAGTCTACTTGTTCCAATATACAGTCCCTTGTTTTGTGGCCTCTGTTTTTTATATAGAGGAAGTCAAGATGGTTGATTATGTATGTGGCTTTACATGGAATTGATTTCTGTCCTCATGGAGAAAATTAGGCCAGCTAGCGGCCTGTTTTTATCTTCTAAAACTAAGCGGTTTATTTCTTTATTAAGAAGGTATATAAGATATTGTTCTATGAACTCAAACTTGTATCCATTTTGGAAGTAATGAACTATTGCAGAAGGAATGCATGTTGCTAGAAACTCTCGATACGCCGCAATATCTTCATTACTCAAACCTAGGGAGGCGAGCTTGTTGTTGGAGTTAGCCTCATCCATGTCTGAGGGTAGCGCTCCAAATCCTAACGCATTAGAGTGATTTCGCTGCTTTCTAGAACTATAAAGCAGGCTGGAAGAGTGGCACGACAATAGAAAAAGGTCCTTTCCTTTAAAAAAATGGAGGTCATTTGTGACCAAGAAGTCCTTTCTCTTAAAGTCTTTGCTACAACCACCATAGAGCGACTTAGATGTGCCGTGTCCCATGAATAGAACAAAAGCACCATCTGGTATTTCTTGCACTTCTGCTTTCGCTCTTCTATAGGCTTCATCACTGGCTTCAATGGTTATAACGTTGATGCTAATGTCGCCAATTCCTTCTTTTATTACATCTATAGCGGAAGATAAAAAAGAGGTGCTAGGGTCAACTGGGAATATTATATAAATCAAAACTAATCCTTGTTCAGCGCGTCCATATGGGCAAGGGTAAGCCCTATCATGGTTTTTTGGAACTCCTGGCCATGGTGTGAGTCAGTATCTATTTCGTGAGCTATCTCTGCAAATGTTTTGCCTTCGAACTTGGGGTAGACGCCATTAAACTTTACGTCTGCTAACTTTTCTAGCTCAGTAACTATGTAGCTTGAAAGATCTAGATTAACATCTTGCTTAAGAATAAGAGTAGCGCCGGCGTCAGCTAAGTTGTCTCTTTTAAAAAAGCCATCAAGTTTTAGTCTTATTAACTTGCCAATATCTTCGCTGGCGAGAACATGCTCCTTGAACTTATCCTCCTCTGAGGAATAGGATACAAATTTTGCCTTTCGAATGTAATTGTGACCACTTGTTGATGTATGCTTAAGCCACTGAATCAGACTGTAGCCGTTAATGTCGTCATTGGCAAAGTTAAAGTCACATGCAACAAGGTCGTATCTTATATGAAAGTGATTTTCCTCTATGTCAGATTTTATGGCATCAAAGTTTAGTGATATTTCACCATTCTGGTTTTCTGATTTGTATTTCTGGTCGCCAATAAAAACTATGCTTGATTTTAGCTTGTAGCCTTTCTTGTGTAGATTTGCTGCGAATTTATCTACGATGTTATCAACGCTTTGGTCGTCGATGAAAAGTACTTTTTTTATCTTCATGTCAATTGAATACTACTTTGAAAGTAGCTCCCTCTAAATCAGTTCCATTGCCTTCAAAGTTAATTGTGGCATTCATTTCCGACAAAAGTTTTCTTGAATAGTAAAGCCCAATTCCTGAGCCTTCAAATCCTTCAGGTGGCTCTTCTCTTACACCAAGGTCAAAAATAGAGTCGGCATGATCCTTCAGTGAGTCAGACAAGCCTACTCCATTGTCAGAAAATAGTAGTATGAACTTTCCTTCATTATTCTTAGAGAAGTTGCACTTGATTTTTGATGCGCCCCATTTTAGCGAGTTAGATAACAGGTTATCTAAAACTATCGACAAATTGAGTACGCTTATGCTTCTCTTTATGCCAAGGTTGCTGGGAGAGAATTCAAAGTCCAGGTCCCTTTGGTCAAAGGTATTTTTGTAGATGTCGATGTACTCAAAGATATATTTCTCTATATCCACGCTCCGAACTTCAATGTCCCTGTCATATCCAGACCGAGTTGCAAGTTCCGCCATTTTTAGCGTTTTTAGAGCATATAGCTTAATATTTCCGAGTCGGTCTATTATTTGATCTTCTGAGAAAAAGCCAGAGCTAATACCATCAATAAGTGTGTCTATTCCATCTTTGATCTCGACGTTGTTCAGCTTAACGGTATGAATTAAACCGTCTGCGTCGTCGCTGAGCGTTCTTCTTGTAGCAAGCAAATAAAGACCTTTCTTTTTCTCTATAGAGAGCTCTTGTTTTGCTGTCTTGGCTTGCGCCTCCGCATAGTCTCGCTCTTCGATCGCTGCAGTGGTCTTTTCTTTCTCTCGGGTTACTATCCGTTTGACGATTCCCTTTTCGCTAGGGGAAAGTTCTTTGAAGGACTTACTCTCAGTTTTCTCTACAAAGTCATCAACGAATTTTTTATACTTCTCCTCATTAACGCCTTGGATCTCGCTTACAAGTTTATGGTCGATTTCAAACTCTTCGACATCTAGATTGGATTTTAATATCTTACTACATGCTTCGTTAATTGCGTCTGCGGAAAGTCTTTTTACACGGTAGCGTTCAGGGTTTTTAAGAGCATCGTCTGCAGAAATCGACTTCCTTTCACCCAAGGTGTCAAAGAGTCTATTCCAATCCAGTCCGCTTACAACGAAGTTTTCTAGCTGGCGAATGATTATAGTGACGAAACCATAATCATAGGCACCATTATTGAGAACCGTTTTTTCATCCTGATCATAAGCTACAAGGTCATAAAAGGCCTCATTGTGTGCCAGACCCTCACGACTTGTAATTACCGAAAACTTGTCTTCATAGTCAGTAATGTCTATGCGGCCGAAAATTTCTCGTGTACCAAGGAAACGTGTTGTACCCTGAGATTTACGCTGGTCCAGGCCTAACCAATCATTTTTTTCATTGCCGTAAGGTGATATACGGAAGCCATTGTAGAACAGGAATACCGAGCCGTAAGAGTTGGCATTAACACCGATATTACGGGTAAAGTATGACTTTGTAAGCGTATCTAGATAGTGTATCTCAAGCTTTATATTCTTTAGGTTTTTATAAGGGTTTTTTGCCCTGTAGTGATAGATTCTTCGACCCTGGAAGAATAGTTCTGTATTTATTTTATCACCTTCACTGTCTATCGTTGACTTGATGTAGGTTGTTTTAAATACAAGCTTCTCAAGAATGCCGTTGTTTATTTTGGTGTTTATCTTTTTCTTTAAAGTCGCGTCATTATAGTCAGTATCCGAGTAAAGGAATACTTCAAAGCTCGCGTCTAAAGAAGGAGAGAACTTTTCCAACTCGCTAATCAGCTTTTTAAGCTTCTGGGCAGTCCAGTTGCTTCGTAGGTTTTGTATCTTGAGAACCGTTCCGGATGTGAAGTTGGGGATTCCGGTTTCTCGCTCGAAAGTATCTCTATCTAAAATCTCGCCCTTTAGCTCTATTGTCGAGATTTCATCATCTTTTCCTCTTCCTTCGAACTCTTCCCAGTTTATTGGAAGCTTTATGAATTCTCCGGAGTTGGATTTAGTGTAAAGAATAAGATTGCGGCCTAGTCGGTCGCAGCTAAAACGGCCTACGCCCTTGTTACCGGCGTACGTTGTTTTCTTTGCTTGATCTTCACGCTTTTCGGAATACGCTATGTTGAGCCACTTTTCTTCAATATCGCTTTGGCTCATACCTGAGCCAATGTCGGATATTATTATCTCAGATACAGTGGATGCTTCGTCTGAATCGGGCTCAAGAAACATATCTTCTGTATCAGAGTCGATACCACCTCCTGGGTTAGAGATGTTTCTAAACCTGATATCGACCTTTGGAGAGCCTGCATCCTTTGAGTTTTTTACAAGCTCTATAAGTGCGATGTTGTCATCATAGATTAGACCACGCCCAACTATATCCTTAACGCCAGCGTTGGCCTTGAATGCTGCATCAAAACTACTCATTTACTAACCAATTCCTTTAATAAGGTGCCTAGTGCTTCACCCAACAAAGGTGGGACAGCGTTACCAACCTGGGTATACCTAGGGCACTCTTTCGTTCTACTCTTTCCGCCAGTCGTGTACTTACCCTTGAACTCAAAGTCATCGGGAAAAGACTGAATCCTTGCGCTTTCTCGTACTGTTAGTATTCGTGCTTCCTTGTAGTGTAATAAGTCGTCTGGCAGTGTTGTTAGTGTCTTCGATGGTCTGTTCGCATGGAGTACCGAAATTGCTTGTTTCTTTGTGCCTATGCGTAGCTTTTCTTGCTCGTTTAAAGCAAAACCAGGGCGGCAAATTTCATGAATGAGCTTGAATTTTTCTACTGTAGACTCTCGATGCCTAGCTATTCTTAGACTATTCGGCTTGTATCCATTAAGCCCTCTCCTCATCAGCGAAAGATAGGGATTGAGCTGGCTAGGCGGTGAATAGTCTACTTTCTTAAATCCAGACGTCTTTGAACCTGAGTGATACACAATATCTTGATCAGGCCGAGTTATCTCTAAATCCCCAATTGCTTCTTCTACCGTGATTGAGCGCAGCGGAAGACCCTTAGATTTAAGAAAAGGGGCACGAAGGTTCTCGAGTATGCCAAACGGATTTTCGGCGTTCTCAACTAAGTCAGATCGAATGCCGATCATGATGAACCGCGTGCGTTGCTGTGGAACTCCGAAATGTTCAGCTGTGATGTGATCGTGATATACGGTGTAGCCTAACTTTTCCAGATTGGCTTTTACGATCTGAGAGTAGGGGATTTTCGAGGTTTCTGCGCAACCGTTCTTGAATGCAGCATTGAAACCACGGACATTCTCAAGCACCAGAAACTTTGGCCGAACAATATCGACCATTTTGATGTATTGCTGGGATAGCTGGTTTCTAGGATCGTTAGGGTTTCTCATTCCTGCGGTGGAGAAGCCCTGGCAAGGCGGCCCCCCGGCAATCAGATCAACCTTCCCGCGAAGACTTGTTAGTTGCTCGGAGTAGTTTTCGATGAGATCCTGAATTGTAGTTGCCTGTTGAGGCAACCAGGAAGGCCAGGTGAAATGCTCATAGCGCCCACCTTCAAGCATGTTGTGCTTGAAGGTCTCAAACGCCATCGGATCTTTCTCTACGGCAAAAACACCTTGCCATCCAGCATTGCCAAGACCGAGGGAAAATCCTCCGCAGCCGGAAAAAAGATCGATGTATGTCCCTGTAGACTGGTTTGCTGTTAGCTTCATTGCCTGTTCTATCCCAAGTGCGCACCCGTTTCGGTGCCGAAACCAGTATGATAATCCGTGAAGTTTAGCAGTACCAGGAATAGATGTCTAAATAAGCAAATCCCTTATTATACGGGCGTTTACGGCCGTTTTGGGAGTGCGCTTTTAACGTAGTGTTTGCGCCTAAATTGAACGAGTTCTTCTCTCAATTGTGTGAACATTTTTAGTCTGGTTATCTGGTCTGTTTCGGACTGAATATCGCACCACCGTTTCAGGATCTCATCAGCCTCTCTGAGCCGTGCAATATTCTTAGGCATCCGAACGAGAGATTCGGTCATTAGCATTCCTTGCTTACTGCTTCCTTCATAACCTGATTGCTTGATCAGGAACTATAGTCATACCCCACTTCTCCCATCTACGGCGAGCAACTACCCATTAAATGGGTAGTATTCAACAATGAAGTACCCATCTGCTGGGTAGTTGCGTGACTTTGAACAGCCGAGCCGTAAAGTGATCCACGATCAATGCCAACGACTAAAGCAGGGACGCATTAACGCACATCTTAGCCAGGAAGAGGCGGCAGATCGGTTGAATGTATCCGTGCGCACGTATCAGAAATGGGAGCAGGGGGAAGCATTCCCCGGCAGCGTTGAAACCCTTATCAGAATTGCTACTCTGTTTAACATGTCACTTGATTGGTGGTTAACAGGAAAGGGTATGAGACCGCTTTCCACCACTCAGCGACAGATCGTTAACGGCATTCATGGATTGCGCCCCGACCAGTTGGAGGCGCTGAACGTTATCATTGCTTCAATGGTAGGTGTGTAATGCCGAAAAAAGGTTCTGACGGTCTGTGGCACGTTGATATCCGTCCTTATGGTGCGAATGGTCCGCGCCTTCGTCGTAAGTTCAAAACCAAAGCGGAAAGTCTTCGCTTTGAAGCCCACACAATCAATAAAGCGAAAGATGCCCCCTGGGAGCCAGAGAAGAAAGACACCCGCACGTTAACCGAGCTAATAGAGCTTTGGACAGAAGTGCATGGCCGACACGTTAAGTCCGGGCAGGTTCGTAAGAAACCGTTACAAGACTTCGCTGTGTTTACGGGTAACAAGCAGGGGAGGTTGGTTAAGCCGGTCGACTTTCTTCAGTTCCGTGCTGCCCGGATCGATGCCGGGTACAGCCCCACATCACTGAATACTTATCTGCTGTATGCGAAAGGGATGTTCAACAAGCTGATCAAGCTGGAGCTGATCGACTATAAGAATCCGCTTCGCCATGTGGAGCCTATCAAGCTGCAGGAAAAGGAACGGACGTTCTTAACTGCTGAAGAGATTCACCAGTTGTTAGAGCGCCTGGTTACGGATGACTTTGATGTGTATATGCTGGCGTTGGTATGCCTGTCTACGGGTGCACGCTGGTCAGAAGCTGAAAACCTGACGGTTAACGATGTGATTGAAAACCGGGTGCGCTTTAAAGAGACGAAGTCCCGAAAGATTCGGGAGGTGCCTGTAAGTGAGGTACTGGCAGCGCAGCTGGTTGAGTGGATTCCGAAGAAGGTGTCTAGGAGTGCGCGATTTACCTTCAAGGCGTTATTGGCTAAGTACGGGCTGAAGAAATCGGAGTATCAGAGCACCCACATCTTGCGCCATAGCTTCGGTGCACACTTCATCATGAACGGCGGTAATCTGGTCACCCTTCAGAAGATCATGGGGCATTCTGACATTCATACCACGATGATCTACGCACACCTGTCACCCACTCATTTGATCGACGCTGTTCGGTTAAATCCGGTCAATGTGGACGCAAAATGGACACAGGAGAAGGCGTCTTAACGCTTTCTCCTTCTAACTCAATGGGTTAGAAAAAAGTCTCAATTATCTAATATAACGCTTTCTAATACTTTCTGTATGTAAATAGCATATACCCACGTTGGCGTATGTACAGGTTCAGGCTTTACTTAAGGGTAAGCTAATTTAAGAATTGAAATATTAGAAAATTCTAATATAATTTGAATCATCTTATCTTACCCGTCGTCTATTTACAGGAGTCTGAACCCATGCCGCTACGAGATCGTCTCGTGTCATTTTCAATGGATAAGCCCAGGCAGGTGTTCTTTCTGGTATTGGCGTTGGTGGTTTTGGCTGCCATCCAGATTCCGTCGATTCAGGTGGATACCGATCCAGAGAACATGCTGCCCCATGATCAGGTAGACCGTGCCTATCACGATGAGGTGAAGGCGCGTTTTGCTCTCCACGACATGATCGTGGTGGGGGTGGTGAACGAGGACCATGCCAACGGTGTTTACAACACGCAAACGTTAGGTGACCTCCATACGCTTTCCAGCGAAGTGCAGAAAATGGAGGGGGTCGTGCGTCAGGATCTGATGGCGCTGGACACGGTGGACAACATCACTCAGGAGGGGCCGGGCAGTATCCGCTTTGAGTGGATGATGAAGCTGGCACCGCACACTGACGCTGATGTACAACGTATCGAGGATGCGATTGGTCGACTGCCGTTGCTGCAAAACACGCTGGTGGCAGATGATGGAAAAGCGGCCGCGATCTATATTCCGATTGTGGCTAAATCTGAGAGTTACAGACTATCGCAGGAGATTCAGGCGGTTATCGATGGCCTCGATAGCCAGAACCTGTATTACATGGCGGGACTGCCGGTGGCTGAAGACACCTTCGGCGTGGAGATGTTTATCCAGATGGCGATCTCCGCACCGCTGGCGGGTTTGATGATCTTTGCGCTGATGTGGATGTTCTTCCGCTCCTTCCTGTTGATCACAGCACCGATGATTGTGGCGATGGCCTCTGTGATTATCACCATGGGGTTGCTGATCGGTCAGGGGTACACCGTGCACATCATGAGTTCGATGATCCCGATTTTCCTGATGCCGATAGCGGTGGTGGACTCGGTGCATATCCTGTCGGAGTTTGCGGATCGATACCGGCCGGGCGAGCATCCTCGAAAAGCCCTGCAGGAGGTATTGGGTCATCTTTTCATACCGATGCTGTACACGTCTGTGACGTCTGCGGTAGGTTTCGCCTCCCTCGCATATACCCCTATTCCACCGGTGCAGATCTTTGGATTGCATGTGGCGGCGGGCATCATGCTGGCGTTTGTTCTAACGGTCATCTTTGTCCCTGCTTACATCGTCAGCCTGTCGGACACGCATCTGGCTGCGTTGAAGGATCACAACATTGAAGAAGATGATAGGTCGCTGCTGGGGCGTGTGCTTGTGTCTACGGGGCGTTTCTCGCTCGCACGTGCCAAGGGGCTGGTGATGGCTTTTATTGTGCTGGTCGCGATCTCTATCTACGGCGTGACCCAGATCCAGATCAACGACAACCCGATCCGCTGGTTTAAGGAGGATCACCGCCTGCGCATTGCTGATACGGTGATGAATAGTCATTTTTCCGGGACCTACGAAGCGTACCTTGTGCTGGAAAAACCGGATATGAGGGCTGATCGCAACGCGCTGGATAACGCGCTGAAGCAGTATGTTGCCGATAATGTGCAGGCTGTTGAAACACTGGTGCCGATGCTGTCGCAGGCGGACGACGCTAATTTCCAGCGCTATACCGATAACCTGATCACGGCGTTCGACGAGGCATCTTACAACCAGCCAGATCAAGAGCAGCTGTGGCTGGATCTAATGAGCATCGCCGAACAGGCGCAGCAGCGGGCCAAGTATTTCCTGTCACCGGAAGCGCTGAGTTATCTGGATGCGTTACAGGATTATCTGAACGGTTCCGGTTACGTGGGCAAGTCCAACGGACTGACAACCCTGCTGAAAACAGTGTACCGCGAGTTGAACGGTGGTGATGCGGATCAGTATCGATTGCCGGACAGTGCTGCGGCAGCCGCGCAAACGATCCTCAGTTACCAGTCCTCCCACCGTCCGGATGATCTCTGGCATATGGTCACTCCGGATTACCGCTCGACGGTGCTCTGGTTACAGCTGAAAAGCGGCGATAACCAGGATATGAGTAAGGTGATTGATCTGGTGAACGACTACGTTGCAGCCAATCCTCTGCCTCAGGGTGTCGAGGCCAAATGGGCAGGCCTGACCTATATCAACGTGGTGTGGCAGGATCAGATGGTGAACGGCATGCTCAACAGTTTGCTGAGCGCTTTTGTCATGGTGTTGCTGATGATGGTGTTCCTGTTCCGTTCTGTGAAGTTAGGTCTACTTTCTATGCTGCCTCTGACCGTGACCATTCTCTTTATCTATGGCCTGATCGGGCTGGTGGGCAAAGACTACGATATGCCAATCGCCGTGCTGAGTGCCCTGACTCTGGGGTTGAGTGTGGACTTTGCGATCCACTTCCTGGAACGCACCCGTGCCATTTACCGTAATACCCGCGACTGGTCAAAAACTATCACTGAAGTCTACAAGGGCCCGGCACGGGCGATCAGCCGCAACGCTGTTGTGGTCGCGGTGGGCTTTACCCCGCTGCTGTTCGCACCATTGGTACCGTACATCACCGTAGGCTTTTTCCTGGCAACCATTATGGCGGTGTCGGCGGTGGTGACCGTAATCCTGTTGCCGGCCGTGATGGATAGCATCGGCAACAAGAATGCGCTGTTTGGCGCGCAGGAGGAGACCGAAAATGCGTAATCTGATTCGTTCCCTGAGTCTGGGGATTGTATGGGTTCTGTCGCAGTCTGCGCTGGCGGCGGATCTGACCGACGTTAACCAGATTGTCGATCAGGCCAACCTGGCCGCATACTACAAAGGGGTTGATGGTCGTTCGGAAGCGAGGATGGTGATTACCGACGGGCAGGGTCGTACGCAGACCCGCCAGTTCACAATCCTGCGCTATGACCGTGCAGACGGTGGCGATCAGGATTTCTTGGTGGCGTTCAGTCGCCCGGCCGACGTACGTAACACCGTGTTCATGGTGGCCAAGCATATCGAAAGTGATGATGACCGCTGGCTCTATCTGCCGAGTCTGGACCTGGTGAAGCGGATCTCCGCCGGTGACAAGCGTACCAGCTTTGTGGGCTCCCATTACTTCTACGAAGATGTTTCCGGTCGCAATATCACGGAAGACCGCCACCAATTGGTTGAAACCACCGAACAGCACTACGTGGTGGATAACACGCCAAAAGATCCGGCGAGCGTTGAGTTCAGCCAGTACCGCGTGTGGATCGATAAAGCAAACATGCTGCCGCAAAAGATCGAGTACAAGGACCGTGCCGATCGCCTCTACCGCCGTGTAGAGGTACTGGAAGTGCAAGAAATTCAGGGCCATCCTACTGTTACTAAATCACGGGTAAGCGATCTGGTATCAGGGGGCAATACAACCATGGAGTTCCGTTTTATCAAATACGACGTGGGGCTGGATAGCTCGGTCTTCACCGAACGATCGCTGCGTAAGCTGCCGCTTCAATGGTTGCGGAGGCCTTAGTCATGAGCAAAGGTTCCACCTCGGTAACGTGGCGTGCACTTCTGCAGCCGCTTACGCTTTCCGTCATGCTCGCTTTGGTGACTGTCCAGCCGCTGAAGGCATCGGACGATTGGGGCAATGACAGCTGGAACGACGACAGTTGGGGGGCGGAGGCGGACACAGCGCCGCGTTGGCATGGATTTTTGGAAACGGCAGTCGGTGTCCGTACCGATGACGACCCGGTGCTGCCGAACGATGACCTGAGTTTGGCGGATCTGCGGGCGCAACTGGAGATCTCGGATTATGTGGGGGAGAGCCGCTACAGCCTGAAGGCGGATCTGTATGCCGATGGGATTGAGCACGGCCTGCATGGCGAGTTGCGTGAAGCGCTGCTGGACCTGAGCCCGTCGGAGAATACCGATCTGCGTATCGGTCAGCAGATTCTTACCTGGGGGACAGGGGATCTTCTGTTTATTAACGATATGTTTCCGAAGGATTGGGTGTCCTACTTTGCCGGACGTGATGACCAATACCTGAAGGCGCCTTCTGCGAGTGCAAAATTCAGCTATTACAACGACAAGGCCAACCTGGATCTGGTGTGGACACCACGCTTTACCAGCGATCGCTTTATCGACGGCGAGCGTTTCTCCTACTTCAATGCTCTGGATGGACAACAAGCCTCAGTACATCTCGTACCTATTGATCCTGAGGATACGCCCGACAACGGCGAATTGGCATTACGACTGTACGGCACAGTCGACAGTACGGAGTGGGCACTTTACGCCTACCGTGGTTTCTGGAAACAACCCAATGCGATGACCGCCGGTGGTGAGGCCTATTTCAGTCGTCTGGATACCTTTGGCGCCAGTGTGCGTGGCAATCTGGGAGAAGGTATCGCCAATGCGGAGTTTGGCTGGTATCAAGGGGAGGACTCTGGTGGTGATGATCCGCGGGTACCGAACGATCAGTTGCGTGTGTTGTTCGGATACGAACAGGAACTGGTCGCCAAACTGACCGGATCGGTACAGTATTATCAGGAGTGGATTCAGGACTACGGTGCACTTACCCGGACCGATGGTAATTCACCTTATCGCCCGGATGAGCACCGGCACGTGTGGACACTGCGTCTGACCTACCGAATGCTGCAGGACAACCTGATACTGTCCTGGTTTAACTACTGGTCTCCCTCCGATGAAGACCTGTTTATGCGCCCGTCGGTGTCGTACCGCTTTGACGACAACACCTCATTGGTGGTGGGGACTAACGTCTTCAGTGGTAAGAAGGCACACAGCTTCTTTGGCCAGTTTGAGGACGCCAGCAGTGTCTATGCACGGCTGCGCTACAGTTTCTAAGTGAACAGCGTTCGCTTAGGGCCTTCGCTTAAGCGTAGTCCTTCCGTGTGCGGCGACGCTTCGGCGCTTCCGGTTTGTAATGGGCTGCAACGGATTGGTTGCGGCCATTTTTCTTCGCTTCGTACAGAGCGTTATCCGCTACTTTGATTACCGCCATCGGATCGGCATATTCGTCCGTCTTTTCGCAGACCCCGATACTGATGGTGACGGTCGTGTAGTCTGCATCTGCCTTCTTATTGCGCATCCGTGCGCCCTGTTTTTCGTCGTCAGGGCGATTGTCGCTGCGAATATACATCGGGTAGTTGGCGATCAGTTCACGAATCTGTTCCACAAAGGGCAGTGCCTGGGCTTCATCCTTGCCCGGGAACACCAGGGTGAACTCCTCTCCACCATAGCGGTACGCTTTACCGCCGCCGCTCACGGTTGCCAGTTTGGCTGCAACCATACGTAATACCTGATCGCCGATATCGTGGCCGTAGGTGTCGTTAAATTTCTTGAAGTGATCGATATCCACCATGGCGATGGTGTAACGTTTACCCAGAGTGGCCAGCTTGTCTTGCAGCGCGCGACGGGCGGGGATTTCGGTCAGCTCATCCAGATAGGCCATCTTGTGGCTGCTTTGTACCACGGAGATGCCCATTCCAATCAGAGCCGCGGTGATCAGCAAAGTGGAGATATTGGGCTGATCAAACCAGACAAACATACAGAGGCTGGCGGCCAGGGAGATCAACACTCCAGCACTGCCGTGACCACGCTGGGTGAAGAAGTAGATCAGGTTGGTGGTCAGCGCCACGCCAAAGAAAACAGCAGCCATATTGCTGAGGAAGCGACCATCGATAAACATCTCGAACATGTTGGCGGGCAGGTTGGGTAATTGACCCGCCAGTGCGTCATTGCTCCACAGCAGGATCAACAGTATATACCCCAGAAGAACTCCTCCAAGGCGTGTTAAGCCCAGCGGCGTGAAAAGGCCTTTCTCGCTATAGGTGGCGATAAAGGTGATATTGATCGGTATCAGCAGGCTCAGGGCGCTAAAGAGCACGTAGGCACCGGGCTGATCCAGACTCACCTGCAACCCAAGCTGGATAAGCAGATATGCACTGATCAGGTTAAGTGTGGCAAACAGAATCTGATTGCGGTTGAAACCATAGGCCATCAGGGCAACGCCTGTGGCAAGTGCGTAGGGCAGTTGGTTGAGTGTGAGTTTGTGTGCGGCAGGTAGCTGCGCGACGGGATCGATCAGCAGACCTGCGGCAATCAACAGAAGCAGTGCCGGTGCCAGCAGTTTAAGAAGTCGAAGGGCCAACCAAATGTCCTTATTGAATACCAAGAAAAGCGTCGCCTATTGTAAACAACATCGGCCGAGTTTGCTTTTTCTATACGTGAGATTTTTAAGGAAGGTGCGAATGCAATCAATGGAGAGTAGGGTGAAGCGAGTCGTGGTGTGAGAGGCTAAAAAACACCGCCCAAGTGGGCGGTGTACGTATCTCGGGCAGAGGGGAGACTTAAGCGCGGGTCTGTTTCATTCCCAGCATGCGGGCGATCATGATCGCCGGGCACCAGCCGGTGAATGCTGACTGTGCAAGGCTGGCACCCACAATGGCGGTTACGATCAGAATCTGGCTGGAAATTGCAGCAAACACAACGGCGCCTACAGTGGTCATTACAATCAGGCCGGCAATGATGTGTACACCCTGATTAACGGTCATGCCCGGTGTGCTGCAGGATTCCGCATTCAGTCCCATCATCTGGAAGATTACGACGGCAGGACACCATTTCGTGAACGCAGACTGAAACAGGTTCAGGCCGACAAAGCCGGTCAGGTAGTACCAGTATTCGTTGATGTAGGTCCCCAGTGCCAGGCTGACGAGTATGACGGTCCCTGCCATCAGGCGAAGTGCTGCATTGATGGTCATCGTTTTTTTCCTGTGAGAGTGCATCGAAAATTAGAAGTGTCTTATATTGTATATTAATAATGTCTAATATAAAGGTGGTTTTTAGAACTGATTCGGTGAACATCAAAGATAACTATTCGATTTGGGAATAAATGTCTCTGTGCTTGTCCGGTAATGCTGATCGATTACTACAGAATTCAGGCTTTGGACTAAGCTTCCTACATGCTTTGAAACGCGGGAAGTGATTATGCCTGACATCCAGCGTATCCTCGTCCATGTCAGTCCTGACAATGAAAACGGCCCGATCATTGCGCGGGCCAGCCGTATCGCGATGGCCACTGGTGCCTCGGTCGAGCTGTTCAGCTCTGTATACAGCGCCTCCCTTCATCAGGCGTACCTGTTCGATAAAAAAGCAGAGCTTCACGCAGAACATGGATACGTTAAAGGTGTAGAAGCCAAGTTAGAGCAGATCGCCTACCTGTTTGACGCCCAGGATATCCCCGTCGGTGTGGATGTGTATTGGGCGCCACAACAGATTGACGGGATGATGCGCAAGATACTGCGTTTCGAACCCGACTTGGTGATGGTGGCGCACAGTCATCACAATATCCTCACCGAACTGTTTGTGGGGGATAGTGAGAAACGCCTGATCAGGGAGTGTCCGGCCCCGCTGTTGCTCACCCGATCCCAGGGTTGGCCGGAGCATATTTGTATTGCCGCCGGGGTTGATCCATTGCATGCCTGTGCCGAGCCCATGAGGCAGGATCGACTTGTTCTTGAAACGGTACAGCAGCTGGCATCAGTACTTCAGGCCGATATGCGCGTGGTGCACAGTTTTCATACCCTGCCTCAGGCCGCCATCTTTGATGAGCATTTGGCCACTGACTATGAAGGTTTACAGCTTAAGGTACTGGCGGAACACCGCGCATGTCTGAACGACCTGTTAAAACCGTATGCGCTGGATGCTGAAAGCGCTGAGGTCAGTGTGTTGGAAGGTGAAGCCCACAAAGTGCTGCCGCGCTACGTGCGCGACATCCCCGTCACTATCCTGGCGGTGGGGCATGTGAGTAAAGGCATGCTGGAGCGCGTGATCAGTGGCAGTACGGTAGAGCGAATGCTGGACAGTCTGGAATGCGATCTGCTGGTGATAAAACCGCCGGGCTTTGTCTGCCCGACGGATTACGATATCTGATCTTGTAAATCAGATTTGAGGATCAGAGCTGGAACTCCGCCCACAGCGGTGCGTGATCAGATGGTTTTTCCATGCCACGAATTTCGTAATCAACACCGGCACTCACACATTTATCCAGCAGGCAGTCCGTTACCAGAATACCGTCGATGCGCAGACCGCGTTTTGGCTCACGGTCAAAGCCGCGGGAGCGGTAGTCAAACCAGCTGAAGGTTTCGTGGTTGTCTGGATGCAGGTGACGGAAGGTGTCGGTTAAGCCCCACCCGGTCAGCGTTGCCATCCACTCACGTTCGATCGGCTGGAAACTGGCCTTGCCGGATTTGAGCCAACGCTTGCGGTTGTCTTCACCGATACCGATGTCACAGTCTGCTGGAGAGATATTCAGGTCGCCCATCACTACAATCGGCTTGCTTGGGTCGCAGTGCTGTTCCAGGTGGATCTGCAGATCGGCGTAAAACTTCTCTTTGGCCGGGAACTTGGTTGCGTGGGCGATGTTTTCACCCTGTGGGAAGTAACCGTTCAGGACCAGAACCGTGCCGCCGTTACCGTCACTGTATTCGCCCATGATCATACGACGCTGGGCGTCCTCTTCATCGGTGGCGAAACCTTTCTGCAGTGACAAAGGCTTTTCTTTCGAGATCAGGCAGACACCGTAGTGGCCTTTCTGGCCATGAAACTCAACGTGGTATCCCAGAGCTTCAACATCAGCGACCGGAAACTCCTCATCCGAGACTTTGGTTTCCTGGATACCGATTACATCCGGTTGATACTTGTCGATGACCGCTTGCAGCTGGTGCAGACGGGCACGCAGGCCGTTAACGTTGAAGCAAATGAGTTTCATCTGAAGCTGTTCTCCGGGGTTAAAATTGCAACACAGTGTATCAGAACCCATTTTGGGGTGAGTACTGCTAACAAAAAAAGTTATGCTGTTATAAATCAGCAGCTTGTGCATCGCTAATAGAGGTATGCAATCTGGTGGTTAGATCTTTTCTATTGGTAGCGCGATACGCTCCACGCTAGAGTGGTGCGCAGCAAATTAAGAGTGTAAAGCAGAGAGCATAAGGAGCTGCATTGTGGCAGATTTTGATTTTGACCTGTTTGTAATTGGCGCGGGTTCCGGTGGCGTGCGTGCCGGACGTATGGCCGCAGCAATGGGCGTTAAAGTTGCCGTGGCGGAAGATCGTCACCTGGGCGGTACCTGTGTGAACGTGGGCTGTGTACCCAAAAAGCTGTTCGTGTACGCCTCCCACTATGCTGAAGACTTTGAAAACTCCCGCGGTTTTGGTTGGACGCCTGGAGAAGCAGAATTCGACTGGCCAACGCTGCGTGACAACAAAACCAAAGAGATCGAGCGCCTGAACGGTATCTACAACAACCTGCTGGTGAATTCCGGCTGTGAACTGATTCATGGTCGCGCGACATTAGTTGACCCGCACACCGTGGCGGTGGGTGATAAAACCTATACCGCAGAGCGTATTCTGGTGGCTGTGGGTGGCTGGCCGAACGTGCCTGAGTTTCCGGGAAGTGAACACGTGATTAGCTCCAACGAAGTGTTCTACCTGGACGAATTTCCAAAACGTGCAATCGTTGTGGGCGGCGGTTATATCGCCGTTGAGTTTGCGGGAATCTTTGCCGGTTTGGGGGCAAAAACTGATCTGATCTACCGTGGTGATATGTTCCTGCGTGGTTTCGATAATGAAGTACGCGAGTTCACCGCAGAAGAGGTGGCGAAGAAGGGTATCAATCTGCGCTTCAACACCAACGTCACCGAGATCAAAAAGCAGGATGACGGTACGTTGATCGCGACACTGACCGACGGCTCTGCCATTGAAGCAGATGCCATCATGTACGCCACTGGCCGTAACCCGAAAGTTACGGGCCTGGGATTGGAAGAGCTGGGTATTGAGGTGGGTAAGAATGGGGCTATCATCGTCAATGATGATTACCAGACCAACGTACCGTCTGTTTACGCGATTGGTGATGTGATCGACCGTGTTCAGCTGACGCCGGTTGCACTAGCGGAAGGGATGGCACTGGTACGTAACCTGTACGGTGGTCAGAACCAGAAGGTGGACTATGACCTGATTGCGACCGCGGTATTCTGTCAGCCAAACATCGGTACTGTTGGCCTGACTGAAGAGCAGGCGCGTGAACGTTACGAGAATGTGGATGTGTACAAGTCCAGTTTTCGTGCGATGAAACACACGCTTAGCGGCAGTGACGAGAAAACCTTCATGAAGATGTTGGTGGACCGTGACAGTGACAAAGTGCTGGGTGTGCACATGGTGGGTCCGGATGCGGGAGAGATCATTCAGGGCATCGCCGTTGCGCTGAAAGCGGGGGCGACCAAGGCAGTATTCGACTCAACGATCGGTATCCATCCGACGGCTGCGGAAGAGTTTGTCACGATGCGTGAGCCGGCTAAGTAGGCAGATCCATGCACGAACGCCAAAACAAAAACGGGTAGCAATAGCTACCCGTTTTTGTTTTGCGGGGCTTCATCGTCAGATAGCGCGGAACCGATAGAGCGACGCGGTTGTAGGCAGACCAACGCGAGCGATGCCCAGCCGGTAAACTCCAAATTGCCCGTCAACCGTTGGGCTTCGCGTTGCGAAGGCCAACCTACGCTGTGTTATCTCTGCAGTGAAGCTTATGGCGCAAACTGCACCTGGTTACGACCATTCTGTTTAGCGCTGTACAGTGCCTGGTCAGCACGGTCTATCAGTGTATTGATTGAGTCGTCCGGTTTGCTGATCGCAACGCCAAATGATGCGGTGATAGAGCTGATCACTTCACCGGATTTCTTCTGTTTAATACGAATCGCCTGAATTTTTTCACGCAACCGGTTGGAGAGGTCAACTGCCTGTTCCGTTGTTGCAGACGGCAGCAGGACAGCGAACTCTTCACCGCCAAAGCGGACCGGCAGCATCGGTTCCGGACAGAACTCTCGCAGTAGTTTGCCTACATACTGCAGAACCTTGTCACCCATCAGGTGGCCGTAGGTATCGTTGAAGCGCTTGAAGTGATCGACATCAACCAGCACCAGCGTTACTGCGCCTTCGTTGCTTCCGTATAGCAGGGTGCCCAATTCGGATTCGAACACGCGGCGGTTGAACAGACCGGTCAGTGGATCAACGCGGGCGTCCTGACGGGTTTTTTCCAACTCTGCTTTCAGGGATTCGATCTCGGCCTGGGCGTCATCGATTCGCTGCTGGAAGCGTTGGGTGTTGTTGCTGATATCCTGGGTTTTACGGGCCAGCGTCTGGATGATGGTTTCCAGAGGCAGGGCAGGGCCGCCATCGGCTTGCAGTGCATCCAGGCTGTCTTGCAGCGTGTTGGAGTAATCTTTCGTTTGCTCGGCCGTTTCAGCCGCATGTTCGTGCAGGTTATTCACCAGTGCAATCAAACCGGCTTGCACGTTCTCAGCACTGTCGATCTCGTCTTTGATCATGTGCTCACGGAACATCTGCTCGCCCACCAGGTTAGGGCAGGTACCATACGTCGTGAGGGTTTTATCCAGCTCCTGATTTAGCTCAGGCACACGGTTGGACACGTATGTGTACCAGAGTGCGTAGTTCAATGGATTTGGTGGAATGTTATGTTTCACCATCAGCGGTATGGCCTGCCGCAGGTATTCGGCAGCCTGGTTGGTGTTTTCCGCGAATTTCATACAACCCCTCGCGCGTCACTACAAACGATTAACGCGTATCCCCTGACAACCTGCAATCATCCTGTGCAGTGCTGTCTAAAATTAACTCTAAGCAAAAAGAAAAAAGGCTTTGCTACACTAATTTGTACCCCTGAAGGAAACTGACTCGGCCTTTTTACTCCTTAGCAGGACATATCGGCTATTTCGCCGATAACTTCAGGATTTTTTTACGGGAGGCGGGAATTATGAAAACTGCCTATCTGCCCGCATTTTGGGTGTTATTGTGCTGGGCAAGTTCAGGCCATGGATTAGACCTTAACTGCGGGTCTAAAGAGCGTGGATTGACGGAGTGTGCACAAGATCTTCAGCACGCCACCTGGTCCGACTTCTCTGCGTATGAAGTCCACCACAGTTACCCTCCTGTGAGCTTTAATTCAATTGACGCCGCGATCAGTCACTATCGAACGTTGGCGCAATCCCAAAGCTGGACACCTTTGCAGGGGCGATTTCTATTACGCGAAGGCATGAAACATCCCCAAGTAGCACGTATCCGGGATCGCCTGCGGATTCTCGGTGACTACAGCTACGATCATCCGCTGTCGAATAAACACTTCTTTGATTCCCGGTTGGTGGGTGCGGTTATCGCCTTTCAACGGCGTCACGGGCTGAAAGTTGACGGTATTGTTGGGCCGAATACACGTAAGGCGATGAACATATCGCCACGGGAGCGCTGGCAGCAGTTGTTGGTGAACAAACAGCGTGAGTTGGTGGACCAGGTTGCGAAACGGCCGGACTACATCGAGATCAATATTCCGGATTATCAGCTGCGCTACTACCGTAATGGCAAGGTGCTCACTCAGATGCGAGTCATTGTGGGTAAGAAAGATCGACCCACGCCGGTGATGAATAGCACGTTAAAAGCGCTGGAGGTTAATCCCGACTGGAACGTGCCTAAACGGATCGCCTACGAGGACATCTTGCCGAAGCTTCAGGGAGGACGAGGCGCGTTTGATAAGCTGGGCGTGAAATTGGTGAAAGGCTGGGATGAAGTGCCCAACGTGGTGTCGGTTGATGAGCTGGATATGAACCACTTCTATCGTGGCAAGCTGGCTGAGCAACACCGTTTCTGGCAACCGCCGGGGGCCAGCAATCCGTTAGGCCAACTCAAGTTTATTTTCCCCAATGCCTTTTCCATTTACATGCACGGCACGCCCGGTATGCATCTGTTTGATGAGCCCAGGCGTACCTTCAGCTCCGGTTGTATCCGTATCGAAGACCCGATGGGGTTAGCCCGTTTGCTGCTAGAAAGCAGTGAAAAACCGGCGCTGGATCTGGATGCGGAACTGGAAAGCGAAGCGGCTTCCATCTCGGGCTTACCCGGGGAAGTGGAGATCTTCACCCGTTACCGCACAGCCTGGATCGATCCGGACAGCGGGGTACTGCAGTTCCGCGCGGATATCTATCAGCGTGATCCGAATGAGCTGGCAGAGCTGAGTACCACGCAGCAACAAGAGCCTGCGGATACCGTGACCAATTGAATGGCCGAATGGTTATTCGACCAACTTGGGATTTACCTGACATTCTAAGGCTGCATACACTGCGGTAGGCCCCTGACAGGGGAAAAGGAGTTGCACGGGGGCAGTAGATGACGGGATCAATCAGATCAAATATTCGTGGTGACCTGTTCGGCGGTATTACCGCAGCGGTGGTGGCTTTGCCGCTGGCACTGGCGTTTGGCGTTTCATCGGGCATTGGAGCGATCGCCGGTCTATACGGCGCGATCTGTGTTGGCTTGTTTGCCGCGTTGTTTGGCGGTACCTCGACCCAGATTTCTGGCCCAACCGGTCCCATGACAGTGGTGATGGCCGCTGTGTTTACTCAGTTTGTCGCGATGGATCCGCAATCCGGGCCAATCTTGGCCTTTACGGTTGTGATTATGAGCGGCGCATTCCAGATACTGTTTGGGCTCTGCAAGCTGGGCAAATATATAACACTGGTCCCGTTTCCGGTGATATCCGGCTTTATGAGCGGGATCGGGGTGATCATCATCCTGCTGCAACTGGGGCCGTTGCTGGGACATGACGCCCAGGCCGACGTCCTCAGTGCAGTAATTATCCTGCCTCAACTGATCAGCGATATGAACGTCAACGCGCTGTTACTGGGCGGCGGTGCGCTGCTGTTACTGTATTGCTGGCCGCATCGCCTGGCACAACTCCTGCCTTCACCGCTGGTCACCCTGTTTGTAGGCACGTTGTTGTCGATATGGGTATTACAGGATAGTTCGCTGGCAGTGATCGGAGAAATTCCGACCGGCTTACCGCAGGTGCATTGGCCCGTTTTTGAGCCAGGGCTGGCATATGAGATGTTAAAAGCCGCCCTGATTCTGGCGGCGCTGGGCTCGATTGATTCCCTGCTTACCTCACTGGTTGCCGATAATATGACCAAAACCCATCACGATTCTGACCGGGAGCTGATTGGTCAGGGGATCGGTAATATGGCTGCAGGGTTGATCGGTGGGTTACCCGGCGCCGGGGCAACGATGCGCACGGTGGTGAATATCCGTGCCGGGGGTAAAACGCCGCTGTCGGGGGCCGTTCACAGCCTTATTCTGGTTACGGTGGTGATGGGGGCAGGACCCTTGGCCGAGCATATCCCCCATGCCGTGCTGGCCGGTATTCTCATCAAGGTAGGGCTCGATATCATCGATTGGAAGTTCCTGCGCCGCCTCCTTCGGGCTCCGATATTTGTGGTCTGCCTGATGTTGCTGGTATTTGGCCTGACCGTGTTTGTTGATTTGGTAACGGCGGTGTTGGTGGGGGTATTTTTAGCCAATATCATCACCGTCAAGCGCCTGGCAGACACACAGGTGGCAGCGCTGGAAGTGATCAGTCGTGAAAATCTGCAGAGCGAGCTGCTCAGTGCCCGGGAAAATGAGTTGCTGTGTAAAGCGCAGGGACGCATCCTGCTCTATCATTTCAATGGCCCGGTCAGTTACGGTGCGGCCAAAGGGATCACTCGCAAGCTTCAGCAGGAGTCCCAGTTTGATGCCCTGATTCTGGATTTCAGCCGGGTTCCGATGATCGACGTATCCACTGCCATCGCGATCGAAGACATGATTGTGGATTCCCAGGCCGCGCAGCGGGAGGTGTATGTGATTGGCACCAATGATGTGGTGCATAATGTGCTGTCACGGATGGAGATTCTTAGCCTGTTACCCGAGCACTGTTTACACGAACGGCGGGAAGCGGCGCTGGAGACCGCTTATTCGCAGCTCAGCAGGGTGATGCCTGAATAAGGCTGCAGTGCTTGCTGGAACTCTTCCAGGCGTGTCAGTTCGATCTCGCCCTCTATCAGCAGCTGTTCCTGCCAGTCGCGCTGGGTTACCTGCACCTCATATTGGTTGAGCAGGTGTTCCAATTGACCGGTCATAGCAAAGTCTGCGCTCAGCCGCAAAGGAGCTTTTGGAACAACCGTGGCTAAAGGTAAGGTTTCCAGTCCTTCACGTACCGCCTGACTGTAAGCGCGAACCAGGCCGCCTGTACCCAGTTTGATACCGCCGAAGTAGCGGGTTACCACCACGCTAATCTCTCCCACGCCACTGTGCGAGAGCACATTCAGCATAGGGCGGCCGGCAGTACCTTTGGGTTCTCCGTCGTCGCTGCATCCCCACAAGCGGGAATCGTCCGGTTTGCCCGCAACGAAAGCCCAGCAGTTATGGTTGGCGGATGGATGTTGTTCCCGCAACTCCTGGATGAAGGCATCCGCACTCGCCTTATCCGGGGTGTGTGCAATGGTCGTCAGAAAGCGGCTGTTTTTAATGATCAGTTCAACCTGGTGCCGTGCCGCCGGGATCTGGTAGCTGCTCAACGGCCAGGACCTATCCAGATACTGATCTCGTCCAGCCAGTGCGGATTGTCCATCGCGGCTTTCAATTGTTCTGACAGGCTTGCATCTGCACTCGTATCGGCAGCAAAAAACAACTCGATCTCAACGCCATCGTTGTAATGGAGTGTCATACGCTTAGGCCTTGGCAGTTGTGGTGCTACATTGTTCAGTGCGTCGTTAATTGTCTGTTGAATCTCACCGCGCAGGGGCAGAGTTTTACACACCTGATCGGTTTCATCATTATAGGTGTCGATATGGAAAATGACGTGGCCAATGTCTTGGAAGGCGTCCTGTAGGCGGCAGACCGCGGTATCCCCGATATAGTGGCCTTCAGAGGCCGATAACGTCGGTGGTACCTGGATGTGCATCTCCAGCTGGCTTTGGCCTGCCATCTTACGGCTTTTGAAGCTGTGTACGCTAACAATCCCCTCGACCTGCATTACGACTTTCCGGTAGGCCTGCACACGTTCTTCCGGTAAGGCGGTGTCGACCAGTTCCTTGATGCTGTCCCAAGTCATCTCCCAGCCGATCTTACCGACGATAACAGAGACGATCAGTGCGGCAAGTGCATCCAGCCACCAGATACCCATCATCGCACCCGCTACGCCAATCAATACGACGACGGAGGAGAGCGCGTCGGTGCGGCTGTGCCAGGCGTTTGCAATGATCAGGTCGGACTTAATCTCCCTGCCCACGCGCATGGTGTAGTGGAAGATCCACTCCTTACCCAGAATAGACAAGGCGGCGATCACCAGCGCAGGCCATTCAGGCATCAGCGGTGTGGTCTCGGCAAAGAGCAGTTTTGCGCTCTCAAAGGCCATTGCCCCTGCTACGGCAATCAGTACGCAGCCGAGGACAACCGTGCCAACCGTCTCAAAGCGGCCGTGGCCCCAGGGGTGATCTTCATCTGGTTCCTGATGGGAAATTCTCAACACCACAACCACCAGGCCATCGGTCACCAGGTCGGAGAGGGAGTGGACGCCATCGACAATCAGTGCGCTGGAATGAGATACGAGGCCGACGATGATTTTGGCGATGCCTAAAACAAGGTCGAGAATGGCGCCGACGAGGGTAACCCGTTCGGCTGCTTTTTGTTGGCTAAGTTCTCTGCTCATGATGAATAAGAATACTATTAAAGGGCAATCGGATCGCGTCATAGCACCATCTACAGGGGCGTGGACGCCAAGACTTTTATCACAGAACCGGGTTTATGCTGGGAACTTTAACAGATAAACGGTAAATTAGATAAATCTTATGGTTATGAGTCTGTAAGTTGTTGAAAATAAAAGCCAGAATTATCTGGTTAAAAAACAATCAATTTGCTGTAGGGTGAGAAAATGCGTGGCTTTGGTGACGTTTTCGAGACCAAATCCACAGAGTTATCCACAAGATATGTGGGCATAATCCGGGATCCCTGATAACTCGGGTAGTTGAGCCGGTTTTCTACAGGCCGGGCAATAATTTCAGCTTTTGATGTGAGTGAATTCATGGAAAACAGTGCCATGACGCAGGTCATATTACCGCTAGCTCTCTTCACCATTATGTTGGGTGTTGGCTTGTCTCTCTCTGTCGCCGATTTTAGGCAGGTTCTCAGGCGGCCAGAGGTGACAGCCATGGGTATCGGTATGCAACTGCTGTTGCTGCCGGTACTCGGGTTCATGGTGGTTACGGCCTTGGATCTGCCGCCTGCATTGGCCGTTGGCTTGATGATTCTGACCTTTGCCCCGGGTGGGGCAACGTCGAACATGATTACCCTGCTGGCCCGAGGAGATACGGCGTTATCGGTGAGCATGACGGCGATTGTCAGCTTTATCGCACCATTTATGTTGCCACTGATGACCCTTTGGGCGCTACAGCATTGGGTGGGGACATCCGAATTCTCGGGCTTCCCGGTATTGCCCACCATGATGAAGCTGGTGGTCATGACCATTGTGCCCGTTGTGATAGGCGTCTTCCTGCATCATCAAGCCCCGACGTTTTGTCAGCGTTTGCAGAAACCGGTTAAAGTGCTGTCGATGCTGTTCCTGCTGATGGTGGTTGTTGGGATCGTTAAAGCCAACTGGGCACGATTACCGGAGTTGGTCGCAGTTCTGGGGCCCGCCGTACTGTTGCTGATTGCACTGGCATTTGGCGCCGGGTTTGGTATCGCGCGCACCTGTGGTGTCGAACATACACAGGCGCTGACACTGGGTATCGAAGTGGGTATTCAGAATGCAGGAACGGCACTGTTGGTTACCGGAACGGTACTGCAGAATGCGGAGATGTCGGCTGCGGCACTGACCTACGGTGTTCTGATGAACCTACCGGCGTTCGCTCTCATCTTTTATCGTAATATGAAAACGAACCCTCTACCGGCATAGCTTAGCATTCAAGGGTAGGGCGGCTATTCGATGCCCAGCAGCTTGTGAGTTTGCAGGCTGAGTTTCCAGCGTGGGTGGTCCATGCAGTATTGTACGGTATCGCGGGTGTGCATCTCCCGCATCGGGCCATCCATCGGTTGCAGATAGAAATGCTGGAAAGCGAGGGATTCAAAGCGTTCTGGCATGGCCAGCCGTTGAGGATAGACCAGTTTTAGTTCGTCTCCAGATGTGATGACCAGTTCGGCGTCGGCTTTTGGGCTGACGCATACCCAATCAATCCCATCAGGCAGCGGCTTGGTGCCGTTGGTCTCAATCGCGATTTCAAAGTCTGCTGCGTGGCAGGCTTCAATCAGCGCCTCATCCAGCTGCAGGGCTGGCTCGCCGCCGGTAAATATCACGTAACGGTGTTTCATATCCTGCGGCCACAAGCGGGTCAGGAACTTTACCAGCGTCTCGGCATCATTGAACTTGCCACCGTTATTGCCATCTGTGCCGATGAAATCAGTATCACAGAAATCGCACACAGCACTGTCCCGGTCCTGCTCTCGGCCAGACCAGAGGTTGCACCCGGCGAAGCGACAGAAGATAGCCGGACGTCCACTATGGGCACCTTCGCCCTGCAGACTGTAAAAGATCTCTTTTATTGAGTACATCGGTATAGCTATGGCTGAAAAATGCGGTAGTCTACACGCCTTCAACAATTATAGGTAGCGGAGCCACAATGAAACTACGCCAAATCGATAAAGCGCTTTATCGTGCGAAACAGCGCAAGGTTGCGATTATTTTCTGTTCGATATTTCTGGTGCTGGGGATGTCGTTTGCGACTCTGTTGCGTGGCTGGGCGGGCAACCCCGAAGGCTCCAACATGGCGGTCAATTTGGCGGGTGTTATTATCGGTTTGCTGATTACCGGTGGGATCTACGCGTTGGTTGTGGGTAAGCCGTACTTTGACGAAATTCGCTACGCCTGGAACTTGAAGCGTCAGGTGTTGAAGATTCAGAACAAGAAGCACATTTGGAAAGAGAAAGTCGAGCAGGGTGACCAAACCGCAGCAACAGTAATGGCGTTCTATTATGCGGGTGTGACTCAGCTACAGTTTCTGGAAAACAACGAGTTTGGTCAGAAAGAGATGGAGGATGAGTGTTCAGAGTTTGAAGGCCGTTGTGCCGCTCATAACCTGACCCACGATGCTGATAACTTCAGTATCGATATGTTGCTTTAATCTCCGCAGATTAACCCTCATTAGGGCGGGATCTCCGCCCTAAGCGAATACCCCGTTGCATGGCTTTGCTTTCCACTTTGGTGCACAAATCGTTGAATATAGCTAATAAAGATATCTCTATATCACGTTTGTAAGGACGGCGTTCGAACGCACTGTAACCGCTTTGCTTCTGGCGGCTGCAATCCTGTTTTCTCCTGTGGTCGTGGGAGAAGGTGGCAAACGTTCTATGATCGAGACCGGATGGGTACTCGCTTGTTGTCGGACACGATGGTGAAACATTGAAGTAAAGCGTGCTCAGAGTCCAGACAACCAAGTTCACGCACTCAATGGCATGAGCTGCCGGTGCATGACTCGGCCAATCCGCCCTTTGGGTCTCACGATGTGGAAAAGATTGGTCAGCCAGCTGCGGCTGGTGCATCAGTTGCTGTAAGTGGGTTGTCCGGAATCGAAAATGAAGTATTACACGAGGCGATACCGCGGAATAAGCGTTGTGGCAGAAACAAGGCTGCCTTTAAGCAGCCTTGTTTGTGTTCCGAAGAATGACGGGCTTAAGGTGTTTCCGCCAGGCCACCAAAGCTTTCAATCAGCATCGGGAAGAGGCGGGTGAACTCGATACCCATCTGGGTCATATCGGTATCAAATTGGGCCAGTTGGTCTTCCTGCGACTCCTGATCCATCTTCTCTTTCATCTGGTCGGTCAGCTTGATGCGCTTAATCGCCAAGTCTTCCTGCACCATAAAGCGTAGTTGTTCTTCCCATTCGACAGACAGCTTCACTACGCGCTTGCCTGCTTCCAGATGGGCGACAAACTCTTCGTCCAGCAGCTCCTGCCCTTTGATGCGGATTACACCGCCTTCCACCAGGTTGTCGCGCAGTTCTGCCTCGTCAAGGATCTCAAGTCCCTGTGGGCGCTGTTGGCCTTCCAGCCACTGGCTCATGATGGCAGATGGAGAGTGTTTGACGTCTGGCAGTGCGATTGGCAGTGTGCCCAATGTGCCACGCAGGTAGCTTAACAGCTCTTCAGCACGCTTGTGGCTGGAGGCATCAACAATAACCCAGCCCTGCTGGGGGGCAATCAGTGCACGGGTCTGTTGGAAACGGCTGAAGGCACGTGGCAGTAGATCCAGTACAACTTCGTCTTTTAGCTGGTCGCGTTCTTTGCGGTAAACCTTGCGTGCCTGTTCCTTTTCGATCAGGGCAACCTTCTCCTCTACTTTCTGTTTCACAACAGCTGGAGGCAGGATCTTCTCTTCTTTTTGGGCTGCGACCATATGAAAGCCGTGGACGCTGTGGAGCAGGGTATCCTGCAGTCCATTGCTGGGAGAGATCCAGCCGTATCGGCTCAGGTCCTGGCTACCGCAGGGGGTGAAGGCTTGTTCCTGAAGTTTCTCTTCAAGCTGGGCTTCGTCATAGTTGAAATCGCCAGTGATGCGATAAACGATGATGTTCTTAAACCACATGAAATTACGGCTCCTCTGAATCGAGGCGGTATTCTAGCTTTAATGGGGTTAGAAATCCCGTGTCGGGTGAATTGGGCACAGGGTTGTTGGTTATAGAGGGGTGTGCGGTAGAGTGAGATCCTCGGTATGGTTGGTCTGGGGAGCGATCGGTTTAGCCCGCAGTAGTTGGGGCAGGATAGAGCGAGGGAGATGAACTGAGGTTTTGTTGTAATCCCAAATACGATGAGGCAGTGCATCTACAATGATACGCCTTGGCACAGGGCGTATACGAGACAGAAAAAGGGCCGTCGATGACAGCCCTTATACGTATCTGTGAACGTTAAAGGGATTAAAGCCCTTCATACGCCATCAGTGTGTGTACCGGTACGCCAATTTCCTGGATGCGCGCAGACCCCTGCAGATCCGGTAGATCGATCAATGCAGCAGCTTCGACTACTTCCCCACCCAGTTGTTTAACGAGGCTACACGCGGCCAGAATGGTTCCGCCAGTCGCAATCAGGTCATCAAAGACCAGTACTTTGTCGCCTTCAGCAACGGCGTCGATCTGCATTTCGACGGACGCAGTCCCGTACTCCAGTTTGTACTCTTCATGGATGGTCTCACCCGGTAGTTTGCCTTTCTTGCGCACCAGTACCAGTGGAATGTTCAGTTGGTAAGCCATGATGGAGGCAATAAGAAAGCCACGTGCATCAATCGATGCGATGTGGGTGATCTCGCTGTCGATATAACGCTGGATAAAAGAGTCTGCGATCATGCGCAGTGCTTTTGGATCCTTAAACAGCGGTGTGATGTCACGGAATTGGATGCCGGGCTCTGGCCAGTCGGGAATCGTGCGCATGACTGACTTGATATAACATTCATCGTAGGACATCGTTTACTCCTGGAGTGGGTACGGCTTGATATGGCTCAATGTTTTGGAAGTGGTTCACAGGTCTAATAGGACCGTTGGGTTACACACTGAGATGGCTACTTCATTGTGCAACTGGCTGGCGTCCTTTGCCCTTGGCAAAGGACGCTTTTTTTTGCCTTGTTGGTATCAGGATGCGGCGTCGGATTCTTCGCCACAGTTGTTTGCTTCTCCGGAGGTCGGGCATTCGCCGGACAGGGAGTACAGCTGATCAAGATCCAGTAACTCAACTTCTTTACCATCCACGCGGATCAGCTCGCTCTTCTGGAAGCGTGTAAAGATACGACTTACCGTTTCGACCGCCAGACCCAGGTAGTTACCAATTTCGTTTCGGGACATCGACAGGCGGAATTGGGACGCGGAATAACCACGTGCCTTGAAGCGCTGAGACAGTTTGATTAGGAAGGTGGCAACACGCTGCTCGGCATTTTTCTTGGACAGCAACAGCATCATCTGCTGTTCGTCGCGAATCTCTTTACTCATGGTGCGCAGAATCTGACGGCGCAATTCTGGCAGTTGACCGGAGAGATCATCCAGACGCTCAAACGGAATTTCGCAAACGGTTGTGGTTTCCAGAATCTTGGCAGAGACCGGGTAGCTGTTTTCGTCGAAGCCACCAAGGCCAACCAGTTCACCCGGGAAGAAGAAGCCAGTGATCTGTTCTTCACCTTCGTTGGTGATGGTGTAGCTTTTAATGGTTCCGGCGCGGATAGCGTATACAGATGTAAACGGCTCTCCCTGATGGAACAGGTGCTCGCCTTTTTTCAACGGACGGCTCTTATCGATAATGTTATCGAGGCGTTCCATTTCGGTCATGTCCAGTGACACCGGCAGGCACAGTGAACTTAAGCTGCAGGTCTGGCAATGAACCTGTTGAAGGCTTCGCAGTTTCCCTTCTGTCGACTTTATATCACCCATAATCAGGCCCTGAAATTAGTTAGGTTTGAGAGGCTACTCGGCGTCATTATCCACAATTTGAGCAAATCGGTGAAGCTTTGCTGCAAATTAAACCGGGTTAGATAATACGGGAAAAACCGTTGGTCGCCTGCATTTTGGGGATATAAGCATCGAACGACATGCAGATACGACGGATCAACAAACGACCAGCCGGTGTCACCCGGATGACGCCGTTGGTTACGGTGATCAGGCCATCCTGAGCAAATTGAGACAGTTCTTCTTGTTCGGCTGCGAAGTAGTCTGAAAAGTCGATCGCAAAACGTTTTTCGATCTGTGCAGTATCCAGTTCGAAGTGGCAGATCAGCTGCTTGATCACTTCGCCGCGCAGCACATCGTCATCATTCATTACGACACCACGTTTCACGGCAAAGTTATGTTCCTCGACGGCTTTGGTGTAGCTGGCGATGTCGTGTTCGTTCTGGTAGTACACACGCCCAATCTGGCTGATAGAGGATACGCCCATCGCGACCAGGTCGCAGTCCGCGTGTGTGGTGTAGCCCTGGAAGTTACGGTGCAACTGGCCGTTCTGCTGGGCCAGTGCCAGTTCGTCGTCGGGCTTGGCAAAGTGGTCCATGCCGATGTAGGCATAACCCGCATCCAAAAGGGTTTTGATGGTGTTTTCCAGGATCGCCAGTTTGGTTTCCGGGCTCGGAAGCGTTGATGCATCGATGTGCTTCTGGGAGCGGAAACGGTCCGGCATGTGCGCGTAGTTGAATACGGACAGGCGGTCTGGATTCATTGCGATAACGGTGTCCAGCGTTTCGCGGAAGCTGTTTTCTGTTTGATGCGGCAAGCCGTAGATCAGATCCATGTTGATCGACTTGAAGCCGTGTTCACGCGCTGTATCCAGAACGGCCTGGGTCTGTGCGGTTGGTTGCACGCGGTTGACCGCCTTCTGTACCTCTTCGTGCACGTCCTGCACCCCTAGACTGATGCGGTTGAAGCCGATGTCACGCAAAACTTTGATGGTATCCGGGTTTGCTTCGCGCGGATCGATCTCGATTGAGTAGTCGCCCTTGTCATCGTCTCGCAGGTTGAAGTGCTGACGAGTCTTGGTCATCAGATCGACCATCTGGTCATCGCTGATAAAGGTCGGGGTGCCGCCGCCCCAGTGAAGCTGGTTTACGACGCGGTCATTGCTGTACCACTGAGATACCTGTGCCATCTCTTTGTATACCGTATCAAGGTAGGGCTGTGCCTTTTTGCGGTTGCGTGTGATCACTTTGTTGCACGCGCAGTAATAGCAAACGTGGGCGCAGAAAGGGATGTGAAAGTACAGGGACAGCGGTGCTTCGGTATCGGTGGTCTGCATACCGGTTTCGATCAAGCTGTTTGCGGACAGCTCCGGATCAAACTGCAGTGCAGTCGGGTAAGAGGTATAGCGAGGCCCAGACAGATCGTAACGCTTAATCAGATCCAGATCCCACTTGATCAGGTTGTTGTTGTCCAAAGTCTCTACCTCTTAACTAATGTCAAAACCCGGCAATTCTAGGGGCGCTATGGCGCGTAAACCTTGATATAAGTCAAAGTGCGAGCAGCCCTTGCCATGGAAGCGTGTAAACGCCGAATACGATAATGATGGAGCCAAAAATTCCGCGCGTCAGTCGCTGTTGGAACATCTGTCGAACGCGTTGAGCCAATAAACCGGTTAGCAGCATAGTGGGCAAGGTCCCCAAGCCAAACATCAGCATCAGCTGCGCGCTCAGTGTCCAGTCTGCTGCGGCAGACGACCAGATCAGGGTACTGTATACCAGTCCGCAAGGGAGCCAGCCCCACAGAATACCTAATGCAATAGCCTGCGGCAGGTTTTTAACCGGAAGGAGCCTGCTGGCCAGTGGCTGAATATGCTTCCAAAGGTTGCCACCGGCTTTCTCAATGTAAGTCAGCCCTTGCCACCACTGGGCGACATAGAGCCCCATGGCGATCAGCATCAGTCCGGCAAACGTCCGCAGGATAAGTACAAGCTGCTGATCACGCATCAGCCAGCTCAGGCTGCCGATCAGGGCGCCAGCGGCTGTATAGCTTGCCACCCGGCCAATATTATATCCACCCAGCATCAGGGTGCCACGCCAACCTTGAGGAGAGCTCATGGATACGGTGGCCGCAATGCCTCCGCACATCCCTAAGCAGTGGGTGCCACCAAGAAGTCCGAGGATAAATGCAGTAGAAAGGGCCAGGGGCTCATTCATTCGGGCGTCTGACCTTGGTTGTCTTTGTCCTGCTTCTTGGCGTCTTCAGGGATCAGGTGTTCGTCGTCTTCGAACAGGATGCTGTGCGCAGGCGTCTCCAGGTCTTCAAACTGGCCGCTGTTTACACTGTAAAAAAATGCCCAGATCGCACAGGCAACAAAGATGATGGCGATTGGAATAAGCAGAAAAATAATGTCCATAACGGAGCTGTCCGGTTAGATGACCTGTGTAGGCCTATTTTACACGATTGGCCTTACCGAGTTTAGATAAGCGCAGGGCATTGGCGACAACCACAATTGAGCTGAGAGACATACCCAGCGCAGCCATATAAGGTGCAATGAAGCCAAGTGCGGCGAGAGGCAGGGCAAGCAGATTGTAGCCGGCTGACCATGCCAGGTTCTGGCGGATGATGCTGCGTGTTTTGCGTGACAATCGGATGGCATCGGTCAGGCGCATCAGGTCTGCAGAGATCAATACACCATCGGCATTGGTCTTTGCCAAGTCTGTTGCTGATCCCATAGCAATCGAGGTTTGCGCACCCGCAAGTACCGGGATGTCGTTAATGCCGTCGCCAACCATGATCACCTGCGCACCTTCACGCTGCAGTTGCTGGATGTGTTTCAGCTTCTGCTCAGGCGATACGCCTGAAATCACGGTGTCTATGCCCAGTGCTGTGGCAACTTCGTCAACGGCGCTGGAACTGTCACCTGTCAGCATTTCACACTTAAGGCCAAGCTGATGCAGATGTTTGATGGTTTGGGCCGCTTCGGGCCGTACCTGATCATTCAGGCGAAACCATGCCAATGGAGCGGTTTCGTTACACAGCAGCAACCATTGCCCGCAGACTGCAGGCAGGTACGGTTTGGTATGAGTGTTCGAGCACACGGCAAACGCATAGTCCGGTTTGCCGATGCGGTAGCGCAGGCCGTCAATTTGGCCCTCAAGTCCCTGGCCGAGTGTGGCCTGTAGGTTTTCGGCCTTGTATGGGGTGAAAACCGCATGGAATGCCTGTGCGATAGGATGCTCGGAATGTTTCTCCAGCGCGGCTGCGATCTGCAAGTGATGATCGGTCGTATGATCATCTAATGACAAGGTGTCCTGCAGGGTCAGGTTGCCCTCAGTGAGGGTGCCTGTTTTATCAAACACAATGTGTGTGGCGCGGGACAGGCTTTCCAGGACATGACCGCGGGTGATCAGTACGCCGTTCTGGCGCAGTGTGCCAGTCGCGGCGGTAAGCGCAGTTGGCGTCGCCAGAGACAGGGCACAAGGGCACGTCACTACGAGTACGGAAAGCGTTATCCAGAAGGCGTCCTCCGGTGAAATCAGCCACCAGCTAAAACCGACAGTAACCGCAGTCAGCAGTACGGCGGCGACAAAATAGCTGGCTACACGGTCTGCCAGTTGCGCGGCCTTGGGTTTGTCTTCTTGCGCACGTTCGAGCAGGCGGACGATGGAGGAAAGCTGACTTTCGGCGCCGATACGTGTCACTTCAAGGGTGATTGGGTTTTCGACGTTAATGGTGCCGCCAATGACTTCGTCGCCCTGTTCTTTGCGGATGGGCAGGTATTCCCCGGTCAGTGCAGACTCGTCAATAGAGCTGTTGCCCGCGATAATGCGACCGTCGGCCGGTACCGTGTGGCCCGGTTTTATGATGACCCGATCACCCACGGCCAGCTCTTTCGCGGGAATCATGGTCTCTTCGCCATCGATCACCTTAATGGCGGATGCCGGTAAAAGGTTAAGCATTGCGTTACCGGCTCGGCCGGTGCGATGGCGTGCCTGCATCTCCAGGAAGCGGCCGATCAGCAGAAAGAAAGTGAACATCGTCACCGAGTCAAAGTAGACCTCACCGCTATCGGTGACGGTGGCCCAGACACTGGCCAGATATGCGCCGCCGACAGCGATCGATACCGGGACATCCATGCTCAAATGGCGCGTGCGCAGGTCGCGCAGTGCGGCTACAAAGAACGGGCGGGCCGCATATAGAATCACAGGCGTAGCGATGACCATGCTTGCCCAGCGCATAAAAGTAACGTGTTTGCTTTCAATCCCTTGCAGGGCGCCACCGTAGAGTGCGACGGCGATCATCATCACCTGCATCATGCCCAAACCAGCTACACCAAGGCGGCGAGTTGCACGCTTGCGTTCCTGATCCAGCAGCTGTTCTTCTTTATTGGGGGTGTAAGGGTGTGCCTGGTAACCGATGCGGTAGATTTCCGCCAGCAACATGCTCAATGGCAATATCTGCGGGTTCCAGGTCAGACGGGCACGGTGATTGGTCAGATTGACGCTGGCTTTTTCTACACCGTCCTGTTTGTTGAGGTGATGTTCCAGCAGCCATACGCAGGCTGCACAGGTAATGCCTTCAATTACCAAGGTGGCTTCTTTCAGTCCGTTCTCAGCAGTAACAACAAAATCCTGCTGAATCGAATCCTGGTCATAGAGAGCCAGTTCACTCAGTTGCGCTTCCGACACCGACTTGAGGGTGAAGTCCGGGGTATAGGAAGTCGTCGCGCGATGCTTGTAAAAGTTGTCCAGGCCGCTGTCGACAATCGTCTGAGCGACAGCCTGGCAGCCAGGGCAGCACATCTGGCGAGGTTTTTCTTCGATAATTGTGAAAAAACTGCTGCCCTGGGGTATGTCTTGACCACAGTGATAGCAGCCTGTTTCAGCGGACTGCGATGGCGGGAGTGAACTGTTCATCTATTACTTTGAAGCTGAGAGCGTGGCTTTAACCGGGGCGTCTGAGTTTTTCGCACGGTTAGTGCTAACAGTAATCTCAGCGCGCAGACGCCAGCTTTCATCTTCAGGTGTCAGGGTCATGTAGCGTTTACCCAGAATCTTACCCTGTAAACTGCCGATGAAGTTAGTCGTGCCTGGCTGGTTACGCAATGTCAGGTATTGATCGTAATTCTGGTGGGTTGGGTGAATGATGCCTAGAGTCAGAAACTCTGGCAATGAGTCCAGATTGCCACTCAAGTTCACGACTACATCGCCGGTCAACAGGTCGAAGGTCAGGTCGCCGCTGAGGCCAAGTTCACGTGTATATTGTTGGCGTGAGTCATCAACGTGATAACCGCGGGCCTCTTTGTAGTAGTCATCCTTGACGATGCCGTCGTGGGTCACGATAGAGATGTACAGGAATGCAAAACCATAAATGAATACGGCAATCAGTGGTGCGAGAATGAACCATAGCCAAGGTTGTTTGTACCAAGGGGCAACTGCAGGATTTTGCTTACTCATCGACATCTCTAAAATCTAGGTGAACGAATTGCGGTCGGTGGCAGTATACAGGAACAGACGCTTAAGAGGTCCCCAACTGCTGCGATTGCTTGCTTCAACTGCGTTTTTTTTAGTACGGGTCAAGCGTTGCTAAAAAAACCGCGTCGCCGGAAGCGACACGGTTATTTTACCCTAATTAGCAAGTGCGGTTATTGGTCTAAAGGTGCGACTTATCGTCGCGGCGCGGGACCAATGAAGCGGTTTTCCTCTTCGACGACAATACTGGCGTCATCGAGAGCTTCCACCTTAAACCTAATATCGTAGTTCGGCTTGCTGATGTACTTTGGTGCGATCTGCAGGCGTACAGGGTGATCCAGAAGTTCACCAGACTTGATGGTTACAATCTCGTCGCCGATCAGTTCCAGTCCGTCCAGACCCATAACGCTGATCTGGTACTGGTGGTCGACCTGTTCTTTGTTGGCGATCTTCATGGTGTACACGTTTTCGATCTTGCCTTGTGCGTTTTCAACATACAGCTGGCCGCGGTCACGCAGGATATCCACTTCCAGTGGAACACGACTCAGGATGGTGTAACCGAAGGCGATGCACATTGCCATCAAGCACGCGAAGTAACCGATAAGGCGAGGGCGGAGTAACTTGGTTTCGTTGCCGTCCAGCGCGTGTTCGGTGGTATAGCGCACCAAACCTCGCTCGTAACCCATGCGGTCCATCATGGAGTCACAAGCGTCAACACAGGCTCCGCATGCAACACACTCGTACTGGAGGCCGTCGCGGATATCAATGCCGACAGGGCAAACGTGCACACAGGCGTTACAGTCGATACAGTCGCCAAGGCCGTCCGCTTTGTAGTCTGCATTTTTCTTGCGTTTACCGCGGTTTTCGCCACGCTTCTCATCGTAGGAGATGATCAGTGTATCCTGGTCGAACATAACGCTCTGGAATCGCGCATAAGGGCACATATAGATACATACCTGTTCACGCAACCAGCCTGCGTTGCCGTATGTCGCTACAGCGAGGAAGCCAAGCCACCAGGTTTCCCATGGGCCCAGATTCCAGGCAAGCACTGCGGGTACCAGCTCGCGAATAGGAGTGAAGTACCCAACGAATGCAATGGCTGATGTTACAGCGATCAGGAGCCAGAGAGCATGCTTAGCACCTTTGCGCATCACCTTATTGCCGTTCCAGGGTGCTTTGTCGAGTTTCATGCGAGCGTTGCGGTCACCCTCTGTAACACGCTCTGCCCAGATAAAGAACCACGTCCATACAAACTGAGGACAGGCGTATCCGCACCAGAGTCGGCCAGCAAATACGGTCACAAAGAACAGGGTGAAGGCTAGGATGATTAGTAGCCAGGACAGGAGCATAAAGTCCTGAGGCCAGAAGGTCATGCCCAAGACGTGGAACTGTCTGTTTGGCAGGTCAAACAGCACTGCTTGGCGGCCGTCCCATTGAATCCATGAGAAGCCGTAAAACATCAGAAGCATAATCGCGCTGCTGATGGTGCGAAAATTCTTAAAGAATCCTTTGTAGAACTTTACGTAGATGTGTTCGCGCTTGGCATAGAGATCAAAATCCTCTTTGCCCTTTTTGCCGTTACCAGACTTCTTGGGAGTAACATCTTGAACTGGTATCTGATTCATTGGGTGCTCACCGCTAAAAATATAAATCCTTATATGCTGCTGAGCCTTTGTGTATCTGGTTCATTAGCATTATTGAATATTATAAACCGCCCAAAAAAAAAGGCGATATGATTTAGATCATATCGCCTTTTTTTGTCTATCCAAGCAATTACTTGTTAGACAGGCTGTAAACGTAAGCTGTGATCAGGTGGATCTTGTCTTCGTTCAGCAGAGATTTGTGCGCAGGCATTACACCGTTACGACCATTACGAATGGTGTGGGCAACTTTCTCGAAAGAACCGCCGTACAGCCATACATTATCAGTCAGATTTGGCGCGCCCAGTGCGTGCATTCCGGTGCCGTCAGCGCCGTGACATGCAGTACACAGAGCCTGGAACTGAGTTTTGCCTTTAGCAGCAGATTCGCTGTCTACCTGCTGGCCACTCAAGCTCAGCACGTAAGATGCTACGTCACGCACGCCTTCTTCACCCAGTACAGCACCCCATGGTGGCATGCCGCCGTTACGACCGTTGGTGATGGTTGCTTTGATTGTTGCAGCGTCGCCGCCATACAGCCAATCGTCATCGGTCAGGTTCGGGAAGCCGTATGCACCAGTTGCGGTAGAGCCGTGGCACAGGGAGCAGTTGTTCGCGAACATACGCTGACCCATTTTAAGGCCAGCTTCGTTGCCTGGCTGCTGCAGATCTTCTACAGACATTGCCGCGTATTTTGCAAATACTGGCTTGTACTGTTCTTCTGCGTGTGCCATTTCCTCTTCCCACTGGCCGGTAGAGGACCAGCCCAGCAGGCCCTGGAAGTTACCCAGGCCAGGGTACAGAGCCAAATATGCAACACCAAAGATTACAGTCGCAAGGAACATCTGGAACCACCAGCGTGGCAGAGGGTTATCGTACTCTGCAATGCCGTCGAACTCGTGACCCAGTGTTTCGTCAGTTGCTTCCTTGTAGGTCTCGCTTTTGCGAGTTGCAAGTAGCAACCATGTGCAGCCACCGATGACTGCTGCGGTAATTACAATTACCCACGCGCTCCAAAAAGCACTCATTTTTCGATTCTCCCGTTATCGGTCTTTACATCTTGTCCTTCATCTTCGTCATCGAAGGGTAGGTTGGCTGCATCATCGAACTTGGCCTTGTTCTTTGGGTGCAAGACCCAGGCGAACAGCGCCAGAAAGGTGATGAGCATCACCACTACGATGTAAGGACCATAAACATCGTAACTCACAGGTTACTTACCGCACTTTGTCGTAGTTGTTGTGCGTTTTACCCAGAGCCTGCAGATACGCTACAACAGCGTCGATCTCATATTTGCCCTGAACTGCTTCCTGAGCACCAGCGACCTGTTCGTCGGTGAAAGGAACGCCCAAGGTGCGCTGAACCTCAAGCTTGGCAGCGGTATCCTTACCAGTCAGCTTGTTTTCGAACAGCCAAGGGTAAGACGGCATTTTGGACTCTGGTACAACGTCACGAGGGTTGTACAGGTGAGCACGGTGCCAATCGTCAGAGTAACGGCCGCCCACACGTGCCAGGTCTGGACCTGTACGCTTGGAACCCCACAGGAATGGATGTTCCCAAACGTGCTCGTTAGCGGTAGAGAAGTGACCGTAGCGCTCAGTTTCCGCACGGAAAGGACGGATCATCTGAGAGTGACATACGTTGCAGCCTTCACGGATGAAAATGTCGCGGCCTTCGAACTCCAGCGCAGTGTACGTACGCATGCCTTCGATTGGCTTAGTAGTAGAAGACTGGAAGAAAAGAGGTACGATCTCAGCCAGACCACCGCCACTGATCACAATGATGATCAGCAGGATCATAAGGCCGATATTCTTTTCAATCGTTTCGTGTTTGATCATTTCTATCTGCTCCTATGACCTTAAGCCGCTTGTGCTGCAGCGTCAGCTGCAGGTGCAGTGCTGCCTTTACGTACAGTCTGCCAAACGTTGAATGCCATCAGCACCATACCGGTCAGGAAGAACATACCGCCCAGCCAGCGAACAAAGTAACCTGGGTGAGATGCTTCCAGAGCTTCTACGAAGCTGTAAGTCAGGGTGCCGTCTTCGTTTACTGCACGCCACATCAGACCCTGCAGGATACCGTTAACCCACATCGCGCAGATGTACAGAACAGTACCGATAGTTGCCAGCCAGAAGTGGGTGTTGATCAGGCCTACAGAGTACATCTGAGCCTTACCGAACAGGCGTGGGATCATGTGGTAAACAGCACCGATAGAGATCATCGCTACCCAACCCAGTGCGCCAGCGTGTACGTGGCCAACGGTCCAGTCGGTGTAGTGAGACAGAGCGTTTACAGTCTTGATGGACATCATAGGGCCTTCGAAGGTAGACATACCGTAGAAGGACAGAGATACAACCAGGAAGCGCAGAACCGGGTCAGTACGCAGTTTGTGCCATGCGCCGGACAGGGTCATCATACCGTTGATCATGCCACCCCAAGACGGAGCCAGCAGGATCAGGGACATTACCATTGCCAGAGACTGAGTCCAGTCAGGCAGTGCAGTGTAGTGCAGGTGGTGACCACCAGCCCACATGTAAGTCGCGATCAGTGCCCAGAAGTGCACGATGGACAGACGGTAGGAGAAGATTGGACGCTCAGCCTGCTTAGGTACGAAGTAGTACATCATGCCCAGGAAGCCCGCAGTCAGGAAGAAACCTACTGCGTTGTGACCGTACCACCACTGAACCATTGCATCGACTGCACCTGGGTATACAGAGTAAGACTTGGTCAGAGATACAGGCAGTGCAGCGCTGTTTACGATGTGCAGAACAGCAACGGTGATGATGAACGCCATGTAGAACCAGTTACCCACGTAGATGTGGGAGGTTTTACGCAGCTTCACAGTGCCCAGGAATACAATCGCATAGGATACCCAAACAACCGCGATCAGCAGGTCGATTGGCCATTCCAGCTCAGCGTACTCTTTACCAGAGGTCCAACCCATTGGCAGAGAGATTGCTGCCAATACGATGATAGCCTGCCAGCCCCAGAACGTGAATGCAGCCAGGCCGCCACCAAACAGACGAGTCTGACAGGTGCGCTGTACTACGTAGTAAGAAGTTGCGAACAGTGCGCAACCACCAAACGCAAAAATTACTGCGTTGGTGTGCAACGGACGAAGACGACCGTAAGTCAACCAAGGGATATCAAAGTTTAGTGCTGGCCAAACCAACTGGGCAGCGATTAGGACACCGACGGCCATTCCGACGATACCCCAAACCACTGTCATGATGGCGAACTGGCGCACCACTTTATAATTGTAGGTGGGGTGTTCAGTTGCTGTGCTCATGTCAGGCTCTCATCAACAAGCTATTAAGGAAATTTGAGTTCAGCGGCAATTATGTGGAAATGGCCACTGATTTTCAATGAAAGTGGCGGAAAAAGTGAGGCGTATTGTCGCACCTGCGAAAACTTGATCGAGGTCACAGGTCTCGTTGGGAGGTTGTATGGGGTGTTTTGTTAACGGTATGAAATTAAAGGAAAAAACAAATATTCTAAAAAGAAATTAATTTATGAAATTAATAAATACGGGGGTGCATTTAGGTCTTTGGAGCGGCTTTTGCCGCACCCGTGAAACCCCTTTTCGGTTCTTTACTTGATGTAGATCAAGCTGCCTGAATAGGTATGATTCTCCTTTCTCTTCTACCAAGGTACTAAGCCAATGTTTAAAAAAGAGAATTGCCCTTCCGGGCGTATTCTGTTCGCGCACGGGGCGGGTGCGGGAATGGATCATCCCTTCATGCTGCATATGGATGAGTTGCTTTCAGCAATAGGGCTGAAGGTTATCCGTTTTGAATTTCCCTATATGCAGAAGCGTCGTGAGGATGGAAAGCGTCGCCCGCCAGACCGGATGCCGGTTCTGCTTGATTACTATAAAGAACTGATTGATTTGCATTGTGCTGAATCCGATTTGCCGGTCTATGTCGCGGGTAAATCCATGGGAGGGCGTGTTGCCTCAATGTTACTGGAGGAGACAGATGCAGTCGCATGCTTCGCTTTGGGTTTTCCGTTTCATCCGGCGGGGAAACCAGAAAAGCTACGCACTGAGCATTTGGAAGACATAACTAAGCCTGTACATATTTTTCAGGGTGAACGAGACGCGATGGGAAGCCGGGAAGAAGTGGTACACTACGCGCTTTCCGAAGCGGTGCATCTGCATTGGCTTGAGGATGGGGATCATGATCTTAAGCCTAGGAAAGCATCCGGATATACCCAGCAGATGCATCTTGAACACGTTACTCGTCAGATTGAGGAGATTATTCGTTGAACGAATTTCACCGTCTTGTGCTGCAGTGCCGGCCGGGATTTGAGAAAGAAGCCGCCGCTGAGATCACAGATCGTGCAGCAGAGGTGGGTATCTATGGCTATTGCCAGTTGGAATCCCAGTCGGGTTACGTGTTGTTTACCTGTCCGCAGTCGGGAGATGCGCGCGTCGTTGTGGATAAGGTGGATTTTGGTTCGTTGATATTCATTCGCCAGTGGATGGCGTGTGGTGATCTGCAGCACTTGGAGGCGGGTGATCGTATAGGTCAGCTCAGTGCGTTGTTAGCGTCATATCCCGATTGTATTGAGTTGTGGGTAGAGCAACCGGATACAACTGAAGGGCGTGAGCTGGTTACTTTCTGTCGTAAATTTGGCTCCGCTTTGGCGCAGTTTCTGCGTAAGTCGGGCAAGCTGGTTAAAAGCAGGCGCGCTCAAGCGTTGCGTCTACAGTTGTTTGTGCTTGCCGGGAGTGAGATGTATGTGGGTGTTGCGCCTGTGGTGAACTCTGCTCCGTGGATAAATGGTATTCCGCGCCTGAAGTTTCCTAAGCAGGCACCAAGTCGGTCGACGCTTAAACTGGAAGAAGCCTGGCATTGGTTTGTGCCGGTAAAGCAGTGGGATGAACGAATCCCGCTTGGAGGCACTGCTGTCGATCTCGGTGCTGCGCCTGGTGGTTGGACCTGGCAGTTGGTCAACCGCAGCATGTTCGTCACGGCCGTAGATAACGGTCCCATGAATGATGAACTTATGGAAAGTGGTCAGGTTACGCATGTAACGGAAGACGCCTATCAGTTCTTCCCGGAAAAGCCTGTAGATATGATGGTGTGTGATGTCGTAGAAAAACCGGTGCGCACTGCAATCATGGCGGCAGATTGGGTCTTGGGTGGATACTGCCGTGAGGCGGTTTTTAATCTGAAGCTGCCGATGAAGCAGCGCTATCAGGAAACGCAGAGTTGTTTAAGTTTGATTGCGGATCGAATGGCTGAAGCGGGCGTGGCGTACGAATTGCGCGCGAAGCAGCTCTATCATGACCGTGAAGAGATTACCTGTATATTGCGGCTGTTGTAGTGGTTGGTGCAGGAGGGCGCATCCGATGTGCGCCCGACTATAATCTCTTTAGTATTCCAGTACGGTAATCTTTTCTTCTGTTGCCAGCATCGGATTAATCGCGGCCATCATCTCCTGGCGCTCCGGTGAACCGTGCCAGCGTTGCCAATCCTGTATTGTACGGTAGGTGACGATGACGTAACGGTGGCTTGGGTTGTTGGCGTCATGCAGCGCTTCGCCTGAAATGAAACCGTGTGCACTCATTGCCTGTTGCAGGGTGTTGCGCGCAGCGTTTTCGTAGTGTTCTGCCAGGTCATCGGCAATATGCCGTTCGATAATTACCCGGATCATATTAATCTCCTCATTGAGCGTTACAGCATCCCGATTTGCGAGTTTATTCGTACTAATGATGTGCCAGAAACGGAGAAATTGCGACTTTCCGTGGAAACATCCTTGTGCCGCGTCTGAGGAATTTGAGAGAATAGGGCTTCCGCAGTTAAGAGTAGCACGATGACAGATTTTAAAGTGGACCATGTAATGGATGCTCAGGGCTTGTATTGTCCGGAGCCTGTAATGTTGTTGCATAACAAAGTGCGCGACATGAATGATGGTCAGGTCGTACATGTGATCGCTACGGATCCCTCCACGCAGCGCGATATACCTAAGTTCTGTTCCTTTTTGGGTCATGACCTGATGGATCAGCAGGTAAATGGCGAAGTATTTGAGTATTACATTCGCAAAGGGTCTGGCTAACAGAAATGGTCAGTAATGTTGCCCAGCTATGTAAAGACACCAATCAACTAATAGAAACACTGGAACGGATGCTCGGCGCTGAAGAGGAGCGGCGCGGCAACCGAATTGAGGCCAATAAGGTGAATGACGTCGTAACTCCAAAAGCTAAGTCGAAGAATCGTGCAGCAAATCTGGCGGCACTTCAGCAGCTTTCCGAAGCTTATCCAAATGCGTTTGATCGCAAGAATGTGCGTCCGCTGAAAATCGGTATTCAGGATGACCTGATTGCTGATGAGAAGGTGGCAAAGAATAAGATCAAGCGTGCTCTGGCAAGCTATGTTCGTTCACTGAACTATCTGCGCTCTCTGCAGGAAGGGGCTGACCGTATTGATATTAACGGTGAGTCGGCTGGTAAGGTGACAGCAGAAGAAGCACAACATGCAAAAGGAAAGCTGAAAGAAATTAATCAGGCTCGTCGCGAACAGAAGCGCGAGCAGGAGAAGAAAGAGCGCATGAGTGTAAAGCTTGAAGCGCTTTTGACCAAGAACAAGTAAGTCTCTCGGGCGCCTTCCTCTGGCGCCCGTTTTATCTCTGGGGCATGAGATTGCATTGCCTCAGGATTCTTTGCCATGCTTTGGTGTGTGCGTCTCTCGCTTTGATATAGCGATTCCAAAGGCTGCTTTCTGAAGTTGAAGAGAGCGTTTTCTCGTAGTGTGCTAGTACGGCTGACGTTGGTTTGAACTGGCCAATCAGTGTTTCGGTGAAATCACGCCACTGGTCTCCCTCGCGGTGAACCCGTGAGAGGTACGGCTGGAAGCGCTGGCTGTAGTATTTGATAAATACGTTGTGCAGGATGTCGCGTTTTTGTGTCTGATGGCCGGGAAAGCAAAATGGACGTTTATCTAAGCGTGCGTGTATGGCTGTGCTTGTTCTTTCCATCGTTTCCGACAATAGAAGCAGGGACTTCAGTAGCCTTGAGCCATATCGGTTTGCGTGAAGAACTTTGTAGCTGTCTTCCAGTTTGGAGAGTTTGATCAGGTCAAACTGTCCTGCGCTCTCCGGAGATATAGCAGCAAGCTGGGTGAGTGCATTGATCGCACTTTTGGTTGCACCAAATCCGCTTTCGCCTTCGGTGGTGATGGCGTCTTCGCTGCGTGAGAAGTTGGCGGCAAATTCATCCGCACCGTAGATCCCGTTCCATATCTCGCTTTTCAGGTTTCTCGCTTTGATTTGGTAAATAGCATCTAGCTGTTTGCGTAGTTGTTGCGGTTGTGAGCTGTCTTGTTCCAGCTTGTCTTTGCAGCTTTCCAGGTGGCTAAAAAAGCGGATTTCGTACGCCATCTTTTGGGAGGGTTGCATTACGCGTCCAAGGTTGGAGTTGCGCTGGGCGATCAGGTGCAACATGCCGGCGCAGTATTTGAGATCCAGTACTTCGATCAATCCCTGTCTTATCTCTTCTGTTTGTTTGATGCGTTCCCGTTTGCGGGGGAAGAGAGGGATTTCCTCGTTTGTCTCGAGCTTTGTGTCGATATCTTGCTCGATTGTGTTGCTTACCCGGCTCATGTAGTCCTCAAGAAGGTATTTGGGCGAGCCGCGATCGCATCCGGATAGGAGCAGTAAAAGAGGAAGAAGTATAAGTAGGGTGTGCATGTCGGTGTGTCTGTGATCCGTGGAATAAGTATAGCGACCTCGTATTTGGTTTGGTACGACTGCTGCGGGAGGATGGTTTGGGTATCGTGCCTTTAAAACAGTGTGGCATTTATAAGTCATTGATATAAAACGATAATAAAAAATAAATTAAACGAAGCTGTTCGTTTTTGTTGACCGTAATTTGTGTGGGGGTTAGTATTTGATCAAGTTAAACGGTGTTGTTTTTATAGAGTCTTTTAAAAACAATGGCTTATGGTTTTATGTGAAACAATATTAATCTCGAGGTCTTGGCTATGACTGCTTCTCAGAACCTGATTGTTAATGGTGGATTTGAAAACGACGAGGTTTCTCTGGATCGCCACTGGCAGGTGTTTGGGGAGCTGGACGGTTGGAAGGCACTGAATAATCACATTGAGCTTCAGGAAAACGGTCTTTATACCAGTCAGTCTGCCTCTGAGGGTGATCAGTGGTTGGAGTTGGACTACAACGGAAATGCCGTAGAAGGTGTATACCAGGAAATTCAGACCAGCGAGGGTCAGGAATATACGCTGGGTTTGGACGTTGCGCTTCGTAACGGTACTCAGCAGGCCACCAACACGATTTTGGTGTTTTGGAACGATGAGTTGGTTGCAGAGGTTGATCCTGCATCTACCAACTGGCAGCACCTGGCCTTTACCGTTGAGGGTACCGGCGGTATGGATAAGCTGACATTTGCGCACGATGGTGCTGACGCGGATAGCTTTGGTGGTCTGATTGATAACGTAACTATGTATGAGGTCGAAGGGCCTGATGCAGATGGTGGTGATCAGGACAACGGCTCCAAGGACAGCGGTTCCAAGGATGACGGTTCCAAAGATAACGGTTCCAGGGACAACGGTTCCAAGGATGACGGTTCCAAAGATAACGGCTCCAAGGACAACGGTTCCAAGGACAACGGTTCCAAGGATGACGGTTCCAAAGATAACGGTTCCAAGGACAACGGTTCCAAGGACAACGGTTCCAAGGACAACGGTTCCAAGGACAACGGATCCAAGGATAACGGTTCCAAGGACAACGGATCCAAGGATAACGGTTCCAAGGATAACGGTTCCAAGGATAACGGTTCCAAGGATAACGGTTCCAAGGATGACGGTTCCAAAGATAACGGTTCCAAAGATAACGGTTCCAAGGACAGCGGTTCCAAGGATGACGGCTCCAAGGATGACGGTTCCAAAGATAACGGTTCCAAGGATAACGGCTCCCAAGATAGCGGTTCAAAGGAAGGCGATCCTAAGGGGTGTGGTTGTGGTGATGATGGTAAGCCTGGAGAAGAGGCTGATGCTAATGGTAAACAGGGCGATATTCTGAAGGGCACAGAGGGCGACGACATTCTGTGCGGTGAAGAGGATGCTGACACCTTGTTGGGTGGTAAGGGTGATGACCGCCTTTCCGGCGGCAGCGGTAATGATGAATTGCGTGGCGGTCAGGGGGATGATTTCCTCTGTGGCGGTACGGGTGATGACGTCCTAAAGGGACACAAAGGTAACGATACGGTTGCCGGTGGGCGTGGTGAAGATGTTTTGTGGGGTGGTCAGGGTGATGATGTCCTGAGTGGTGATAGTGGTGAGGACGTGCTTCACGGTGGTTCAGGAAATGACGTCCTGGATGGCGGCAGTGGTGACGATCTTTTGACCGGAGGTCGAGGAAATGATGTTCTGGATGGTGGAAGTGGTGAAGACACTTTGCGTGGAGGGATCGGGCAGGACATCCTGAATGGCGGTAGCGGTGAAGATTTCCTGTGGGGTGGTTCTGACGCCGATCTGCTTGCTGGTGGTAGCAGTGACGATTACCTGGATGGCGGTAAGGGTAATGACCAACTGAGCGGTGATAGTGGTGAAGATATCCTGTTGGGTGGTCTTGGTGATGATGTTTTAAGCGGGGGGAGTGGCGAAGATTTCCTGTTTGGCGGTAAGGGGAATGATAGCTTGAGCGGCGGTTCGGGTGATGACGTCATGAGTGGGGGTAAAGGTGATGACGAGGCCTTTGGTGCTGAAGGTGATGATACATATACCTTTATGAAAGGTGACGGTAGCGATTATTTCGACGGTGGGGCTGGTGCCGATATCGATAGCATTGCGCTTTCTGCGCATGGCAATGATTGGACATTGACTGTTGAGGGTAATGCGGTGGATGTGGATATAGCGGATAAAGCGCTGACACTGGATGCCAATTCCAGTGGTGTTATCTCCTTTGCGGATGGTTCAGAGATTGAATTTGCAAATATCGAACTTATTGAGTGGGTGTAAATATCCCCTCTCCCTTTCTAAAGAAGTAAATTAGTTTAAAGCTGTCGTTTGTATTACTCCAAAAAAGAGTAGTGCTGCGGCAGCTTTTTGCTTTTCTGCGTTTTTAAAGTTTCCAGTTTAGGTGTTTATCGGTCTTTCGTCTTTTTGTGTATTTTAGAGTGAATGCTCCAAATAGTGCGGCTTTCAGTTTTTTAGCGTTCCAATAAAAAACAGCTTTTATACAAAAACTATATAAAAACAAAGGTTTTTGGTCGTTGTAAAACATGCAGTTAGTTAATTGACTGTTCATTTTTCTATTTATACCATCCGATTTACTAAAAGTTTTATAGTTTATATCTGCTTGCCATGGAGTGGTGAGTGGAGCGGATTATTGACTGTTGAATGGAACTGAAGGTCTAGAAACAGGTTTGTCATGGGTATAAATAGCAGCTCTCAGGATAACGGTAACCAGGATAACGGTTCTCAAGACAACGGCTCCATAGATAACGGCTCGCAGGATGTTGGTTCAGACGACGGTGGTGTAGGTGGTTCCGGAGGTATTGGAGGAAGCAGCAGTCAGGATAGCGGCTCCGGCGATAACGGTAGTCAGGACAGTGGTTCGAGCGATAGCGGCTCTCAGGATAACGGATCAGTAGACAGCGGTTCCGGCGATAACGGCTCTCAGGATAGTAGTTCCGGTGGTAATGGCAGTCAGGACAGTGGTTCGAGCGACAGCGGCTCTCAGGATAACGGATCAGTAGATAGCGGTTCCGGCGATAACGGCTCTCAGGATAGTGGTTCCGGTGGTAACGGCAGTCAGGACAATGGTTCCAGTGATAACAGTAGTCAGGACAACGGCTCTGGCGACAGCGGGTCTCAGGATAACGGATCAGTAGACAGTGGTTCCGGCGATAACGGCTCTCAGGATAGTGGGTCCGGCGATAACGGCTCTCAGGACAGCGGTTCCGGCGACAACGGCAGTCAGGACAGTGGTTCGAGCGGCAGCGGGTCTCAGGATAACGGATCAGTAGGCAGCGGTTCCGGCGATAACGGCTCTCAGGATAGTGGTTCCGGTGATAGCGGCTCTCAGGACAGCGGCTCTGGCGACAACGGCAGTCAGGACAGTGGTTCGAGCGACACCGGGTCTCAGGATAGCGGATCAGTGGACAGTGGCTCTGGCGACAACGGCAGTCAGGACAGTGGTTCGAGCGACGGCGGGTCTCAGGATAGCGGATCAGTAGACAACGGCTCCGGTGATAACGGCTCTCAGGACAGCGGCTCCGGAGACAACAGCAGTCAGGATAATGGCTCCGGCGACAGTGGTTCACAGGGTGATTGTGCTGAGAATAATGATTCCGATAACTGCGGTTGTGATGACGATGATGCCGGTAAGCCCGGAGAAGATGCTGATCCAAACGGGCGTTTGGATGAGGCACGGAGAGGAACAGTGGGCGGCGATGTCCTGTATGGTGAGCAGGATGGTGATACCCTCATCGGCGATAAAGGAGATGATTCGCTCTTTGGTGGCAGCGGGAATGATGAGCTGCAAGGTGGTGAGGGTGAGGATCTTCTTTGTGGTGGTACCGGCGATGATGTTCTGGATGGGGGAAGTGGCAAAGATAAGCTTGCCGGAGGCCGTGGTGAGGATGAATTGCGGGGTGGTCAGGGAGATGATGATCTTTGCGGTGGCAGTGGTGAGGACCAGCTTTACGGTGATGAAGGAAATGATACCCTGCGTGGTGGCTCTAGCGATGATGTTCTGATCGGTGGTGGTGGTGATGATCTTCTGTATGGGGGGAGCGGTGAAGATGAGCTGCAAGGCGGAATAGGTCATGACATCTTGAGCGGAGGAAGTGGAGAGGACTTCCTTTGGGGCGGTTCTGGAAACGACCGGCTTTGCGGTGGGAGTAGTGCTGACGTGCTCAATGGTGGTGAGGGTAACGATACCCTGAATGGTGGTAGCGGTAAGGATGAGCTGGTCGGTGGCAGTGGTGAGGACTTTCTCTTTGGTGGCTCGGGTAGTGATAGCCTGAACGGCGGTGCCGACAACGATGTTCTGCAGGGTGGTACTGGCAAAGATAAGGCCTTCGGTGGCGAGGGTGATGATACCTACATATTCGCTTTCGGTGATGGTAAGGACTTCTTTGATGGTGAAAGTGGAGTCGATAGCATCTCTCTATCTGCGGTAGGGAATGACTGGACGCTAACCGTTGATGGAAGCACCGTGGATGTGGAGTTGGCTGATAAGGCGTTGGCTTTGGGTGCCAGCTCTAGCGGGGTCATCTCTTTTGCGGATGGTTCGGAGCTGACATTTGTCGGTGTGGAAGAGGTTGCGTGGTCCTGAGTGGTGGGAGGGCGCTGTGTCGATGTTCGTGCTATCGGTAATTTAGGTCCGTTTGTTGTGTATCCCCAAAAAGCAGCCGTTGGCTGCTTTTTGTCATCTTTCCTTTCCTTGGTTATTTAGTATGGATAAGCGTTTTTTGGCCTTGCTGTGATTCTGCGCTGCGGCTTTTTCATACCAGAATTTTGCCATTTCTCTTGAACTTGTGCCGTTTGTGGGCGCACGCTCGTTCTCGTACATCAATCCCAGATTAAACTGCGCTGCCCGGAAGCCGCTGTATGCGGCGCGCTGGTAAAGTGAGAACGCACGTTTAAATTGTTGTTTGTTTTCCAGATGGATGGCAACCGTGTTTTGTGCGCGGTCGTGACCGCTGTTGGCGGCGCGTTCATACCAGTGGTTGGCTTTCTCGGTATCATCCTGTTGATCGTACAGGCGGGCCAGGTTGTATTGGCTGAAAGCGTTGCCGGCTTTTGCGCCCTCTGTATACCACTTTACGGCTTGCTGTGTGTTGCCGAGGTTCATGTACAGCAGTGCCAGATTGTTCTGGGCGCGGGCGAAACCGGCGTTGGCGGCTTGCTCGTACCAGTACAATGCTTCCTCTTTGTTTTCATCTTCGCAGAGCAGGGCATAGCGATATTGGCCAAATGGGATGTTCCGTCGTGCTGCTTCGGCAAAGCACTCTTTTTCCGTGGGGGTGTTTGTTTTCGTCTTGCTGGGTTTGGGGAGTGGTTGGTTGTTCAGTCGGATGATACTCAGTGTCTGTAGCTGTTCTCTCAATTGCTTGAGCGTGATCCGTTTGTCGCTCGGCTTTTCCATCATTGATTTGATCAGCAGTCGCATCGAATCGGAAAGTTTAGCGGGAAGCTTCACTGGTTGTGTGCAGTGATTAAGCATCTTGTTGGCGTCTGAGGTCGCATGGATGTGAAATGGTAGTGTGCCAGTCACCAGGTAGTGGAGTGACACTCCAAGAGAGTAAATGTCGGAGGTTGCTGTCTGGTGTCCATGGTATTTTTCTGGTGCGGTGTAACTGAAATCCGTTTTGGCGACCTCGCTACGTTGTCTGTAGGACGGTTCTGCTATGCCGAAGTCGGTCAGTGTGAGTGTTCCGTTCTGGTCGATGAGTACGTTAGATGGTTTAACATCCAGGTGATGGATCTTTTTTTGGTGCAGCAAGTGAAGTGTGTCGGCGATAAAGGAGATGATGCGAACAGCTTCCCGTTCGTCCAAAGGGCCGTCACGATCAATGCGTGATTTGAGAGGTTCGCCCTCAACGTAGTGCGTCAGAATGATCAGGTTATCTTTGTGGCGGATGGCTCTGAACAGTTGTTGGGTGCCTGGGGTTCCGGAAACGGTATCGAGAGAAAGGACTTCCTGTTCAAAAACGGCGTGGTCGCTAACATCGTTAAATTTCTTGGCGGCAAACTCTCGGTATGGAGGTTCTGCTTCCTGTACGCGATACACTGTTGAAAAACCGCCGGTTGCCACCTCTTCGATGATTTCGTATCCACACAGAAATGCCATTGCTTAGTCGGAGTCCTTAGATAAATTCACTGAAGGATTCTAACACTGAAAACAGGATGCTGTAGTAGATAGAATTGTAGGGTATTTAGAGAAATATCGATGGTCGGAGTGGAGGGATTATTCGGCTGCGCCTCACCCTTCGGGCAGTCGCTGCGCTCCGTGATCTCGCTTTGCTCGGTTCGAACCCCTTCGGGTGTTCTCATTCCCTAAAAACGTCTGTGTTCGTAACAAATCATCTAGAGCGGATTGGGGGGGTGAGGATAATATTGATGGTCGGAGTGGAGGGATTCGAACCCCCGACCCTCTGCTCCCAAAGCAGATGCGCTACCAAGCTGCGCTACACTCCGACAATGTACATCATTGGACAACAGGTGTGTCTATTTGATGCTGGTGACTTATAGATCATCATAACGATTTCTATAAGTAAATGTGATGGTCGGAGTGGAGGGATTCGAACCCCCGACCCTCTGCTCCCAAAGCAGATGCGCTACCAAGCTGCGCTACACTCCGACGATGTGTGTTTATCTGTTAAGGATAAACGGTATTGCAGGTGTAAGTACTTAAATGGTCGGAGTGGAGGGATTCGAACCCCCGACCCTCTGCTCCCAAAGCAGATGCGCTACCAAGCTGCGCTACACTCCGACTTGGCTCCTCGAGCTGGACTCGAACCAGCGACCAATAGATTAACAGTCTACTGCTCTACCAACTGAGCTATCGAGGAACACTTAAGCTCTTACTTTACTGATTGATACCGAGGTTGGCTCCTCGAGCTGGACTCGAACCAGCGACCAATAGATTAACAGTCTACTGCTCTACCAACTGAGCTATCGAGGAATCGTCTCAACCAGTGGCGGCGTATATTAATGATGCCCCCGGGGACCGTCAAGCGTTTTTTTTCAAATAATTTCAATAAGATCAGTTGATCACAGTTGCTCCACTATTTACGTTATAATCGATCACTTATGAGTCAGTCGCTCTGATCAGGAGAGGCTGATTCATACTAAAGATGTATCTGGTTGTATTACGCCGTCACATATAAAAGAGTTGGTGCGGAATATTCTCCGCCGCAGTAGTTGCCCGAGGCTGATCCCCCTGGCTTTACTCGAAAAAGAAACGTTGGTGTGATCCCAACAGAGGATGATTCAGAATGACCCGAATTCTTGGTAAAGATGCGCCGGTAGACGAGTCGATTACTCGTATGACTAACGGATTGCGTCAGCTGGGCTTTGATCTTGAAGAGGTGAACTGGTGGAATCCAGTGCCTAACGTATGGTCTGTGCTTGTTCGCGACCGTAATTGCCCGTTGTTGTTTACCAATGGTAAAGGCGCAAGTCGTGAGGCGGCCCTTGCCAGTGCATTAGGTGAGTTTTTTGAGCGTCTGAGTTGTAATCACTTTTTTGCCGGATACTTTTTGGGTAGTTCAATATCTGAAGGAGCCTTTGTCCATTACCCCAATGAACGTTGGTTTCCTCTGCAAGGAGATGAGATCCCTGCCGGATTGTTGGATGAACCAACGCTCCATCACTACAACTTCAGTGATGACCTGAAAGGGCCGATGCTGGTTGATACAAACTCCGGGAATGCCAAGCGTGGTATCTGTGCCATTCCGTTTGAGCGCCAGCGTACCGGCGATGAAGTTTGGATTCCGATCAATATTATCGGCAACCTGTATGTCAGCAACGGCATGGCAGCGGGTAACAGCAAATACGAAGCCCGTGTGCAGGCGCTGTCTGAAATCTTTAAACGTCATATAAAGAATACGATCATCTCATCAGGTATCAGCCTGCCCGGTATTCCGGATGAAGTGGTGGCGCGTTATCCAAAAGCACAAGCGGCTATTGATGCATTGCGCGAGCAGGGCTTTGGCATCGTTGTTAAGGATGCATCTTTGGGCGGGAAGTTTCCGTTGGTGAATATCACACTGCTGAATCCGGAAAATAGCGGCGTTGTGGCATCGTTTGGCGCGCACCCGAAGTTTGAGGTGGCGTTGGAGCGTGCGCTGACCGAACTGCTGCGGGGGCGCACGCTGGATCAGTTGGATACATTCTCACCCGCAAGCTTGGATATTCGTAAGGTAGCGGATCAGAAAAACATCGAAGCCCATCTTATTGACTCGACCGGTATTGTTGCCTGGGACCTGCTGGCAGGAGAGAGTGACTACGAATACACCGAGTGGAACATCGAAGGCGACAGTAAGGCCGAGTTTGATCATCTGTGCTACCTGATCCATCGCGTGGATATGGACATCTATATTACCGATTACGATCACCTCGGCATGTATGCTTGCCGGATCATTGTGCCGGGTATGTCGGAGATCTATCCGGTTGAAACACTGGTGCGTGATAACAATGCGGCTGGTGTGTCGCTGCGGATGCGTTGTCTGAATCTGCCTGCGTTGGATTGTGCGGCCTATGAAGAGCTGTTGGAAGCGTTGGAAGACTTGGCAGTGGATGATCAGCGCTTGGTGGCAGAATTCCTCGGTATTGTTACAGATCCGGATACACCGTGGGAAACCATGCGGGTAGGTGAGCTGAAAGCATTGCTTAACCTGATGGTGGATAACCTGGAAGCTGCGCTGACCTGGGTTGAGTGGACGCTGCAGTTTGGCGAAGTTTCCAAAGAGCGAAGTGCGCTGTTCCGCTGCCTGGCGCAATGCCTGGCTTTCGAGCTGGATGGCGAGCGTAATTTGGAAAATTACGAGTCGGTTTTGCGTCTGGCGCACAAGCAGGCAGATGTAGACCGCAGCCTTGAGATGCTGAAGGGTGAGGGTGTGTTGTCTGACCTGCCCTGCGATGATGGTCGCTTGCGCCAGTTTGGTAACCACAGCCGCATGCTGGAGGTTTATCAGCGTCTGCAGGATGCTAAGACCCGTAGCCTTGCGGCCTGATTGCTCGCGCCTAAATTGTTCAAAAGCCACAGTGGGTGCGTTATCCATTGTGGCTTTTTTGCTTCTTGTCTCGATTTGGACAATTGACGTTCAAACCCAAAGGTTGAGCAGGGTAGGAATTGATCGGTTTCTTCCACTTAGCTGAAAGTCCTTCAGGTAAGTCTGGTTATCCCTTTTTTGTCAGCCCCGGCTGGGCTAGAATCCATCACTTCGGTCTGTGGAAACAGACACCAACAGCGAAAAGAATTTAAGGGTTCAGATGCTCTTTCATAAGTTGCCTGATGACTTATTCATGCCGCTCTCGGGGCAAAACCGCCAGATCTATCAGGTGGTTTTGTTGTCCCTAGCGGATCTGTTTTTTGATGAGGATCTGATTGATCCCTTCGTCCCGAAAGACCTGGTGCGTTCCTCGATTGAAGATACGGTTGTCCGTATGGGTATTCGTCGTTGGGTACCGGAAGAGGAAGAGGGCGAAGAGCAGGTCGAGATGCCGCGCTCCAGTAGCGATTACGCCAACCGCATCTACCGTCGTTTAGTTGCGACCGGCTGGCTTGAAGAGGAGCAGCGGGTGTACCGCACTTATGTGCTGCTGTCGCCATCGATCAGTTTCCTGCTGCGAACCCTGGTATCGATCTCCAAGCTGGAAAAACGCAGCTATGGTGGTGCGGTACTGAACGTACTCAGCTCCCTGGAAGCGGCGATCAACGATCCAGCCGGACGCGGTATTACGTTGGCAGAAGCGGCGCAGACCGCATCTGATTTCAGTGCCCACCTGACCGATATGATGCTGGGTCTGCGTGAGCTGAAGATCAACCTGTCGCAGAGCAATAACCCGCAGGAGATCGTACGCAACTTCTTCGAACGTTTCGTAGAGCACATTCTGGTCTCCGACTACAAAACGCTGAAAACCAAGAACAACCCGTTCCGTTTCCGTCGCCAGATTCTGGCGATGCTGCGCGAGCTGCAGTTCGATGCCTATAAGGTCGATCTGCTGGCAAAGCACTATCAGGAGCAGTACGAAACGGACTACCACGATGCGGAAGGTATGGTGCACCAGCACATCAACCGTATCATCCGCATCTTTGAGTCGGTGGACCAGCGTCTGGCGACCATCGACGATTTCCGTTACCGACTTGAGAAGCGCGTAGCGGATACCGTCCGTTACATGGACAAAACCACACCGGGGATGGCTGCCCGAATCTCCCGCGCGATTACCGAAATCGCCCGCCGTGATGAGATCGAGTTGCCGCCAATTACCACACTGGAGACACAGGGCTTTATCTGCGATCGCAGTGTGCGTTCACCGATCCGACGCCGTGTGCAGGCCGCACCACGTGTTATCACTCAGGCAGAGATCGATCCACGTGTATTGGAACTGCGTCGCCTGTTTAAAGAGTACAAAGACCGCCGTGAAGTAACGCCGGATAAGGTGGAGATGTATCTGGAACGTAACCTGATCGGCCGCGATCAGATCAGTGCCGGTGAGTTCGATATCCAGACCATCGAAGACTACATCTGCTTCAGTTATGTACGCCACCTGCCTTCGATGGGTAAAAAAGCCCGTAAAACGATCGACAAGTACGAAATCCGTTTTGAAGAACAGTATGTCAATGTTGCCGGCATGGTTGAGTGTCGGGACTTCGTGATCCAAAGGAAACGCTAGATGTTAGGTGACCTGCAAAAAATCATCAGTCGCAGTGACAAGTATCAGGCCGCAGACTTCGCGCGGGCTGCCAATCAGCTGCTGACCCACCAGTTCCTTTATGCGGATCGTCCCGCACATCGTGAGGCTTACTTTCTGGTAGCGTCCCATGTTGACTATTTCACCAACCTGATGGAAGCGATCGGCTGGAGCTTTGTCTATCAGCCGGATGAAGCCTACATGGGCATTCTGCCAAAGGGTGAAGAGCGTTACATGCGTCTGAAACTGGACGAATCGCTGCTGCTGCTTTGTTTGCGCCAGGTGTACGAGACCAAGCTGGAAGCGTTTGAGGTGGATGCTGGCAAGGCGTTCACCAGCACCGACGAGCTACTCACCACCTATGAGAACCTGACCGGCAAAGAGATCCCGAACGAGACACGGATGAAAGAGATCCTGTCCCTGTTCTCCCGTCACGGTGTGATCGAGCGTGGTAAGCCGGACGAGACCGATCCGAAGAACCTGCCGCTGGGTATCAATCCGGTGATCCGCCAGGTGGTGGTTGAAGATTATATCGGACAGCTGGAAGGGCTGTGCGAGAACGAAGTAGAAATTGAAGCCGAAGCGGCGGCGGAAGCAAACGAAGAGACAGAAGGGGCGGTTGCCGATGAAGCAGCTCAATAGAATTGTACTGGTTAACTGGTATGTACTGGGCGCGATTGAGATCCCGATCAAAGGCAGCGTAGCCATTGTCGGACCGAACGGTTCCGGTAAATCTTCCCTGCTGGACGCGATCCAGACTGTGCTGATGGGTGGCCATAAACGCCACCTGAGCTTTAACGCCTCCGCCGGTGAAAAGAGTGAGCGTAGCCTGCGTACCTACTGTCTGGGCTTCCTGGATGGCGACGGTAAGAAAAGCACAGCGCGTGAAGACTCTCTGAGCTACATGGCGCTGAGTTTCTTCGATACGGAAACCGCTAAAGAGAGCTGTATCGGCATCGCCATCAGCGCGTCTACCGCATCGCCGGACGAAGAGATCCTGGGCCGCTTTATCCTGCCGGATTTCTCCATCCACCTGGATGACTTCACCACCAAAGAGGGTGAAGGTCGTTTGCCACGTCCGTGGACCGAAGTGCGTGACAGCTTGATGAAGCAGTGTCCGGATATGGTGCTGGAGAAACGTGCCAGCCGCTTTATCCGCGAGATGGTGACGCATCTGAGTTACGACCCGCAGATGCCGAACGATGACGACAAGTTCATCAAAAACTTCAAGAACGCCCTGAAGTTCGTACCGATCGACAGTCCAACCCGCTTTATCCGCGAGTTCGTGCTGGATGAGAACATCGTGCACGTGGGCGCCTTCCGTAAGTCCCTGGATGAATACCGGGCGATGGAGCAGAAGACCAAAGAGGTCTCCGATCGTATCGGCGAGCTGGAGAAGATCCAGGAAGCCTGCAAGGGGATCGAACGCAACGTTAAGAACGCTGTTGAATACGAGTGGGTGGTCCACGAGAGTCGTTTTGAAAATGCCGACCTGAAGAAAGAGGAATCGGAAGAGCGCCTTGAAACCAACCAGGAAAAAGAGCAGCAGCTGCAGCAAGATCTGGAAAATACCGGTGAAGAGCTGAACCAGGTTATGCAGCAGTTGGCGGAAGCCCGCGCTGACCTGAACAACACCGACTCTGCCCACAAGATCAAAGCGCTGGAAACCACGATTTCTGCGAAGAGCCACGAACACAGCGTGGTGGAAGAGCGCATCCAGAACGTTTATAACCTGCTGCGTACCGCGGTAAGTTTCGCCAACTATGAAAAACACCTGCCGGAGAACTTCCTGCCGGTGGTGAAAAAGTCGGTTGAGCTGTGGCGTGCCGGGCAGGACATGATGGGCGCGGTATGGCCGCAGAACCCGGTGGAAGTGGATCAAAACCTGGAAGCGCTGAAAAACAGTGTGGATGCGGTACGCCGTGATATCGCCCGTCGTTTTGAAAGCTCCGTGATTCGCATGAACGAACTGCGTAGCGAGATCCAGAGCCAGAAGAGCAACATGGAGCAGCTGAAGCAGGGAAGAGCGCCGGTGCGTCGTAATACCCGTGAGCTGATGGAGCTACTGGAAGAGTACGGCATCGAATCCACGCCGATCTGTGAACTGGTGGATATCAATGACGACAAGTGGCGTATTGCCGTGGAATCCTTCCTGGGGGCCCGCCGTGAAGCCTTGATCGTTGAGCCGGATCGTGTGAAAGAAGCGATCACCCTGTACCGCCGTAAAGGTCGTCATCTGAAAGGCTGTCGTATCGTCAACACCACCAAGTCTTCTGAGTGGCTGGATCGTTACAAGGCTGGCTCCCTGGCGTACTTTATCGAGACTGACAACGATCATGCCCGTGCCTACATGAACCGCGCATTGGGCGGCGTGATGGCGGTTGAGACTGAAACCGAACTGCTGCGTCACGAACGTGCATTGACCTACGACTGCATGTTGCAGACCGAAGGCTCGACTACCGCGATCAACGAACAGCAGCCGATCATGGGTATCCGTCGTCGCGGTAACCAGTTGGAGATCCAGGGTAAGCAGGTGGATCAGATGGTGGCCGAGTTCACCGAACTGGGTAAAAACCACGACTCTCTGGAGAAACTGCGTGACGCATTGATCAGCCTGACTACCAGTCTGGCGGGTGTGAATGAGCGCGTATTTGACCTGGTGACTCAGCGTGAACAGCTGAATACCGAGATCGAGGGCTACCGTCAGGCGGTGGTTGACCTGCACAATCAGGACGACACCGGTATCCAGAACCGTATTACCGATTTGGTTGCGGTACAGAAAGAGACTGAGCAGAAGCAGAAGTCCCTGATGGACAAGCTGCAGAAAGTCCGCACGGCGATGATCAAAGACACAGCGGCACTGGAAGTATTGGCGCAGGAGCTGGAAGAACACGCAGCAGCGCGTACAGTCTGTGAAGAGAAGCCTGTCTTCGACGCACAGTCAGCCCAGGAAAAACGCGACTATCTGGACGAATCGTGCAGCGGTGAGCTGGAGCGCATCATCTTTGAAGCCGCGAAGAAAGCGCAGTCCGAGCTGTCGCTGCACGAGAAGAAGAAAAACGGTGTGCGAGATGCCGTGGCGCAGTACAAAGCGCGTTACCACGGTGGTGGCCTGAGTCATCAGCAACTGGATAAGATTAGTGCCGATTCTACCCACGAAGAGCTGGAAGCATTTGTAAACGAAACCGTGCAGGCACTGCGCGATTCCGAACTGGCGCAGTACAGCCAGAAAGCGGAACGTGCCCGTCTGGAAGCCGAAACCGCATTCCGTTCCGACTTCGTGGCGCACCTCAACGACCAGATCAACAAGATCAAGGATCTGATCCGCGAACTGAACCAGCACTTGAAGAACCGTCCGTTCCACCGCGAGATGTACAGCTTCGAAATGATGCCAAACCCGGAATTGAAAGACATTCTGGAGTTGGTGGAAGCCTACACCCGTATCGACCAAGCGAACGTCGGTTCGCTGTTCGACATGAAGTTCGACGAAGACAAGCCGCACCAAGATGCACTGGCCAAGATTCATGACGTATTGAAGGACGAAGGCGAGAGCAGCTTGCTGCAGGACTATCGTAACTTCTACAACTTCGAACTGGTGGTACGAGACCTGGAAGGTAACCGTAAGACGACGTTGTCCCAGCGTATCAAGACCGGTTCCGGTGGTGAGCACCAGGTACCGTTCTACGTGGCGATCGCTGCCGCACAGGGGGCAACCTACCGTCTGCGAGAGAGCGCTGATGGCAAACCGTTGGGTGGGATGAGCCTGGCGGTGTTCGATGAGGCGTTCAATAAACTGGACTCCGAGAACACAGTAACCTCCTTGGGCTTTATGGGGGATCTGGGCCTGCAGACCATTATTGCGGCACCGGATGAGAAGTACTCCCTGCTCAGCTCGTGCATGGACACTATCATCAACGTTTGCCGTGACGGCCGCGTCGTGGACGTGGATGTGGAGTTTCCAACCATTGCAGGGCGTGAACTGCTGAACTCCGATAACCCGCTGAAGATCATGAAAGAGATCGATGCGGCGGAAGCTGATGCACGTAATGAGCTGGAAGAGGCTGCTGCCGATACGGAAGCTGAACCGGTTTAATCCGGTTCAGTAACATCGTCGAAACAGATAACGCCCGTTGAGTGGCACCTCGTTCAGAGGTACTGCTGGCGGGCGTTTCCTTTTGCCTTAAGGCGTGGGCCCGGGGGCGTGAAGTCTGGGACCAGACTCACCATTGGCTGACGCTCCCGGAACAGGTGCAAGCGGTCTCCGTGGGGCTGTCCGATCCACTCCCAGGGTTTATCCAACAGCATTAGACGCAAGCTGTTGATTGAAGGTGTGGGGATACCACCGTTTAAGGTGTTGCCTTCGGTGCCCGGTAGAGCGATCTGTTCGCTGCGCAGATCATTATATTGGCCATTGGCGAGCAAGCGCAGCAGACTCTCCGCATGCCATATCTCCGGCGTGTTTTTCAGCGGCTTCAGCAGACCGACTTTGGAAGGCGCTACAACCGAGCGCTCCTTGGAAAAGAACTTGCGTGCCGTCAGATCGGTATGGACCCCCAGCAAGGAGTTATCGCGTACATTGCTGCTGAAATCCATCTGCTCCAAACCCGCGACCACGGCCGACAGATCCCAGTTACAGGCGCGGATCAGTTTCCAGGCGGGCTCCACAGAACGTCGTGAGCCCAGGCTGTACTTGATTGCATCTTTACCCTGTGAGCGGTTGGAGAGCAAGGTGATCTGCAGATGGGTACTTTGAAAATCTACCAGGCACTCGGGCTGGTCGACGAAACAATAGGGTGTTTCTCGACGGCAGAAGTCGATCCACTGTTGGCGACTGTTGAGTTGGGGTAGAACACGTATGATCATTAACGGGCTGTGATCGTATGATTAGACAGCCGAACAGTATATAGAAACCGCAGGATAAGAACCATGAAGCTGCTAAACCGTTCCGCTTTTGCCGTGATTCCCAAACAGCCATTTGTGGATTGGGCCAACAGTCTTGAGCAGGATGACGAAGGGTTGAATCAAACCCTGTCCCTCGAAGAGCACCAGCGCGAAGGCACAGTGTACCTGATCGACGAAGTGGAGAGTGAGACCGATTTTGATGATGCGCTGGCTGCACATTGGGCCTTGATCTTCGAAAATGAATTGGCTGCCTGGGATGAGATGGCCGATGCCTGGCCGGAGCCTCGCAGCGTGGAGCTATTCAATGAGTGGTTTGCGGTGACCCCCCAGGTGATGGCTTTGGATCTTGCATCCCAACCGCTGATGACGGCTGTCCTGGAGCCATAATATTTTTTCTGTTGCACCCAAGGATGGAGGCTATTGGCACCTCTGTGCAGTTGCGAAAAATGTTCAACAACGCTATCAATAGAGGCCCTGTAAATTTCGGAGCCCAAGATAGATGGATCAACTGCCCAGCAATCCGTATGGATTGGACCTGCATCCTTTACGGGGCGCGCTGTACGATGAGCTGCATTCGCGTCCCTTTCAGGTTATCCCCAGCCCGTCGCGGCTGACGTTCCTCGCTGCACAGATTGCCAGTGAATCCCGCGAGCAGGAATTTGAGCACTTTCAGAAGATTTACGAACACTTCGGGCATCGGGCGCCTGAAGAAGACGGTGTGTGTTACGAAGCGGACTTTGGGCAGGTCCGTGTTCGGCGTGAAAAACACCTGGAGTTCATTACCTATACGTTTGTGAATCTGGATGTGGAAGTGTGTGCTGATCCTTTTGAGTGTTCAGGCATCAGCCGGATTCCGGAAGAGTGGTTAAGAGCACTGCCGGGCACTGTGGTGGTGTCGTTCCACGTCGCGGTTGAAGATGCACGTCAACAACCGGAACCACCACTGCCGGTGGTCAAAAGCTTCTTCGAAGGCATGCGCCTGGTGGGCAGCAGCCCGCAGGGGGGCGATGCCCGGGTGTGGACCACTTTCCGGCTGCACAGCGACGGTTTTGGCCGCTTCCTGATCTACAACAAGAGGATGAGTGACAGCCAGTTAGGTCGTCTGACGCAGCGTGTAATGGAGATCGAAACCTACCGTCTAATGGCGCTGCTTGGTTTGCCATTAGCCAGAAAGTACAACCCGAAGCTGACCGATATGGATCGCCAGCTGGCGGAAACCACCAGTAACCTCGCGGCCAATGGGAATCTGGACGAGCGCGTGCTGTTGGGGAAGCTGACCGACATGGCCGCATGGGTCGAAGCCTGTCGTGCACGTACCACCTTCCGATTCAGTGCAACCCGGGCTTACCATGACCTGGTGCTCAAACGACTGGCTGAGCTGCGAGAGGATGAGGTATCCGGGCACTTAACCATCACTGAATTCATGACCCGTCGTCTGACACCGGCGGTGCGAACCTGTGAATCCGTCAGCGAACGTCTGGAAAACCTGTCCCGCCGTATCGACCGCGTGTCCGATATGATGCGTACCCGGGTGGAGCTGTCGATACAGGGGCAGAACCAAGAACTGCTGGCCTCGATGGACCGTCGCTCCAAGATTCAGCTCATGATGCAGCATACGGTGGAGGGGCTGTCTGTTGCCGCAATCAGTTACTACATGGTCGGACTGCTCAAGTATCTGATCGAAGCGCTGTATAATAGCGGTGTTGCGATTGATAAGAGCCTGACCGTAGGGATCTCGGTACCGGTAGTGGTATTGGTTGTCTGGTTTGCAACGCGTAAGATCCACAAAAAATTCCTCAAACTGGCGACCGAGCGGGCCGACCAGGACGATGAGGCACATTAGATTCTTCAAGGCTGGAGTGAAGTAAGCATGAGTGTTCAGGCAACAATCGAACAGAAACTGCAGGCGGGTATTGCCGTACAGCATATGGAAATTGAAAACGAGAGCCATATGCACTCCGGTCCTGCAACCGACAGCCACTTTAAGCTGACGCTGGTATCCGATGATTTTGCAGGTAAGCGCCTGGTGCAGCGTCATCAGGTGATCTACGGCTTGTTGGCAGAAGAGCTGCAATCACCGGTTCATGCGTTAGCAATGCACCTGTATACGCAGGATGAGTGGGAGAAGCGTGGCGCTCCTGCGCCAATGTCCCCAACTTGCCGAGGTGGTGAGTAACATCTCGTCACCGCTACCAAACGTAGGGTGCATTATAGAGGGTGTTGTAAAACGTAACGAGCGCAGCTGAGGCAAGGTAAAAAGCTGCGAAAACGCATTTAGGACGGGACAGACTGATAGGCATTTGTAGGGGCAGCGTTCACGCTGCCGGCAGCTTAAAAGTTGTCCTACAATGTGTAGGTGTAAATGAGCATTTTGAGCATATTTTTAACGCCGTATCAGCCTGCGCAGTAGTTTTGCGACACCCTCTATAACGCACCGGAAAGCCTGCACACGAGATTAGCGGATACGCTCCCTCAACGAAATGATCTCTCGGTCATAGTGGGTGAAGATCTCCTCCAGACAGCCACTGGCCAGGTTGAAGTAGATCTTGGATTCAATTTGCGGTGTATCTACCAAAACCCGATACTGTATGCACTGCAGCAATTCCCTCAGTTTGTGTTGTGCTTGTTGCGGCAGGCCCAGATTGCCCAGCAGGTTTTGGCTGGTCATTTCGATCTTGCTACTTAGGTAGCTCATCTGAATGCGCGAAACGCTGTCGCATTGGCCGGAGGCGGTAATTGCCGTGCCGATCGCCCTGGCCTGACCGATATGTTCAGCCGCGACCAACAGGTCGTGCCACACCCGTTGCCCTTGCCCCTCTGATTGGCACAGTGCCGTCAGGTGGTGGGTTTCCGCGATGTCCTCGATTAGGTAGATCAAGTTAGTCAGCAAACGGTTGTGTTGGTTGATGTTGTCGTCACGCTCCAGAGTTTTAAAGCGGGAGGTCAGGCGTTGCCAGTGTTCCTCAATACCTTGCCAACGGCTGTTTTCACAAATCCACTCATCCACCTGATTGATCGTATCCATATCACGATGAATTACGTGGTGTAGGTTATTGAGCTCGTTCAGCAATGCATGGTTCCCCGCGATATAGCCGCTGCTCAGGCCGCGGTGCTGCTGTATATGGGCCAGCACCAAGCGCAGTTTCTCCAACCACTCCAGGCCTCTTAGCTGCTGGGCGCGCCGAATACGGTTGTGCCGAAGCCGCAACATGCCGGCGATAAGTGCAAAGCCGATTGCGGCCGGGGTGATAAACATGATGACATTTTCCGAGGGGGTCATGCGGCACCTCCTGTGGTGGAGCGGTGGGTAAGGTTTGCGATATGACGGGCCACACGTGCTGTTTCTCCCGCCATATCGCTGTTGGATTGGGCGACCGCTGCAACCTGTTCGATATGCTGCGAGATGTCCCGGGTTGCGCATTCCTGCTGTTCGATAGCCGTTGCCACTTGGCTGATCTGGTCTGATACCATCTCAGTGCGTTCCGTAATATCGTTGAGGGCTTGTTCGACCTGGTTGGTGTTCTCGACGCAGCGCTCGCTACTGGAAACTACCGCCTCCATCTGGTCGTTTAACAGGTTCATCTGCTGTTGAATGCCGTTGATCACGCTGCTGATCTCAACAGACGCTTCGTGGCTGCGTTTTGCCAGAGCGCGTACCTCCTCTGCTACCACCGAGAAACCGCGGCCATGTTCTCCTGCGCGGGCGGCCTCGATTGCGGCATTCAGGGCGAGCAAGTTGGTCTGGTCAGACAGATCCCGGATGAACTCTGACATGGATGAAATCTTGTCTGAACGCGCCCGTAATGTAGCGAACAGAGATGAGGTTTCGGACGCCAATTGAGCAACCGACGAGACCTCGTTGCGGGTTGGGATCAGCACATCAATACCCTCAACCGACAGATCCTTTGCCGACCGAGCCGCCGTGAGTGTGTCACTGATGTGGCGTGTGACCTCCTCAACGCTATGACTTATTTGAGTGACGGCAGCCGCCGTGGATGCAGTGGCCTGTGATTGCTGATCGGTATTTTTGGCGACATTGTTTGCATTATTGGATAGCTCTGCAACGGAGTAGCTGATCTCATCGACGATCTCCGCGGCTTCTGAGTTTTTTCGCTCCCGGTCCTTGATATGTTCTGTAATCAGAACGGCCAGGGTTGAGAGAGGGCCGGTAATCTCTACTGATGGATCAGTATCGATTCCGTTGAGTTGTTCGGTGATAGTCAGCAGGTCCTGAGTCATAAGGCGTAGGTAGCCAAGGATGAAATATCCCAATACAAGCAGTGGGGGTAGGCCATAGATCTGCGTATCTGTCAGACCAACAGTTATCACAGAGATAAATAGCAGGGCAGTGATTATTGTGCTGATGAGGCGATTGCCACCTGCATTTACCAAGAAAAGAATAGGTTGCAGCATAGTTTCATTCCTGAAAATCCTCTCTTTTGATGCAATGCACAAAGTGTTCCAGTGCAGCCCTTCAGGCGGTATTAATAGGTTTTGGAGGCTGAGGCGGATGTTTAAACCTGATTTATAAGCCTGTATGCACTGGAGTGGTGCGCTCAGAAAAATAAGCTGTCCCAATTTAGGGCCTGTATGGCTGGTAATGCTCAAAAAAAGAGCGCAACGGCCGGCTTTAAAGTACTGGCATACTACTTGCTGTTTGAAAGCAAATGCATCAGCAACAAGGTAGAGAAGCAATGGATATGGAACTGTTCCCTTGGTATCAACCGATTGTGGAAACAGCCAGTGGTCGTATTGCCGGATATGAAGCGTTGGCGCGCACCCAAAATGAGCAAGGTGAAGTGGTATCTGCAGGCGCCTATTTTGCGGATTGCTCGATAGATCTCGAGAAGCGGATCAACGCTGACAGACATGTACGTTACCAGGCATTGTCCGCTTTACATGAAATACCGGGCGATAGTTTTGTCAGTATCAACTTGTCGCCAGAATGGTTGCATCATGTTGCCAAAACAGGTGAGTTGCCCACGCTTTCGATGCTCGAGGAGCTACAGGTTGACCCGTCCCGTGTGATGATCGAAATCACCGAGTTAAGCGGCGATCTTGAACTGATTTGCCAGGCGGTATCGTTATACCGGGCGGCCGGGTTCAAGATCGCGATAGATGATTTTGGTGCTGACTTCTCCCAACTGGATCGTGTGGCGCTGCTCATGCCTGATGTAGTGAAACTGGATATGAAATTGCTGCGTGATGGTTTGGATAACCCGCGCAACGCTTCGATGATTCAGGTACTGGGTGAGATGGCATCCCGGCTGGGGGCGAAGGTTCTGTGTGAAGGTGTAGAAACGGAAGAGGCGTATTTCCTGGCACTTACCTGCAATGCCTATTACATGCAGGGGTTCCTGTTTTCACAGGCGCGTGCTCACGCCCTGCCGGTTGAACAATTTAGTCGTAAATCGACCCTGTTGCGGGATAGCTATCGTGATATGGCCTTGGATAGCAGTACTCGCAGTCAGTGGTTGGCACAGAAAGTCAGTGCGGAGCTGGTGGGATTGCGCGAGCAGATCCGTGCCAAGGGCGTGGTTGCCGGGGTGATCGACCTAGAACACTATCTTCCCACGGGTCAGATGTTGCGGTTTTATATATGTGATCGCACTGGCACGCAGATTTCACCGAACTATGAAAACCGTTCCGGGGCGTGGAAAATCAACCGTGAAGCGGAAGGCAGCGACTGGAGCTGGCGCCCGTACTTTATCGAGCTGATGGCGTCCGACGATATCGAGCAGCGTTTGGTCTTTTCCGAGCCCTACCACGACATCTATGCCGGTGAGCTGTCTCAAACGGCCGCACTGCTGATCGATGAATCACATATCCTGCTGGCAGATCTGCGCAGCGGACAGGTCGATGGCGACCTGTTCCACAACGGGCGTGGTATGCGTGCCCGCTCTATTGATGTGTTCTGATGACTAACGTTGCTTTGGAGCCGGAGTGTGGCTTTGCTCTGGTTCTTTACCCAAAAACATCGCCAGTACACCCCCGGCACACACCAGCAGCGTACCGACAATCGCCAGGTGGTCGGGGATTTGCTCCCAAAACATCCAGCCCCAGAAACCGGTAAAGACGACACCGAGATAGTTGAGCGGTGAGATCACCGATGCCTTGGCGTAACGGTAGGCTTGGGTATAAAGCCACATCACCAGCCAGATGGATAAACCGATTAGCAGCAGGGGCAGCCAGGCGTCCGCAGGGATCGGTTGCCAACTGACCAGTGCCAGTGGGGCGGCCGTTACGGTAGAGATCGCAAAGTAGTAGAAGATGATCCGATTGCTTGGTTCCGTTAGGGTGAGGAAACGGGTGGTCACCATCGAGCCTGCCAGAGCGATGGCCGATCCAAACCCGATCAGGTGCCAGAAACTCAGTCCGTCTGAACCCGGCTTTAGAATAAGCAGCACACCCGCCAAACCGATAAAAATCGGCAACCAGCGCAGTGCCGGAATCCGAATCCCTTTCCACAGCAACAGCAATAACGGTACACAGAGCGGTGCCGAGTTACGTAGCAGTGCAGCATCCACCAGAGGCACGTAGTTGAGTGCCAGGTAATAGCAGTAGAAGCAGGCCCAGCCCGAGATGCCACGCACCAGGTGTAACCCGGGTTGTTCGGTCTTGAGTGCGCTGGGGCCTTTGCGTACGAGCCAGGGCAGCATTACGGTGACACAGACCAGGTACTGGCTGAATACGATGGTTTCGATACTGACCATCGCAGAGGTGTACTTGATCAGGGCGGCGGCAACACTCATTGTCAACGAGGTACCGATCGCAAATGCGACGCCCAAAGAGAGGTTTTGTGGTGTGCTGCTCATGCAATCTGTGCCGGTTCCGGTGTGAGAGGACTGCTTCTGAACTGACAGTCTCTCTGCCTTAAATTACAATGGGTTAGTTTATTTCTGTACTCAGGTAAAAAACATGGATACCGTTTTGCAGTTTATTCAGCACAACTGGCTGAACCTTCTGGCAATGGTGTGGTTCCTGATCTGTTTCAAGGGCTACATGTATTACTCCAAAAAGCGGAGTTACGACACAGCCTGTCTTGCCAGTATTTTGCATCTGTACCGGACCGAGTGGATGATGCGGATGCTGAATCGTGAAATGCGTATCGCCGATGCAACAGTGGTTGCAAATCTGGAGCGTAGCGTATCATTTTTTGCTTCAACTACAATGCTGATTCTGGCGGGTTTGATGACCGTGCTGGGCTCCACTGAGCAGGCGATCAATGTGATTGCAGACATCCCATTTTCAATGGAAGCCACCCGCCGGGAGTGGGAGGTGAAGCTGTTGGTGATGATTGCGCTCTTTATCTATGCATTCTTCAAGTTCACCTGGAGCCTGCGTCAGTACGGCTTCGTATCGGTAATGGTGGGTGGCGCGCCTGGTCCGGAAGAGCAGATTAGCGAGCAGGAGAAGAAGAGTATCGCCAACCGTATTGCGATCATGAGTTCTATGGCTGCTAACCACTTTAACTTTGGCTTGCGATCCTATTATTTCAGCCTAGCGATGCTGGGTTGGTTTATTAATCCCTGGCTGTTTATGGCCCTGTCTACCGGTGTGGTATACGTGCTGTATCGCCGTGAATTTAAGTCCTCAACCCTGAAAACCCTGATGATGAGCGTGGGGCCTATCGATGAGAAATCCTGAAATTGAAGCACGCTGCCAGCGATTTATGGATGCGCTGGCCCATGTCCGCAAACTTGGATTGCGTGTGATCAAGGCCAACGAGCGCCGGGTAACCTTGGTACTGCCGGTTCAGGATCAGCTTAAGAGTGACAAGACCACCACCTACCTGCTGGGCGGTGCACTGACCACCTTGATTGATACTGCCTCGGCAGTATCTACCCTCTGCGTATTGCCCGAGTTCGAGATTGCACCTACGCTGGATTTGCGCATCGACCATATGAAGGCACCGGAGAAGAACCAGCCGCTGTACATCCAGGCGGAGTGTTACCGCACCACCCGCAGTGTGATGTTTACCCGTGCCACAGTGTATCAAACGTCAGTGGACGAACCGGTAGCCTTTGGTATTGGTACCTTTATGCGCCTCGGTGCTGATGTGGTGGATCCGAAGATGAAAGCGCTGGTGGAAGGCGAGATTGAGAGTTACGACGATAACGGAGATGTGGAATCATGATCAGTCTCGAACAAACCGTGGCCAAAGCGCATGAAACCGGTGACTACAATCCGCTGATCGAATTGATCCCCTATGCCAATGTGATTGGCGTAAACTGCGAGCGTTTCGGTGAAGAGATGGTGTTCCGCCTGCCGCGTAACCCGGACAACCTCGGTAACCCGACGCTGCCTGCAATCCACGGTGGTGTGATCGCGGCGTTTATGGAGCTGTCTGCAGCATTTCAGGTATTGTTGCAAACCACCACGCCGGAGCTGCCGAAGATTATCGATTTCTCGGTGGACTATATGCGTGCGGGGCTCGACCGCGATACCTTCGCCATGTGCCAGTTGGAGCGTCAGGGCCGCCGCGTCACCAACTGCTCGGTCATCGCCTGGCAGGAAAAACGTACCGAACCGATCGCCACCGCTCGCGCTCACTTCCTTGTTAAACCTAATTAGCAGGTGCCTAATCTTAAGGGAAATTAAAAATAGCCCTTGAAATAGATGACCCAGCCCCAATCTTGGTATGAAACCAAAGGAGATCGGTTGTTCAGACCGGTCGAGATTACGTTTCAACTGAAAGTTTGGGCTAGTCATCTATGAGCACAGAAACACATTCCGAAACCCACGGATTTCAGACAGAAGTAAAACAGCTACTGCACCTGATGATCCACTCCTTGTATTCCAACAAGGAAATCTTTCTGCGTGAGCTGATCTCTAACGCGTCCGACGCAGCAGAGAAACTGCGTTTTGAAGCGCTGTCTAACGGCGAGCTGTACGAAGATGACGGTGATCTGAAAATCCGCATCGAATTTGATAAAGATGCGAAGACAGTCACCATCGACGACAACGGCATCGGTATGACCCGCGATGAGGTGGTAGAGCACCTGGGGACTATCGCGAAATCCGGCACCTCCCAGTTCTTCTCCCAACTGACCGGTGATCAGGCGAAAGACAGCGCACTGATCGGTCAGTTTGGTGTGGGTTTCTACTCCTCCTTCATCGTTGCCGACAAGGTAGATGTCTTTACCCGTAAGGCGGGCGCAGACAAAGCGGACGGTGTGCACTGGAGCTCCAAAGGTGAGGGTGAGTTCACCATCGCGACCACCGAGAAAGCGGGACGTGGTACCCGCATCGTACTGCACCTGAAAGAGGGTGAGGAAGAGTTTGCCGATGGCTGGCGCCTGCGCTCCCTGGTTCGCAAGTACTCCGACCACATCGCCATTCCTGTGATTATGCAGTCCGAGCCGATGCCTGCGGCAGAAGGCGAAGAGGAAAAAGCGCCGGAAGATGAAACCGTTAACAGCGCCACCGCGCTGTGGACCCGTAACAAGTCTGAGTTGAACGACGACGACTACAACGAATTCTATAAGCACATCTCCCACGATTTCACCGATCCACTGACCTGGGCGCACAACGCTGTAGAGGGTAACCTCGAATACACTAGCTTGCTGTACATTCCGGCTCGCGCACCATTTGACCTGTGGAATCGTGAAGCACCACGTGGCCTGAAACTGTACGTGCAGCGCGTATTCATCATGGATCAGGCGGACGAGTTCCTGCCGCTGTACCTGCGTTTCCTGAAAGGTGTGGTGGATACCAAGGACCTGTCCCTCAACGTATCCCGTGAGATCCTGCAGAAAGATCCGAACGTAGACAAGCTGCGCAGTGCGCTGACCAAGCGTGCACTGGATACCCTGATTAAACTGGGCAAAAACCACCCTGAGAAGTACCAGACTTTCTGGGACGAATTTGGTCAGGTGATCAAGGAAGGCCCTGCGGAAGATCACGGCAACAAAGAGAAGATTGCCAAGTTGATGCGTTTTGCGTCCACCCATAACGACGACGCAACTCAGAACGTATCGCTGGAAGACTACGTGTCTCGTATGCAGGAAGGCCAGGATAAGATCTACTACGTTGTGGCGGATAACTACCAGACAGCGAAGAACAGCCCGCACCTGGAGATCTTCCGTAAGAAAGGCATCGAAGTGCTGCTGATGACCGACCGTATCGACGAGTGGATGATGAGCCACCTGTTCGACTTCGATGGCAAGTCCTTCCAGGATGTAACCAAAGGTGAGCTGGACCTGGGCGAAGCGGAGTCTGAAGAAGAGAAGCAGGCGCAGGAAGAGCTGGCGAAATCCAAGGAAGCGCTGATCGAGCGTCTGAAAGAGAAGTTGGATGCCAAAGTGTCCGAAGTACGAGTGACCCACCGTCTGACCGACTCACCGGCGTGTCTGGTGATCGGTGACCACGACATGGGTGCGCAGATGCGTAAGATCATGGAAGCGGCAGGTCAGGCAGTGCCTGATGTGAAGCCGATCTTCGAGATCAACCCGGAACACCCTCTGATCAACAAGCTGGATCAGGAAGTGGACGAAGACCGCTTTGCTGAACTGGGTCTGGTGTTGTTCGAGCAGGCGGATCTTGCAGCGGGTGGTCAGCTGGAAGATCCGGCAGCGTATGTGTCCCGACTGAACAAACTGCTGCTGGAACTGTCTAGCTAACAGCTAAAGCGAAATTTGAGTTTGAGTTCTGTTTAAAAGGCGGCCTTCAGGCCGCCTTTTTCGTGCCGTTAAAAAATATGTGTCGTTTGGAGACCGGGTGAGCCAGATCAAGGTTAGCCTACAAGTTTTGGCATTCAATAAAGAAAAACTCTTGTGATACTGGAGATTACAAAAAATGAAAAAGACAGTTGCTTCCCTTTTTGCTGCTATGCTGATTGCAAGTCCGGTAATGGCCGACGGTCAGGCGGTTTTCGAAAAACATTGTAAGGCGTGCCACGATACTGGTTTAGCTGGTGCACCAAAGACCGGTGATGCTGCCGCGTGGCAGCCGCGCATTGCAAAAGGTGTGGATGCGATGCTGGCAACTGTAAAATCGGGTAAAGGCGCAATGCCGCCAAAAGGTACCTGTGCAAGCTGCGATGATGCGGGGCTGACCGGCGCAATTCAGGTCTTTGTTGATCTGGCAAAATAAGACCTCCGCAACGTACGCAGCTCAGGTCTGGATAAGGGGGTGCAGGCGCAGATGGCTGATTCACAGGGTAAGGATATGCTCGACTCACTGCTTGTGAGGTTGGAAGTACTGGAGCTGGAGTTGCGTACAGAAATCGACAGCCTGAAGGAACATGCAAAAACCGTTGCGCTGGAGCCGCAGGCTGTCGGGCGGGCTGCGCGCGATGGCGCGTCGCAGCAACAAAGCACGGCGCAGGTAAGTCTGGCACGCTGCGAACAGCGACTGGAACAGGTGTACCACGCCATGCGCCATCTTGAATCTGACAGCTATGGATACTGTGAGATTTGTGACGATCCGATCAGCCGTGCACGTCTCTGAAAGCCGCCTATGTGTGAAGTGTCAGCCGCATGCTGAATGAGCTTTTGATCTGCTAGGCAAGTGCTGTGCCGCATTGCCTTAGCCATTTTTTACGATACCTGCTCCGCTAATCCAACTTCTCAGGTTTGAGCGTCCGTGCTTTCGGCGTTGGCACCTATCATCTCTCTGATTAATTTACCCAGGATGCGAATCGCATCTTCCACTTCTTCGGATGGGCATTTGTTGTAGTTCAGGCGCATCTGATTCCGATACTTGTCGGTTGTCGTAAATACCTGGCCAGGTGCGAAGCTGATACCTTGTGCACGTGCCCGACGATTCAGTTCCATGGTATCGATATCACCCGGCAGTTCTACCCAGATGACAAAACCGCCTTGCGGGTAGGTCATGCGGGTGCCCTCAGGGAAATAGCGTTGGATCAACTCGATCAGGATATCCCGGCCGCGCTGATAGTTACTGCGCATGCGGCGCAAATGACGTTCATAGGCACCCTGAGCGATAAATTCGGCCATCGCCAGTTGCGGTAGTGTGGAGATGCTGATGCTGGAGATATAGCGGATATGCAGTATCTGCTCCTGATAGCGACCGGGTATCACCCAGCCGACCCGTAATCCGGGCGCAACGGTTTTGGAAAACGAAGAGCACAAAATGACGCGGTCTTCGGTATCAAAGGATTTCAGGCTGCGAGGACGGGGATATTGAAAGGAGAGGTCGCCGTAGATGTCATCTTCGATCAACACCACATCGTGCTTATTACAGATCTCAACGATCCTTGGGCGATCCTTTTCCGGTATGGAGTAGCCCAGCGGGTTGTTGCAGGTGGGCGTTAGTACCAGGGCTTTCACCGGCCACTGGGAGAGTGCCAGCTCCATCGCTTCCAGGCTGATACCGGTGTCTTTGTGACTGGGGATCTCGATCGCTTTCAGACCGCAGGCTTCAATAATCTGTACCGCACCGAAGTAAAACGGTGAATCAACGGCGACCACATCCCCCGGTTGAGTAACTGCGCGCAAACTGCACGACAGGGCTTCCTGGCAGCCGTTGGTAATCAGGATCTTGTCCGGATGCAGCTGCAGTCCTGCATCCACACCCAGGCGGGCGATCTGGCGCCGCAGTTTGACGTTACCGCGGAAGGAATCGTAGGCGTAGTTACGCATTCCCTGTCGACGGTTGATGTCGGCCAGTTCTTTGGTGAGGGGCTTTAGGGTGGGGCTGTCCAGATCCGGTACCGCCCAGCCCAGATTGAGAATATCACCGGTATCATCCGCTTCGAGCATTGCCATGATGTCGTGCCAAGCCGATATCTCTACCGGTTTCTGGGGCAATGATCGGATATTCGGTTGTACGAGCTGGGTGTTGCGGGCTTTAACAAAATGGCCTGATTTTGGGCGTATCTCCGTAAAACCTCGCTCTTCAAGCAGGCGATACGCTTCCTGCACGGTCGAGATACTGACGCCATATTCCTTCGATAGGTCACGAATTGAGGGTAGCTTCTGGCCGACGTTGTAATAAGCGCCTTCAATGCGGGTGATGAGTTCATCCGCTACCTGCTCGTACAGTTTGTCTGCCACGCCGTAAATCCTCCTGCTACCGGTACAGATCGTGTTAAAAGTAACCGGTACAGTTCAAGTAAGCTCTAATCTGTACTGGTTGAGATTGTCTGGTTTTGAATCTGTAATGGTTTTTTGCGCCAGCTTAAACTTTTCTCCTGTGAATTACTACGGGGGAGGTTGCTATGAACAGAAGGATGGCCAAGAGATTAAGCCGGATAGTGGAGACGGGTGGCTGCTGGTACGCACGCTATCGTCAACGTCGTCATTTACTGGCTTTGGATGACCGGATGTTAAAGGATATAGGGCTGACCCGGGCACTGGCACAGCATGAAGGTAACAAGCCGTTCTGGCGACAATAAAAGGAGAGTTGAAATGAATTACAGTTATTACACGCTGGATGTATTCACCAATGTGAGATTTGGCGGCAACCCGCTGGCGGTTTTTCCCCACGCAGAAGGTATCGACGGTGCCACCATGCAACAGATTGCCCGTGAGCTTAATTTGTCGGAGGCGGTGTTTGTTGGGGATCCAATGAACGAGAACCAGTTTCCGATCAGGATTTTTACGCCTGCAAGTGAATTGCCATTTGCAGGGCATCCAACCGTAGGTACAGCGTTCCTGCTGGCGAAGCTAGGATTGGCGAGTGGTGAACAGTTGGTGCTGAAAGAGGGCGTGGGTGATGTGCCAGTGGAGGTATCGCTGCAGCAGGGCTTCACGCGCTTCAACGTTGCACAGTTGCCAGAAGTTTCTGAGTCACATCTAACGGAGAAAGATGTGGTGAACCTGTTGGGTGTCCCTGAAGAAGCAGTCGTACGCAGGCCCTTTGTGTCGAGTTGTGGTATCCCGTTTCAGATGCTCGAGTTGGCCGATCAGGCAAGCGTGGATCGGGCCGAGCTAAACCTGGGTGTTTGGAAGGAACGTTTTCCTGACAAGTCCCTGAGTGATTTGTACCTGTTTAGCCGGAAAGGGGGCGGACAGCTGTACACCCGTATGTTTGGTCCGGCATTTGGTATCCCGGAAGATCCTGCGACGGGCAGTGCTGCGGCTGCCCTCACAGGGGCGCTTGCACTGGAAACTGCACAGCAATCTATTCAGGAGGGTGTACTGAGTTTTGTGGTGGAACAGGGGATGCGTATGGGGCGTCCAAGCCGCATTGAATGTAGGGCGGGTCTTAATGAGGGGGCAGTAACTGAACTGTCGGTGGCTGGGCAATCGGTGCTAATCAGTGAGGGGCGCTTTCTGTTGTAGTTTCTTGCAGCGTAGCTGCTGAAGGAGAGTCCGCTAAGTTGTTAAAAAAGAAGGCACAAATGCGAAAGACAACGGCACCACGACAGGCTATGCTGTAGCGATAACTATAAGATACAGATCGGAGGCGTGACGATGTTTCAAGAATTCTACCCTATCCGTTTGGGCAACCTGGATGGTGTACGTGAGCTTGTAACGCCTGACCATGAGCGTAAGCCAGGTTCTTTGCGCAGTCCTGCCTTAGAGGTGATGACCGACTTTGAACGAACCTGGCCGGTAACGGTCGGTGAATCTCTACAGATTGATGAAGCATTAGAGCACATGAAAACCCAGCATGTGCGTATGCTGTTTGCAGTGAACAGTGATCATCAGTTGAGTGGTGTGGTGTCTTCTTCGGATATCGAGAGCGAGAAGCCTCACAGCGTGATGCAACAGCATAACTGTGGACGCGATAAGGTCGAGGTGCGTCACCTGATGCTTGACGCTCTTCACATGAAGGCGCTGACCTTTGACCAGGTGCGTTGTGCCAAAATTGGTGACGTGATGCTCACCATGAAAAGTTCAGGTGATCACCACGTGCTGGTGACGGATGAGAAAGAGCCGGGCCACACTCGCATCCGTGGAATCATCTCTGCCAGTGATATTTCCCGCTACCTGCGCATCAACTTTGAAGTGATGTATGAAGCCAATTCATTTAATGAAATTGAGCGTTTAATTAAGCGTGGTCAAGAGTCCTAAAAAATATTTGCCACGTTTCATTGTTGCACTATACTTCGCCGCAAAATCCGTCTGAACAGCTGCCACTATCCTGGGGTGGCTGTGTTTCTCAACCTTGGGGTGATCCCCCGAATACTCTGTGAGTACCTATATAGATGAACGTTGCTGAGAAGATGTGCCCGCAGGTGTGGCAGAAGATCAAAAAGCTTGCGGAAACCCACGAGACGCCGTTTCTGGCGCTTGATCTCAACAGCATTAAAGAGAAGTACGACGAGCTCAAACAGGGGTTCGACTATGCACGTATCTTCTACGCGGTTAAGGCTAACCCTGCAGACGAGATAATCGAACTGCTTGCTGAACGCGGTGCCAACTTTGATATCGCTTCCACCTACGAGCTGGATAAAGTGATGAAGTTTGGGGTGTCACCGGATCGTATGAGCTTCGGTAACACCATCAAGAAAGCCCGCGATGTGGCATATTTCCACGAGCGTGGCATTGACCTCTTTGCGACCGATTCTGAACCGGATCTGCGGAATATTGCCAAACATGCGCCGGGTGCCCGTGTGTACATCCGTGTCCTGACGGAAGGTTCAGAAGGTGCCGACTGGCCGCTGTCCCGAAAATTTGGTTGCAACCCGGAAATGGCGATTGAGCTGGCAGTGCTGGCTCGTGATCTGGGGCTTAAACCTTATGGTGTGTCTTTTCATGTGGGCTCCCAGCAACGTGATATCGATGTTTGGGACGGTGCGATCGCCAAAGTAAAAGTAATCTTCGATCGTCTGGCAGAAGAGCACGGTATTACCCTGAAGATGATCAACATGGGCGGTGGTTTCCCTGCGAGTTATCTACACAAGACTAATGAGTTCAATACATACGTAGAAGAGATCACCCGCTTCCTGAAAGAGGATTTCGGTGAGGCGATTCCAGAGATCATTCTGGAGCCTGGACGCTCCCTGGTGGGTGATGCTGGTGTACTGGTATCCGAAGTTGTGTTGATCTCCCGTAAATCGGCTACCGCGTTGGAGCGCTGGGTCTATACCGACGTGGGGCTGTTCAATGGCCTCATTGAAACCATGGGTGAAGCGATCAAGTATCAGATCCACACCGATCGGGAGGGTGAAGAGGAAGAGGTGATCCTGGCGGGGCCAACCTGTGACAGCCTGGATATCATGTATGAAGATCACAAATACAGCCTGCCGCTCTCGATGCAGGAAGGCGATAAAATTTACTGGCTCTCAACCGGTGCATACACCACCAGTTACAGCTCGATTGAATTTAACGGCTTCCCTCCGCTGAAGTACTACGTTCTGTAACACTATTTCCTCAAAAAGCGGGTCCGAAGGTGACTTCTGGCCCGTACTTCTCTGCGTTTTTATATATTTCTGTCTATTCTTACACAGTCGATAACGTGTCACCGGACCTTCGGTGAGCCTAAGGACAAGTCGTAAAACAGAAGGATGCCTATCGGTGTCTGGGTATACGGTTTCAACTCAGGTAAACAGTGTATGAGCAGACAGCCGCTCGTTACGTTCTTTGTGATGTTGCTGTTCGCCTTGCCCCTGTGGGCGGATGAATGGAATGAGCTGACGGACAAAGAACGGGCTTGGTTAAAGCAGCACCCGGTTATCCGATTGGGCGTTGATCCCCAGTGGCCGCCGTTTGAGTATCTGGACGGTGGTGAATACAAAGGGTTGGCAGCAGATTATATTGGCCTCATCAGCGAACGCCTCGGCGTTAAGATGGTGGTAACCCCCAATCTTACATGGCCGGAGGTGTTGAAGGCGGTTAGGTCGCGTGATGTCGATCTGTTGCCTGCGGCTATGCCTACAGATGCCCGGCGCCAGTATCTGGATTTCACCTCCACCTACCTCAACTTTCCAATGGTCATCATCAGTCAACGTAATCACAGCGCCATTGGAGGATTAAGCGCGTTACGTGGTTCCAGCGTGGGTGTCGTCAATCAATACGTTTCGCACGAGCTATTGAAAAAGAACCATCCCGAGTTGTATCTGGTACCGACCAAGACTCTGGCGCAGGGGCTGGAAAAGCTGGCGCTGGGGGAGATTGACTACTTTGTGGGTAATCTGGCCTCCGCCACCTATATGATACGTACCCTTGGGCTAACCAATCTGCAGGTTGCTGCGCATACTCCTTATTCGTTTCAGCTAGGCATGGCTGTGCGCAAGGACTGGCCGGAGCTGGTATCGATCTTAAATAAATCTCTTATGACCATCAGTGATCGACAACACCGGGCGGTACAAAGTAGCTGGTTTACGCTGCCTACCGCAGTGGAGGAGCGTTTTCTGACATTTATCGCGGTCGTGCTCGCTGTCGCAGTGGTGTGCGTGCTGATGGTTGTACTCTCGCTCGTCTGGATAGGGCGATTGAGATTTGAGGTAACTGAACGAAAAAAGGCTGAACTGGCTCTGCGCCTGAATGAAGCCAAGCTGCTCGATTCGCAGCGCATCGCACGGATTGGTTCGTGGCAATGGTGTCCGGATACGCACGAAGCGCACTGGAGTGATGAGGTTTTCAGAATTCTGGGCATATCCAAAGGGGAATCGGAATTCACCTTCGAGAACTTTCTGGAGCGCGTCCCCCGGGATGATCGCACGGATGTGCGTATTGCCATCGAGCAGGCCCTCGATTTGGGTAGCAGGATGTGTCTGGAGCATCGCATCATGATGGACAGCGGTGAGCTGCGGCATGTGGAGCTACAGGGGCGCCTGCAATCCGAAATAGGCCGGCTGGACGGTACCATTCAGGATATCACCGAGCGGAAACGGATTGAGCTGTTTTTCAGAGGGCTGTCGGAGGATGTCGCAGGCCTGAGTGGTGAAAAGTATTTCGAGGCGATGGTCTGCTTCTTGTGTCGTTCGTTTGGTTGTTCGTACGCCATCATCGGCAAGTTGCTCTCCGATAGCACCGGCGAAGTGCGCACGCTGGCGGTTTATGCCAACGGTAAACACCCGGATAACTTCAACTACCTGCTGGCAAACACCCCGTGTGAGAACGTCATTCAGAATCGGGCCTGTGTCTATCCCCAGGATGTCCAACAGTTGTTTCCCAATGATCAGATGCTGGTTGAGATGGGCGTTGAGAGCTATGCCGGTGTGCCGCTGCACGATACGGCCGGACAGTGTGTGGGGGTGGTGGTTTTACTGGATGAGAAACCGCTAAAAGGTATCGAAAGCATTGGCTCGCTGCTGCAAATAGCCTCGACCCATGTCAGTGCTGAGCTGCAACGGCAAATTCTGGTTAGCCAGCTGCAGATGACGGCGAGTGTATTCGAAAATACGCGCGAAGGTATTCTTATTGCGAATGCTGAGCGGCGTGTGGTGAAGGTGAATCGCGGCTTTACGGAAATTACCGGCTTTAGCGAGTCTGAAGTGATTGGTTTAAAACCGGATGAGTTGTTTTGTACAAGCCATCATGACGATCGATTTATCGAGCAGCTCTGGTGGCAGGTAAACCAGGCTGGCTCCTGGCAGGGCGAAGTCTGGAATCGCAGTCGGAAGGGAGTGGTGTTCCCCTGCTTGCAAAGTATTGAGCAGGTTGTGGATGAAGAAGGGGGGGTACAGCAGTACATCAGCGTATTCACCGATATTACCGAGCAGAAGCGTTCGGAAGAGCGTATCCAGTACCTTGCCCACTACGATGTGTTAACCGGGTTGCCCAATCGTATTCTCTTTAATGACCGCTTGAAACATGCGATTGAACGTGCGACCCGTCAGGAAAGCATGCTGGGTGTGCTCTTCATCGACCTGGATCGCTTTAAATATGTAAACGACACGTTGGGTCACGATCAGGGGGATAATCTCCTCAAACTGGTCGCTACACGCCTGAATGCCTGTGTACGCCAGGCAGACACCGTGGCTCGTTTGGGTGGGGATGAGTTTACGGTTTTGCTGGAGGACATCGAGCGCCCCGATATGCTGGCGTCCATAGCGGATAAGATCAAAGACTCGCTCAACCAACCGATCGACCTGAGTGGGCATCAGGCTGTTGTGGGGTGTTCCATCGGTCTCAGTGTCTTTCCTGAAGATGGTTGTTCGTCTGATCAGTTACTTAAGCATGCCGATACGGCGATGTACTCGGCAAAAGAAAGTGGACGTAATACCTATGCATTCTATTCACCGGAGCTGAGTCAGAGTAGCCATGAACACTTCCGACTGGAACAGGAGCTGCGAAAGGCAATTGAGCAGCAGCAATTGATATTGCAGTACCAGCCGATGATTGAAACCGGCAACGATAAGGTAGTCACTGTCGAAGCGCTGGTACGCTGGCAACGACCGGACGGTGAACTGGTTTCGCCGGACAAGTTCATTCCTCTTGCTGAGGAAACTGGTCTGATCGTGCAGATGGGGGAGTGGATACTGAACAGTGCCTGTGCCCAAGCCCGATACTGGAGTAAGCAGGGAATAGAGATAAAAGTGGCTGCGAACATATCGGGCATACAGATTATGCGCAGGGATTTTGTGGATCAGGTGGAGAGGGCGCTCACGGCCAGCGGATTGTCACCGGCGCTGTTGGAACTGGAAGTCACAGAAAGTTATGTGATGAACACCAGCGATGGAGGTGTAATCGAAGCGTTGACGAAGTTGCGTGAGCTGGGCGTTAGTATATCGATCGACGATTTCGGCACGGGGTATTCGTCACTGAGCTATCTCAAGCAATTGCCGGTCGATGTGCTGAAGATTGATCGTTCCTTTATCAGCGATATTCCTCAGGATTCGGACGATGAAAAGATAGCCTCGGCGATCATCGCGATGGCTAAAAATCTCGGGCTGAAGGTGGTGGCCGAAGGGGTTGAAACGGATCAGCAGCTTCAATTCCTACGGGCCCGTGGCTGCGATCTGGCGCAAGGGTACTACATTGCGCGTCCGATGCCACCGGAAGAGGTGGAGGCGTTTCTAGCCCGTAAACGAAGCCAGGCTTATGCCATCTCCTGACAACTGTCATTCATTCGTTTGTATTCTTCAAACAGTGCCCGAGGGACCGGGCGGCTGAACAGGTAACCCTGGAAGCTGTTGCAGTTACGTCGCTGCAGGCAGGCTTTCTGAGCCTCTGTCTCTACCCCCTCCGCAATCACGCCAATGCCCAAATTATGGGCCATGGCGATGATCGCTTGCACAATCGCCAGGTCATCCGGGTCATCGGTAATGTTGCGGACAAAGGAGCGGTCAATTTTCAACTGATCCACGGGCAGGTGTTTCAGGTGGAATAGAGAGGAGTAGCCGGTGCCAAAGTCATCAATTGCGAAGTGAATACCCAGTTCCTTTAGTTGCATCATCTTATCGGCGGTGCTTTCAACATCGTTCAGCACAGCACTTTCAGTTAGCTCCAATTTCAGCAAGTCAGGACTAGCCCCAGTCTCTTGAAGAATGCGCTCGACCGTCGCTACAAAATCCGGTGCGCTGAACTGGTGGGCACTTACATTGACGGACAGGGTGAGTGTATTCAATTCGGGGTCTGTGGCCCAAAGTGTAAGCTGTTTGCAGGCCTGCTCCATTACCCAGGTACCCACCTGTACAATCAGCCCAGTCTGTTCGGCAAGAGGAATAAATTGTGCGGGCGGAATCATGCCTTTTAACGGGTGGTTCCAGCGTAGCAGGACTTCAGCGCCTGTTGCTTCGCCATGCTGAACCTGAACCTGGAAATAAAGTTCCAGTTGGTCTTCGGTAAGTGCACGTCTCAGCTCTGTTTCGATTTCGGCCTGCAGGTACAGCTCCTGTTGAATCTTCGGATCGAAGAAGCGCAAGGTGTTGCGACCGGATTCCTTTGCCTGATACATGGCAACGTCGGCGCGTTTTAGGAGGTCCTTGGCGCTCTTGTCACGATGATCGAATAGGCTCAGGCCGATGCTGGCAGTACCATGATAGTCGCCTTGCTTGAGGCGGTAGGGTTCATTCAGAGCCGCAACCACTTTTTCTGCAACCAGTTCGGCGTCCGATGCTGCCTGTTGATAGTCCTGATTCAGCTCTTCCAGAATGATAATAAATTCATCCCCGCCCAGGCGGGCTACGGTATCAACCTCACGGACACAGCTGCGCAGGCGCTTGGCAACCTCCACAAGCAGGCTATCCCCTACGTCATGACCGCGGGTGTCGTTGAGGGTTTTGAAGTTGTCCAGGTCGATAAACATCAGCGCGCCAAGCTGTGTGCGTCGTTTGCGTAGCATGAGTGACTGCTTCAAACGGTCCAGTAGCAGCCGTCGGTTGGGTAAGCCCGTTAGGGAGTCATAAAATGCCAGGTTGTGTATATCCGCTTCCGCCTGCTTGCGCTGGGTAATATCCATGAAGGCAGCCACATAGTTGGTGACTTTTTCCTGGTCGTCGGTAACCGCGGTTATGGTCAGCCATTCAGGGTAAATTTCGCCATTCTTTCGTTTGTTCCAGATCTCGCCCTGCCAGTACCGGTTCTCATCAAGGTCGTGCATCATTTTGTCGTAGAACTCCCGGTCGTGGCGCCCGGAACTCAGCAGGGATGGTCTTTTGTTCACGACCTCTTCGGCGCTGTAGCCTGTGACTTCGCTAAAAGCGTTGTTGACGCGCAAAATCTTATGATCGGTATCGGTGATGATCATGCCTTCCTGCGAGTTAAAAGCAGTGGCCGCGATATGGAGTTCCTGTTCCGCTTTCTTGCGGTCAGAGATATCCCGCGACAATACAACAAATCGCGGCGCTTCATCAGCACGGGTGTGACGGCGGGCGATGGAGAGTTCGTAGCAGCGGGGGCCGTCCTTGCCGTTGAGGGTGATCTGGGTGCCGTGGTTTCGGCCGTTGATCTTGGCATCCTGCAGGGCCTGAAGCAGCGCATCACAGGCTTCAGCTGGCATAATTTGTTCGATGTGATGGGTCAGGATGGGTGCTGACTGAGCGTCGCGTCCGGTTTTGGTGATCTGACTGCAGTCGTAGTAATGCCCATCCAAATCAATCTCAAACAGTTGATCCGGAATAGTTTTCAGTGTCGCCTGCAACTGGTCTGCCGTACGACGGTGTTTTAATTCGCTGGCACGCAGGGCTTCTTCCGTTTCTTTACGGGTCCGCTGGTGGCTAAGGGCCATACACAGCAGCACGGTCACGGCCGGGTAGAGCAGCAAGACCGGCAATGTGATGCCTGAAGTGACGCCAATGGCGATACTCTCAGGCAGGAAAATAAGGGTTATCAATAGCATGACCAGATGGACTACCAGGCCAAAGATATACAGTTCGGTCCAGTGTAACGTCCGCCCTTGGGTGTTGCGGTAGTGGCGCCAGATTAAACCAATGGCCCCGGACGAGAGAATAAAGGCGATACCTGCCAGCATCCCCTGGCCACCCTCCAAAATGCGAAACAGTACCGTAAACAGGGCTGTCACAAGGGTGGGGATCAGGCCAAAGAACAGACCTGCTGTAGACAGCAGAACCGAGCGACTATCAATGATCACTCCATCCGTGATCTGCATCGGGGTGGCCATGATCGCAATACCGATAAGTCCCAACGCGATACCACTGAAATGTGACTTATAGGGAATGGATGCGCGTGAAGACAGCAGCACCGCATCGTAGATGGCGCCCATGGCCAACAGGAGTGCCGCGTTATTCGCTAATGCAAAATATGTAGAGTCATACATCATCATTCGGATCGTCTAGCGCAACCTTGCCCGTGTTTGAATTCCGTTTCGTGTATGTCGATACAGAAGGTGTATCCAAGAGCGGAATCGCCGCCAAAAAGCACTACAGATACTAGTAGATTCAAACAGTGGTGGCTATTGCAAAGAGTAGGCGGATGGGTGGTTTTGCGTTTGGTTATGCTGCGCTTTTTGCAGGATTATTTTGTTAAAATACTGAAAAGTAAGGTTTTTTTAATTTTTTCTAACGGGGTATTTTTGATTTTTTAGAGTGTTGATCTGGATCAATTAAAACGCATGTCGGCTCTTGGAATAAAATGGAACGCCCTGCGCTTGGCAGGGCGTACGACCATGAGAGGATACACGCTTTCGTTTAGTTCAGGCCTGTAAAGATATTACTGGCGTTGTTGATAGTATCCAGCAGCTTTTCTGAGGAGCGGTTTACCAGGCCCGGCACAAACGTATCTCCCTTTGCGAGCTGCACCCTTTTGAACTGGCGTTTGATCTTCTTGAGTGCAGCAGCCGATTTATCCGCATCGATGTTGACAGGGACAATGCCTTCCATCAGGTCCATTGTTTTCTGAAAGTCGGCGTAGCTTTTCTCGTAACTACTGCGGTATTTGTCCTGATAACCCCAGGCCATCAACGCGTATGTGCCCGCGATTCTCTGGCTCAGCATCGCCTGACGACCGCTGAGTTGGATCAACTTGCTGTTTGCCGGTTGATTGGCGGCGATGATGGAGTTGATCACCTGGGTCGAGCCTTGCAGCAGCGCATCAAATTGCTCACGCACATTTTCCACGCTGGTTTTACTCGGAGCCTTGGTCAGCTCGGGTTTTGCCTTTTCCCACAGTGTGGTTACGGCACTTAGGCTTGCGCGGGTGGTGTCATCATTGGCGAAGTTACGCAGCTCGCTCATATGATTCTCAAAGGCCGAGATCGTTTCCTGCAGCTCGGCGTCAGCTTTGCGTGCCCGTATGTCTTGGCCGACAAGTGCGTAGTTTTTCAGCATTCGTTGGGTATACATGCGGGCTTCGCTGGCTTTTAACAGGGCCTCTTCCGGTGAGGCTATTTCGGCACGGGCACTACCTGCTAAGCCCAAGCTAAGCAGGGTAAACAAGGTGCCGATCATCGTGAGAATATTCTTATTGTTCATCATCTTCACTCTGACATTTAAATTCCTAAGACAGGGCTATCCCAGCTGGTTTTGAATCCGGCTAAGCAGGCCCTCCTCGGTCCAGGGTTTGGTTAGATACTCGGAAACACCCGCGGCCGTGGCCTCCTCGCGATGTTTCTCAGTAGATCGGGAGGTGATCATGATCACTGGAAGATCCTGAGTCGCCGCATTGTTGCGAAGCGCGGACGACAGCTCGATACCGGACATACGTGGCATCTCCAGATCGGTCAGGACAAGGTCGGGTGGATCTTTACGAATCTGGTTCAGTGCATCCAGGCCGTCAATCGCGGTGGAGACTTCGTAACCGGTATCCTTCAGCAGTGTTGCCAATGATTTGCGGGCACTGATCGAATCATCTACAACCATCAGTTTCGGCAGTTCCGGCACAGAATGTTGCTCCAGCAACTCCTGGTATTCGATGCGGGAAGACTGCTGATGCAGGATGCGGGATGGTAAGTCGATAATCGGTGCGGCTTCACCGTTGGCCAGTATGGTGACACCTGGGATACCCGGGATATCCGGTACGTACTCACCCATCTCTTTAAAGACGAGCTCGCGGTGGGCAACAATCTCTTTCACCATCAGGGCGACTTTTTCGCCCTGACCCAGGTTGATGATCAGCACCGGATGGATGGCGCCCTCGGTGTATTCACCACGGGGTTCGGCCAGCAGCATCTCGAGGCTCAGCAGCGGATATTCCTCTTCGCCCACCACGAAACGCTCGCCGCTTTCACTATCGTGACGCTCGCCGTCGAGTGAAAGAATACTCTGTTCGATACCGTGGCTGGACAGGGCGACGAGCTGGCGGCCTGCACGCACCAGCAGAGCCCGGATCATCAGGGAGCTGGACGGCATCTTCAGCTCAAAGTGTGAGCCCTGGCCACGTTCGGAGTCTATTTTCAAAGTGCCCTGCATACGCATGATCTGCTGGTATACCACGTCCATGCCGATGCCGCGCCCCGAGAGCTGGCTGACTTCGTCGCGGGTAGAGAAACCCGGTACCAGAATCAGACGTTGCAATTCCGCATCGCTGAGCAGGGTGTGCTCTTCAATCAGGCCTTTCTCACTTGCTACACGGCGGATTTTATCGGTATCGATGCCAGCGCCGTCATCGCTACAGCTCACCAGAATCTGATCGTTTTCCTGCACAAAGCGCAGGGTCAGGTTGCCTTCCTCCGGCTTGCCAGACGCTACGCGCTCTTCCGGTGTTTCCAGGCCGTGGTCGACCGCATTACGGATGATATGCATTAGTGGGTCGGTCAGCTGGGCCAGGATCTGGCTATCGATCTGTACCTCGTCACCCTCAATCACCAGGCGAGCCTGTTTACCGGCGGCACGGCAAGCTTGGCGCATGATGCGCTGTACACGGGAACTGATTGATTTCACGGCAACCAGTCGGGTGCTGAGGATATTTGCCAGGTTCTCTTTTTGCAGGCCCGTCTGGGTTACGTGCAGATCGGTCAGGTTACGGATCTGTTCATCCATTTCTTGCTCGACTTCACGAACGTCGGCGGCAGATTCATGCAAACGGGAGAGACTGGTGTGCATCTCGTTGTAGTTGTCCATCTCCAGCGGGTCGAAACCTTCGGAGGCCGGATCAAGCTCGGGATGCAGGGTGTAGTATTCGTTTAACTGCTGCTCCAGTTCGAAGATGATTCGCTGCAAGTGACGCTGACGTTCACGATTTACGCGGGTCAGGGTGCGCAGTTGGGTGATCGCCTCGTCAACTTGGGAGGTCAGGGTGTTGGATTCCCCGGTAATACGGAACAGGGTATCCAGCAGTGACTGCGGCACGCGCAGGAAGTTTTCTTCACGGCGTATCTGGCTATTGTTGGCTTCAACAGCCGGTGTTGCAGCGCTTTCCGCCTCGGCTTTCGCAGCGGGAGCTTCAGATCCTGCACGTTCACCCTGGGCGGCATTGGCGCCTTCGGTTTTCAGCAGATAGGACCAGTCCAGAACGGTTTGCAGGACCTCTAGAGCATCCTCCGGAGGCGCTGCATGTGCGGTCACCGATTCACCCATCGCTGCCAGGCAGTCGGCTGCTTCCAGCAGGTCGTCCTTCAGCTGAATGCCCGGCAGGGATTGACTGTCCACCAGGATATCGAGGATGTCCTCCATGCTATGGGTGAGGTTGGCCAGCCCCTGAATGCCGGCCATGTTACCCAGCCCCTTGATCGTGTGAGCCGTACGACGGGCAGTATCCAGATCGGTCAGGCTGTCTGTTTCGATCATCTGCTGTAGGTTGCTTAGCAGATCTTCAATCAGCGTTGGCAGCTCGGCCACCAACATATCAAACAGGTTTGGATCGAGATCATCCTGCACCGTGACGCTGATGTCGTCTGCGGTTGCGTTTTGTTTGGTGATATCGTCAACGGTGCGCACCGAAGCCAGTGCCAGCATGCCACGCAGAAAGGCGGCTTGCTCCTCGGTCAGAGGACATGGCAGGTCAGGGCTGGTGCACAGGTCGACCAGGGTATTCTGGACCTGCTGATTTTCGATCTCGCCAAGATGCTGCTGCACGGTTCGCAGACATTGAGTGACTTGTTCGTAAGTATCAGCGGGCTGGCTGTCCTGTCGATCTAGCAGCGACAGATTCAGTTCCAGGCCGCCCAGCAGGATGTGAATGCCCCGCAGGTGCAATGTGTCCAGCGCGCGGCTAATTGGGGTCAGAGCCTCAATGGTGTCGGATAGTAGACTGCTCTCATTGGTGCTGCTTTGCTGCCAGCGTTCAACCAGTGCGCTGAGCGATTCGGTCAGCATCTGTAGCACGGCGGGGTCGACGTTAGGGCCGGTTTCTTCCAGTAGGCTGAAGTCGATTTCGCAGAATGTATGCGCTTGATCCGTGTTTGCTGAAGTCTGCCCTGCGAGCGTACTTTCCACAGCAGTTACTTCTTCCAACTGCACCAACGTATCGATCTCAGCGTCGAGCTGCAGGCGCTGACGGTCCTCGTCGAGTAGCTCTGCCAGGAACTCGATATCGTCGCTACCTACCGGCTCCGGCCAGCTGTCGTCTCTGAGCGAGACCAGAAACACCGTGGCACTCTCGTCTGACGGTGTGCGTAAAAGGGTTGTGAACGCTTCAGTCAGATTCTGACGGAGTGTGTGGTCGCTGGTGTCCTGGTCCAATAGCTCGGCGGCGAGGGCACAGCTGTCAGCGAAACCTGAAAGTTCCTCTTCACTGAAGCGGTCAACCAAGTCGTGCAGGATGTTGATCTGATCAGCGTTGTTTTCAGCTGAAGTGAACAAACGAGCGGCTTCTTCAGTAAGTGACTCTTCTATAGGTGTCTCTTCTGAAGGTGACTTTGGCTGAGTTCCGGATTGTGTTTCCGCTTCCGGCTTTGTTTGTAGTTCAACAGGCGTGTGCGCGGTGCTTTTTAGCTCGGTAGCGCGTTCTGGCAGTATCTCCTCTACCAAATGTACTTCGTCCAGCTCGATCACATCTTCGGCTTCGTCTGCTCTGTTCAGGCGTTGAATATCGTCCTGCAGGATTTCGGCGAGAAACTGGGTGTCATCGCCGGCGACAGGTTCCGGCCAAGCACTGTTGCCCAACAGTGACGTGATCTGCCCGATGGCTGTCTGGTTACCCCGGCTCAGTGCGTTAAACGCGCCGCTCGCTTCAACCATCAGATCCAGCGCGGTCTGCTCGCTGGGATAACGTTCGTCCGGGCAGATCTGGCTGAGTAGTTCACCGTAGAGAGCGAGGGCATCGGCAAGGCCAGCCAGGTCGGCCTCGCTGGCATCATCGATCAGTGTATACAGGCGCTCGGACAGCGCCTGATAACATTGTGCTGTTTCATCACCCGAGCTGCAGAGATACGCCCGTTGGCAATCAAAAAGCTGTGCAACCTCAGTACGTGCATCAAACGACATAGTTACCACCTCTAACTGGTCCTGATCGGTGATCAGGACGCAGCAAGTTTAAACACGCTGATGGAACGCTGAAGTTCTTCTGCCGCTTGTACCAGCTCGTCAGACAGCTGTGCCTGCTGCTGCATCTCGGCGTTGGTTGCGTTGGAGGTTTCACCGATGTTGTTCGCACGTTCACGCAGCTGCTCGGCCACTTTGGCCTGCTTCACGGAGTTTTGTGCGATGCGCATTACGGAGTCTACCAGGGTCTGTGTAGTGGCACGGGTTTCATCCATACGCTCACCCGCTTCCTCTGCCAGACGGGTACCCTCGACAACGTCGGTGATTACAGTGTTCATTACGTTGATGGTGTCGGCCGTCTCAAGCTGGATGTTGTTCACCAGGCTTTCGATCTCCGCGGTTGCTTCACGGGAGTTCTCCGCCAGACGCTGTACCTCGTCTACAACCACCATCAGACCACGACCGGCTTCACCGGCAGATGCGGCGTGCATACTCGCGTTCAGGGACAATACGTGGGTACGTTCGGAGATGTTGTTGATCAGGTTTACGATACCGCCGATCTCCTGGGAACGTTCCCCCAGGCGTTTAATACGTTTTTCCGCCTCGTGAATGGTCTGGCGGATCTTCGTGATACTGTTGATTGTCTGGGATACGGAATCCATCGCCGTTTCGGAGGTCTTGATCGCTTTCTGGGAGGCGTTGTTGGAGAGCAACGCCAGCTTGGAGATCAGTTCCATCGCCTTGATCGCAGAGTCCAGACCCTGCAGGGTTTCGAGGATCTCCTCCTGCTCACGGGTTGCATAGTTCAGCACGGTTTCAGACTGCGATTTTACCTGCACCGATGCGTTGTTTACGCGGTTGGATACGGCATTTACATCGTGCAGTACCGATTCGATCGAAGATGCCAGCTGGTTGATGGAGTCGGCTATCGCGCCGGTTACGTCTTCCGCTACCGGTACACGTACGGTCAGGTCCCGCTGACTGATTCGGAATACGTTCTGGATCAACTCGATGATGGAGCTGTTAAGGCGACGGTTCTCTTCCTCTTTTTCGGACAGTGCGTGCTCTTTCTCATCCAGAAGGGCGTCAAGAATGGTCGCCAGCTGACCCAACTCGTCGCGGGTCTCTAGTTCGCTTCGCGCGGTTACGTCGCCTTCACGTACGCGGTTTACCGTTTGCTGAATGCGGTTGATTGGGTCGATTACACCGTATTTTGCGATCGACATTGCGACTGCCATCGCCACGATCATCAGGCCCATGGAGAGAAAGAAGTAGGTTACCATGTCCAATCTATCGGCAGCCTGCTGATCTTCGTTCTGCATCTTGTAAACGCCGGTGAGCTTATTCAGTTCTTCGATCGCCGGTACCAGTTTCTGAATAATAAAGTTCACCCGATTGAACTGGATGGCACTTCGGTCGATGGCTGTAGACAGTTCATTAAACAACGCTTGCGCTTCACGCATATTTTCCAATACCGCCACCTTGTTCTGCTGGTAGCTCGTTACCTTGGCTGCTTCAAGCTGGTTGATTAGCCGGGTCAGGTTTTTGTTCACGTCGGAGCTGGTCACCTCCACACCGCCGCTGGCAATATATTCGTCGATGGCGCTGCGGGTTTGGTCGAACTGTTCACGCAGCCATGTACGTTCCAGCCAAATGATCAGTGCGTCCGTTGCCCACAGCAGGCCCCGCAGCTCTTTGGCGATACCTTCGTCAGAGGTTAGACCTGCTTCTATTAAAGCTTCGGAGCCGTCGTAGAAGGTGTCCTGATAGTCATCTATGATCGCTTGGAACTGTTTGATCTGCTGCTTATCTTCCTCGCTACGCAGGAGGCTCTGCAGTCGGAGGAGCTTGTCATCGATCACACTGGTAGCAACGTTAAACTGGTTCAGCTGTTCCAGATCTCGGTCGATCTGGAAGCTTTTTTCATAGAAACGGGCACGGGCGATGTTGATCTCGACGCCGTTGATCAGTGTGGTGAATTCGGCCAGCTCGTTAGATCGGACCTGCGCTTTTTCCTCGATTACGATGGTCTGATAGTAAGCCGCACCCATGAATGTCAGGCCGATTACCAGGAGGGCCAGGGACATAAAGAACTTGGTCGGTATCTTTATGTCACTGAAGCTCTCAATCTTCCTGGACTTCAATAAGCTGTCAGATTCCAAAAACGAACTCATTACCTTCGTACCTCGTCAGAGTTTATCTGTTTGCCTGTGCCGTTACAGGCGGCTACGGGGAGGGTGGCGCGGTGCCCCGTGTCATGAAAAGCGTTCTTTAACCGCCGCAAAAAACTGGCGGTGGTTCAGTTCGGCCCAGACCCTACCTTTGTGTTCAACGTACCCATGGGTGTGCGCGCGCAGCGCTTCACTCAGGTGCTTGGCGGCCGTCTCATCCAGTGGTGTTGGCGCTACAAGGGCTGCAGGGGGCTCGGACAGCAGGATGCCTACCATGTAAGGCTGCTCATCCAGCAGCAGTACCCAGCGCTTGGGTTTCTCACCGGTGTCGGTTTCACCTTCCCCAATGAGGGCTGCCAGGTCGAAGATCGGCACTGTCTCACCACGGTGGTTAATAAAACCGCTGAACCAGATTGGTGTAGTCGGGATGCGGCAGATACGTGGACGGCTGATCAATTCGGAGTACAGGTCGCGGGGCACCAACAGGTGATTGCTTGCCACTTCGAAACCGTGGCGGACTTCCTGAAAGTCCTCCGGGGGCTCTGTAAGATCGAACAGTTCAGCTTCCATCTACCGTCTCCTTAGGTCGTTTCTATTTTCGGGACTGATTCATTCACTCCCAAGTCGGGTGTTGCTTACAACAGTTCGCGTACGTGATTAAGAATCTCTTCGTCGTCGTATGGCTTGCCGACGACGGCTTTAGCGCCTTGCAGTTGTGCCCATACTTTGTCTGCTTCCTGGTTTTTGCTGGAAACAATCACAACAGGAATATCTTTAGTGGCGGCGTCTTGGGTGATCTGGCGGCATGCGGCAAAACCGTCGACTTCTGGCATCACCACGTCCATAAAAATCAGATCAGGTTTCTCTTCCTGCGCTTTCTGTACGCCTTCGCTGCCATTGGTGGCAACAATAACTTCTGCGTCGATAGAGTTGAGGAGTTTACAGATGTGCAATTGCTGTACTGCATCATCTTCAACTACGAGGATTTTAGGTGATGACATGTTGGGTCCCGTTCTTTTCTCTTGCTTATTCGCGTATTGGCTGATTTTTAATCAGTTCTTTTAGTCTTTTTTAAATTCAGCTACCCAATTGGATACGCGATTAATCACCTTCTGGAATTCATCCGGGTTAATCGGTTTGGTCAGGTAGGTTGAGCACCCTGACATAATGCCCTTTACCTCATCCAAAGGAGAGTTTTTGGAGGAGAGCATAATGATCGGGGTTTTCTTCAGTGCTGGCTGTTCGCGCATCCGGGAGCAGGTTTCAAACCCGTCGATACCCGGCATAACGATATCCAGAAACATAAAGTCGTATTGGTTGCTTTCCACTTTTTCCAGTGCACTTTCGCCATCATCGGCAAAGTCAATCTCAACTGCTTGTGGTAGCTTCTGTAGTTCCGTTGCCAGGGCCTGTTGCATTGCATGGCTGTCGTCCACAACCAGCACGTTATAGCCGTTGCGCTCACTGATGGTTTCTTCAGCGGCGCGGTGTGCGCTTTCCGCCTGGGCCGCATACTTCTGGAACAGGTTTTCCTTATCTTCATTTGTGCTAGCTGACTCTTCGGGATTGTACTCCTCGTTCTCGGAGGTCATCTGGTCCAGGGTGCGAACAACACGAGATGAGACAAGCGGGTAGCCCAGGTGTGAAACGCTGGTATCAGTTGGTTTCTCTTTGGAGACTATGATCAGGCGAGACTGGTAACCGCGTGGCAACGCGGCAATTGCTTCGGCGTCGAGGTTTTCGATGCCAAAGACAAGCAATAGGTCAGGTAGGTGATTAGGGTCAAACTCGGTCAGCAGGTAGCGGTTATTTTTTGAGAGCTTGAGAATTTTTTCGAGTTTAACCAGCTGGTCGGCAGGAAAACCAAACGATCCAATATTCATCTTTTATCCTGTCTGAGTACTAAATTTAGATCACCGGGCGCTGGTTAAAATATAATCAGTCTGTCCGCGCCGGAGATTAACGGCGCACCGAATTCGTGCCTAGATCAGTACAATATTATTCTTATTTTTGTTCGGTAGTTCCTCTACCGAGCTGTAAGTTTTACACCAACATAGTTGTTTAAGACAAGGTGCAATGATCAAAAATGTAAAAAAAATTAAACGCTTGTTTGCATGGTTGAAGCGCTATTTTTTGATGTGTAGCGGTAAGGCGTAGAGAGCACTTGTATTGGCAGAAATAAAAAAGCCACAGCAGGTGCCGTGGCTTTTCTGGGAGCGGCAGGAACTGATCAGGCTTTGACGTTCTGCTTCAGCAGGTCAGCAATCTGATCCAGAGCAACTTCCTGTTTGTCTTCGTCGCGGCGGCCTTTGTACTCAACGGTACCGGCCTTGATGCCACGATCGGAGATCACCACGCGGTGAGGGATACCGATCAGCTCCATGTCGGCAAACTTCACCCCCGGGCTTACTTTAGCGCGGTCATCCAGCAATACATCGTAGCCCGCTGCAGTCAGCTCTTCGTACAGACGTTCAGCTTCAGTACGCACTTCTTCGGATTTCTCGTACTTCAGTGCCACAATCGCAACGGTGAATGGTGCGATGGATTCAGGCCAGATGATGCCGCGGTCGTCGTTGTTCTGCTCGATGGCAGCCGCTACAACGCGAGTGACACCGATACCGTAACAACCCATGTCCATCACAACGGACTTACCGTTCTCGTCCAGAACGGTTGCGTTCAGGGCTTCGGAGTACTTCTGGCCCAGCTGGAAGATGTGGCCCACTTCGATACCGCGTTTGATCACCAGCTTACCCTGGCCGTCCGGGCTTGGGTCGCCTTCCACCACGTTACGCAGGTCTGCCACTTCCGGCATCTCGACGTCGCGGCCCCAGTTCACGCCGAAGTAGTGTTTGCCATCGATGTTGGCGCCTGCACCGAAGTCAGAAGACTTGGATACCGCGCGGTCGATGATGCATGGGATGTTCAGGTTTACAGGACCCAGGGAACCTGCGCCTGCGCCGATGACGTCGCGGAAGTCGTCTTCGGATGCCATGGTCAGCGGTTCAGCTACCTGAGGCAGTTTTTCGGCTTTGATCTCGTTCAGCTCGTGGTCACCACGTACGATCAGCGCAACAAAGTCCGCTTCACACTCTTCGGATGCTTGTACGATCAGAGTCTTGATGGTTTTCTCGATCGGCTGGTTGTACTTTTCGACCAGATCCGCAATAGTTTTTGCGTCTGGTGTATCAACCAGGGTCATCTCCTGAGTTGGTGCCGCCAGCTCACCTGCCGGTGTCAGGGCTTCAGCCAGTTCGATGTTCGCTGCGTAGTCGCTGGTATCGGAGAATGCGATGTCGTCTTCACCGGATTCAGCCAGTACGTGGAATTCGTGGGAAGCGTCGCCACCGATTGAGCCGCTGTCAGCCTGTACCGGACGGTAGTCCAGGCCCAGGCGGTCGAAGATGTTCACGTAGGTCTGGTGCATCACATCGTACGTTTCCTGCAGGGATTCTTTGCCGATGTGGAAGGAATACGCATCCTTCATGATGAACTCGCGGGAGCGCATCACACCAAAACGTGGACGGATCTCGTCACGGAATTTGGTCTGGATCTGGTAGAAGTTAACCGGCAGCTGCTTGTAGCTCTGCAGCTCGTTACGCACCATGTCGGTGATAACTTCTTCATGGGTCGGACCAACGCAGAATTCGCGGCTGTGGCGATCGTTTACGCGCAGCAGTTCCGGGCCGTATTGCTCCCAGCGGCCGGATTCCTGCCACAGTTCTGCCGGCTGGATCGCGGGCATCAGGACTTCCTGAGCGCCAGATTTGTTCATCTCGTCACGAACAATCTTTTCCACTTTGCGCAGGGTTTTCAGGCCCATTGGCAGCCAGGTGTACAAACCGGACGCCAGTTTACGGATCATACCAGCACGCAGCATCAGCTGGTGGCTGATAACCTCTGCGTCGGAGGGGGTCTCTTTGAGAGTAGCAATCAGATATTGGCTTGCGCGCATAAATCCTTAACCCATGAATGAATTCTGTCTTTGAAAGGCGGACATTTTAGGGTGCGGGCAGCGGCCTGCCAAGCGTTGCAATGGATCAATTAGTCCTGAGCGGGAGAAAAGGGCAGATATTTGGCTGTTTTGGCAGGGTATGTGCGCCTTTTTAAGCGCACATACCTCTGTTTAGATTAAGTCTTAAGCGCTGTTCTTCAGCATGACTTCGCGTTGTGGGAACGGAATCTCGATACCTTCCTCTTTAAACGCGTTATACAGCGCCAGGTTCACTTGATACTGCACCTCGAAATAACGTTGCGTGGGTACCCAATAACGGTAGCCGATATCCACGGAGGAGTCGCCAAACCCTTCTATACCTACCTGTGGGGCAGGTTCGGACGTTACCTCGTTAAAGCCCTCCAGGGTGCTTCGCACGACCTTGATAGCATGATTGGCATCGGCGCTGTAGCTGATACCAATACTTGCTTCCACCACTTTGTTACCAAAGGAGTTGGTGATCACCTCGCCGACAATGTGTTTGTTCGGGATCGTGATGATCTCGCCGTCTTCGGTGGAGAGCTGAGTGTAGGCCAGCTTGATCTCTTCTACGATGCCGGTGATGTCGTTGATGGTTATGGTGTTGCCAACCACAAATGGGCGCGTAAGGACGATGGTGAAGCCTGCGCCGTAGTTGGAGAAAACCCCTTGTAACGCCAAACCTGCGCTCAGGGATATTGCACCGATTGCGGCCACAAACGGGGCGACGCTGATACCGAATTTGCCCAAACAGATCACCGCGATCATGGCGATAAACAGCAGGCGTACACAGTTGGAGATAAACAGGCGCAGCGTGATGTCGATCTCATTCCGTTCGCAGATGCGCAGGGTGATGTTGCTTATCCAGCGGGCGACGATCAGGCCGATTATAAAAATGATTATCGCGCCAATGACCTGGAAACTGTAATTGACGAAAAAGTCGACGATGAGGGTGTACAAGTGGGTGAAGGCTTTAAGTTCCTCTTGCATCGCAAAGGCTCCCTGGTAGCGATTTTAGCCAGAGAACCGTCGCAGTGTGCGGAGGTCTCTAGCGTTCTGAAACAAACTGGAGCAGATCTTCCAGTTGGTGTTCATTAAACACCGGAATGCCGTTGCGTAAAAGCTCAGAGGCAGCAACACCGCTACCTTCTGTTAGCTGGCCGGAAAACGAGCCGTCATAAATTTGCGTGTTGCCGCAAGAGGGGCTGTTGGCTTTCATCAAAGCGCAGCACACCTTCTCTTTCTTCGCGCGTTCCAGTGTTTTTTCCGCGCCCAGCAGGAAGGCAGGGGTCACATCTTCACCGGTGCGATCGGTGATCAAAATTGGAAACTTGGACTGAGTTTCTGCCGGTGGGCGCGGTGTTGGTAATCCACCAGAACATTCAGGGCAGATTTTGACGAGCCGCCCCTCGTCGTTCCAACGCTGAATTACCGGGTGATCGATGAGTGAGTGACCGCCGTCGTAACGGACCGAGTCGCCCATCAGACAAGCACTTACAAGTATTTTTCCCATAACAGAGCCGTTGTTATTGTTATTGTCGCGGGCCTATTCTACTCACGCGCTAACACTCTGCAAGTTACCGAAATTGACGGAGGTCACTCAGTTTTTGATTTGGTTTCTTTTTGTACAGCAGTTTCTGTGTTATTGCCGTGAGATAATCCGTTCCACCATATTACTTTGCATGTTGGCCAGGCGAAGGGTGGAGCGATTCATCTCGAGTGTTTTCTCCGCCTCGTCTGAAACCTGGCTGGCAGCGTTGCTGATGGTGTGGATCTGCGCATTCACCTCTTGGGTGGCAGCACTCTGTTGATGGGTTGAGCTGGCAATTTCGGAAGTCATGCCGCTGATGACATCGACAGCACTCAGAATCGAGATCAGGTTATGGCCCGCTTCTTCAATGCGCTCGACTGTGGAATCAGCCAGGCTCTGACCGCTTTTTATGGCTGACGAGATGTCGCGGGTTTCTGCTTGCAGGCCCTCAATGATTTTGCCGATCTCCTGGGTGGACATACGGGTACGCAATGCGAGCGAACGGACTTCGTCGGCGACGACAGCAAAGCCACGTCCGTTCTCCCCGGCTCGCGCCGCTTCAATGGCGGCGTTCAGCGCCAGTAGATTGGTTTGCTCGGCAATATCGTGGATAACTTCGACCACCTTATCGATCTGGGAATTGCGGGCTTCCAGGCTCGTAAGGTTTTCACCGATGGTGTCTATCGCCGCATCCAGCTGCTTAATGGCATCTACTGCCTGGTGAACCACACCGGTCCCGACCTCGGCATCCTGCTGCACTCGATTGACCTGATCCAACGCGAGTTGGGTGTTTTCCGCCATATTGCTGGTAGTGGCGGTCATCTCCTCGACGGTCACCGCTATCTGTTCAAGGGCGTTGGTCTGTGCCTGCAGATTATCGAAGGTAGCGTTCATCACCTTATCGGAGGTATCGGAGCTGCGTTTGACCTCGTTTGACGCATCCTGAACGCGGCGCAAGACAGCATCCAGTTGGGACTGCAATTGGCACTGAACCAACTCAAGCTGTCCAATATCATCGGTTGAGCCGGTGTAGATTAGCTGTTTGACCGGATGGCTGACAATGCTGCGACTGGAATTCACCAGTCGCTGGAATCTACGTGTCAGCAATTTGCATCCGGTTATAGCCAGAACGGCCGACAGCGAGGCTGCAATGTATGACCCGGTGCTGGGTTGCTGCCATAGCATCCAGCCAAGTATTGGGGATAGCGATAACAGTGCAAACAGGCTGAGTCGGGTTCCAAGTTCAAACTGTTTTCTGGAAAGTGCTGGTGGGGTCTTGCCCTGAAGTCGCTGCTGGTAGATCGATTGTGCGAACCGCATGACCTGTTTCGAAGGTTGTCGATAGACAACCTGGTATTCGCTGACGGCGTCGTTCTCCAAGGTGGGAATGATGTAGGTATCCAGCCACATATCGTCACCCCGGCGGTTGCGATTAAGGATGATCCCCATCCAGGGTTGGCCGGCAGTCACCGTTTCCCATAGTTGATCAAACGGCCCCGCAGGCATCTGGGGATGGCGCAGTATTTTGATGTTCTTACCGTAAAGCTCTTCTCGGGCGTAACCGGATAACCGGCAGAAGTCATCGCTTACATAGCGGATATTGGCGTTCGGATCGGTGGTCACTACAAGAATGTCATTATCCGATGGATGTTTATTTTTATCGTTATTCATCGTGTATTCGATCTCTCCAAGTCGTTGTATCCCGTGGGAAAGTGCTGCCGCAGACTCCAGCAGGAACCGTGCCATGCAGTTCATCCAGCCCTATAAAGCCATTTCATGCGGTAAGGACGTGGGTTAACCGATTGGAGGCTTGATCATTTGATGAGATTGGAAGGGCATCGTGCTCAATTTTCATCAGGGGATTAATCTTTTGGATATGCCGCACTTGCAGCATGATCAGGAGGTGATTGGCCGACAGCGTACGAAGGCAGGAGTCTGCAGGGCGATTCAGGCTGTTGAACGGAACCTGGGTTTGTATCTGGTGCACGAGATTGATGTTTACGTAAACGTAAATTTGGGGTATAGATTAGGGTAAACCCTTAAGTGGAGACCCTGATGGACCTTTCTCTGACAGAAGAACAACAACTCATCCAGGACACCGCAAAACGTTTTGCCGAGACCGAACTGGCACCTGTAGCGGAAAAGCTGGATCAGACCAAAGATAAATCCATCCTGCTGGAAAATTGTAAAAAGCTCGCCGAGTTGGGCTTTATGGGCCTGAACATCAAAGGCCAGTATGGCGGTACTGAGGCTGGCGTTGTTGCGTTCAGTCTGGCGATGACTGAGATCGCCCGCGCCTGTGCATCCACCGCCGTGACCATGTCCGTAACCAACATGGTGGCGGAAGTGATCCAGGCGATGGGTACCGAAGAGCAGAAAGACAAATACCTGCCGCTGATCTGCAGCGGTGAATACCGTGCCGGCAGCTTCTGCCTGACCGAATCCGGTGCCGGTTCCGACCCTGCCTCTATGCGGGCCAAAGCAGTCAAAACCGAAAACGGCTACGCGATCTCCGGAACTAAGCAGTGGATCACCAGTGCCGAATTTGCCGGTGTATTTGTAGTGTGGGCAGTCACTGACCCGGACGCGAAGAAAGGCAAAGGCATCACCTGCTTCCTGGTGGAAGCCGGTACACCGGGTATCACCGTAGCACCTGCCGAGAAGAAGATGGGCCAGCACGGCTCTGCGACCAACGAAGTGCACTTTGAGAATGTAGAAGTGCCGGAATCTGCAATCCTGGGCAAGCTGAACGACGGTTTCCGACTGGCGGTGGCCGAGCTGGCCGGTGGCCGCATCGGCATCGGTTCCCTGGCGCTGGGTGTAGGCCTGGCGGCGATGGACTATGCGACTGCGTATATCCAGGAGCGTAAGCAGTTTGGTCGTCCAATCTCTGATTTCCAGGGCCTGCAGTGGATGATGGCGGACCGTTACACCGAACTGGAAGCCGCGCGTTTACTGTTGATGTCTGCAGCGGATCGCAAAGAGCGTGGTCTGCCATTCGCCAAGGAAGCATCTATGGCGAAAGTGTTTGCCAGCGAGAAGGCAAACCAGGCGTGTTACAGCGCACTGCAGATGCTGGGTGGCTACGGCTATATGCAGGAATACCCACTGGAGCGCTACACCCGCGATGTGCGTATCACCTCGATCTACGAAGGCACCAGTGAGATTCAGCGTGTGATTATCGCGCGTGAAATCCTGCGTGAGTTCAGCTAAGGGTCGCGTTATATGAAACCACTTGCCGGGCTTAAAGTACTCGACTTTTCCACCCTGTTACCGGGACCGTACGCCACCATGCTGCTGGCTGATATGGGTGCGGAGGTTGTGCGTGTCGAGTCGCCCGTGCGGGATGATCTGGTGCGCAACATGAAACCGCAGATTGATGGGCAGTCTGCGGCGTTTCGGTACCTGAATCGGGGTAAGCAATCGATCACTCTGGATCTGAAACATCCTGACGCTCAGTCCATCGTGCATAAATTGGTGGAGGCGTTCGACATCGTTGTTGAACAGTTCCGTCCGGGGGTGATGCATCGACTGGGATTGGGATATGAGGACCTGAGCAAGGTTAAACCTGATCTGATCTATTGCTCCATCTCGGGTTACGGCCAGGTTGGTGCCTATGCTGAAAAGGCAGGGCACGATATCAATTTCCTCGCCCTTGCCGGTGTCTCCAGTCATATGGGACGTGCCGGGCAGGGGCCTTGTCCGCTGGGTGTGCAAGTGGCGGATATTGCAGCCGGTTCCCATCCAGCCGTGGTGTCTATTCTAGCCGCTGTGATTCAGCGCGATCGTCAGGGTAAAGGTGCCCAGATCGATATCTCCATGGCGGATAACAGCATGGCGTTGCAGGCGTTGCTGGCACCGGGGGCACTCAACGGTGGTTGTGAAGAGGGATACGAAACCCATTTCCTCAACGGCGCTGGTTTCTATGATTACTACCCAACCCGTGACGGACGTTTTATGGCGGTGGGCAGTCTTGAACCGCAATTCAAGCGTGCTTTGCTGGAAACCCTTGACGCATCAGAGCTGGCAGAGCTGGATGACAAAACACTCAAAGTTCAGCTGCGTGAGATCTTCCAAAGGCAGGACCTGGTGCACTGGCAGCAGGCATTTGCCGACGTGGATGCCTGTGTCGAACCCGTACTGACCATGACAGAGGCGGCCGACCATCCTGCTTTTGTGTCCCGTGGACTGATTCAGAAGAACGACAAAAACGGTGAGGTGCAGGTTGCACCGGCGATCCGCTTTAACAACGAATCCATGCCTCTGCCCGCCGAAGCGCCCCTGCGTGGTGCCAACACGGATGAAGTCCTGCAGATGGCGGGAATGAACAACGATGAAATAGATACACTCCGGACGGCGGGCGTATTCGGCTGACAGGGTCGGACTGGTCAAGTCTCTACCGGGGAAAGAATAACAACGATAAACGAGAGAAAGAAAATGACTACGGAAAACTACCAGGCATATTACGATCAGTTTGATCCAGCGATGATCGAGGAGAAGATGATCGGTAATCTGAAGGACGGTTTTAACGTCTGCGAAGAGATCGTTGATAAATGGGCTGATGGTGATGGCGTAGCGCTGAAGTACGAAGGTGCGACCCGCGAAGCCTCTCAACTGACCTTTGCTGAGCTGAAAGAGAAAGCGGCTCAGTTTGCCAACTATCTGGCGTCTCAGGGCATCGGTAAAGGTGACCGCGTTGCGGCGCTGCTGCCACGTACCCCTGAACTGATGGTTGTGATCATGGGGACCCTGCGTGCCGGTGCGGTGTACCAGCCGCTGTTTACCGCGTTTGGTCCGGGTGCGATTGAGTACCGTGTACAGCAGGCCGGTACCAAACTGGTAGTCACCGACCCGGTAAACCGGTCCAAGCTGGATGACGTGCAGGGATGTCCATCCATTCTGCTGGTTAACCGCGCGGCGGCTGACGACAAGTACGCAGCGGATCGTGACTTCTCCGAACAGGTTGATGGCCTGTCCACCGAATTTGCACCAGTGCGCGTCGGTGCGGAAGATCCGTTCCTGCAGATGTTTACCTCCGGTACCGTAGGGAAGTCCAAGGGCGTTGCAGTTCCGACTCGGGCGATTCTTTCTTTCTATGTCTACATGCGCTTTGCGATTGGTCTGCGTCCGGAAGACACGTACTGGAACGTGGCCGATCCAGGTTGGGCATACGGTCTGTACTACGCCGTAGTGGGCCCGCTCCTGCTGGGCAACACCACTCACTTCTGTGAAGCGGCATTTACGCCGGAAACCACTTACGACATGCTGCGTAAGTACAACATCACCAACCTGGCCGCGGCGCCAACTGCATACCGTATGCTGATGGCGAACGACAACGTACTGTCTGCGGACGATAAATTTGACCTGCGTGTAGCGAGCAGTGCGGGAGAGCCGCTGAACCCTGAAGTTATTGGCTGGGTTGATAAACGTCTGGGTTGCCCGGTCATGGACCACTACGGTCAGACCGAAACCGGTATGACCGCATGTAACCACCACGACCTGGAGCAGGACGTAGTGCGCGTTGGTTCCATGGGCTTCTCTATGCCGGGTCACCGCGTTGTGGCGCTGGATGCAGATTACAACGAGATCGAAGAAGGTGAAACCGGTCAGTTGGCTGTAGATGTGGATAACTCTCCACTGTTCTTCTTCCAGGGGTACACCTGGCAGGAAAAGAACCCGTTCCACGGTAAGTACTACCTGACAGGTGACGTGGTAATGAGCCATGGTGACGGCAGCTACTCCTTCACCGGTCGCGACGATGACATCATCACCACTGCCGGATACCGTGTAGGGCCTGCGGATGTAGAGAGCACGCTGATCGAGCACGAAGCGGTGGCCGAGTCTGGTGTTGTTGGTAAGCCTGATCCGAAACGTGGTTCCATCATTAAAGCATACGTTGTGATCAAGCCGCAGTTCGATGCCGGCGAAGAGCTGGCAGAAGAGTTGAAACAGCACGTGCGTAACCGCCTCTCCACTCACGCGTTCCCACGTGAGATCGAGTTCGTGCAGGAACTGCCTAAAACGCCAAGTGGCAAAATCCAGCGCTTTATCCTGCGTAACCAGGCCCGTGACGAAAGCGAGACTGTTACTGCCTAACGGAGGTCGCCTGAATGCAACCGAGCAACCCGGACTACGAGTCTGAGACTCGCCGGGTTTTCGATCAGGCACCGTTTATCCGTTTACTAGGGGCTGAACTCCTTGAGTTCAGCCCCGGTCGTTGTCGGACCCGGATATCCCTGAACGAAAACCACAAACAGCAGGACGGTTTTGTCCATGCCGGCGTACAAGCAACACTGGCGGATCACAGTTGTGGCACAGCGGCTGCGACCCTGATCGCTCAGGGGCAGCGGGTTCTGACCGCCGACTTTACCGTTAACCTGTTGCGTCCCGGCCTAGGGCACACACTGGAGTGCGAAGCCAAAGTGATCAAACAAGGCAAAACCCTGACTGTTGCTGAAGGCGAAGTGTATGCAGTGGGGGAGCAGCGTAAACTGGTGGCCAAGGCGACCGTGACGCTGGCAATCGTAACTGTCTAGAGGTAGCGCGATGGAGATGAATTTCGAAGAGATGCGGCAGTTCCTGGCGGATCATTTCCCGCAGGGAGAGCAGTACGGTGAGTTGCTGGAGCTGGGCGACGGTACGTCCACAATGCGCTTGCCGGTGGATGACCAACACCTGCGTCCCGGTGGCACCGTGTCAGGCCCAGCCATGATGGGGTTGGCTGATGTGGCTGTTTATGCCGCGTTGCTGAGCCGTATAGGCCCTGTTGCCCTCGCGGTGACGACCAATCTGAATATCAATTTCCTGCGTAAACCGGCCTCTGATCTGGATATCATCGCCAAAGCACAGATGCTGAAGGTGGGTAAGCGTTTGGGTGTGGGTGAAGTCTATATCCTGTCGGATGGTGAAGACGATCCTGTCGCCCACGCGACCATGACCTATTCGATCCCAGCGCCGGAGAACCGTTCATGAGTCTGACTTGGAACGACCGGATGCTGACGCTGTCGGATGGGCAGAAGATACACGCCAGGCATGGTACGCAGATCTCGGGCCCTGATAAACCGACCTTGGTTTTTCTGCACGAAGCGCTGGGCCATATCCGTATGTGGAAGCAGTTTCCGCAGCGTGTTGCCGAAGCGACGGGCTGTGATGTGTTTGTGTACGAGCGCTTGGGGTACGGCGAATCCTCTCCGATCACTTTGCCACGCGCCGACGACTATCTGGTGCCGGAAGGTGAGCAGCGGGTAGGGGACGTGCTGGATGCTGCGGGTATCGGCGAAGTGATCCTGATCGGTCACAGCGATGGCGGCACGATTACCCTGATCGCAGCGTCCGTGTTGGGCGATCGGGTGAAGGCGATCATCACCGAAGCCGCGCATCTGTATGCGGATCACCTGACACTGGCCGGGATTCGCGAAGCGGTCGAGCGGTATAACAATTCCGATCTACCGGAGCGGTTGGCGCGCTACCACGGTGATCGCACCGACCTGCTGTTCCGCGCCTGGTCCGAGACCTGGTTAAGGGAGAGCTGTCACCAGAATATGGATTTCAGCCGCTGGCTACCGGGTATAAACTGTCCGGCCCTGATTATTCAGGGTAAGGACGACCAGTACGGTGTACCTGAGCAGGTTACTGATATCTGTGCAGGCATTGGTGAAAATGCCACCGCCCTTTATCTTGACGGCTGTGGTCATGTCCCGCATCTGGAAGCGGAGCAGCAGGCGCTGGAGGCGATGGTGCCGTTTATCCTACGTCAGCTTGAAGAAGAAACAGTGGATATCTGAGTGTGACGGTGTTGGGCATTGCTTCGCAATGGCCAACCTACTGATATGTAATTTGTTTAGAAAGTAGGTTGGCCAACGCAACGCGTTGCCCAACCTACTTGAGGTGGGGCAGACGTTGGGCATTGCTGTGCAATGACCAACCTACAGGGGGCGTTAGCTCGCTTCCGCCAGCTTTGCTGCCTGCTGAACCAGTTCCGGCAGGCTACCCGCACGCATCTTGCTCATCACACGTGCGCGGTGTACTTCCACGGTTTTGGGGCTGATACCCAGCTCTTCCGCGATCTCACGGTTGGCTTTGCCCACAACCACCAGACCCATCACCTCTTTCTCGCGACGGCTCAGGCTGTCGTGGCAGGCTTGGATCTCACCCAGTTCGCTCAGGTCTTTGCGCATCTCTTCCGCGCGGCTCAGCGCTTTATCCACCAGGCGCAGCAGCACTTCGTCATCAAACGGCTTCTCCAGGAAATCCAGGGCCCCGTTCTTCATTGCACTCACGGCCATCGGGATATCACCGTGGCCGGACAGTACGATGATCGGCAGCTGGATGCCGCGATCCTGCATTATCTGCTGCAGAGCCAGGCCGTTGATCTCCGGCATACGTACGTCGAGCAGCATGCAGCCGATCTCGCCGTTGAAGTTATCCAGAAACGCTTGGGCAGACGGGTAGGTGATCACTTGATGGCTGGCAGATTCCAGCAACCACTGCATAGAGTCACGAAAATCTTCGTCATCGTCGACGATATAGATAGTACCTGTCACGCTTGCTTGCATTATTTATCCCTTAACGGAAGTTTCAGATGGAAATGGGTTCCGGTCTTACCGTCGCTCTCGGCCCAAAGCTGCCCACCATGGGTCTCGATAATGGTGCGGGAGATGGACAGTCCCATACCCAGACCTGTGGATTTCGACGTGTAGAACGGTTCAAACAGGTTAGCCAGCCCCTCACTTGAAATCCCTTTGGCTTCATCTTCTACCGAGATATAGATATATCCCCCGGCGTTGCGGGTGCTGATAATAACGGGTCTGTATGCCTTATCACAATCGCTGTATGCCTCAATGGCATTTCGCATCAGGTTCAGCAGCACCTGTTCAATCTGGACCTTGTCTGCCAGCAGCGGCGGCGCATCCTCGTCCAGATGAAAATCGAAGGTGATGTTATGGTCAATGGCTTCCTGATGCAAAAAGTGGCTCACCTCGTGGCAGGCATCATTCACCGAGAATTCAAGGCGTTGGTACTCCGTCTTACGCACGAAGGCACGCATACGCTTGATGATCTCGGCTGCACGCTTGGCCTGCTTGGTGATCAGCTCCATAGAGCGGGTCACTGTATCTACAGCATCATCGGGTTTATCTTCCAGGCGACGCTGAGTGCCGCGGCAGTAATTAAGGATTGCCGCCAACGGTTGGTTAATCTCATGCGCCAGACCGGTTGCCATTTCACCGACGGACAGCAGGCGTGACATATGGGCCAGTTCAAGTTGGTGGCGTTTGGCTTCCTCTTCGGCCTTGCGGCGCAGGGTAATGTCGCGGCCGATAATGGAGTAGTACTCCACCTTGTTGTTCTCACGACGGTTGCGGTGGGCGATGATCTCGCGCACTTCTGCCACGCGGTTTAGCTGCTCGGGCAGATGCATTGGCACGCTGCCATACCAGACACCGTGAATGGCGGCATGATCCAGAGCGTCGTTCAGTAGTGACTCGATCACATCCGGTGCAAACAGCTGGTTCAGGTAGTAGATCACCGGAGTATCTTTTTCCGTCCCCAGCGTGTGGTAGGCGGACTCGTTCAGATAGGTCAGCTTGCGGGTGTCATGGTTGCAGAACATGATCATATCGGATGATGCTTCTACAACACGGGCCAGGCGGCGCATGGCGCGCTGGGCCTCCTCGCGCTCGGTCACATCGCGGGATACGCAGATGATCTCGACCGGATTGCCGTCGTCGTCACGGATCGTGCGGCTGGTGGTCTCCAACCAGATATAGTGGCCCGCCTTGTGACGATAGCGGTAGACGTTGGTGTACATCCCTTCGCGATAACGCACGGAGTCTGCACGGGTCAGCAGGTTGTCGGCATCTTCCGGGTGGAACATGTCGTAACCCGACATGCCGATAATTTCGTCCTGGGTGTAACCCACAACGGATTCCACTGCTGGGCTAACATCGATATAGATCCAGTCGGGCGCCGGCGTGTGGCGCGAGATCATATCCGTGGACTGTTCCACTAGAAGGCGGTAACGGTCGGCATCCTCCCGACATTGTTCTAGTTCCATAGAGGCTTTCTTATTCATGTAGAGGGCCTGTTAATACTATTTGATTCGAGCCTATTGCCCCTGAGAAAACGTCAATCCAGGCGCGAGTCTGCGAAGTTTGGTTATTCCAAATAAGCAGCGAGCAACGACGAGTGGCGCTTTCTCAGGGGCAACCCGCAGGGCTTTAGCAGGCCTGATGCAAATGGTTTTATCAGGTCCAACGCCTAGGGGATTTCCCCCTTTAATGTTCTTGGGACTAATAATATGACTTTAGAATAACTTGAGTAATAAGGGAAATTGCGTAGTATTGAAGGTTGTATAGGGGAAAGTCCCTATCTGCTAACAAGCAATCACGACCTGGTTTACCAGCGGGTCGTGAGAAATAACTACAACAGGAAAGAGAACGATGAGCACAAAGCATAACCCTTATGAGCTTGGGCTTGAGCAAAATGCAGCCAACTACGCTGCGCTGACTCCGCTTAGTTTTATTGAGCGTGCGGCATTCGTTTACCCGGAGCATACAGCAACGGTTCATGGACAGGTACGTCGTAACTGGGCAGAGACCTACAGCCGCTGCCGCCAGCTGGCGAGCGCGCTGCAGAAACACGGTATCGAAAAAGGCGATACGGTATCCGTCGTAGCACCGAACCTGCCGGAAGTGTTTGAATCTCACTTTGGTGTGCCAATGTCTGGTGCCGTGCTGAACGCTATCAACATCCGCCTGGATGCTGAAGCGATCGCCTTCATCCTGCAGCACGCTGAAAGTAAAGTGATCATCGTTGATCGTGAATTTTCTGAAGTAGTTTCCAAGGCCGTGAAGATGTCCGGCCAAAACCCGCTGGTTATCGATATCGATGATCCCGACTATGAAGGCGGTGAGTTGATCGGCTCCACCAACTACGAAGCCTTTATCGCCGAAGGTGATCCTGAATTCGCATGGCAACCACCGGCAGACGAGTGGGATGCGATCAGCTTGAACTACACCTCCGGTACCACCGGCAACCCGAAAGGTGTTGTGTACCATCACCGTGGCGCTTATCTGAATGCGATGAGCAACATCGTGTCCTGGGACATGGGTCGTCACCCAACCTACCTGTGGACGCTGCCAATGTTCCACTGCAACGGTTGGTGTTTCCCGTGGGCGATCGCCGCTGCTGCGGGTACCTCTGTCTCCCTGCGTCACGTACGCGACAAAGATATCTACGATCTGATCCGTGAAGAGAAAGTGGATCACTTCTGTGGTGCGCCAATCGTGCTGAACATGCTGAACAACGCACCGGCTAAACTGAAAGAGGGCATCAATCACAAGATCAAGGTAATGACCGCGGGTGCTGCGCCTCCGGCTGCTGTCATTCAGGGCATGGAAGAGATGGGTGTGGAAGTAACCCACGTATACGGTCTGACCGAAACCTACGGTCCATCGGTAGTTTGTGCATGGAAAGATCAGTGGGATGACAGCACCCTTGAGCAGAAAGCACGTCTGAAAGCGCGCCAGGGTGTGAAAGCACCGATGCTGGAAGGCCTGATGGTGGCGAACCCAGAAACCCTGGAGCCGGTACCTCAGGACGGCGAAACCATGGGTGAGATCTTCATGCGCGGCAACCTGGTGATGAAGGGCTACCTGAAGAACCCATCCACCACCGATGAGTCCTTTGAAGGCGGCTGGTTCCACTCCGGTGACCTGGCAGTATGGCACGAAGACGGTTACATCGAAATCAAAGACCGTTCCAAAGACATCATCATCTCCGGTGGTGAGAACATCTCCAGTATCGAAGTGGAAGACGTTCTGTACCGTCACCCAGAGGTTATGGAAGCGGCGGTTGTTGCCAAGTCCGACGAGAAGTGGGGTGAGGTACCGTGTGCATTCGTGAAACTGAAAGAGGGTGCGAAGGTAGACGAAGCCGGCATCATCGAGTTCTGCCGCAACAACATGGCACGCTTTAAGGCGCCTAAGGCTGTGGTGTTCGGTGATCTACCGAAAACGTCTACCGGTAAGATCCAGAAGTTCATGTTGCGTGAGCAAGCGGATTCTTAACAGGTAGTCAAGAGCGCCACTCTGTGAAAGCAGAGTGGCGTTTTGCGATTAAGCGTCGCGCTTGTCAACCATGAAGGTTGCAGAACCGGAGGCTACCAGCGTTTCACCCACGTGTACGTCGGTTGTCGCTTTTACACGACCACGGCGCTGATCAATCTCGGAGATGGTCACGGTTGCGGTAGCGGTATCACCGATGTAAATCGGACGACGGAATTTGATCTGCTGATCCACATAGATAGCACCAGGTCCCGGTAGGCGGGTGCCTGCCACGGTGGAGATCAGTGCAGCACTGAACATACCGTGCACGATACGTTTCTTAAACGGTGTGGTCTGTGCGTATTCCTCGTTGATGTGAATAGGGTTGTTGTCCCCGGATACGCCAGCGAACGTGTAAACGTCGCTTTCGGAGATGGTTTTGGCGTAGCTCGCGCTCATGCCGACTTCAAGATCTTCCAGATAGTAGCCGTGTAGCTCTTGCATGGGTGACGTCCTCAATGGTTGCTGCGTCGCAAAAAAATGTTTCGGTATCTTATCGGAATCCAAATAACGAGTATAATAAGTGAAAACCCTTATTTGTGAGTTTGCGCAAAATTTAAGGGTGGGTACAGAGGGCTTGTAAAAACGTAATGAGCGCAGACTAGAGAAGGCAAAAAGACACGAATAAGCGGAATTTACTGAAGTAAATGAGCATTTTGAGTGGTTTTTTAGCGCCCTATAGGCAAGTCGCAATAGTTTTTACACGGCCTCGTAGAGATCACTTTACAAGGCAGGTACGTGATGGCTGACTACAAAGCTCCCCTGAAAGATATGCATTTCTCCCTGCGCCACAACGCGCGTATGGAACAGCTGGCCCAGCTTCCGGGTTTCGAAGAAGCGTCCGACGATATGGTGACGGCGATTCTGGAAGAGGCCGGTAAAGTTGCGAACGAAATCCTCTCTCCGCTGAACGAAGTGGGTGATAACACCGGCGTGAAGCTGGTGGATCTGGATGTGCCAACGCCGGAAGGTTTTAAAGAGGCGTACCAGCAGTTTGCCGAAGGTGGCTGGGGTTCCCTGCAGTTTGACCCTGAGTTTGGTGGTCAGGGGTTGCCGTATGCGCTGTCTATTCCGGTGATGGAGATGTGGCAGTCTGCCAACATGGCGTGGGGCCTCTGTCCGCTGTTGAGCCAGGGCGCGGTTGAAGCGATCTACCACAACGCCAGCGATGAGCTGAAAGCCAAGTACCTGCCGCAGCTGATCAGCGGTGAGTGGACCGGCACCATGAACCTGACCGAGCCGCAGGCCGGTTCTGATCTGGCGGCGATCCGCGCCAAGGCGGAGCCTGAAGGCGACCACTACCGCATCAAAGGGCAGAAGATCTTTATTACCTGGGGTGAGCACGATATGGCTGACAACATCGTGCACCTGGTGCTGGCGCGTCTGCCGGATGCTCCTCCGGGCGTAAAAGGGATCAGTCTGTTTGTTGTGCCTAAGTTCCTGGTAAACGAAGACGGTTCTCTGGGTGAGCGTAACGACGCGAAATGTGTCTCCCTAGAGCACAAGCTGGGTATCCACGCGAGTCCGACCTGCGTGATGGCGTTTGGTGATGACGAGGGTGCGATCGGTTACCTGGTGGGTGAAGAGAACAAAGGTCTGGCGTGCATGTTCACCATGATGAATAACGCGCGTCTGGCGGTTGGTCTGCAGGGTGTGGCGATATCCGAGCGTGCATATCAGCATGCACTGGAATACGCCCATGACCGTGTGCAGAGCCCGCCAGTGGGTAGCCGAGAAGCCGGTCCGATCATCCGTCACGCGGATGTACGCCGTATGCTGCTGACCATGAAATCGATCACCGAAGCGGGTCGTGCACTGGCGTACGATGCGTGTGCGAGCCTCGACTTTGCCCACAACGCGACCGATGCAGACACCAAAGCGAAAGAAGCGGCGCGTGCTGCTTACCTGACACCCATCGTAAAAGGCTGGTGTACAGAAGTAGCGCAGGAAGTAACCTCCCTGGGTGTGCAGGTCCACGGTGGTATGGGCTTCATTGAAGAAACCGGTGCTGCTCAGCACTACCGCGATGCACGTATCCTGCCGATCTACGAAGGTACCAACGCGATTCAGGCGCTGGACCTGGTGGGTCGTAAGACCCTGTTTGATAAAGGTGAAGCGGGAGCAGCGGTTCAGGCAGAGATTGCCGAGCTGGTATCTGCACTGGAAGCACAGGGCGGTTTTGCAGCAGAAGCAGCCGCACTGAAATCATCGTTGGAGCAGGCTCAGAATGCGCAGGCGCTGTTGCTGAACGGTGCGGCGGATGACGCACTGATGCCGGGCTCTGTCGCTTACAACTACCTGATGCTGATGGGCACCCTGTGTGGCGGCTGGCAGATTCTGCGTGGTGCTCTGGCGGCACAGCAGGAGCTGGGTAACGGCGGCGATGAGACCTTCCTCAGTGCCAAGATTCTGAGTGCTCGTTTCTATGCCGCTCAGGTTTTGCCACGTACTGCATCGTTTGCGCAGATAGTTGCAGCAGGCAGCGAAAGCGTGATGGCGATGAGCGATGAGCAGCTGGCCTCAGCCTGGTTCTCTTAACAAAAACTATCTGCGTTGTTATCACGGCGTTAAACATCGACTCAAAATGCTCATTTATTACGTATAAACTCTGCTTTTTCGTCGATGTTTGCCTTGTGATAATGGCCTCGAAAACGTTTTTGAACAGTCTGCCCACTTCGATTTACAGGCGGCGTGAGCCGTCTTACATCTATAATATCAGCCCGAAATCGGTTAAGGTTACGGGCTGATTTTTTATGTAACGGATTGAGACTCTAGTTAACCATGATCATCAAACCAAAAATTCGTGGCTTCATCTGTACCACTACCCATCCAACAGGTTGTGCGGCAAATGTGCGCGAGCAGATTGCTTACACTAAAGAGAAAGGCGAGATCGCTGGTGCTAAACGCGTGCTGGTAATTGGTTCTTCCAGTGGTTACGGTCTCTCTTCCCGTATCGCAGCCGCGTTTGGCTGTGGTGCAGCAACCATCGGCGTGTTCTTCGAAAAGCCGGGTACCGAGCGTAAAACCGGTACTGCGGGCTGGTACAACGCCGCTGAATTCGACAAGGCTGCGCACGAAGCGGGCCTGTACGCGAAAAGCCTGAACGGCGACGCGTTCTCCCACGAAGCCAAAGCGAAAACCATTGAGCTGATCAAAGAAGATCTGGGTCAGATCGATCTGGTGGTTTACTCCCTGGCGTCTCCTGTCCGCAAAATGCCGGACACTGGCGAAGTTATCCGTTCTACACTGAAGCCAATCGGCGAGCCATACCGCTCCACTGCAATCGACACCAACAAAGACGTGATCATCGATGCAGAGATCGAGCCGGCGACCCAGGAAGAGATCGACGCGACCGTAACCGTCATGGGCGGTGAAGACTGGGAACTGTGGATGAACGCGCTGAATGACGCGGGTGTTCTGGCTGACGGTGCCAAATCTGTTGCGTACTCCTACATCGGTTCCGACATCACCTGGCCGATCTACTGGGACGGTGCGCTGGGTAAAGCAAAACAGGATCTGGACCGTGCAGCTGGCGAAATCAACAGCATGCTGCAGGCTAAAGGTGGCCAGGGTAACGTTGCAGTACTGAAGTCCGTTGTGACTCAGGCGAGCTCCGCAATCCCTGTAATGCCTCTGTACCTGTCCATGGTCTTCAAGGTCATGAAAGAGAAGGGCCTGCACGAAGGTTGTATGGAACAGGTTCAGCGTCTGTTCGCGACCGGCCTGTACGGTGACACTGCAGAGATGGACGACGGTAACCGTTTCCGTATCGACGACTGGGAACTGCGTGAAGACGTTCAGCAGGCTTGCCGCGAGATGTGGCCTCAGATCACCTCTGAGAACCTGTTCGAAAAAACCGACTACCAGTACTACAAGGACGAGTTCCTGAAACTGTTTGGTTTCGGTATCGAGTCTGTTGACTACGAAGCGGACGTAAGCCCGCTGGTAGAGTTCGACGTAATCGACATCTAATCGCCGTTTAACGCGATCAGACAACAAAAGCCCGAGGCTTGATGTTTACTTGAAACGTCAACCTTGGGCTTTTTTGTGAGCAATATAGTCCTTTTTTTTTGGAATAAATGGGACTATGCTTGCCTGTAATAAACACTTCATAAGGATTTTGAAGGCATGTTTCAGACGGATTTTCTCCGGCGTTTTGCGCCCGTTCTCTTTCTCGCATTAGCGGGCTGTCAGTCGATGGCACCGCAAGAAAACTCCCCTGTAAATCACACGTCTGACAACGCGCAGGCATCGGCCACGCTTGATCGTACCTATTGGCGCGTTAAAACCCTTGTTGGTCGTGATGTATCCGGTGAGTTGAACGCCTCGGTTGCGTTCCGTAACAACCGCCTGAGTGGCCGTGCTGGATGCAACTTCTTCTTTGCCGAGTATTCCGAAGAGGAAAACCAGCTGCACGTCGCAGGGATCACCACCTCTAAGAAGATCTGTTTTGCCGCGGTGATGCAGCAGGAGAAACTGCTGCTGCGAACCCTGGCCTCTGCTGACCGTTTCGAAAAGGATGAAGACGGCAATCTAATCATCTATTCCAGCCGCTCTGACGTACCAGTGGTATTCCGACCGATCCCACGCACCGAGATGCCTGTGCTGGCGGTGAGGTAAGCCACAGCGATCGATTTCAATATTTCCATCCAGTGATTTGCCGGCCTTGCGCCGGTTTTTTTTTGAATTCGGCTGCCATTGGTACACGCTACTGTTTCTGGTTCCAATGCTCTTGATACCTGATTTGTAGGGCAACCTTTAGGTTGCCGGCAGTCTGAAAGACTGCCCTACAGAATTCATTAAATATCTCCTGCCGCCCCAAAAAAGAATCATTCGAAACCTGAGTAATTTTCTGGGAAAATGGCTGCCTTGAATTACTGTGTAAAACAGTCGGGTATTATCCCGCTGCATCTGCGGTAATCGCTTCCTCACGAATCATATTGAACAGGCCACATGATCAGAACTGCTCCCGATCTCTTTTCCTATCCGCGTTACTGGGCTGAATGCTACGGTACGGCGAAATTCCTACCGACCACCCGCAAAGAGATGGATGCGTTGGGATGGGACAGCTGTGACATCATCTTGGTCACCGGTGATGCCTACGTCGACCACCCAAGTTTTGGTATGGCGGTGATGGGGCGTCTGCTGGAAGCGCAGGGCTACCGGGTGGGTATTATCGACCAGCCCGACTGGCGTAGCGCAGAGGCGTTTAAAGAGCTGGGCAAGCCAAACCTCTATTTTGGAGTGACTGCGGGCAACATGGATTCCATGATCAACCGCTACACTGCCGATCTGCGCATTCGTCATGATGACGCCTACACGGCGGGCGGTGAGGGCGGTAAACGTCCTAACCGTGCCGTAATCGTCTACAGCCAGCGCTGTAAGGAAGCGTACAACGATGTGCCGGTGGTGATTGGCGGTATTGAAGCCAGTCTGCGCCGAATCGCCCAGTACGATTACTGGAGCGACAAGGTACGCCGTTCCGTCCTGATCGACTCTACCGCTGATATCCTGCTGTACGGTAACGCCGAGCGTGCCATTGTGGATCTAACCCGCAAACTGGCCGACGGCACTCCGCTGGAAGAGCTGACCGACATTCGTGGCACCGTGGTAATCCGTAATGCACCGCCGGAAGGTTATGTGGAAGTCGACTCCACCCGTGTCGACTGGCCGGGGCATATCGACAAGATTCCTAACCCGTATGAATACCTGCCTGAGAAAGGGGATGGTAAGGGCGAGGGTGATGGAGATGATAAAGCCAAGAACGCCGCCGATGACGTGCAGCCGCTACGTATCATTCCTGAGCCGCTGAAAGGCAAGCAGCGCCTGCCTGAGAAAACCTATATCCGTCTGCCGTCCTTCGAGAAGGTGGAGAAAGACCCGGTCCTCTACGCCCATGCCTCCCGCGTATTGCACCTGGAGTCTAACCCGCACAACGCCCGTGCGTTGATCCAGAAACACGGCAAACGTGAGATCTGGGTGAATCCGGCGCCGATCCCGCTGGAAACACCGGAAATGGACGGCGTATTTGGTCTGCCGTACCAGCGTGTGCCACACCCGAAATACGGTAAGCAGCGTATTCCGGCGTACGACATGATCCGCTTCTCGGTCAATATCATGCGTGGTTGTTTTGGTGGTTGTACCTTCTGTTCCATCACCGAGCACGAAGGTCGTATTATCCAGAGCCGCTCCCACGAGTCGATCCTCAACGAGATCGAAGAGATTCGCGACAAGGTGCCGGGTTTTACCGGTGCGATCTCCGATTTGGGTGGTCCGACCTCCAACATGTACAAGCTGAACTGTAACGACCCTGAGATCCAGGCGTCGTGCCGTAAGTTGTCGTGCGTGTATCCGACCATCTGTCAGAACCTGAACACCGATCACAGTCCAACCACCCAGCTGTACCGTAAAGCGCGTAAGCTGGACGGCGTACACACCATCTCCATCTCCTCCGGTCTACGTTATGACCTGGCGGTGGAAGATCCCGAATATGTACGCGAGTTGGTGACCTACCACGTGGGTGGTTTGCTCAAGATCGCACCGGAGCACAGCGAGGAGGGGACGCTCTCCAAGATGATGAAACCGGGCATGGGCACCTACGATGCGTTCAAGAAGATGTTCGATAAGTTCTCCAAGGAAGCGGGCAAGAAACAGTACCTGATCCCGTATTTCATTGGTGCGCATCCGGGCTGTGAAGACAGCGATATGGTCAGCCTGGCCCAGTGGCTGAAGAAGAACGAATTCAAGGTAGACCAGGTGCAGACCTTCTACCCGTCGCCGATGTCGCTGGCAACGGCGATGTACCACTCGGACCGTAACCCGTTGAAGAAGGTGACCTACAAGTCCGAGAAGCTGTACACGCCGAAGAACGACGAGCAGCGTAAGCTGCACAAGGCACTGATGCGTTACCACGATCCGGAAAACTGGAGCATGTTGCGTGGTGCGCTGAAAGATATGGGCCGTGCCGATCTGATCGGTGACGGTCCAAACCAACTGGTACCGGCGGAAGAGAAAGAGCAGACCGCCAAGCGACACTCCAACCGTCCGGCCAAGCCGGGCCAAACTGCCCGTGGTGGCCAGTGGTCTGGTTCTACGCCAAAAGCGCGGGTGGATGATTCACCGAGCAAGCGCGGTAACGGCAAACGTCCGGCATCGGGTAAAGGCGGTTCGTTTAAGAACAGCGGCACCTCCACCAAGCGTGCAGCAGGTTCCGGCAGTGCACCTGCCGCCCGAAAGGGCAAGCCGGGCAAGAAAAAGCAGCAGCGCAGTGTCAAACGTGGCTAAAGCATTACAAAAAGCCAGTGTTTAGAATCTGATCAACCTGATAGAATTCGCGCTCGCTAACATCGATGGGTAGCCAACCTGACCGCTACCCACCTTGCGTTAAGATTTGAAAGTGGAGAGAGCCTTATGGCATTTGTACGTTGGTTTCTGGGTCGTATCATTTTGTTACTGAACTTTATCTTCAGCCCGCGCAGTGTAAAGCGCCCCGCTGATGCCCAGGCAAAGATCGACCAGCGCACCCAAAACATGTCCCTGTACCAGTTTGAAGCCTGCCCGTTTTGCGTAAAGGTTCGCCGTGCCATGAAGCGCAACGCTCTGAGCATCGAACTGCGTGACGCCAAGAACGATAACACCCACCGCACCGCACTGCAGAACGAAGGCGGCCGCGTGAAAGTGCCATGCCTGCGTATCGAAAAAGAAGACGGCTCTGTGCAGTGGATGTACGAATCCAAAGAGATTATCGCCTACCTCGAAAACGAGGTGGTAGCAGCCTGATCTCAGATCCAGTCTGATCAATAAAAAACGCCGGTGGGTTAGCGCTCACCGGCGTTTTTTATTGCTACTTTACCTCACATCAAGTCTTAGCAATTATCCTATTGTCATCAAGATAGGGAGTGTGCAAGGATAGACGTCACAATGACGTATTTCCCCGGATGGGAAGCAAGAAGCGTAAAGGAAAACGCGATATGTATCAGATACCTACCTTTCGCTCATCGGACCCACCCTCTGGGGATAGACGTCAAACTGACGCAATTAAACACGTCATAATGACGTCTATTTAGCTGTTATGTGGCGCACAATAAAATTCATCGCTACTTGAATATGGAATTTATAAAGCCTACGCACGGATGGTTTAGGAATGATATATTTAATTTCAGTAATACCTCTTTATATTGCAATGATATTTTCAATTGTTGTTGTTATATGGTCACTATATTCTGTTTTCAATTTTATTCTGAGAGTGCTGGCTGTAAAAGTCGGAATCTTGAATAATGCTCAGATATACCCTTCGCTTTTTCTGGCTGCTTCAGTGTATTGGCTTTTATTTGATATTCCTGTCGTTAAGGGGAATGCGGCTGCAGGATGGAGTTTGGTAGGAATAGAATTTAAAACATTATTTATTGCATGGGTGATATGTATTTTCTTTACAGGTTTTAATGCGTTATATGGTAAATATGTAGTACAGTCCCTGAAGAATGAGTAATTAAATGCAATGGTAAAAATAAATAACAAAGCCAAGCACAATCGCGCAACAAGTTGTGCTGGACTCGCTAAAGCTCGCCTGTGTTGGCGGCGTTGAGGCTGTCGGATAAGTCCCGCAGCCCTTGGCAGCCGGACTTTTCTTCCGCTACAATCGATTCAACGAACTTTACTGCTGATGGTGCAAGGGATGGCGCGCTACAAACACTACGATTACAACCAGACCAAGATGATTCCGCT
>NZ_JASBRH010000012.1 GCF_029961155.1 Pontibacterium granulatum | reverse complement strand
GCGCATATTTTACTTCGCACCGTGTCGTTGTCAACCGTTTATTTGCAAGTTTTTCAAAAGTTTTTGAAGCTTGCCGGTGACGCCGACGGCTTAAAAGCCTTGTGCTAATTCACCTTGTAAATCAGCGACTTATTTAAGCCTCTCTGCCTGAGTGACTGAGCTGTTGAAGGCTGTTCTCTCAAGCGAGGAGGCGCATTCTACAGACCTCAGTTTGAGCGTCAACAGCCTTTTGAAAAAAACTTTAAAAAAGTGAAAAAAAGGCGAAATCTGAACATACAACGTACAGAGCCGTACAAATAATGCACAATTTCAATCTGTAGACGCAAGAAAAGCGCCTGATGGCGCTTTTCTTCCTTGGCTACGCTCAATATGCAGTATAGCTCAGCGGCACTAACGTACCCCAAAGCACAACAGTGGTAGCAATCAAGCCTACCAGCACACACAGCCCCACTGTGAGGATAGAGGTTGAGAAGAAGAATCCACGGTCTTCCGGGATCTGCATAATGATTGGCACACCGGTGTACAACAGGTAAACGGTATAACAAAGGGCGATCATGCCCACAATCACGTTAAACCATAGCATTGGATATAGACCGGCCAGACCGGACAGGAACAGCGGAGTCGCCGTGAATGTGGTTAGCACCATACATTCATCAAACGATACTTTGCCGCCATAGGTTTTTTCCATCCAGTGGATGGCGTAGGCAATCACCCCAACAGCAAACCACATCGCAAAGTAGAACGCGATCGCTGCCATAAAGGCACTCATCACTTCGAGCCGGACATAGTCGGTACCGGCAACACTCCACCCGATCTGGGTCGTACCGATAAACAACGATACGGCCGGAATTGCCGCCAGGATACTGATTTGAGCGACGAATACATGGAAGGTTGAATAGTGCTCCTTGCGTATCATTCCCCATTCATCTTTAGGGTGATACAAGATTCCCATCATATGTTGCAAAAACATGAGGCTACCCCCTCAGGTGCCGCACTTCCCTTTTGCGAGTACACCTAGTTAAAGTTGAGTGATCATCGTTTAGGTTTTACTCCATTTCCTTCTGGTTTCAGGAAGTTGTTATTCAAAGCTTTAGCCGATGGGCATAGCGGTGGCGAAATGATCCACCAGCAACACCACAAAAAATAGCATGATGTAGTTGATGCTATGACGAAACATTTTCATGGGCTCGCCTACTACGCGTTTGCTGTATACGCGCCATGCCCAATACATAAACCGTGCATTCAACACCACCACACCCAGCAGATAGAGCCCACCTGACATACCGGTCAGGTAAGGCATCAACGTGCATAGCACCATTATCACTGAGTAGAGCAAAATTTGCAGTCGGGTGTAGTCCTCACCGTGGGTGACCGGCAACATGGGAATACCAGCTTTGGCATAGTCTTTCTTACGCGCGATGCAGAGCGCCCAGAAATGGGGCGGTGTCCAGGCGAATATGATCAACACCAGCAGCAGGCCATTTGGATCCAACTGACCTGTCACAGCAGTCCACCCCAGCAATGGGGGCGCTGCACCGGCGATACCACCTATCACAATATTTTGCGGCGTAGCACGCTTCAGGTAGACGGTATAGATCAGCGCATAACCGATCAACGAAGCCAGCGTCAGCCAAGCTGTCAGTGGATTAACCAACACCACCAACATACCGATTCCAACAGTACCGATGAGAGCTGCGAACATGAGTGCTTTTTGCGGAGAGAGTTTGCCCTGCGGCAGCGGGCGACTCTGCGTACGCGCCATCTGCTCGTCAATGCGGCGATCCATGACATGGTTCACAGCGGCAGCACTGCCTGCGGCTAATCCAATCCCGATCGTGCCGAACAACACGGCATCCCAAGCGGGTACCCCCGGTGCAGCAACAAACATACCCACAATTGCGGTCAGCAACATAACTGCCACGACCTTCGGCTTGCACAGTTCCAGATAGTCACGCCAACCGGCATGTTCGATAGCAACAGCCATCACTTTATCGTTGCGCATGACGAACTCCCTCCTTTTGCAAACCAACCCGGCTATACAGCCATAACAGGCTGAGCAACAGGGCAACCGCACCGCCGTGATGGGCAATCGCCATGTATCTTGGCAGCCCCCAGGCGACGTTCAGCATTCCCAGCACATTCTGGGTAATAACGATCAGTGCAATAAAGCCAATTGGTGCCAACAGCATGCGCTGTTTTCTTAACACCAGGCACAAAATAAACAGGTACGCGGTTACGGCCAGCGCCCCTATACGGTGAACGATCTGAATGGCCGCCCGGGATTCGCGGTCCTTTAAACCACCCTCGTGACTCTGGCCATCAAACCGCGGCAGTGAAAAGCCCCCTTTATAATCAAAACTGACTTTTTCGCTCCGCTCACACATTAGCCAATCGGTACATGCCCAACCTGCGTAATTTGAACTGGTCCAGCCACCCAGCATGATCTGTCCAAACAACAGTGCTGCACCGATAACAATCCAGCGTTTATGACTCACCACACCCTGCGGTTTAACCTGTTGATAGATCCGTTTGAGTTTGTAGCGCAACACAAACAACAGGCTGAGAGTCAACAACCCGCCCAGCAGGTGAATTGTCACCACCTGGGGTAGCAGTTTCATAGTGACCGTCCACATACCAAAGGCGGCCTGCAGAATCACCAATACCACTAGGCCAACAGACAGTAGCAACGGATAATCATTTCGGTAGCGTTCCTTCCAACCCAGATACGCCAGCGCGGTGATCAGCACCCCCAGGGTGCCAGCAGCGTAGCGGTGGACCATCTCTAACCAGCCTTTGACCTCCACCAGCGGCTGATCCGGATAAAACTGTTGAGCAGATTCCAGCTTGGCTTTATCCACAGGCAGGATCATCTCACCGTAACAACCCGGCCAATCCGGACAGCCAAGACCCGCATCGTTGATTCGCGTCCAAGCCCCCAGCAGTACCACCACCAGTGCCAACACAATTGCGATATGACAGAGCCGGATCACCCTTTCCATGATACGTTCCCCTTACTTCAGCAGGCCTACCCAATCTTAGAGAGTTTCAATAAACGCTTGAGGTCCTTCAGCAACCCCTGGGGTGGCTGCTCCAATGGATAACGCATTACCAGGTTACCCAGTGGATCAACCACCCATATGCCGCCACCAATTGCCTCTATATGTTCGGTGGCCAACATATGGCTATCCGCAGCAGGAACACCGCTGACCATATGCCACTGCACGCGGTCGCGCTCCTTACCCAGCGCCAAGTGCAAATTTGGCAGCACGTCTTTCCAGCTATCGCAGGCGGCATTGCAGGTGTCATAGGTCAGCAGCAACTGCCAATCGCCGCTATAGACCCACTGCTCACCGGCTGCATCCTCGATCTCCCAGTCTTTCAACTCTTCCCCCGGCGTTAGCAAGTCACCGTGGTTGGTTTTAGCCTGCGGAATACCCACCTGACCGAAATACATCACCATTGCCAGCGCCATCGGGATAAAACCCACACCCCACACCAGCCAAAATGTTCCCTTGTTCATACATCCACCTCCCCGTTGCGCAACTTGTGGAGGTTCCAGACGATCAATCCCATCAACACCACAGCCATCACAAACCACTGCAGCGCATACGCCTGATGTTTCTCCGGTTGCATCACCGTAGGCTTCCAGCTCAGATCCAGATTCTCGATTACTGGATCATCCGGGCGTATCACCCACGGCATCAACTTCAGCCCCAGTTGCTGCTCCAACCTGCTGATCTCCAGGCGTTGCAGCCTTCGTGGCCAACCCTGCTGCGAACTGCTTTCAGCGAGCACCAGCAGCTTCGATGGTTCAGTTAACCGACCTGAGACGGTAACCGTTCCCTCAGGTAGTACTACTTCAGGATAGATCCGACGATCCTGATTCGCCTGTATCCAGCCAAGATTGACCAGCACCGGCGTGGCCGCCTCCTGTGGATAAAACAGGGCAACCACTTCGTAACCCACTTTTCCTGCGCGGATTCGGTTATCGAGCAGAAGCCATCGCTGCCGGTCAAACTCCCCCTGACTTTCAATGGAGGAAAACAGCACAAGATCGAGCGCTGCCAACGTATGGATCTGCGAGGCCGGACGGTGCCAGCTTTCTAACAGCTGGCTTTTCTGCTTGGCCCGGTCCAGCTGCCAAAAGCCTAAACCCACCAGAACCGGCCACAGCAGCAGCGCCATCGCCAACAACATCCACTTGAAGCGCCGCTTACTCTGAACTTTACTCACAGTGTCATCCCTTTCTTAGGCCTCAGGACTCCGCCATGTTTAAAGTGCTCCTTGTTGTGCTTTTCTTTGCCGCCGTGATCAGTCTGTTTTCCGGTCTGTTCTTTATCCTTAAAGACCAGGGCCAGTCCGGGCGTACCGTCAAAGCCCTCTCCCTGCGCGTCCTATTTTGCATCCTGCTGCTTCTGGTAATCGCCTACGGCATCCTCAGCGGCAACCTGACACCTCATAACCCCTGGACAGGTTGATCGCAGCAAGTATGCCCCTTAGAGGATGTATACAAACAGGAATAAACCCACCCACACCACATCCACGAAGTGCCAATACCAGGACACAGCCTCAAAGCCGAAATGGTGATCCGGGTTAAAATGTCCACGCATCACACGGACCCAGATCACCAGCAACATGAAGGTACCCAGGGTCACATGGAGACCGTGAAAACCGGTCAGGATAAAGAAGGTGGCCCCGTAGATACCTGCATGCAGGGTAAGCCCCAGCTCCTCATACGCCACGACATATTCTTCCGCCTGGAAGTAGACAAACACCGCCCCCAGCAGAATGGTCGCGGCCAGCCAGATCACGATGGCATCACGTTTATTCTTTCTCAGCGCATGATGCGCCAGGGTAACGGTCACGCTGGAGCTGAGCAGCAATACCGTATTCAGCAATGGGATGTGCCAGGGATCGATGATCTCTTTTGGCCCTGGAAACGTCTCCATGTCCGGCGTAGACATCAGCGGCCACTGCGCTTCAAAACCCTGCCAAAGCATATTGCTGATTCCCTTCTCACCTTCACCACCCAACCAGGGCACGGCGAGGTTACGGACATAAAACAGTGCGCCAAAAAACGCCGCAAAGAACATCACTTCAGAGAAGATGAACCAGCTCATACCCCAACGAAAAGACTTGTCCATCTGATCGCTGTACATGCCCGCCATACTCTCCTTGATCACATTGCGGAACCAACCGACCAGAATCGCCGCCAAAAACAGCGCCCCGATCAACAATGAGAATCCCGAAAAGCCAGAAACCTCCTCTTTCCCAAGACTGTTGATATATCCACCGGCACCAATCGCCATCAGGAACAGCGACAAGGACGCCAGGATTGGCCAGCGGCTCTGGTGGGGAACGTAGTAGCTTTGCGTGCTCATAGCATGAACCTCCGCATCGATGGCTGCCCGTTGCGATAGCTCGCCTGCAGCTGCGGTGTGATATCAAACAAAGTGTAGGAAAGCGTAATGGTAGTGATGTGCTCCGGCAGCTCCGGATCGATCACAAACAGCAACGGCATCTCCCTGGATTGCCCCGGCTCCAGTGTCTGACGTTCGAAGCAGAAGCAGTTGATCTTCTGCAGATACTCTGCAGCTTCCGCCGGTGCCACCGACGGTACTGCCTGGGCGACCATGTTCTGCCCGGTAGGGTTGTAAGCCAGGAACGCGGTTTGCCCGGTCAGTCCGGGATGGATGGTCATGGCGGCGGTGATCGGCTCAAACTGCCACGGCATCGCTTCATTGTTTACCGCGATCAGCTGCAGGTTGATCTCCCGGCTGCGATCCACCTGCATTGGCTCGGCCGCTCCTGTGCGGGTCACCTTGCCGTTGAGGCCGGTGATATCGCAGAACACGTCGTAAAGCGGCACCAGGGCAAAACCAAAGCCAAACATCAGCATGGAGCCCAGTACCAGCTTACGCACCAGTTTTATATTTTCGTTCTGGAGTTGTGCCATACAGCACCTCCCCTCTCTTTATTTCACCTGTCTATTTCACCAAGGGTGGCTGCGCAAAGGTGTGGTACGGCGCAGGTGACGGCACCGTCCATTCCAGACCTTCGGCCCCCTCCCATACCTGCGCAGTGGTGTGCCGTTTGACTCGAATACACTGGATCACGTTGTACACCAGCAGTAACTGGGACAAACCAAAGATAAAGGCCCCCACAGAGGCAACCGCGTTAAAGTCGGCAAACTGCAGGGCGTAATCCGGAATACGGCGCGGCATCCCGGCCAGACCCACAAAGTGCATCGGGAAGAAGGTAATATTCACACCAATAAAGCTGAGCCAGAAATGCAGCTTGCCCATCCCTTCGTGGTACATGTTACCGGTCCACTTCGGCAGCCAGTAATACACCCCCGCCATAATGGAGAACACAGCCCCCGGCACCAGCACATAGTGAAAATGCGCCACCACAAAGTAGGTATCGTGGTACTGGAAGTCAGCCGGCGCGATCGCCAGCATCAGACCGGAGAAACCACCGATGGTAAACAGCACCACAAAGGCGAGCGCAAACAGCATCGGGGTTTCAAACGTCATCGAACCACGGAACATGGTGGCCACCCAGTTGAACACCTTCACCCCGGTCGGTACCGCAATCAGCATGGTGGAGAACATAAAGAACAACTCCCCGGCCAGCGGCATACCCACGGTGAACATATGATGCGCCCACACGATAAATGAGAGGAAGGCGATGGATGCGGTTGCATACACCATGGAGGCGTAACCAAACAGTTTCTTACGGGCGAAGGTTGGGATGATTTGGCTGACGATCCCAAACGCCGGCAGGATCATGATGTACACCTCAGGATGCCCGAAGAACCAGAACACATGCTGGAATAGTACCGGGTCACCGCCACCGGCAGCGTTAAAGAAGCTGGTACCGAAGTGGATATCCATCAACATCATGGTCACCACGCCCGCCAAGACCGGCATCACGGCAATCAGCAGGAATGCCGTAATCAACCAGGTCCACACGAACAGCGGCAGTTTCATCATGGTCATGCCGGGTGCACGCAGGTTAAGAATGGTGGCGATGATGTTGATCGCCCCCATGATTGAACTGATCCCCATCATATGCACGGCGAAGATGAAGAAGGTCACACTCGGCGGTGCATAGGTCGTGGACAGCGGCGCATAAAAGGTCCAGCCGAAGTTGGGCGCACCGCCCTCCATAAACAGCGTGGAGACCATCATGCTGAAGGCAAACGGCAGGATCCAGAAGCTCCAGTTATTCATGCGCGGCAACGCCATATCCGGCGCGCCTATCATCAGCGGCACCATCCAGTTGGCCAACCCCACAAAAGCGGGCATGACGGCACCAAACACCATGATCAGACCGTGCATGGTAGTCATCTGGTTAAAGAAGTTCGGGGCCATCAACTGCAGTCCCGGCTGGAACAGCTCTGCCCGGATACTGAGTGCCATACAGCCGCCCAACAGGAACATGATCAGACTGAACCAGAGATACATCGTACCGATGTCTTTGTGGTTGGTGGTGTATAACCAGCGGGTTATACCGCGGGCCGGACCGTGATGTTCTTCGGTCTCAACAGTTTGCTCCAGAGTACCCATCTGCACGCTCCTGTCGCTCTACTGTTTCAGCTTGCTGATCTGGGCAGGTGTGACCAGATCACCCGAGTTGTTACCCCAGGCATTACGCTCATAGGTAATGACCGCTGCCAGCTCAACCGCGTCAAGCTGATCACGAAATGCCTGCATCGCCGTACCGGCCTTGCCGTTGAGCACTACATCTATATGCGCTGAGGGTTCGGCCACCATGATCGGATTGTTCTTCAGTGCAGGGAACGCACCCGGGATACCTTCGCCGGTCACCTGATGGCAAGCAGCACAGGTCCGGTTGTAGACCTCCTCCCCTTTCTCCATCAGATCTGCCAGCGTCCAGTCCTGGGTCGCTGCGTCACTGGCCTGGGCTTTGGCCTGTTTCATCTCCGCCAGCCAGAGCTTGTAGTCCTCCTCGCTGCGCACATCTACCACGATGGGCATGAAGCCGTGGTCCTTACCGCACAGCTCTGCACACTGGCCACGGTAGATGCCAGGCTCAGTCACGACGGTCCAGGCTTCATTGATGAATCCGGGGATCGCATCTTTTTTCACCGCCAGACCCGGCACCCACCAGGAGTGGATCACATCGTTTGAGGTCAGCAGCAAGCGCACTTTTTTGCCGACCGGAATGACCAGCGGGTTATCTACTTCCAGCAGGTAGTGCTCGCCTTTTTCCGATTCATTGGCGATCTGCTCCCGCGGGGTGGAGAGCGATGAAAAGAAATCGATGTCCTCACCCAAGTAGTGGTAGCGCCACTTCCACTGGAACCCCGTTACCTGAATATCCAGCTCTGCCTCGCCCTTGTCGTACATCTTGATCAGGGTTGCTGTGGCAGGCACCGCCATACCGATCAGGATAAAGAACGGCACGATGGTCCAGATAATCTCGACCAGGGTGTTTTCGTGAAAATTGTGCGCTTTGGCACCGCGGGATTTTCGGTGATTGATGATCGAATACAGCATGATGCCGAACACGACCACACCGATTGCCACACAGATCCAGAAGATGGTCATGTGCAGATCATAAACCGCGCGACTGATCTCAGTGACGCCCGGCATCAGATTGACTTGCCACTCGGCATACGCCGATGGCGATAGGATTAAGCCCAGTAGGGCAAGTCCCCTTCCTATTAATGTCATGCTCCAGGCCCTCTTGCATCCACGCAAAAAAGCCCGTCGAAATCCTAAAAGTCACACTATGGCGCTGTACAGCAATCTCAACGTCGGTAGTGGTAGGATTACGGCAGGCTTACGCTTGTTGCCTGAGCTCCGTCCCAGATTCCTACCAGTCCGCTTGGTTTTTGAAGTATAGCAGTCCTGAATTTTTCGCAAGTTGGATTTTCAGATTCAGGTAATCACACGCGTCGGTTTCACGCTCCGGCCATCGATAAGGCCCAGGTCACCAGCAAGATCACAAAGGCTACAAACAAGGCCATCACCACTACACCCAGCAGCATCCAGGTCCAGGTATGACCGGCGGAGAAATCCCGCGTGTGATTTTGGGAGGACTGCACCCCGAACATAGCGGCCAGGGCACTTAGAAACATCTGAAAAATTGTGGGCTTCTCTGACATAAGAACCTCCTGACAGTTGGGTATCGACCGTCTTTTCAGGACGTTACGTCAGGGGCACTATAATGGCCTACATTGCAGAGCAAGACAGTAAAACGGATAGCAGAATAATCACGTAACGTCTCTCCTCTCAGTCTGGCACAGATTTGCAGGGATGCTTAGAACGGCGATTAAGCCGCACGTGCAGCCTGCATCACCCGAACTTTCTTCTGCAGATAGAAGTACACACGACTGCCAAGCAGTACAGTCAGGATGGCACCGTACAGCAGTTGCTCGCCAAAGTCAGAGCGGATCTGCCAGATGATATGCACCATCACCAGCAGCGCAATCGGGTACACCAGTTTGTGCAGGCGCAACCAATTACGCCCCAAGCGACGCTGCATGCCCCGGGTAGAGGTCACACCCAGCGGAATCAGCAGTAACAATGCGGCGGCCCCCACCACAATGTAAGGTCGCTCGACCAACTCTTGCAACAACAGATCCCAGCGCCAGCCAAGGATGAAGGCAGCAAATGCGAGCAGGTGCACAACGGCGTAAAACAGACTGTAGAGACCCAGCATGCGGCGATAGCGCATCGGCCAGCTGAACGTGAACATCCGTCGCAACGGTGTAATCGCCAGGGTGATCCACAGCAGGTTGATCGCCCAGATACCGGTCTCGTGCACTATTTCCTGGGCCGGATCTGCCCCCAGATTAAAGATCCAGGCGTTGTAGGTCAGCAGTCCCAGTGGCACCAGCGGCAGCAGAAAAACCAGCCACCACTCTGCGTACCTCAACCACCTGGATTTCGTCTTAGCCTTTGCCATAACGTCTCTACCCGATCAGTACCACTTCTTCAGGTCCATACCCCGATACAGCTCGGCCACCTCTTCGGCATAACCGTTAAACGGCAGGGTATCGATGCGGTTTGGATGAAACAGCGACGACGGCAAACGACGCTCGCTCGCCTGACTCCAGCGTGGATGGGCCACCGCCGGGTTCACGTTGGAATAAAACCCGTACTCCTGCGGTGCCATCTGGTTCCAGGTGGTTTTTGGCATCTTATCGGTCAGGCGGATACGCACGATCGACTTGATACTCTTGAAGCCGTATTTCCATGGCACCACCAGGCGCAGCGGCGCACCGTTTTGCGGCGGCAGTGCATTGCCGTACACACCCACCGCCAGCATGGTCAGCGGATGCATCGCCTCGTCGATACGCAACCCCTCTACGTAGGGCCACTCCAACGTACTGAAACGGGATCGCTGCCCCGGCATCTGCTCTGGGTCGTACAGGGTGGTGAACTCCACGTATTTGGCCTTGGAGGTTGGCTCAAACTTTTTCAGCAGGTCGCCCAGTGATAGCCCCACCCACGGCACCACCATAGACCAAGCCTCCACACAACGCAGGCGGTAGATACGCTCTTCGAGCAAGTGTGGCTTCACCAGGTCTTCCAGGTTATATACACCCGGCTTACCCACCTCACCACTGATCTCCAACTTCCAGGGATCGGTATTGAAGTTCTGTGCGTGACGCGCCGGATCTTTTTTACCCGTACCGAACTCATAGAAGTTGTTGTAACTCATCACGTGAAAGTATGGCGTCAGCTGCTCGTCAGTCACATACTGACCGTTACGCACACTTTCACGGATCTTCTGCTGCAGCCAGTCAGGCCCTCGGTAGATAGGCAAGTCCTTCTCCGCCTCGTATTCAGGAATCGCATTCGCCGCCCCGGTTGCCAGCAAGGCAGCGGTCCCTAGCGCCCCGCGCATAAAGTGACGGCGGTTGAGGTACACCGATTCAGAGGTGATTTCCGAGGATTTGATCGAGTCTGGCTTCTTTATCAGCATGGCGGCATCCACTGTCGAATGTATGAATGGTTGCAGGTTACCCCGCCTAACTGAAACTATCCTGAAAAGCCTCCCGGCTTCAAACACAAAAAAACCGGCACACGGCCGGTTTTTTTGAGAACGCTAAGATCAGATCTTCTTGCGCTTGCGTAGTACCCACAGCATCGGGCCAGACAGGGCATACCCCAGCAACAGCAGCCACAGGAACGTAGGTGGGCTGATGGAAATAACCGCCAAACCCAACACAATCGCCGCCAGAATGATAAATGGTACCTTACCTTTGAAGTCCACATCCTTGAAGCTGTAGTACAGCACGTTGCTGACCATCAACAGACCCACCGCAGCAACAAAGAGCGCAATCAGGTAGGCATACGGGCCACCGTCCACATCGTACTCCACCGCAGCCCAAACCATACCCGCAACAGACGCGGCCGCCGCCGGGCTTGGCAGGCCGATAAAGTAACGTTTATCCACAGAGCCGATCTGGGTATTAAAGCGCGCCAGTCGCAGCGCCGCACCCGCTACATAGATGAATGCCGCAAACCAGCCCAGCTTGCCGATATCGCTCAGGACCCAGTTGAAGGCAACCAGTGAAGGCGCCACACCAAAGGAGACCATATCGGAGAGGGAGTCATATTCTGCACCAAACGCACTGGAGGTGTTGGTCATCCGTGCCACACGACCATCCAGGCCGTCGAGCACCATCGCAACAAAGATCGCAATGGCTGCATTTTCGAAGTGACCGTTCATGCTGGCGATAACCGCATAGAAGCCTGAGAACAGTGCACCTGTGGTAAACAGGTTTGGCAGCAGGTAGATTCCCCGACTACGAGGCTTCGGAGATTCCGGCTCGTTGCTCTCCGGGGTTGGATTATCCGGTTGCTCTGTCATTCTGTTTTCTATTCCTAAATACATGAAGAGCGGACATTCTACTGTGCCCGCCTACGATAGCTCAAATAGAGCCGCTCAAATGAGAATCAACCAAGCAGAACGCGGTCGACGAACTTCGCCACCAACTGATTGGAATCGGGGGTTTCCACCGCCGAGCTCAGCACCCGATCCAGGTGCCCATCGCCATCGGTGTAGTGGGCCTTGTAGTGGGTCAGACGCTCGACCAGGGTGCGCTTATCCACTTCAGGGTGGAACTGAAACGCCCAGAACGGTTTGTTTTTCACACGCAGTACGTGGATGCACTGACTGGTGTAAGCAATTACTTCGCAGCTATCCGGCACATCTTTGGCGTACTGACGGTGCACAGACACCGCGTGAAAGCCGTTTGCCACATCCTTGAACAACGGATCATCCAGCGAAGTATCAGTCAGCAAAATCGGCAGCGTGCCCATCTCGAAGTCATCGTCTTTGTGCAGGATCTCCCCACCCAAAGCCAACACCACCAACTGGAAACCAAAGCAGGACGCAAACACCGGTTTGTTGATCTCGGCACAGCGACGCAGCAACGCCTGGCTGGCTTCGACAAACGGGAACTCATCCGGCTTCAGAACATTGGCTTCACTAGCCCCGCCCACAAACAGCGCGTCATAATCATCCGCTACCGTATCGGAAAATTCAGGGGTATCGAAAACATTCAGCACCTCAATCTGCTGCGGTTGCAAACCACTGTACGCTGCGAAGCTCGCATGCTCCTCTTCGCGCACTTTCCCGCCTTCGCGGATCTGCAATAGCAAGACTTTCAGGTTCTGCCGTGATTTACCCATGATCGCTCCCCTTGGGGCTGTGTTAGCAACGTGAATTTAGCATGGCTGCCTTAATGGTATACGAAGTTTCGCATAAGGCAGCATACTGCAAAATGCCAGACTGCGACCCGCAATCGATCAGTCGGACTCGCGGTATGCGTTTGCCAGGTTGTCGAACAGTTTACGACTCATACCGGTGATTGCCAGAAAACGCTCCAGCTCTTCCGCCAGCAATGAGGTCTGGTAAGACTCCTGCATGATGATAAGCGAGTAACCGGTCACCGCATTGACCGCGCGCATCATACGTCCCATCGTGACCGGATCATCAGCGTACACTTCTGCCAGCACGGGACACAGATGGTTGTTGATCAGGACGATACCACTGGACATAAACTCTACCGGCAGCTTAACACGCACGTGCACTTCACCCACGTGGTGCATGGCTTGAGCAAAGTCTGTGTCGTAAGGGCCACTGAAGATGCGTTCGAGCCACGCCTGATGTGTACGCTTCAGGCTATCCAGACGCCCCTCCAGGAATTTCAGCGCAGCCGGGATTTTCTGGAGATCCGCATAAAAGCCATCGGTTACTTTGCCGAGATGTGGAATCAACTTTACGCCTTCAGCAAGTAACAGCGCTTCATCTTCCGCGGTAAACCCCGCATAGCCCTTTCCATGCTCCGCCAGTGCGGCGAAATCGATATCGCTCATCGCTTCTCCCTTAGTACAAGCTGCGTTTTGAGCGACGAATTTTAAAGCATCCAAGCCACAACTTCAGCTCAAATGGGCGCAAAGTCCCCGAAGGTAGCCCCAAAACAGAAAAGGCCGGCATAAAGCCGGCCTTTCTTCAGATCAGACTGGAAAACGCTTAGTTTTTCTCTTTGTCTACGATCTTGCTAGCAGCGATCCATGGCATCATCGCACGCAGCTTCTCACCAGTCTCTTCGATTGGGTGCGCAGCGTTGTTACGACGACGAGCAGTCATGGATGGGTAGTTAGTTTGGCCTTCCGCGATAAACATCTTCGCGTACTCACCGTCCTGGATGCGTTTCAGAGCGTTGCGCATAGCTTCGCGAGACTGTTCGTTGATAACTTCAGGACCAGTCACGTACTCACCGTACTCCGCATTGTTGGAGATGGAGTAGTTCATGTTCGCGATGCCGCCTTCGTACATCAGGTCAACGATCAGTTTCAGCTCATGCAGACACTCGAAGTAAGCCATTTCTGGAGCGTAACCCGCTTCAGTCAGGGTTTCAAAGCCCATCTTAACCAGCTCAACCGCACCACCACACAGTACAGCCTGCTCACCGAACAGGTCAGTTTCAGTCTCATCTTTGAAAGTGGTTTCGATGATACCGGAACGGCCACCACCAACGCCCATAGCGTAGGACAGCGCCAGGTCTTTCGCGTTGCCGGAAGCGTCGCGGAAGATAGCGATCAGGTCAGGGATACCACCGCCTTTAACGAACTCGGAACGTACAGTGTGACCAGGCGCCTTAGGAGCAACCATGATTACGTCCAGATCAGCGCGTGGCTCAACCTGGTTGTAGTGGATGGAGAAACCGTGTGCGAACGCCAGAGTAGCACCCTGCTTGATGTTCGGCTCGATCTCTTCTTTGTACAGCTGGCCCTGGAATTCATCAGGCGTCAGGATCATTACAACGTCAGCTGCAGCAACTGCATCAGCAACGTCAGCAACTTTCAGACCGTGAGCTTCTGCTTTAGCGCGGGAAGAGGAGCTAGCGCGCAGACCAACAGTTACGTCTACACCGGAATCCTGCAGGTTGCACGCGTGCGCGTGGCCCTGAGAACCGTAACCGATGATGGAAACTTTTTTGCCCTGGATGATAGAAAGATCACAATCTTTATCGTAATAAACCTGCATGGTAAATCACCTGAAAATATTTGGGTTAATTAGGGGACCCGGTACAACGGCACCACAGCAAATCCATGCATGCCCCGAATCGATGTGGCTACTTTAGGCGAATAATCGCATTGCGTAAACTGATATATATGCAATATTACGTGCCGATTTATGCAATACTTATCCATTATGGATACACGCCTGCTAAAACTCTTTCTCAGCCTTGCCGACACCCTGCATTTTGGCCGTGCCAGCGAGCTGAACCACATCAGCCCTTCCGCACTCTCCCGCAGCATCAAACAGCTGGAAGACGAGGTTGGCGTTGCCCTGTTCGAGCGCAATAACCGTACGGTAACCCTCACCCACGAAGGTGAACTGTTCCGCGACTACGCCCGCGAAGCCCTGCTGCAGTGGGACGTGATCCGCGATGCCCTGATGGAGGAAGCGGAAGAACTGCACGGCGAGATCAGCGTGTACTGCTCCGTTACCGCCAGCTACAGCTTCCTTTATGACATTCTTAGCCAGTTCCGCCTCAACCACCCGGGTGTCGAGATCAAGCTGCATACCGGCGATCCGGACCACGCCATCGGCCACATCCTCTCAGGCGGCGAAGACATCACCATCGCCGCCAAACCCGATCCACTACCAGCAGGTATCGCGTTTAAGCCAATCGCCATCTCACCGTTGGTGTTTATAGCCCCCACAGAACAGGGCAACCTGGAGCCCCTGCTGGTACAGGAAGACTGGGCTCAGATCCCGATGATCCTTCCCGAGAGCGGCGTGGGCCGTAAACGCGTGGACGAGTGGTATGAAGAACGCAGCCTGACACCCACTATCTATGCCCAGGTGGCCGGTAACGAAGCGATCGTATCGATGGTGAGTCTGGGATTTGGTGTGGGCGTGGTGCCACGCATCGTGCTCGACAACAGCCCACTGGCGAACAAGGTGCAGGTACTGGATGTACAACCGGAATTGGAGCCCTACGAAGTGGGCCTGTTTGCCCTGGAAAAGAAACTAAAAAGCCCGCTGATACGGGCCTTTTGGGAGCAGCTCAAAGGCTGAACATCTCTTTTAGCAGCGGTCTTTTATGCCCTTTGAGGGTCGACCACGACAACCCGCAGATGATTATCATATGTCGCCCTCGGAGAGGGCTGCTACAAACGCTTTATTCTTCGAACAACGACTCCAAATCCGGCGACAGATACGGACGACCGCGCTCGTTCAGGGCGGTACCGGTCACCAGACCTTCCACACACACTTTTTCGTCAGACAGACGGATCACTCGTTGGCGGAAGCCGAACTTCACCTTGCTCAGGCGCTCGACCGTTACTTCCACCACAAAACGATCGCCGCTTTTGAGGGAGGCTTTGTAGTCCAGCTCGGAGCGGATCACGACCAGGTGGATGCCCTGCTCGGCCAGTGCGGCAAAGTCCACGTTCTTCTCCAGCAGGAACTCATGACGGGCGTGTTCCAGGTAGTTAAAGTAGACGCCGTTGTTAACGATGCCCTGCATATCCAGTTCGTAGTCACGAACTTTCATCTCGATACGGAAAGGAGTCATGATCTCGCCTTCTAAATTCAGTAATCAGGCAACGATACAGGACTCCTGTGATAACTCAATGTCGATCGGCTGACCACGCCATCAGGTCAGATGCTGGTGCAGGAACGTCAGTGTGCGTGTCCAGGCCAGCGCGGCATCGTCTTCGTCGTAGCGTGAGCCGGTTGGATTGGCAAAAGCATGATCGGCGGTGTACCAGTGGATGGTGAGGTCGTCCTTACCTGCTTTCTCCATCTCCCGCTGGAACTGCCCCACCATTTCAGCGTTGATCCGTTTATCCAGCGTACCAAAGTGCCCCATGACCGGACCTTTTAAGGCTTTCAGTTCTTCCGCCGAGCGCTTCACACTGCCGTAGTAGATGATGGTGGCATCGACCGGTGCGGCCAGAGAAGCATTCAGCGACCAACCTCCACCAAAGCACCAGCCCAGGGTGCCTACCTTTCCGTTACTTTGTTTATGGTTGCGCAACCAGTCGACCCAGCCAGCCAAGGCTTCAGTCGCCCAAGTGCTATCCATCGCCTGACGGTATTCATTGGCGTCTTCTCGGGTAGAGGCCACCTTGCCGTTATAGAGATCCACCGCCAGTGCCATAAAACCCGCCTGGGCGAGGTCGTTGGCCACCGCCTTGATCTGGTCGTTCAGCCCCCACCATTCATGGATCAGGATAACCGTTGGCAGGTTCTCTTTAACTTTTTTCGGCATTGCCAGATAAGCACCTGCGGTTTTGCCGCTCTCCAGTTCCAGCGTCACCATCTGCAGTGTATGAGCAGCGGACTGGGCCAATACCGGATCTGCCAACACCACCGCCAGCGGTAGGGTGATCATCCCCTTCAGAAAGGCACGGCGCTTGTCATCAGCTACTTTTGGCAGGGGTTTGTCGGATTTGTGTTCATTGCAGGACTTCAGATCACACATGGGGCATCCTCCTCGGGGCAGATGTGCTTCTAAGGGTCTGAGAACGTGCTGGGTTGCACGAACGATCACTCGTACGCAGTCCAGAATAAAGCGGAGCATCAAGTGAGATCATTCATGCCTGTAAGGCTAGCAGAGCAAGATCGCCCTGCACTGATTTAGACTTACAGAAGGGCCTTGATCCAGCGACCGGCAGCAGCCAGATCCGGTACTTCCACAGCAGCTGAGGAGAAATCATGACTGGCGGAGAATGGGTTGCGGATCGCCACGGTGCGGATCCCCGCAGCAGAGGCTGCAGTCACACCCGCCTGGGTGTCTTCCACCGCTACACACTCTTCAGCACGCAACCCCATCAGCTCTATTGCCGCCAGATAACTGGCCGGGTTGGGTTTGTTTTCGATCACATCGTCGCCGGTCACAACCTGTTCAAACAGGTCAGTCCAGCCGTGCCCCTTGAGAGACGCTTCCACACACACCCGCTGCGAGCCGCTAACCAGACCCAAACGCAGGTTTTCGGCCAGCTCGCGCACCACCAAGTCCGCACCTTCAATCTGCGGGAAACAACCGGATGCCAAAAACAGCTCCGTATGTCTGAGTTTGGCGTCCACCAATGTATCCACACTTATATCCAGACCACGCAGCTGGATGATCAGCTCGGCATTCTGCTCACAGGGTACGCCCAGCAGCCCCTGCCAGTATTCGTCGTCGGTGATAAAGCCGCCATAAGGCTCCACCGCCCGGCGCCACAGCTCCATATGGGTGGATTCGGAATCGACCAGGGTACCGTCGTGGTCAAACAGTACGGCTTTGAGGGACATAGATATCTCCACCGAAACAGTTTCAGAAGTAGAAATGAAACACTCCTGTAGGGCAGTCTCGGAGCATGGGAACGAGAAGATAGATAATTGTACGTTGGTTGTCCTACAACGACGCCCAACATACGCATCCAATTCAATGTGTAGCGCGGACAGCCTTCAGCTGGTTAGGCGCCAGGGTTTCAATCAGCTTGAGCAGCTCGTGGATACCCTGCTCCAGGTCGCCATTGTTATCAATGCGCTGGATGCTGTCCGGCATGCTGTCGACGATCTGTTGGTGACGTTGCAGGCGACGACGGATCTCCTCTTCACTCTCGCGACCACGCTGGCTCAGGCGTTCGTAAAGAGAGTCCGGATCCACTTCCACCAGCACCGGAATCAGGTTCGGGTAGCTGGCCATGGCGATCTGCAGATATTCACGCGAGCCGTTGATGACCACGTTCACGCCTTTGCTCAGCCAGTCATCCACTTCCGAGCCAATGCCATAGCTGTAGCCGTGGGAGTACCATTGCATGGCAAACATGCCCATGTTGGCACGCATATCAAACTCTTCGGGTGACAGGTGGATGTGATTTTCACCGCCGACGTTGGCGGCACGTGTGATGTAACGATGGGCAACAAAGCAACCGTGGTTTGGCTGTAAACGTTTGCGACAGCCTTCCAGCAGGCTGTCCTTACCGCTGCCGGATGCGCCTACCAGATAAAGTAGCTTTCCATTCATGTAACAGGTTCTCGTGCGAGCAGATCGCTTTTTACACAGTTAAGGTAACTCCAAGAGTAATGCTGTCATGCGAGAAAAACTAGTGGCTTTACGTGGTTACCTTGATGCAGCAACAGGATTCATTTTTCAGGACGGGACACAGGCATAAAAAAAGCCGCTCAAAGAGCGGCTTTCTGTACGGATATGCAACCGATTACAGGCTCAGCACCTTCTCACCGCGGGCAATACCGGATACACCGGAACGCACCACTTCAAGAATGCTGGCGCCGGACAGCGCTTCGATAAACGCGTCCAGTTTGCTGCTGGAACCCACCATCTGCACGGTGAAGGTGTTCTGAGTCGCATCAATGATCTGACCACGGAAGATATCCGCAGTGCGTTTGATCTCGGCGCGCACAGTACCGTTGTTAGCCTTCAGTTTGATCATCATCAGCTCGCGCTCGATGTGTTCGCCTTCGGTCAGGTCCACAACCTTCACTACGTCGATCAGCTTGTTCAGCTGCTTGGTGATCTGCTCAACTACACGATCATCGCCGATGGTAGTCACGGTCAGACGGGACAGCGTCTCGTCATCGGTCGGTGCTACCGTCAGGGACTCAATGTTGAAGTTGCGCTGAGAGAACAGGCCCACTACGCGGGACAATGCGCCCGGTTCGTTTTCCAGAAGTACAGAAATAATATGGCGCATGATTAAGTTCTCTCCGTTTTGCTCAACCACATATCACGCATGGAACCACGTGGTACCTGCATTGGGTATACGTGCTCGAACGGATCTACCGCGATGTCCATGAATACCAGACGATCTTTCATGGCAAACGCTTCGCGCATTGCGCCTTCCAGATCAGCGTACTTATCCACCTTCATTCCGACGTGACCGTAGGATTCAGCCAGTTTCACAAAGTCCGGCAGAGACTTCATGTAGGACTGTGAGTGACGGGACTCATAGTTCATATCCTGCCACTGACGCACCATGCCCAGAGACTGGTTGTTCAGGCAGATGATCTTCACCGGAATATCGTACTGGCTACAAGTGGATAGCTCCTGGATGTTCATCTGGATACTTCCCTCGCCGGTTACACAGGCAACGTCGGCGTCTGGGAAGTTCATCTTCACACCCATTGCTGCTGGCAAACCAAAGCCCATGGTGCCCAGACCACCGGAGTTGATCCAACGGTTCGGGTGGTTGAACTTGTAGTACTGCGCCGCGTACATCTGGTGCTGACCTACATCGGAACATACGTACGCATCACCGTTGGTGATGGTATCCAGCATCTCGATAACCTGCTGCGGCTTCATCAGCTCGGAGTCATCAGTACGGTAACGACCACCATGGCGACCACGCCACTCTTCGATCTGCTCCCACCAGGACTTCAGTGACTCCGCATCCAGTTGCTTGGTGGATGCTTTCACGATGCTCAGCATCTCATCCAGTACGATCTTCGCAGGACCTACAATCGGAATGTCTGCGCGAATCGTCTTGGAGATGGATGCTGGATCGATGTCCACGTGGATGATCTTCGCCGTTGGACAGAACTTGTCTGTACCGTTGGTTACACGGTCATCAAAACGTGCACCGATGTTCAGGATCACATCCGCATGGTGCATCGCCATGTTGGCTTCATAAGAGCCGTGCATCCCCAGCATACCCAGGTTGTGCCTATCACGACCGGCCAGCGCACCCAGCGCCATGAGCGTGTTGGTCGTCGGCACGTTGGTCAGGTTAATCAGCTCACGCAGCTCTTCAGATGCCTGACCGATAACCACACCACCACCCGCCAGGATCACCGGGCGCTTAGCGCTCAGGAACAGGTCCATCGCTTTCTTGATCTGACCTGCGTGACCACGGTTGATCGGGTTGTAAGAACGCATTTTGACGTTCTTCGGGTACTCGTACGGGAAACGATCAGTCGGAGTGGTCATATCCTTAGGGATATCCACAACAACCGGACCCGGACGACCCGTTTGCGCAATGTGGAACGCTTTACGGATAATGGTCGGAATATCTTCCGCACGCTGAACACTGAAGTTGTGCTTAACGACCGGACGGGAGATACCCAGCATGTCCGTTTCCTGGAATGCGTCCTCACCAATCAGGTGACTCATTACCTGACCGGTAATCACCACCATCGGAATAGAGTCTGTATACGCGGTTGCAATGCCGGTAATAGCATTGGTTGCACCCGGGCCTGATGTTACCAGCGCGACGCCGGCCTTGCCGGTAGCACGCGCATAAGCATCCGCCATATGAGTTGCAGCTTGCTCATGACGCACCAGTACATGCTGTACATCTTCCTGCTGGAACAAGGCATCATACAGGTGCAGCACGGAGCCACCCGGATAGCCATAGATGTACTCAACACCCTCATCTTTAAGGGCGCGTACCACCATTTCTGCGCCTGAAAGTAATTCCACTGTTTCACCCTCTCACTGCGTCGGAATCAATCCGACAAACTAAATTTCTGCAACGAATGAACGTAGCCTGCCCATCAGACGATGGTGACGTCTTTATAGGTAAACTTATAAATAACCGTTCCTGATAAACGAGACACAAGCGGCTCACGTTCGGGTGCTCGCCAAGTCTGAGGATCTCTCAGCCGGCAGACCTTCAGGAAGTTAAGCGGCATACTTAACTCCGCCGGGGCGTTCGGGGTGGCCTAATAACCCAAGGTCGGAAGAAAATTGGCCTCAATTCTCGCATTTAGAAAGACGTTGATCAACCGGCAACCAGCGAAAATAGGGAGATGCAGAGAGTTCAGGTTCGAGTTATAGTGAGGAAAAACCCGCAGGCGATACCTACACAGCAATTTATTGCGGGAATCTATATCAGTTTAGCCTAGGAGCACGTCAATGAGCGTCTCAGAAATTAAGAATAAAGAACGCGTAATCAACGAGTTAATGCTCTTTATCCGTAAAGTCCTGTCCGAACCAGAGATTTGTGAAAAAGCGATCGAGATTGCCCGCAAGCACATCAGCGAACCTAACGCCGATGTCCTGATTGCAGACGAGCTGTCATCCACTACCAACGTGAAGATCCCGGTAGAGCACAGTGACGCAGACAAGCTGTTCCTGCAGGTTCTGAAAGACGTAGTACGCGACGAAACCGCGCTGTACTAATTGGTACATTCAGCAGAGGCGGTCCTGCCTCTGCTACTTCCCTTGCCGTCTGAACGGCAGCCATAAAAGCCCCGGCAACCACTGGGTTACCTTCGGATCATCAAACCCTTCCACTCCAATTCTCATGCCCCGCTGACCGGCGTCCGGCTGTGCCTTATAGGTACCAAAGAGGCGATCCCACCAGGGCAGATTAAACCCAAAGTTGCTATCGGTTTCATCCAACTGACGTGAATGATGGACCCGGTGCATATCCGGTGTGACCAGCACCAGTCGCAGATAACGATCCAGCGTGGCTGGCAAACGGATATTGCCGTGATTGAACATCGCTGCGCCGTTCAGGATCACCTCAAACAAGATCACCGCCAGCGGAGCTATGCCCAGTACGCAGATCAGCATGAACTTGATCAACATGGAGAGGATGATTTCAATCGGGTGGAAACGGGCACCGGTAGTCACGTCGTAATCCAGATCCACATGGTGCACCCGGTGCAGACGCCAGAGGACCGGCACATGGTGAAACAGAACATGCTGGGCATAGATCGCCAGATCCATCAGCAGCAGGCTCAGTACCAGGCTAACGGCCAGCGGTAACTCGATCAGGTTGAACAGGCCCCAGCCTTTATCCAGCCCCCACACCGCCACACCCACCGCAGCAGCCGGGAACAACAGACGCAGGATAAAGCTGTTGAGAAACACCAATCCCAGGTTATTGCTCCAGCGCAGCAGCCTGGGAACCCGCAACTCACGACGCGGTGCCAACAACTCCCACACGGCCACGAGTACGAGAATGCCCAAAAAACAACTCAGGCGAATGGAGGTTTCGTGGGTGGTAATAAAGGAGGCAAAGTCCATTGCGGCTGTCCGGTGTTACTGATGTCTGTCTTCTACGACTGTAACGCGGAAACCGGTGGATGAGAACCGGCACTATGTCGGGCATCGCTTCGCGATGGCCGACCTACGTGTGATGTAGGTTGGTCTGAGCGCAACGAAGCCCAACACCGTGATTGCGGGGAAGTTAATGACGAGCACTAAGACGCCCAACAACGAAAAGCCCATCGGTGCGACGATATAGCATAAAAAAGCCCCGGTGGGATTGGCTCCCGCCGGGGCTTCATAACGATTCAGGTTACCTATCAGCCTTCCGCTTTCGCACGTTCGCCGCGGGCGTGGAAAACGTAACCGATCAGGTTCATCAGGACCTGCGCCGCCAGGATGCTGGTGGAGCCGGTCTGGTCGTAATCCGGTGCTACTTCACACAGGTCGATACCCACAACTTCACCCTGCTTGGCGACACCCTGCAGCACTTCCATCACCTCGTAGTAGGTGAAACCACCGTGGCTTGGGGTACCGGTGCCCGGTGCGATGGACGGATCGAAACCGTCGATATCGATGGTGATGTAGTAGTTCACTCCTTTCGGAATCAACGCCAGCACACCTTCAGGACCCAGACGACGCACATCACGTACAGACAGCACGGTGGAACCGGCATCTTCTGCAGCCTTGTGGTCGGTACGGTTAGAGGAGGAAACGTTGCGGATACCCAGCTGGGTCATACCGGTTACGAACTCTTTCTCGGAGGCACGGCGGATCGGGTTGCCGTGACCAAAACGCACACCGTGACGCTCATCCACAAAGTCCAGATGGGCATCGATCTGGATGATGTGCAGCGGGCCCTTTTCTTCAAAGGCACGGATGATCGGTGCGTTCACGGAGTGGTCACCACCCACAACCACCGGCAGCGCGCCCGCTTCCAGAATCTTGCGTACACCGTACTCGATATTTGCGTGGCTCTTTTCGGTGTTGGTGTGCACCATGTCGGCATCACCGATATCCACAATATCCACGCCTTCCAGATACATTACGTCATCTTCGTGATCGTAGGCACCACTGTGGCCAAAGGAGAACAGGGTAGATGCTTCACGCACAGCACGCGGCCCCATGCGGGCACCGGAGCGCCACTGGGTACCGCAATCGAACGGTGCCCCCATGAAGGCGACGTCGGCTTTGATATTATCCCAGTCTTCACAGGTACGGCTTTTGGCAAAAGTACAAAAGCCAACAAATGGCAGGTTCAAGCGGCCTTCTTCGTAAGCGTTATTACTCATATTATTCTGCAACCTTACTTTGTCGCCCGATGCATAAGCACCGGCCGGGTGTTAACGGAACGCTTGTGCGCCAACGTTGAGACGGCTATCTGTTTTGGCTCACAGCCAGATCAGTATTGCAAAGGCGGTTACTTTCAAAAATATAAAACTTGAAATGTTCACATCACAAAATTCTATATAAACAACATCTGGCAGGTCGCTTAACACCACATAAAGCCATAGAAAAACAAGGGGATAGCTGCCGCCCAAACGGGGGCGGCACAGGCGGAAAATTAACGCTTATTCAGGGCTCTGATTGAGGCTTCGATATCATCCACAAAGACGCGAGTGATGTTCTTGGGCTCGGGCGAGGATCGCACCGCTAACTGGAAGTCAGAGCTCCAGTTCAGTCCAAGATGCTCCAGTGCGCGCATCTCACCACGGTCCACCCACTGCCTCGCATAGTGCACCGGCAGGAAGCCCATAAAGCTACCACTGCTGATCAGTATTGCCTGCGCTTCCATATTGGAAACCGATGCGGTGTTGTGGTTTTTGCGGAAATATTGCAGATCGGTCTGTTGCAGATAGGTGCGGGAGGAGATCGGATACTTGCGCAGGGATTCCATCGTGATCTCCTCTTCCGGCATCTCAAACAACGGATGCCCTTTACCGCAGTAGAACTTATGCGCTTCGGTATACAGGTGGCGGTAACGGATCGCACTGTGACGGTTGGTAAAGATACCAATCGCCAGGTGGATATTACCACTAAGCAACTCGCGTTCCAGGTCCTCCGGCGATAACACCGTTAATGACAATGACACATCATTGTCCCGACTGTAGAAGCGGTTGATCGCTTCGGGGATCGGGAATTCTCGATTAGTCACCGTGTTGTCAATCAGCCCGACCCGCAGCACACCGGTCAGTTTGTTACGCAATTCACCCAGGTCCGCATCAAAATCGTTGATCATGTTCAGCATCTCACGACACTTGCGGTAGGTGATCTCACCTTTTTCCGTCAGGCTGAAACCACTGCGGCCACGGTTACACAGCTGAAATCCCAGCCGGATCTCGAAGTCGCGGATATGGGTACTGATCGCCGGCTGGCTCATGCCTAATGCTGCCTGCGCGCCCACAAAGCCCCCATATTCCACGACAGTACAGAAGGTTTTCATATGTTTTATGGAATGCATAAGCCGCTATAACCCTATTTTTTTAACGGTTTTCTACAGGCCAGTGACAGATCCCTGTTGAGCTGTATCCCAGACACCGCGCACTGTTCAAACTTTAACCAGACACAAACATTACATTACATAATATAAACATAGCAACTTTTATATTTTTTAATGAAACACCCTTTGCAATACTCGAATCAGTCCGACATGACTTGAACCTAAAATAACTACAAAGGGTAAATCATCATGCTAACACTGAAGAAAGCGCTGACAGGCGTCGCTTTATCTACCTCCCTCATACTGAGCAGCGGCGCGGCGCTGGCAGAAGAGTGGAAATTTGCAATCGAGGAGATTCCCGGCTCCATCATGGATGCCTATGCGCAGGAATTTAAGAAACAGATCGAACGCAAAACCAACGGTGACGTAACCGTTAAGATTTACCCACTCGGTTCTCTGGGCACTCCAACTGAACTAATCGAGCATGCCGCGGACGGCGTGGTTCAGTTTACTAACGTCTCTGTAGGCAACCTGGGCACCATCGTGCCGGAATCCCAGCTCTTTATGCTGCCATACACCCTGCCGGGAGATAACAAGGCCACCTCCAACTTCCTCAGCTCCAGCACCACCATCTACAACCAGATGGCGCAGGACTTCGAGCGCAAAGGCCTTAAACTGCACACTATGTACTCCGAAGGTGAGCAGGTATGGACCACCAACCGACTGGTTCGCAACCCAGACGACTTCAACAACTTCAAGATGCGCGTGATGGTATCGCCGATCCTGCTGCGTGCGTATGAAGATATGGGTGCCAGCCCGACCCCACTGCCTTTTGGTGAAGTGTATGGCGCCCTGCAGCTGAAACAGGTCGATGGTCAGGTAAACCCGGCAGCCACCATCGAGGAGATGAAGTTCTACGAGGTGACCGATTACCTGATCTGGGCGGGTGAAAACCAGCACCTGTCGACGGTTATCTCAGGTACCGACTGGTATGAAAGTCAGTCTCCTGAACGCCAGAAACTGATTCGCGAAACCCTGGCCGAGCTGAATGGATACATCTACGAGGTGGTTGAGCGTTTCAACAATGAGAAGCTGGAGAAGATCAAGGAGGCCAAGCCGGAGCTCAATCTGGTGCGCCTGACTGCAGCTGAGCGTGAGGCCTTCCAGCAACGCAGTACAGCAACCCGCAGTGCCTACACCAAGATTGCCGGCGAGCGGGGTGAGGAATTGCTGTCCTCTCTTCTGGACGAACTCGGCATTCAATAACCTGAGTACAACTCCGGCTGTGCAGATCAAGGACACCTGCACAGCCCCCTCCCGGTAGCGTCACCTTGCGTCAGATCGTTTGCAGGACCTGTCCGCTCTGATCCACCGGAAAACGTTAAATATAAAAAAAACAACAAGGGTGGAAGCAATGATCTCACAAGCTAATTCGCCACACCGTCTTTTATCGAGCCTGGACACACTGATCGATCGGGCTGAAGCCTTCATCCTCGCTTGGGGGGTGATGCTCATGGCGACCAACACCATCGCTAACGTCTTTGGTCGTTACGTCTTTTCACAAAGTATCTATTTCACCGAGGAGCTGAACGAGTTCCTGATCATTATCATTACCTTTATGGGGCTGGGTTATGTCACCCGTAAAGGACGCCATATCCGTATGTCGGCCTTCTACGATCTGCTGCCGGCTCGCGCCAAGAAGCTGATGATGGTTCTGATCGCCAGCCTGACGGCGGTGGTAATGTTCATCCTCGCCTGGTACGCCTTCGAGTATGTGGCCAAGATCGCCCGCCGAGGCCGGGTGACTCCGGCCCTGCAGGTACCACTGTACATGACCTATGTCTGGGTGGTGGCCGGCTTTGCGCTCACCGGCATTCAGTATGTACTGACGATGGTGAAGAACCTGAATCTGGCGGATGAGGACGTCTATATCTCTTATACCACCGTCGATCAGTATGAAGACCCTGAAGTCAGCGAAGTGATGCACCTCTACAAACAGGACCACGAACTGGAGATGCCGGACGAGTCCCCGACACACACCGACCGGATCCAAACTCAGGTACAGGAGATTAAGTCATGACTTGGATGATGATCACCGTGATGATCCTGCTGCTGATTGCGGGATTCCCAATGATGATGCCGCTGCTGGCGGCCACCCTGCTGGCGTTTTTTATCTTCATGCAGGACCTGAACATCCAGCTGGTTGCCCAGCAGATGATTGGCGGCGTGAAACCGGCGGCCCTGATCGCCATCCCAATGTTTATCCTGGCGGCGGACATCATCACCCGCGGCCACTCCGCCGACCGTCTGGTGGACCTGGTAATGCGCTTTGTAGGCCATATCCGTGGCGGCATGGCGGTCTCCGTGACTGCGGCCTGCGCCCTGTTTGGCGCTGTCTGTGGCTCCACCCAGGCAACCGTGGTGGCGGTGGGCGGTGCGATGCGTCCGCGTATGCTGAAGGCGGGTTATAACGATTCGTTTGCTATGGGCCTGATCATCAACGCCGCCGACCTCGCCTACCTGATCCCGCCGTCAATCGGCATGATCATCTACGGCGTGATCTCCGGCACGTCGATCTCCGAGTTGTTTATTGCCGGTCTTGGCCCCGGCTTGCTGATCATCGTGTTGTTCTCCGTGTACTGCATCTACTACGCGAAGAAGCACAACATCCCTGTCGAGCCGCGTGCCACCTGGAAAGAACGTTTTGTCGCGCTGCGCCGCGCCCTTTGGCCACTGGGCTTCCCGGCTATCATCGTGGGGGGTATCTACGGTGGTGTATTCAGCCCAACCGAAGCGGCCGCGATCTGTGTGCTTTACGCACTGATCCTGGAAGGCCTGGTGTTCCGTTCCATCAAATTCCGTGATGTGATCGACATCGCCCTCTCCACCGGTGCCATAACCTCGGTGGTATTTATCCTGATCGCCGCGGGTGCAGCTTTCTCCTGGGTACTGTCGTTCGCACAGATCCCACAGCAGATCATCGCGTCCATCGGTCTGGAAGGTGCGGGACCAATCATGACGTTGGTCGCCATCAATATCGCCTTCTTTGTGGGCTGTATGTTTGTGGATTCGATCGTGGTGATCCTGATCCTGGTACCGATCTTTGCGCCGCTGGTGAAAGCAGCCGGTCTGGATCCGGTGCTGGTGGGTGTTCTGATCACCCTGCAGGTGGCGATCGGTGCGGCAACTCCGCCGTTCGGCTGCAACATCTTCACCGCCGTGGCCGTGTTCCGTCGACCGTTTATGGATGTGATCCGGGGTGTACCACCGTTCCTGGTGATCCTGCTGGTCGCAACGGTGCTGCTGGTGATGTTCCCGCAGATCTCACTGCTGCTGAGAGATATTGCCTTCCGCTAAGAGCGGCGTAAGGCGATAGCTGAGGGTGCACAGAAGTCTGACAAATGCGTTTTGTGCACCCTCAATACACTGACACGGGTACCTCCCTTTCCATGTCAGAGTGGGGAGCGCTGTCCCCAAAAACTTACGGCCCGTTTCCGGGCCGTTTTTTTGTTTAGCGGAAAGTAAACTCTCCTGCTTCAACATCAACTGCGATCTCATCACCCGAGACAAACTGACCGGCTAACAGGGCCTGGGCCAGTGGGTTCTCGATGTAGTGCTGGATCGCACGTTTCAATGGGCGGGCACCATATATTGGTTCGAAGCCCAGCTCCACCAGCTTGTCCATCGCGGTTGAGGTCAGTGTTAGGCCCAGCTCACGCTCGGCCAGGCGGGCACGCAGACGGTTGAGTTGGATCTCGGCGATACCGGCCACCTGCTCTTTCTTCAGACTGTGGAACACCACCACCTCGTCGATACGGTTGATCACTTCCGGACGGAAATGTCCGCCCACCGCTTCCATCACCGCCGCGCGCATCAGGTCGTAGTCGTCATCGTCACTGTAATTCTGAATCAGGTCGGAGCCCAGGTTGGAGGTCATCACCACAATGGTGTTGCGGAAGTCCACGGTACGCCCCTGGCCATCAGTCAGGCGACCGTCTTCCAGTACCTGCAGCAGGATGTTGAACACATCCGGGTGGGCTTTCTCCACCTCGTCCAGCAACAGTACGGAGTACGGCTTACGGCGTACCGCTTCGGTCAGGTACCCACCCTCTTCATACCCCACATACCCCGGAGGTGCACCGATCAGACGCGCTACGGAGTGTTTCTCCATGAACTCGGACATATCGATGCGCACCATCGCCTCTTCGGTATCAAAGAGGAATCCGGCCAGCGCCTTACACAGCTCGGTTTTACCCACCCCGGTTGGACCGAGGAACAGGAAGGAGCCGTGTGGACGGTTCGGATCGGCCAGGCCGGCACGGGAACGGCGCACGGCGTTGGACACCGCAACCACCGCCTCTTCCTGGCCCATTACGCGTTTGTGCAGTTCGGCTTCCATGCGCAGCAGCTTCTCGCGCTCGCCTTCCAACATCTTGCTGACCGGGATACCGGTCCAGCGGGAGACCACTTCAGCCACCTCCTCCTCGGTGACCTTGTTGCGCAGCAGTTTGTTTTTGCTTTCGCTCTCCTGCTGTTCCGCTTCACTGGCCTGGGCGAGCTGTTTTTCCAGCTCAGGAATACGTCCGTACTGCAACTCGGACATGCGGGACAGGTCACCTTCACGGCGCGCTTTTTCCATCTCAACACGCACCTGGTCCAGCTCTTCCTTCACCTTCTGCGAACCCTGCAGGGCAACTTTCTCAGCCTTCCAGATCTCGTCCAGATCGGCAAACTCACGCTCCAGACCACTGATAGTGCCTTCCAGCTCTTCCAGACGTTTCTTCGCGGCGGCGTCTTTCTCTTTCTTCAACGCCTCGCGTTCCATCTTCAGCTGGATCAGACGGCGTTCCAGACGATCCATATCTTCCGGTTTGGAGTCCATTTCCATACGAATACGGCTGGCCGCTTCGTCGATCAGGTCGATCGCCTTGTCCGGCAACTGACGGTCGGTGATATATCGTTGGGACAACTTGGCTGCGGCGATAATTGCGGAGTCGGTAATATCCACCCCGTGGTGCACTTCGTAGCGCTCTTTCAGGCCACGCAGGATCGCCACGGTGTCTTCTTCATTCGGCTCATCCACCAGCACTTTCTGGAATCGGCGCTCCAATGCAGCGTCTTTTTCCACATACTGGCGGTATTCATCCAGGGTGGTGGCTCCGACACAGTGGAGCTCACCGCGGGCTAAGGCAGGCTTGAGCATGTTGCCTGCATCCATCGCACCTTCGGCTTTACCGGCACCCACCATGGTGTGCAGCTCGTCAATAAACAGGATGATCTGGCCCTCCTGCTTGGATAGCTCGTTCAGCACCGCTTTCAGGCGTTCCTCGAACTCACCGCGGAACTTGGCCCCGGCAATCAGGGCGCCCATGTCCAGCGACAGCACCCGCTTGTGTTTCAAGCCTTCCGGCACTTCACCGTTAACGATACGCTGCGCCAGACCTTCAACGATGGCGGTTTTACCCACACCCGGCTCACCGATCAGCACCGGGTTGTTCTTGGTACGGCGCTGCAGCACCTGGATGGCACGGCGGATCTCGTCATCGCGGCCGATCACCGGGTCCAGCTTGCCACTCTCGGCGCGGGCGGTCAGGTCGATACAGTATTTTTCCAGCGCCTGACGGCTTTCTTCCGCATTCGGATCGTTTACGTTTTCACCACCACGCATCTGACTGATCACTCCTTCCAGGCGTTGTTTATTGACTCCACTTTCACGCAACAGTTTTCCAGCCGGGGACTTATCGTCCACCAGCGCCAACAGCACCAGTTCGATGGCGATGTACTGATCGCCACGCTGCTGCGCGAGTTTATCAACGAGGTTGAAGATACGACCGGTATCCGGCGAGATGCGAATTTCACCGTCAGCATTGGCTACGCGCGGCAGGTCATTCAGCGCCTGCGCCACGTTCTGTCGCAATGCATTGATATCGGCACCGGCCTGCGCCAGCAGTTGTGATGTAGAACCCTGCTGTTGATCCAGCAAAGCGCTGAGCAGGTGCATCGGTTCGATGTAGTTGTGGTCACGGCCTACGGCGAGGGATTGCGCGTCAGCCAGTGCTTCCTGGAGTTTAGCGGTAAATTTATCAGGTCTCATTTTGTCTCCTTACACAGCCATCAGGCCTGTGTGGGTTTGAGTGCTCCTGCGCCGACACCGGGTCAGCCGCAACAGCCGCTCTGCACTCCCTTTACTCAGGCAAGTGCGGTGAAACAACTCCGACATACACTGTCGGCGGGTTTTACTTAATTAATGCTTTCCTAATGTATGGGGCCAGAGGGTTGTTGTTTCAAGATAGATCAGGAATTAGCCACATAAAGTTTGATCATGAGCAAATCTAATGGCCGCCTTAAAAAACCTGTAGGCTTACACAAAACATCAATAAAACCTTCACCAGCCTGTTATGCGAATCGTCTAAAACGTTGGCCCCATATAACTAAACCTCAACAGGACACGTGAGATGCTGAAAGATCAATATCAGGGTGATGCGGATCGCCTGCAGGACAACGCTTCCGATCTGGAAACTATCGTAGACAAAGCAGTAAGCCGTCGTGGTTTCCTGCGTGGTGGTGCTGCGGCAATGGGCCTGTTCCTGGCTGCTAACCCACTGGCACAGGCCGTTGCTGCGGCAACCAAGCCCGCTGCAAGCAAGCTGCTGGGCTTCTCTGCTATTCCAGCCAGCACCGCTGATACCTTTGTTGTACCGGAAGGCTACAACGCTCAGCCACTGATCTCCTGGGGCGACCCAATTCTGCGTGGCGCGCCAGCATTTGACGAGTCCGGCACCCAGAACGCTGCTGCACAGGCTGGCCAGTTCGGTGACAACACCGATGGTATGAGCCTGTTCCCACTGTCTGAAGACCGGGCTCTGCTGGCCGTAAACAACGAATACACCAACTACACGCTGCTGTTCGATCACAAAGGCAAGGCGATGACCGCCGACGATGTGAAAAAAGCTCAGGCAGCACACGGTGTTTCCGTATTCGAAATCAAGCAGAACGCTGACGGCAGCTGGAGCTACCTGAAAGACTCCGCTTACAACCGCCGTATCACGGCGAACACCGATATGGAGCTGACCGGTCCTGCGGCTGGCCACGACCTGGTGAAAACCAAGGCGGACCCAACTGGCAAGAAAGTCCTGGGTACCTTCAACAACTGCGCAAACGGCCAGACCCCTTGGGGCACTTACCTGACCTGTGAAGAGAACTTCAACGGTTACTTCTCCTCCACTGACGAAAACCTGAAACTGGACGCTCACCAGAAGCGTTACGGTATCAAGGCGAAGGACAAGGGCTACCAGTGGTCCTCTTTTGACGCGCGTTTTGACCTGTCCAAAGAATCCCAGGAAGCGAACCGTCACGGTTGGGTGGTCGAGATCGATCCGTTTGATCCGAACTCCACGCCGAAGAAGCGCACCGCGCTGGGTCGCTTCAAACACGAAAACGCGGCTCTTACCATCGACGACAACGGTCACGTGGTGGTTTACCTGGGTGACGACGAGCGTGGCGAGCACCTGTACAAGTTCGTATCCAAAGGCAAATACAACGCTGACGATATGAAAGCGAACCGCAACCTGCTGGAAGAGGGCACCCTGTTCGTGGCGCGCTTCAACGCGCAAGAAGGTGAGTTGAAAGGTAAAGGTGAATGGGTTGAACTGACACACGGCAAAAACGGTCTGACCCAAGCCAACGGGTTCGAAGATCAGGCATCCGTGATGATCTTTGCCCGTGAAGCGGCGACCCAGGTAGGCGCGACCACCATGGACCGTCCCGAGTGGGTTGCAGTACATCCGAACAACAAAGTGGTTTGCTGTACGCTGACCAACAACAAACACCGCGGTAAGAAAGAAGGTCAGCCGGTGGGTGGCCCTAACCCTCGAATCGAAAACAAGTACGGTCAGATCCTGCGTTGGTGGCCCGCTAACGGCGACCACACCGCTGCTGAATTCGATTGGGATCTGCTGGTCATCGCCGGTAACCCAACGGTTCACTCCGGCAACCTGTACGCGGGCTCCACCAACATCAGCGAAGAGAACATGTTCAACAGCCCGGACGGTATCGGCTTCGACCAGGCAGGCCGTCTGTGGATTCAGACCGATGGCAACTACTCCAACGCGAAAGACTTCGCCGGTATGGGTAACAACCAGATGTTGTGTGCTGACCCTCAGACTGGCGAGATCCGTCGCTTCGCAACCGGCCCGGTGGCCTGTGAAATCACCGGCCTGACCTTCTCCCCTGACCAGCGCACCATGTTCGTGGGTATCCAGCACCCGGGTGAGAAAGACAAGCCATCCCACTTCCCGGCGGGTGGTAACAGCAAGCCGCGTTCCACCATCATGGTGGTACGTCGCAACGACGGTGGCATCATCGGCGCCTAAGTCGAATTCAACTCCACCCAAAAAGGCGCCTTCGGGCGCCTTTTTTCATGATGACAACTACGATCTAGCGGTACCATTCACGCATGATCATATGGGTCCGGATTCTGGCACCTGGCGGCTTCAATTTTGTCACTGCCGACAGCAGATCGTGCAACCGCTGCATGTTGGACACATCCACATACACCAGAAGATCCACGTCACCGCTGGTGCCATGACAACGCTTTACTTCGGGAAACTTCATCAGCTCCTGCACAAAAGGCGCGCACTCCATGCCACCGTGGCTGATCTCGAAATATGCCTTCAAACGCTCGCCGGTCTCGGCTTGTGAAGCGGTCAGCACCTGATACCCCAGAATCTCGCCGGTTGCCTCCAACCGTTTGATCCGTTCGGACACGGCGGTACGTGACAGGCTCACCTGTTCGGCAATGCTGGATACACTCTGGCGCGCATTTTTCTGCAGCGCAGCGATTATTTTCTGATCAAAGCTATCCATCTGATCACCTGACCTGCAAAACGTCGGAATTCACCGGGAAAAGCTGCAAATCGCAACCGCATTACGGCACCTTGAATCGGCGCTTATCCGTACACTGGTGTTTTCGATCTGGAGCGTTGGGGATGACAAGGCTAAATCAAACAATTACACGCTGGCAAGGGATGGGGTTGATTGCCACCACCCTGCTGGGTACCGGTGTGTTTATCATTCCACAACTGACCATCCAGCAGGCTGGTGACCAGGCCTTCTGGGCCTGGATTATCCTACTGGTGGCGATCTTGCCGTTAGCCTACGTATTTGCCGAACTGGGCCGTAAGTACAGCCATGCAGCGGGCCCAGCGTATTTTGTCGGGGAAGCCTTTGGTGTGACCGCCGGACGCGTGATCGGACTGCTGTTTCTGTTTGCCGTACCACCGGGTGCGGCAGCGGCGCTGATCATGACCTTCAAGTTTCTCGATCCACTGATTTCACTCACCCCGCAGCAGCTGATCGGGATCGAACTGACGGTGTTTATGACGCTGTTTTTCCTCAACCGGCGCGGCCTGAAATTATCCGGCCGTCTCCAGTTAGGCCTGACGCTGATCATCCTCGCGGTGGTGGTCGTGATGCTGGGGGCAGCGTTTTTAACCTCCGCAGCCCCTGAAGAGGTTAAAGCAGGTAAGTCTGACGAAGTACTGACCGCGATGGGATTAGCAATCTGGAGTTTCCTGGGGATCGAGGCGATCACCCATCTGGCTACGGAGTTCAAGGATGTGAAACGGGACTTTATCCCGGCCACCCTGGGCGGGGTTTCGCTGGTTGGTCTGATCTTTATCGGCTGTACCTACCTGTCGCTGTTGGCAACGAACCATGAACTGGCGATGGTGGGTGCGTTTGAACGGCTGCTGGGAGGGAGTGGTCGCTGGATTATTGGTGCCCTGGGGCTGATCAGCGGCTTGGCTACCATCAATGTGTACTTTGCCAGTCTGTCGCGTTTGGCCTGGAGTTTCAGTCACGAGGGTGTATTACCGGCGCAGCTGAAGCCCCTCAACAAACACCAGGTTCCGGCAGCTGCCCTACTGGCATTTATGCTGATCTCTGCACTCATACTCGTCATGAGCTTCTTTGCAGAACTGGACTTTGCCGTACTGGCGCACTGGGTAAACGGCGTATTTGTATTGATCTATGGCGCCGCCATGTTCGCTGCCTGGAAGTTGCTGTCTCGTCGCCATCGTCCAGCCATTGCGGTTGGGCTGGCCGCCTGTGGTTTGTTTGTCTATAGCCTGGGCAGCTCCATGTTATACGCGGTAGTACTTTCGATCGTGATCTGCACTGCCCTGCTCGTTCAGCAGCACTGGCGTAAGCGCACAGTGACCGTTGCATCGCGCCCGCTTTAAGTGGCAATTGAGATCAGATCGTCGCGAATACCGTTTCCAACGCGTCGTCTGCCAGCTGACTGGCCGGAGTCAGGGTACGGCGCTGCCAGGGGATAAAACCGAAGTACCAGGCACGCCAGAAGCCGACGGAGGCCTGCGGGTTCTGCTCCAGCAACCCTTCCAGCGTCTCCACCTTACCCAGCTCAATGCCCAGGGCATCACGGAAACATTCGTGCACAAACTTGGAACAGAACTGGCGCTTGGAGTCGAACTGGAACCCCAGGTGGTAGAAGCGGCCCATCCGTTTCTGCGCTTCCACCTTCAGCAGCTCAACCTGTGCGGCACTGACACCGGATTTCAGGCGACGGATCGCCACCTCGTTGTTGCAGGTTCTTGCCAGATACTTGCGCAGGGGGCTGCGTTTCACCACCGGTACGGCACTTTCCAGAACGTACCATTCACCCTGTTCACGCACCACAAAACCCACGTGCGAACACCAGCTGCCGGTGCCCCGTGCCACCTGTTTATAGAGAAACGCGTTGATGGAGATAAACAGGATATCGCCTTCTTTTAGATTTTCGCGGACTTGTGCTTCCAGCTGATCCAGTTGTGTGTTGCGTGTCATACCGCTGCCTCCCAAATAAGTAGTGGCTTGCAGTATTGATTAGAGTGTGAAGGGAGGGAATTTTCTCCGCCGGGGTAGCAGATTCCGCTACCCGACGTTGCAAAAGGATCAGGAATTGGAGGGATTGTCGGGCGTATCGCAACCTGAACACCCGGCACAACCAGACGACTTGTCACACCCGGCGCTCAAGCTGCGGCGGATAAAACGACTGAACCAGGTCAGGATCACCAACACCACTACGGCCAGCACAATCAGGTCAAGCCAACTTAGATCACCCATCTTGCCCCCTTAGAAAAAAAGACTGCCAATCTGGTAGGTCAGGAATGCCCCGCCCCAGGCGAGCACCAGCCCCAGAAGGATCGACACCATCGCCCATCGCCAGCTACCGGTTTCACGACGGATCACCGCAATGGTGGCCAGACACGGCATATAGAGCAGAGTAAACACCATCAGTGCCAGCCCCGCCGCTGGTGCCAAACCTGCCAACAGAGCCGCCTGTAATCCAGCCATATCCTGCTCACCCGCCTGATACACCACCGCCAATGTCGCCGCGATCACTTCCTTGGCAATAAAGCCGGAGAGTAGTGCTACAGTTTCCTGCCAGCCCAAACCCAGTGGCGCAAAGAGTGGGGCCAGCAAGTGACCCAGCTGCTCCAGGAACGACTGATCCGCGTTTTGCGGAAAAGTTTGCAGCAACCATATCAGCAGGGAACCAACCAGAATCACGCTGCCAATCTTGGAGAGGAAATCCCCAGCCTTGTCCCACACATGCAATGCCAGTGATCGCAGGGATGGCCAGCGCCACGGCGGAAGCTCCATGATAAAGGACTCATCGTGCTGCGCTGGGATTTTGCGGGAGAGGATCGCCGCCACCGTAAATGCCATCAGGATACCCAGCATGTAGATACCAAACAGCACTGTACCGGCCTGATCGGCAAAGAAGATCCCTGCCAGCAATACATACACCGGCAGGCGCGCCGAACAGCTCATAAACGGATTAATCAGGATAGTGATCAGGCGCGCACGGGGCTCCTCAATGGTGCGGGTTGCCATAATCGCCGGCACGTTGCAGCCAAAGCCCATGACTAACGGCACAAAGGCCTTACCGTGCAGCCCCACCCGGCTCATCAACCGGTCGGTAAGAAACGCGGCCCGCGCCATATAACCGGACTGTTCCATGATCGCGATAAAGGTGAACAGCAACACCACATTGGGCAGGAATACCAATACACCACCCACCCCGGCAACCAACCCATCCACCAGTACATCCCGCAATAAACCGTCCGGTACCCCTGCTGCCAGCCACTGCCCCAGCAGCGTGACAGCGGCGTCGATCCAGTCAGCCGGATAGGCGCCGAGGGTAAAGGTGGTTTCAAACATCAACCAGAGCAAACCTACAAAGACCGGCAGGCCGAGCCAACGGTTTAATACCACAGAATCCAGCCAGTGTTCGGCAAAGGAGATCTCGTCGTGGTCACTGCCGCTATTGTGCATCAGGCCATGGATATACCCGTAGCGCCCCTCGGCGATCAGCTGTGCGGCGCTGTCGTCGTGGTAACTCTCCAGCTGCGCGACCTCTTGCTGCAAAAGGTCACGCTGATGGTCGTGCAGAACAAACGCCACATCCCCGGCCGATTCCAGGGCCTGTACCGCCTGCCAACGGTTCAGGCCGGTCCCGGTCAGGCGGCCAACGGATTGCTCCACATGTTGCTCGTAAGCGATCTCCAGCGCGGGTGCGGTCGGTTGATTACGCAGCTGCTCAACCAGCGTATCCAGTAACAGATCCAGGTAACGGGGTTTACGCCCGTCACTGGGCAAAACCGGCAGATCCAGCAACCGGGCCAGATTGTCACAGTCAGGGGCAATCCCCTGGCTTTCCGCCTCGTCCAGCATATTTAATGCGATCACGGTAGGCAGCTGTTGCTCAAGCAACTGGGTGGTGAGCGCCAGGTTACGTGACAGGTTGCCCGCATCCACCACGTTGAGCACCAGATCGGGCGGAGTCTCAAACAGGTAGTCACGCGCGACACGTTCCTCAACGCGGTTGTGACTGAGCGAGTAGATCCCCGGCAAGTCAACAAAACGCAGCCTCACACCCTGATATTCACGCTCCCCTTCCCTTCTGGTCACAGTGACACCGGCCATATTGCCGGTACGCTGGCGGGAACCTGTAAGCAGGTTAAACAGGGAGGTTTTACCGCAGTTGGGATTGCCCAGCAGGGCCACAGTGAAGACCTGACTAGTCATTGCACAACTCCACTTCCACCATACGGGCATCGTCGTTGCGCAGGCAGATCTGCTGACGACCGATCGCGTAGGTCCGCGGGTCGCCCCACAGGGTACTGGCACTGAGCCGTACCTTCTGGCCCCGCAAGACACCCAGGGCAGTCAGACGCTGACGCAGGTTATCGGGGCCTTTGATCGCCAGAATGCGGCAGGTTTGTTTCTTTGCAACGTCGATCAGAGTCATGGAAAAAACACCCTACAAGAGAATGCGAATGATTATCCAATACCCTTACACTACGCCCCATGACCAACATCAAGATTTACAACTGTTTCGCGATTAGTTGATCAGCGGAAAGTCGAAGCAGGTATCCGGATAAAGTTCGTCCTGCAGGGTGAAGTGCCACCATTCGTGATGGAACGGCACAAATCCGTGCTGCACCATTACATGTTGTAGCAACATTCGGTTGGCCCGCGCCTGGGCCGAGATGGTCTGGCAGTTGATCCAGCTTTCGGGGCCGAAGAAATCGAAGCGGGTCCCCATCTCCAACTCGGTATCCGTTGTCAGGTCGATAAGGGTCAGGTCGACAGTACTGCCACGGGAGTGGCTGGAGTGCTGCACCAGATACCCCTTGGAGAACAGCTCGGGTTTCTGTAGTGAAGGGTAGTAGTCGGCTTTGTGACGTACGTCGGCGTGATCCTGGGACCAACGCAGAAAATGGTCCACTGCACGCTGTGGCCGGTAGGCGTCGAATACCTTCAGTCCGAGACCAAATTCGGCCAGAGCCTGCTGCACACGCAGTAAAGCACTCGCAGCCGGGCGGGTAATCAGGCATAGCTCGGCGTCGTAACCGTCGATGCGGTCACCAACGAAGTTATCACCGGTGAGGTATTTGAGGTCGAGCCGGAGGGTGGGGACGACCGTCAGCAGGTCGACAAATGGAGCCGGGCGTTGCAACTTATCCACAGCATGATTTCCTGAAGAGTGTGCTGTTACTCTAGCCGCAGATGACAGCAAAGGCCATAGAGCAGCACGGTCTGTTATTATGGTCCCGATTTATAAGCTGCCGATAGAGAGTTTTCATGTCACAGTCCACCACGCCGCACTTGGGTGCTGCCATTAAACAACGGCGTAAAGAGCTTGGCCTCAACCTGACGCAGCTGGCGGAGCTGTCCAGTGTCTCCCGCTCCATGCTGTCGGAGATCGAACGGGACAACACCAATCCAACCTTCACCAGCCTGTGGAACATCACCCGCGCTCTGGGACTCAGCATTGATGAGCTCACCGCCCTGTGCGTGGAAAGCGACGACCTGAAAATTGAGCAGCAGACGGCACAGAACACCCCACGGATGCTGAGCGATGATGAAGGCTGTGAACTGCGGGCGCTGAATCCGATTGCTACCGCCTCAGAATTCGAGTGGTACGAACTGATCATTCAGCCGGGCAGTGCCCTGGTCTCGGAGGCGCACAGCCGTGGCACCCGCGAGCACCTGTCAGTAAGCGAGGGGCAACTGGAGGTCACGCTCCAGGGCCAGGTCAGCACCCAAGCCAGCGCAGGAGATACCCTGCGCTACCGGGCGGATGTACAACACAGCATCCGCAATGCCGGTGAGCAGGTGGCCAGGGCCTTTCTGGTGGTGCACAAAACGGCGTAGCTAAGGAAGGTTCGAATAAGTCCTGTGAGTGCTCTGTAGGACCTACTCGCACCTTCCCTAACGCCAGTCCAGGATCACCTTGCCGGAGTTACCCGAGCGCATCACGTCGAAGCCCTGCTGGAAGTCGCCAATCGGGAAATGGTGGGTGATGATCGGCGTCAGGTCCAGGCCGGACTGGATCACCGACGCCATCTTGTACCAGGTCTCGAACATCTCGCGACCGTAGATCCCCTTGATCAGCAATCCCTTGAAGATCACCTGATTCCAGTCGATCGCCATCTCATCACCGGGGATCCCCAGCATGGCGATTTTGCCACCGTGGTTCATGGCGCTGAGCATGTCGCGGAACGCCTGGGGCACACCGGACATCTCCAGGCCGATATCGAATCCCTCCGTCATCTCCAGCTCGGTCATCACCGCATCGAGCGACTGTTTAGCCACATTCACGGTATGCTGAATTCCCATCTTCCGGGCCAACGCCAATCGGTAGTCATTCACATCGGTCAGTACCACGTGGCGCGCACCGACATGGCGGGCGATTGCTGCAGCCATAATCCCGATGGGGCCGGCCCCCGTGATCAGCACATCCTCCCCCACCAGATCGAAAGAGAGTGCGGTATGCAGGGCGTTGCCGAAGGGATCGAAGATCGACGCCAGATCATCGGAGATATTGTCCGGGATCTTGAAGGCGTTGATGGCCGGAATGACCAGGTATTCGGCAAAGGCACCGGAACGGTTCACCCCCACACCAACTGTATTACGACACAGATGGCGTCGCCCGGCCCGACAGTTGCGGCAATGGCCGCAGGTGATATGACCTTCACCGGAGACCCGGTCACCAATCTGGAAGCCCTCGACCTCGCAGCCGATGTCCGCCACCTCACCGACATACTCATGGCCAACTGTCATCCCTACGGGGATGGTCTGCTGTGCCCAATGGTCCCAATTGTAAATATGGATATCAGTGCCGCAGATGGCGGTCTTATGGATCTTGATCAGCAAGTCGTTATGGCCGAGTTTCGGCCGTTGGGTGACATGCAGCCAGATCCCCTCTTCGGGGTGTAGTTTTGCCAGTGCGCGCATTTCAGATTACCCCCAGCTCACGCCCGATCCGGCTAAAGGCGTCCACCGCCCGCTCCAGCTGCTCGCGGGTGTGGCCTGCGGACATCTGGGTTCGGATCCGTGCCTGGCCCATCGGTACCACCGGATAGGAGAAACCGATCACGTAGATGTCTTCGGCCAGCAGGCGCTCTGCCATCTCGGCCGCCAGGGCCGCATCGCCGATCATCACCGGGATGATGGCGTGATCTTTACCACCGAGGGTGAACCCGGCCTGGCTCATCGCTTCACGGAAGTAACGGCTGTTGTCCTGCAGTTTGTCGCGTAGATCGCTGCCCTGCTCCACCAGATCCAACGCCTGCAGGGTCGCCTGGACAATCGCCGGCGCCACGGAGTTGGAGAACAGGTAGGGGCGCGAGCGCTGGCGCAACCAGTCAACGATCTCCTTGCGGCCGGAAGTATAACCACCGGAAGCACCACCCAACGCCTTACCGAAGGTACCGGTGAGAATATCCACCCGCGCCATCACATCGCAGTACTCATGGCTACCGCGTCCATGCGCACCGATGGCACCCACCGCATGGGAGTCATCCACCATCACCAGGGCATTGTATTTTTCCGCCAGGCCGCAGATCCCCGGCAGGTTGGCAATGACCCCGTCCATGGAGAACACACCGTCGGTGGCGATCAGCCGTACCCGACAATCCTGCGCCTGCTGCAGGCAGTGTTCCAGCTCGGCCATGTCATTGTTGGCATAACGGAAGCGCTTGGCCTTGCTCAGGCGCACGCCGTCGATAATGCTGGCATGGTTGAGGGCGTCACTGATCACCGCGTCTTCCGGCCCCAGCAACGTCTCGAACAGCCCGCCGTTGGCATCAAAACAGGATGAATAGAGGATGCTGTCTTCGGTACCGAGGAATGCGCTCAACCGCGCCTCCAGCTGTTTATGGATATCCTGGGTGCCACAGATAAAACGCACCGAGGCCATACCGAAACCGTGCTCGTCCAAGCCCTGTTTCGCCGCCTGGATCAGGTCCGGATGATTGGCCAGACCCAGATAGTTGTTGGCACAGAAGTTCACTACCCGATGACCGTTCTGCAGGCGGATATCGGTCGCCTGAGGTGACACGATCTGCCGTTCCGTCTTGTACAAGCCGTCATCTTTCAGCTGTTCACACTGTGCTGCCAACCCCTGTAGATATTCGTCGCGCGTCATCTTTACCACCCTGCTGGGACAATACGTTATCAAATAGGATAAAAATCCAATATACAGGACAAAACAACATATTCAACAGCGTAATGGATTTATTTCCTCTATATTGGAAATTCCGGATATCACCTCATCTAATTACCTAAAGCATAGACTGCTGCTCTCTGGTCACGGTGTTAACGGAAATCCCGTGACTTCACCTTCAGCGCATCCCACTGGAAGCTGATGTCCTGCAGCCGCCCCGCCACCACATGGATCACGTCCCCTTCCCGCTCCAACACACCGGACACCTGCAGGATATTGGCCGCCAGCAGTGCCCGCCGTTGTGCCTTCGCGGTGGCCTGCCACACCACCAGATTGATCTGCCCGGTTTCATCTTCCAGGGTGACAAAAGTCACCCCACTGGCGGTGCCCGGCCGCTGTCGGTTGGTCACCAGTCCGGCCACATGTACTAGCTGGCCGTGGCGACAATCCTCCAGTTGGGCCGCACTCAGACAGCGTGGCAGGATGCCCTGCGCCCGTATCATCGCCAGCGGATGACGTCCCAGGCTGAGGCCGGTGTTGCGGTAGTCCTCCTCCAGGTCGGACTGTTCATCCGGCGCCGCCAGCCGGATCGGATCGTCACATATCTGATGCAACGGTTCCGGGTCCATCTCCAGCCAGGGAGTATCGGCAAGCAGCTCCCAACGGGCCTGATAGCGGTGTTCGGAGATCGAGTTCATCGCCCCGGCGGCGGCCAGGGCATCCCAGTCGCCACGGGATAAACGGCAACGCTGGCGGGCCTGAGAGACGGATTGGTAACCCTCTGCCGGACGGGCGGCGATCAGGGCTTCGGCGCCCTGTTTTGACAGGCCTTTGATCAGGCGTAGGCCCAGGCGAAGCGCATAACGATCTGTTGTAGCAGCCCGCTCTGAGGGCGACATATTTATGCTTTGCGGCTTGTCGCGGTCGGAGCCCGCTGCTACAGATAATTTCGGTGCATCATCGCCGTCAGCGCCTGCGGCCGATAAAACGCCGGCTGCTACAAGAGGTTCGAGAGTGTGATCCCAACCACTAGCATTGAGGTCGATTGGCAACACGATAACCCCATGCCTGCGCACATCCTGCACCAACTGCGCGGGGGAGTAGAAGCCCATCGGCTGGCTGTTGAGCAGCGAACAACAGAACGCTGCCGGATGGTGGCGCTTGAGCCAGGCCGATACATACACCAGCAGGGCAAAGCTGGCGGCGTGGGACTCGGGAAAACCGTACTCACCAAAACCTTCGATCTGGCGGCAGATGCGCTGGGCGAACTCAAGGTCATACCCCCGCGCCAGCATCCCCTCCACCAGCTTCTGCTGGTACTTGCGGATATAACCAGTGCGCCGCCAGGCGGCCATTGCCCGGCGTAGTTGATCGGCTTCACCGCCGGTAAAACCCGCCGCCACCATCGCCAGCTTGATCACCTGCTCCTGGAAGATAGGGACACCCAAGGTGCGTCCCAGCACCTCTTTTACCGCCTCACTCGGATAATCCACCGGCTCCAGCCCATCGCGACGGCGCAGGAACGGGTGCACCATATCCCCCTGGATCGGGCCGGGACGCACAATGGCCACTTCGATCACCAGGTCGTAGAACTTTTGTGGTCTGAGGCGCGGCAACATGCTCATCTGGGCGCGGGATTCCACCTGGAACACTCCGATACTGTCGCCCTTGCTGAGCATGGCGTACACCGCCGGATCTTCACGCGGAATGTCCTGCACCCGCATCGGTTGGCCCTGCTGTTCGCTGAGCAGGCCCAGGGTTTTGCGGATCGCGGTCAGCATGCCCAGCGAGAGCACATCCACCTTCAACAGGCCCAACGCTTCCAGATCATCCTTGTTCCACTGGATCACGGTACGGTCCTGCATCGCCGCATTCTCTACCGGCACCAACTCGGACAGGGGACCGGCCGAGATCACAAAGCCGCCCACGTGTTGGGAGAGGTGACGGGGAAAGTCGAGGATCTGCGCCACCAGTTCCACAAACTGCTGGTAGATCGGCGCTGGATTATCCCCGCCCATCGCCGCCAGCTGCTGCAACCAGGGATTGCTGTGGTCACGCCGGTCGAGGCGGCTGATCAGCCAGCTCAGGTAACTCTCGTCCATGCCCAGTGCCTTACCCACGTCGCGGATCGCGCTCTTGGCGCGGTAGCTGATCACGGTAGCCGCCAGCCCTGCCCGCTCACGGCCATAACGCTGGTAGATGTACTGGATCACTTCCTCGCGCCGCTCGTGCTCGAAGTCCACATCGATATCGGGCGGCTCGTTGCGCTCCTTGGAGATAAAACGTTCAAACAGCAGGTTGACCTGCATCGGATCCACTTCGGTGATATGCAGGCAGTAACACACCACCGAGTTCGCTGCCGATCCCCGCCCCTGACAGAGGATCTGGCGCTCGCGGGCAAAACGTACGATGTCGTGGATGGTGAGGAAGTAGTGCTCGTACTGCATCTCGGCGATCACTTGCAGCTCGTAGTTGATCTGCTGCTGCACCTTGTCCGGCACTCCCTGGGGATAACGCAGCTGTTTGCCTGTATCGACCAGCTCCAGCAGGTGTTGTCCGGCGGTTTTACCCATGGGCACCAGCTCCGCCGGATACTCGTAACGCAACTCCCCCAAATCGAAGTGGCAACGCTCGGCGATCGCAACGGTCTGCTGCAACAACTCAACGGGATAGAGGTGTTGTAGTTTGCGGAATGAACGCAGGTGGCGTTCGGCGTTGGCGGCCAGGGCAAACCCCGCCCGCTGTACGCTGGTACGCAGACGGATTGCGGTCAGTACATCCTGTAGACGCTGGCGATCCGGGTGGTGCATATGTACGTCATTGCCACAGACCGGTGGAATCCCCAGTACACGGGCCTGACGTAGCTGTTGCTGGTAACGACTGTCATCACCGTTCTCCAGCAACCGCTCCAGCAACCACCAACAGCGCTCGGGAAACCAGGCCTTCACACGCTTGGCTCGGTGCATCACATCGTGTTCATCGTCAGAAGGCCGGAACAGCAGCAAGCACCCGCCCACCCCATCGGCGAGGTCATCCCAGTAAAGTTGGTATTTGCCCTTTTCGCAGCGGCGGCGAGTGGTGGTGATCAGTGCACAAAGCGCGGCATAGGCCAGACGGTCCGGGGCCAGCAGCACCAGACAATGCCCATCCAGATGAAATTCCGCCCCCACGATCAGCTTCAACGACAGCTCGCGGCACGCTTCCCAGGCCCGCACCACACCCGCCACTGAACACTCGTCGGTGATCGCCAGCGCCTGGTAGCCCAGTTCATGGGCGCGCAGGACCAGCTCGTCCGGACGGGAGGCGCCCCGCAGAAAGCTGAAGTTACTGAGGCAGTGCAGCTCGGCGTATTGCATGACTCACCTCTCAGCCAAACCAGCCGTGCAGGAACCAGTCACCGCCCGCGTCACGGAACAACCAGCCATAACGACCATCGACCCAGCGCCCGATGTAGTAATCCCGCCGCACTTGACGAGTGTCCCACCAGCCACTGCTGATCCGCTCGGGACCGGCCAGCAGCTCGATATGGGGCGGCAGCTGCTGCCGGGCGATCTGCTGTGGTTTTTGCAATAACCAACCCGGGCGGCCACGTGGCAGAACCGAACCGCCTTTCTCCTTTTTGTCCGCCCTGAACTGCCAGCTGAGCTCGGGGCGGTGGTCGGCACAGAGGGCCACCGGCTGCACGGCATTTTCGCCAAGGCGGACCCGTAAACGGCTGAGCAGGTCCATCGGGTCTTCCGCCTGCTTCCTGCGCTCGAACAGGTCGTAGCTCTGTTGCTGCTGCCCCTTAAACCGCTCCACCTCCAACTGCAGTGCCAGCACCGGTTTCTGCAGTTTGATCTGCTCCAGGCGCAGCTTGCACAGTCCCAGCCAGGTTTCGGCATCGGCGGAACCGGCGGCGTGACCGATGGAGTACAGCTCGTGTGCGCCATCACGCTCCACCAATGCCAACTCCAGCTGCTGTGCCAGTAACTCCGTGCGGCGCAGGTACCCTGCCAGGGATTCCAGCATACGGCGCAACGGGAAAAGTAGCGCCATGCTGTTTTCCACTTCACGGGAGAACTCGTGGAACTGCTGGAACAGGGGTGGCGGTTCAAAGAAAGTCTGCGGATCGGGACGCTGGCCGCTGATGCGATCCAGGTAATCGAGCAACTTGGGGCCGAAGCGACTGCTGATCGCCTCCCGTGGCAAAGCCTGCAGCTGCTCCAACCGCAGCAAGCCCATCCCCCGCAGCTGATCCTGCTGCTTGGCGGGCAGTTCCAGTTGGTTGATCGGTAACAGCTGCAGCACCTGCAGATGGGCTTCACACCCCTCAATACAGAGCGAACGCCCGCCCCGTGCCAACAACCGGGCGGCCAACGGCGTATGGCCGGTGGCGTAGCGGATATGGAACCCCAGCGTGCGCAGGCGGGTCTGCATCTGCTGCCAGAGGCTTTTCAGACCATCGAAATAATGCAGCATCGACGCGATCTCCAGCAGCAATCCCTCCGGCGGGCAAAGCACCACCTGCGCACTGAAACTGCCTGCCCAAAGCGCCAGCGATTCCAGCTGTTGCTGTACCCGCTCCGGGTTGGGATGAAACAGCTCAAGCTCGGGACAGATGCTGAACGCGGTGGCGATCGCCATGCCCGGTTCCAGCCCCGCCTGCCCCGCTTCGTAACTGCACAACGCCAGCTTCTGACCACGATCATCCAGCAACCCGGCGATGCCCGCTTCCAGCTGCTGGGCTTCCAGCGCCAGTAGGGGAAAGTGCAGGTAGAGCCAGAGCGGATCGTGCTCAGTGGCGGGGGTGATAGGCATGCTCATCCGATCCACCCACCAGTGTTAGCTGTGGACGACGGTTCTTATCAGACTGCGGCTTACTTAAGGCAGACGGCATCACCGGCACCAACCGCGGCGGTAGCGGCCAACCACCACGGCGCTTCAACGTGCTCACGGTGACGCCTTCCGGATGGGGTTCCAGCAACAGACGGCAAGGCGCGGCGGAGTGCTGTTCGCGACAGCGGCTGTGCCGAAACAGGAAGCCACGGCACTCGCCCTCGGCCGCAGCCACCTGCAAGCGGCGGATCGCTTTCTCCTGCCCGGCAGGCAGCCAACCCAACACTGCACTGCAGCAGCCACTTTTCATACTCTGTTCCAGACACCAGAGACGGTCGCGACGACTGTTGCTGCGTACTACCTGCACCCGGTCCAGGTTTACCCCGGCATCCAGCAACGCCGGGGCATAGGGAATATGGGGTGGATCTACCCAGAGCACCCAGCGCTCCTGTTGTGATAACTCGGCCAGCAACGGCAGCACCAGACCCAACTCACCGCTGCCCTCCTCCTGATAGAGCAGTTCCACCAGCTGTGACGCCTGCCACCCCTGGCCAGGCAGCAGTGCATCCAGCTGCGGATAACCGCTGCTCAGGCTGTGGTGGCAGGGTTGATCTGCAGTCTGTCGTCCACGCCAGACCGCACCTTTATGCAGCAATGAATGCAGAGAACCGGATTTTGTAGCCATAAGACACGCATAGATACTGTATATATATACAGCATATTATGACGTAAAAATCCCCTGTGGCAATAAGACGGACTCTTGTAGGGCAGGCTTTAGCCTGCCGGCAGCTTAAAAGCTGCCCTACATGTATACGAAGAATCGTGATGAAAAGAGAAAAATTGATGGTTCCCACGGTCTTCCGTGGGAACCCATACAGGGTGAAATAAAGCGAGCATATGCGTTCCCACGCGGGAGCATGGGAACGAGATAGAGAGAACGCGAACCTGCGTGGGATCAATCCAACCAGATCACGCTGGCCATACGGCCGGTGACGCCATCCCGGCGGTAGGAATAAAACTGGTCAGCATCACTAAAGGTGCAATGTTCACCTCCGCTGACGCGGGTGACACCGGCGGCATTGAGGCGCAGGCGTGCCAGCTGGTAGATATCGGCCAGCCACTTATCGTCTGATTCTTTACCTGCAACCGGTTTAAAGGCCTGCTCGGATGCTGGTAAGAGGGCGCAGAACTGTTCGCGCACTTCGCCCCCCACCTCAAATGCCTCCGGACCGATCGCCGGCCCCAGCCAGCAGACCACCTGAGCGGGGTCATCAAAGCAGTTCAAGGTGGCTTCCAACACGCCGTCAGCGAGTCCCCGCCAACCCGCATGAGCTACCGCCACGCGGCTACCCTGTTTGTCGGCAAAAAACACCGGCAAACAGTCGGCGGTCATCACAATACAGGCCTGACCGGGCCGGTCGCTCCAGCAGGCATCCGCTTCCGGTACACTGCCGTCGGCCTCGGCTTTCACCACGGTGATACCGTGCACCTGCTGCAGCCACTGGGGGGATTGCTGCAGTCCCAGCGCATCAATCAGTTGCTGCCGGTTCTGCCCCACCGCCGCCGGATCATCGCTGACGTGATCCCCCAGGTTCAGTCCCGCGTAGGGAGCCTCACTCACCCCACCCAAACGGGTGGAGGTCAGGGCATGAACATTCTTCGGGGCATCCCAGTCGGCGATGATCGGCTGCATAGGTGCAATTCCTGTAGAAAGTTAAAGATCGACGTCGCTGTTTACGGCGTCCTTCTTCAGGGCGTCAATCAGCGTCTGCATATCTTCAGGCAGATCCACTTCCCAGGACATCAGTTCACCGGTACGTGGGTGCCACAGTTCCAGCTTTTTGGCGTGCAGCGCCTGGCGCTTAAAGCCACGCAGCAACGCCTGTACCTCATCGCTGATCCCCTTTGGCAGACGGAAACGGCCACCGTACAGTTGGTCGCCGATCAGCGGGTAGTTGATGTAGGACATATGCACACGAATCTGGTGGGTACGTCCGGTTTCCAGTTTCAAACGAACATGAGTGTGGGCACGGAATTTCTCCAGTACCCGGTAGTGGGTCACAGCCTCTTTGCCCAAGCCAACCACCGCCATCTTCTGACGATTTTTGGAGTGACGTCCCATCGGCTCATCCACGGTGCCACCACCGGTCATGACCCGGTTTACCACCGCTTCATACTCACGTCCCATGGTGCGTTCCTGCAACTGATCCACCAGATCGGTCTGCGCCTGGATGGTTTTTGCCACCACCATCAGGCCAGTGGTGTCCATGTCCAGACGGTGCACGATACCCGCACGCGGCACCTGGTTGATCTCCGGGCAGTGGTGCAGCAGAGCATTCAACAACGTGCCATCGGCATGGCCCGCCGCCGGGTGAACCACCAGCCCTGCCGGTTTATTGATCACCAGGATATCGTCATCTTCGTAAACGATATTCAGCGGAATATCCTGCGCTGCGTGCTCCTCGATCACTTCCAGCTGTGCCGACAGCTCAACGCTTTCGCCCCCCATCAGTTTGTCGCGGGGACGCTTTACTTCGCCATCGACGGTGATGGAGCCGTCTTTGATCCAGTTTTGCAGACGGGAGCGGGAATAATCCGGGAACAATTGCGCGACGGCCTGATCCAAACGCTTTCCAACCAGCTCATCGGAGACCTGTGCGTGCAAGTTAATCTGTTCTGACATCGGAACCTTAATCTGTTGTGCCGCCTATCTATAAGGGAAATCACCTTTAAATGCCTGTCAGGCTTTGGCTTAGATAGGGGTTGTGTTTAAATAGGCTGTTATTCAATCGCAGGCGAAACACTCGGCTTCAAAAAGCCTGAAGATGCAAAACCGCCGCGTATTTCAATCATATCCGCCCAGTATAACTGGTTACGGCTTAGGACTACATCGAGATTCAACAGGATGCGTATCACCAAGTTTTTTGCAGTCGCAGCCCTCTGTGTTCTGGTTACCGCTTGTTCCTCCAACGATGAGAAGGAACTGACTGACAAACCTGAGCAGGAGATTTATGAAGAGGCTCTGGAAGCGCTTGAGCTGGATAACTTTGCGATTGCGATTGAGAAGCTGCAGTTGCTGGAAGCCCGTTACCCGTTTGGTCGTTACTCAGAACAGGCTCAGTTGGAACTGACCTACGCATACTTCAAGAACCATGAGCCGGAAGCAGCGCGTGCCTCTGCCGACCGCTTTATCCGTCTGCACCCGAACCACGATAACATCGACTACGCCTACTACCTGAAGGGCCTGACCGCGTTTGAGCAGGACCGTGCCTTCTTCATGAAGTATCTGCCAATCGACGAGAGCAAGCGTGATCCGGGTGCCGCACTGGACGGCTTCGAAAGCTTCCGTACCCTGCTGCGTCTGTACCCGAACAGTGAATACGCGCCGGATGCCCGTAAGCGTATGATTCATCTGAAAAACCGCCTGGCCACCTACGAAGTACACGTGGCTCACTACTACATTCAGCGTGGCGCCTACCTGGCGGCCGCCAACCGTGGTCGTTACGTGATTGAAAACCTGCAGGAAACCCCGGCAGTTCCGGCTGCTCTGGCGGCGATGGTTGAAGCCTACACCCTGCTGAATGAACCGGCACTGGCTAACGATGCGATGGCGGTACTTAAAGCCAACTACCCGACCTATCAATACCGACCGGTAAAACAGCCTGAGAAGACTCTGCTGGATGCTGCTACCTTTGACCTGTTCCGTGGCACACCGGAAGTTGAGCCCCCACAGGTAAACACCCTGTCTGACGACGAAGTACAGAGAGAGCGCTCCTGGCTGAACCGTCTGAGCTTTGGTCTGCTCGGAGACGACGGCGAAGAGGAAGCAGAAACTGAGAAGTGATTCTGCCAAACCCGCATAAAAAAGCCCGGTACAAGCCGGGCTTTTTTATGCCTGAGATCCGTTACAGCGGTTCAACACGGCCATCCAGCACGTAGGGAAGCGGATCGATGATCGGCTTGCGACCCAGCAGCTGATCGGTCAGCAGCCGGGTGGACGCCGGTGCCAGAACCAGTCCGTTACGGAAATGACCGGCGTTCAGGTAGAGGTTCTCGTACCCTGGCACTTCACCGATGTACGGGATACCTTCCGGTGAGCCCGGACGCAAACCCGCCCAGTGGTGCTCGACCGGGTATTCCGCCAGCTCAGGCACGATGTTGATCGCGGTTTCAAAAAGCGAATCACGCGCCTCCTGAGAGGTCTCTTTCACAAAGCCGGTGTACTCCAGGGTACTACCAACCAATACCCGACCATCGTTACGCGGAATCACATAACGACCGTCCATCAGCACCACGCGATTCACCAAACCCGGCTTGGCCTTGAAGAGCATCATCTGACCACGCACCGGCGCCACCGGTACATTCAGACCCAGCGGCTTAAGCAGCTCGCCACTCCAGGAACCGGCCGCAAGGATGGTCTTGTCAGCACGTAACTCACCTTTGTTGGTGACAATCCCTTTAACCTGCTCACCTTCGATGATCAGCCGTTCCAGCGGCTGATGCTCCAGCACGGTGACGTTGTCACGCACCATCAGACTCTCGCGCAGAGCGCGACCCAAACGTGGGTTACGGATACTGCCCACCTCCGGCATCCACAGTGCTTCGCCAAAACCTTCCTTAAGGTGTGGCTCTTTCTGATAGAGGAAATCCGCATCAACCGTGGTCAGCGGACGGTGATGTTTCGCCGCCCAGGCACGGGCATCGTCGGCGTCTTCAACCGACACCATAAACATCCCCTTCTGGCGCAGCTCGGGATCACAACCGGTCTCTTCAATCAGCTCCTGTGCCAGCAGCACGTAACTGCTCTGCGACCAGGTTGCCAACGCCGTTACGGGATCTTTATAGCGCCAAGGGTACAATGGCGATACGATACCGCCTCCCGCCCAGGAGGATTCCTCGGCACAGCCAAGACGATCCACCAGCGTTACATCTGCACCGGCGATTGCCAGCTCGCGCGCCATCATCATTCCGATTACGCCGCCACCGACGATCAGATAGTCAGACATGCATCCTCCTGTTTTTTCTAACAATATCTAAAGCAGACCACCGAGGGTATGACACATGCCGGTGGCCCTCAAGAGCCAATTCACGCTTTACTGACCCAGGTACTGGTCCAACTTGGCGACATCACTCTCCGAGAACTCAACCTGTCGTACTCGCCCGGTCATCTGCAATACCAGTTTCACACCAAGGCTTTTATCCGCATCATCAAATACATAAAACGAACCATTTGATCCCCCCAGCAAACTGCCATCGCCTTCATACACAGTGGAATCACCCCGGTTCCATACAACCTTTCCGCCCTCTCCCAGATTGACCAGTTTGATAAGTGAATCAATATCCGGATCATAAAGGCGATTGCCATCCGCATCTTCAAATAACAGTGCCTGCGACCAGACTGAGCCGCCTGTACGTGCACCACCAACACAGCTCGTTGCGTCCCGACTCGCACACAGCGTGATGCGTTGGTTCTGTCGGACCGCCTCACTGCGTGCCAATGCCAGTGCAGCACGTAACCGGTTTTGTGTTTCGGAGACCCGTGCATCCACAACCAGCCCGGAAAAGCCGGGTACGGCAACGGATAAAAGAATGATAAGAATAGAGAGGGTAACCAGCAGTTCGATCAGGGAAAATCCCCAAACGCTGGCCACACCGCGCCCTGCCGGGCGGCATACGTCCTTGTGCATGCTATGTTCCTACAGTCCATTGTAGTGTTTAAAGAGCCTGCCCCCTGCACGCTCATCTGCCAGGCTGATCAGCCATAACGCCTTGCTTCTTCCTGAAGCCGGGCGTTATGACGGCTTATTCAGTCCCAGCAATCCGCAACGGCATTACCATCACCGTCGGTTGCCGATTTAACACCTATATTGGTGATCGACAAGGTGCCACAATCGTCACTCGCCTGTGCCCCTGTCGGTGCTCCCTGAACGGTGAACGTAGAAGCGGTCGAAGCTGACACCGTAATGTTATAAAAATCCGTGTTATACGCAGAAACATCACGACTGTTGCCATCACCATCGAGATACGTGCCATCCACGGTGAACTGACGCTCCATCCACTGCGCCGCCTCCAGCATCGCCCCCTGTCCGTCGGCTCTCCGAGCGTCCTGCACATAATCGACATACGAGGGATAAGCCACTGCGGCGATAATGCCGAGGATGGCCACCGTGATCATCAACTCGATTAAACTGAAACCCCTGTTTTTCACACACACTCTCCAACTCGTCCGAGTAAATATTGTCGTGACTGTCTTTCCAATTGCTCAGCGTGCCAACAGCTATTTTCAGACCCCAATACTGAATGATGGGCAATCGGAAGCTGTATAAACATCACTGTAACTGAGCCCAAGACTGTCGCCCACTATCATCGCTATTTGGCCCGTTAAACCCTTCGATGTTCGTGCTATCACCACTAAAGAGGTTAACGGTTTTTTCATTTGTTGAAACAACCGTCGGTGTTTTCACTGCACCAACTGTCGACTTACGACCCGATACCGCAACAGTAACACCCGCAGAGGTTGGTTCATCAGGCAGTGTCACCGTCAGGTAGTCACTGTTATCCGCAACACCATCGCCGTTAACATCAAAAGGCGAGTAACCCAGTCGCGAACCGTTTTCCGCATCCAGCTCCATGAACCAACTGGTCCCGCCAAAATCACAGGGCGAAGCGGAAGGGGACAATGTCACAAATGCAATCCGCCCGTTTCTGGACAGCGCATCTGATACCACACGCTCTCCCACGAAGTCCGAAGAATCAAAGTCGAGATACCAGCCGCTTTTAGCGGTATAGTCTACGGTCGTGTTACTGGTCACCCGATAATCCGTTTCGCCAGCATCAGAATACGCCTCTACGAGAATGTCTTGTGCCTGCAAGCTGGATCGCCCCGACACCTGACTGCCCCAATCCCGGATGCCATAGAAAGTCTGCTCTTGCGTAGAGGAAGTATCACTCTCATAGAGATACCTGCCTGTACCAAAGAAAACCATCACGCCGCCGGAAGAGTGTTTTGTCACTTCAGGGCGCGCAGTAATAGGTTGTGGATTATTGCAGTCATCATTTTCACAGGCCCTGAAAAGAGGTTCTGGCGTGCTGCCCTGTTTGAAGGCCACATCCCAAGCGTTTCGATTGCTGCTGCTCAGGTCAAATTTCCACAAGTTCCCGTAGAGATCTCCGGCATATACCGCATCAGCGATCTCATCGCCGTCCGAATCAACAGGAAGCGGCGAAGACAGCCCGTTCGGGCTGGAAGACGATCCATCGGCTTCGGTATCAATAAATACAACGTCTGTCGGGTCTTCCAAATTAACGATGTACAACCCGGCCTTATGATTTGCGCTCTCGTACCCGTTACCAAAAATCGCGGCCCAGGTACCATCCGGCAATTTAACAACAGAAGCGCTGCCGAATGTATACCCCAGTTCAGACAGATCGGTACTGTCCAGGTCCCACAACACATCGGATGCATCAAAGTTTAGAGGATCAGAAACATCCAGTGCATAGACACCGGCACCGCCCCCACCCAGCATACCAATCAATACGCTCCCCCAGCGCTCGCCGGAGGATACCCCCTCATCATTAAAATCAATATATGCATCGGCAACACGAATAGAGCCATCTACAAAGTATTTATGGCTGTATTCAATATCCGTTAAATCACTGAGTGAGGAATAGAGAGCCTTCGGGATGTAGGCAAACACCTCTTCCCCTTCACAGGTCTCCGTTGCAGCATCACAAGGGGCGTCGGTACTTTCTCCGATCTCCCCCTCGGCACTAAAACCATGCAGCATTCCGTCATTGGCGCCGACATAGATCATCGCATCCCGCGAGGCTTTGTTGGTTGCCACACTATCATCGGTCAGGTAGAGGTAATAACTGTCTGTGTCTACGCCCCCGACAGCGGTATCGGGCGCTAAGCCGTAGTAATTGAAACGTTCATTTTCCGTATATACGGGATCTGAATTGACGATATCCCCCAGCCTACTGACACGGCTTCGAAAATCGCTTCCCTCATAGCTCGAGTCGCCGCGCAGATAGTCCACACGATCCCGCCCACGGTTGTCCGCTGTACCGTCAACCGCGTTCAACGCCGCCATCTGGCTGGAGCTGAACAATCCGCCATCCCATGAGGTTGTATCGAATGAGATACCGCCACCATTGTAGGTGTAGATGTTTCTGCTGCCTGCAGGCGGCAACAGGTCTGCCGCATCCCACAGAAGGGTATCAACACTGCCGGTGGCAGAGTCCAACGAATAGGCCAGTAGCTGCCCCACCCATTCTCCGCTATCAAAACGCGCCTGGTAGAGTTTTGAATCACTATTCAGACGGGTGGAGTTTGTCGCCAAAGCGGCGGCACTGGACGTTCGGGTACCGATACTGGAGAGAGCGTCGGAAAACGCATCCACTAACGCCTGGGGGGCATTGGCATCAAGAAATTCCCCCCGCCCGTTCCAGGCGGCATGGCGCATATCATCGATTGTGGTGTCTGTTTTTGCTTCAGGCTCTGGCCAGTCAAAGCTGGTATCCCCGCTATCGGGTCCTGCACTCAAGGTACCGTCTACACCAAATGCGACGGTATAGGTCACCAGATGCTGCTGGGTATTGCTGTCGTTCCACGAGGTGGGTACCCGATCATCCAGGCCGCTGAGATCCGTTTCATAGTAGTGCATCGCCACGTCGGCCAGCGTGTTGGCGTGATCGTCCGCATAGGAGCCACCATCAAATTCGGTATCGTTCTGGTCACCGTCCCCACTGGAGCCGCTATCGGCATTACCTACACTTGGATCATCACCTTTCCAGTACCCGTCAGACATCAGGACCACGAAGTTTTGCTGGCAGGCACCGCCAGCATCCTCATCCAGAATAGGTGAACTCTGAGTACTCCCAAACAGGGCGGATGACGTGGTGCCTTTGAAGTACTCGCCCGCCTGCTCCAGTTTGGAACGCAGTGGCGTACCGCCGTCAGGCAGTATCTGCGTGATCTGCTCCATAAGATCCGACTTATTACTGCCTTCCTCCATATCCACAACAGGAAAGCTGACGTCGTTATTCGTGTGCAGGGTTGCCAAACCCAGACGCAGGTCGGACTCATTGGCTATTTGCAGAAGCGCCGCCTTCATCACGTGGTCACGGCTGCGGTAATATGTGTACCAGTTGGCAAAATTTGTTTGCTGATCGGTACTCATCACATTCACCGGTCCCGCCCCTGCGGCAGTAGCGACAAACTGGTTGTTGTAATCGTAGCCGGACCGATCTGGATCCGGACACTCTCCAATCTCGAAAACGCCGTCACCGTCATCGCTCCACGGCATATAGCCGTACGCATCACCCGATGTATCTGAGAGATCTACCCGGTCGCCATTCGCATCGTACGGATCATCCAACGCCGAGGTTATCGACTGATCCGTGAACGGATCTCCGTTTTCATCAAAACCGTTCCACGGCTCATAGGTTTTGGAGGGATCATAGTAGAGAGTGTTATACCCGACACAGGTTTCCAGAATACGTTCTCTGTCATCAGGGTCCGGATCTTCATGCACCCCGCCCTCGCCGATAAAACCGTCGTAGTCCGATATATTTCCGGCGGCGGTGGATTTCACCACCTCCCATTTCATACTCGTAGAGTCGTCGATAAGGAAAAGAATATTCGGCTTTACCGAAGTCGTCAGATATAACGGACTTTGCGCAACATCGGCATATAGCGTAGCAGGGGAGCTCAGCGCAAGAGGAAGTAAAAGTTGCCCCAGGTGACTTGCATAAATCCTTTTCATGCCTCTTTACTCTCAGCCCCATTCATTATTGTTTATATACGGTTTGCAAAATAACTTCACTGGAACCCGTAATACCTACCCCACGTGCGGTAATCCGGTAGTAGCTTCTTTCTTCAACGACCTTACCTGCCTCAATTGAATCAGAATCCGAGCTATCTGTATCGGAATCCAGTTCTTCGATAATGTAGGTAGCGTACTCGGCAAGCTGTGAAAACCCTTTTTTATTGGCATCACTCACTTGCGAACGCATGGTACGTACACTGCTACCTAAAGCGTCCCAGTCATCCCAATGGTTGGTGCCGTCACTTTTAGGTGTGTATAAACCGTTCGTACCATTAAAGGTGGGCAATGTATCCGTCGTACTTAAGTATGTTTCACCATCTTTTAACGCTGCTTCAGCCGCCTCAAAAGCACTTTGTCGGTCGCGCATATTAAAGACCATCTTCTCTTCAAGACCTGTGACTTCAATACCCGCCAGTCCGATTATGCTCATTATCAGCAGCATCACCATTGCGACGATCAATACCCCTCCCTGCTGTTTCCACCTCAGAAAAGTCATAACACAAGATTCCTGAACGTGATGGTTGCAGTAAACACCTTACGCAGCCGTCCATCGGTGGCGGTGAAGGTATTGCCATTAAAAACATAAGATTGCGCGTCAGGCGTAATGTTGTCTTCGATACTGCGCATCAACAAACTCACCCTGATCGCGACGACCTCATCGATAGAAGACCCGCAGCTGAGTGCCGCATTGCTATAACAGTCGGCACTGCCATCTTCATCCGTATCAAAGCCCAGCAGCATCTGCATATTTTCGACCCCCTCCACCAACTCCTGATCAGACATACCAATTGAATCCGAACTGGTCGCAAGAGAGGACCGATACAAGGCAGGCTGATCAAAATCGTTATCCTTCACGAGATAGGTGTATGCAAGAAAGCGCTGGATAACGGTATTGTCTCCCCAATCTGTATACTCAACCCCGTTGGTAGAGGTGCAATCCGAATCCGGGGCCAAGCCTTTGGTGCAGTTTCCGGGCACGGTGGAACCGCCCGTATTATGGGTAATGCGATCAATGTTCAGATTGTTATTGGTGTTGGTCATCTGAAAGATAGCCATATGGCTGCAATCAGAGACGACCAGGATCTCACCCTGGGTGAAGGTGTGGTTTGCATCGCAAAAAAAGTACTCTGCCTCATTTCTGGATTCGTCAACCGAGCAGGTCGTATCCGGGTCCAGGTACTTTACGTTGATTTGATCCGATGGCGGGAGTTCGGAGCTGCTTTCAGCATCACCACCGTCCGTAAAGGCAATGGATGCATTCCACTCATCGCCGCTATAAGGCGATACATTTGAGCTGTCCAATACATTGGTGACGGATGAGAAACGCTTGCAGCCGGTATAACCTGCCATACGCAGGTCTTTACTAATAAAGTCGATGGCAAACCGAGCATTCTCCTGCAGCTTAGCCAGCTCACTCTGCATCGTGTAGGTAACGCGACTTCCCACAAACATCTGTACGATTGCGGCAGTCAATAACAATCCGATGACCAGGGCGACCATCAGTTCGATCAGCGACAGGCCGCGCTGTCTTTGCATCCTGCGAATCATATATCGGCACTCAACGTGATCACCTGCCAATCAGCATCCGTTTCGACTGACTGAACCTCATTCTGAAAGCGGGCATCGTTCCACCAGACGTAGATAACAACCGGCAGATCGGTGTCGTTGCCTTCGGTACACAGCGCCTCCAGATCACTGGTTTCCTCCACCTGAAAACCAATCCGGTCCTCCTTGATCCGGGTAATACAGCCACCACCGGAGGGCATCTCCTGCTGCAGAGTGTATTTCCAATTATTCAGATCGTAGGAGGCCATGGCTGTAACAGTGCATACACTGCCTTCACAGCTCGTATCCGCACTGTCGCCATCATAACCCGCGTTATCGGAAAAGTAGTTTCCGTTGGCAACCGCGGTGCTATTGGCGCGCATTCGATCCATGATGTCGTTTGCCGCGATGACCGCCTGGGAACGAACATAGGCGTTCTGATTCTGCTTCAGGGCAGTAATCTGCAATGCGGCCATCCCCAGCAGCCCCAATGAGATCACCAGCAGCGCCACCAGCACTTCTATCAGCGTATAGCCTTTATCAGCCGTTACCACAAACTGCGTCTTCTTCACTGTCCCTATCCCATGATCTCAAGCGACCGGTCGCCAATACCTGCACATAACGATCTTCGGTTGTCGCATCACCGTCAGAAACGGTAAAGCAACTTGTACCCGCACTGACTTGCCCACCGGTATCAAATGTAATACTCCGATCGGCACTGAGGCTCACGCCGCTTTCCGGCGGCTCCTCCACATGAATTGCGGTACCGTCACGGATAACGGACCAACCAAGCCCCCAGTCATCACCGCAACTATCAACATCATCGCTACGGGGACAAAGGGTTACTGAACGTCGGCTGCTGATCGCTTCCGACCTTGCCAGCGAGAGACTCGCCACCAATCGATCCTGCAACGTATCCATACGCCCGCCCTGCACAAACGGACCAAAGTTGGGTACAGCAACCATCGCCAAAATCGCCAGGATTGCCACCGTGATCATTAATTCAACCAGCGTAAAGCCGCCATGCTTTAGCATTTTCATATCCGCTTTCACGTCCATAATCAGAGGACACTTCGCTCGGCCTGTATAACCGGTGGGTACCTAAAACAACCGCAGATAATCTACCGTCGCTTCGTTATCAATATCTGGCGGCGATCCTATCTCGGAGAATAACTCAAACACTTGTTCCCAATACTCCCAAGGCCCCCACAAGAAACTGATCAATTTTAATACAATTTTGCGTACAGAGAACAGCATTGGCGAGCCTTCCCGACCGACAGGATGACATAGATCTATGGAGGGAAAACTGCTGACAAAAAACACACATCCGTGTCTGTTTATACAAAGGCAAAAAGCAGTCACTTTAATCCCGATCGCATCCTGCGCAAAATTAAACGTGATTCGAACAAGGTTTGGATACTATTAAAAACCATAGCCGGCTACGGTTACGATAAAAAAATGCCAGACTTCGTCTGGCATTTACACTTAATGCAGTTGCAACCAGGACTGTCGGCCCAGCTTATCACCACTGGATTCACGTACCGTTTCCACTGCGCCACTGGAGCCGGAGAAGTATTTCAGTTCCTGGGTACCGGTGGAGATAACCGCCGGTGTTTTAACAATCCCCACTGTGGATTTACGACCGGATACAGGCACCGTAACTTCCACAGACTCAACACCATCACTGATCACCACAGAGACAAAATCGGACGCGTTAATTGCCGTATCGCTGTTCACGTCAAACGGGGAGACCGTCAACCGGGATCCGTTTTCCGCATCCAGCTCCATCAGCCAGCCGGTACCGCCGAAATCACAGGGTGAAGTTTTTGGGGCCAGGGTTGGAAAAATAATACGCCCTCCCCTCACAATCGGGTTGGAAACAACCCGTTCGCCGGGGTAATCACTGGAATCAAAATCCAGGTACCAGCCATCCTTCGCGGTGTAGTCCACTGCGGTATCTGTCGTGACACGGTAGTCGGCGTCACTGGCCGCCACGTAGAACTCGGCCAGGATATCCTGCGCCTGCAGGTCACTGCGATTTGTCACCATGCTGCCGTCATCACGAATGCCGTAGAAGGTCTGCATCTGGGTCGAAGTCGGATCATCGGTGGTGATATAGCTACCGGTACCAAAGAGCACGATCACACCACCCTCCGAACTATCCACCACTTCCGGCCTGGAGGTAATCGCCTGAGGGCTGCTGCAATCATCCGTGGTGCAGGCACGGTACAGCGGAGCAGGCGTACTTCCCTGGCTGTAAGCAACCGCCCAACCATTTCGATTACTGCTGCTCAGATCAAACTTCCACAGATTGCCGTAGAGATCACCGGCGTACACCGTATCGGCAATCTTGTCATTATCGGTATCCACCGGAATCGGTGAGGACAGGCCGTTAGGAGACGACGCGGAACCATCCGCCTGGGTATCTATAAACACCACATCGGTCGGGTCTTCCATGTTTACGATATACAGGCCTGCCTTGTAGTTGGCACTCTCATAACCGTTGCCAAAGATCGCCGCCCAGGTACCATCCGGCAATTGCACCACGGAGGCGTTACCGAAGGTGTAGCCCAGCTCGGTAAGGTCACTATCATCCAAATCCCACAACACATCTTTCGCATCGAAGTTAAACGGATCCGAGATATCCAGTGCATACACCCCCTTGCCACCAGCCGCCAACAGGCCCACCAGCACGCTCCCCCAACGGGTGGTATCAGACACGCCATCATCGTTGTAGTCGATATAGGCATCGGCCACACGGATGGAGCCATCCACATAATAGGTGTGGCTGTATCCAGAGTCGGTCAGATCGCTCAGTTTGGAATACAGCGCTTTGGGAATATAGGCAAACACCTCCTCCCCTTCACAGGCGGCAATGTCCGGATCACACGGCGCATCGGTTGTCCCGATGGTGCCTTCCGCCCGCATCGCATGCAGCATACCGTCGTTGGCCCCCACGTACAGCATCGGCTCTCGTGCGGCCTTGTTCGTCGCCACGGTGGCGTCGGTGAGATAGGTGTAGTAACTGTCGATCGCTACCCCCCCCACACTGACGGTGGGCGCTACGCCGTAGTATTCAAAGGATTCATCCGAGGCGAAGATCGGGTCGGAGTGCACGATATCACCCAACCGCCCGGCCCGAGTGCGAAAATCGGTACCTTCATAGGTAGTGTCACCACGCAGGTAGTTTATACGGTCCCGTCCACGACTATCCGTTGTGCCATTCACAGCATTCAGGGCACTCATCTGTGCCGTACTGAACAGGCCATCGTCCCAGGAGGTGTCATTAAACGCGAAGCCCGTATTGCTGTGGCTGGTATAGATATTTCGTGAGCTGGTCGCCGGAATCAGGTCCGCCGCATCCCACTGCAGGGTGCTGACATCACCGGTGACCGAGTTCAGGGCATACGCACGGAACTGGCCACTCCACTCGCCGCTGTTAAAGCGGGCCTGGTAGATCTTCGAGTTTGCATCCAGGCGGGTGGAGTTGGTCGCAACGGTCGCCGCACTGGAGGTCCGGGATTCAATGCTGGTGATCGCGGAACTGAAAGCACTCAGCAACGCTTGCGGGTCGTTTGCACTCAGGAACTCGCCTCGGCCGTTCCAGGCGGCATGGCGCATATCATCGATGGTTGTACTCTCGTCACTGACCGGCGTTGGCCAGTCAAAGCTGGTCTCATTGGCATCCGGGTTGGCACTCAGCGTACCGTTCACACCAAAGGCAACGGTATAGGTCACCAGGTGCTGTTGTGTGTTGCTGTCATCCGGTGTGCCCGGCACCTTGTTGTCCAATGAACTCAGATCGGTCTCGTAGAGATGCATCGCCACATCGGCCAGGGTATTGGAAACACTGTCGTTTTGATCGTGGTAAACACCGCCGTCATATTCTGAATCGAGTTGGTCACCATCGGAGGTCGAACCACTGTCCGCGTTGCCCACACTGGGTGCACTGCCGTTCCAGTACCCATCCGACATCACAACCGAGAAGTTCTGCTGACAGGAGCCTCCTGACGCCTCGCTCAGGATCGGCGTTCCCTGGGTAGAACCAAACAGCTCGGTGGACGATGAGGTTGCTACATCATTTTGAAAGTACTTGCCCACATGCTCAAAGGTAGTGCGCAAAGGGGTATCACCACTGGAACCGATTTGGGAAATCTCGTCCATCAGATCGGCCCGGTTAGTGCCACTGGACACATCAGCCACGGGGAAACCCACACTGTTGTTACGGTGCAGCGTCGCCAACCCCAATCGTTGAGAGGAGTTGTTCACCAGACTGAGCAACGCTGCTTTCATGACATATTCGCGCTTACGGTAATAGCTATACCAGTTGGCGAAGTTGGTTTGCTGCGCGGCGGTCATCGACGTGTTGGCGGTGGATCCGGTGGTTGTCGCCACAAACTGATTGGCATAATCATAACCACTGCGCGTCGGATCCGGACATTCACCGATCTCAAACACCCCGTCGCCGTCATCGTTCCAGGTCATATAGCCCGGCAGGTGCCCATTGACATCAGCCACGGTTAAATTGGTCGTATATCCATTGGCATCATAGGGATCCATCAATGCGGACGTGATCGACTGGTCAGCATAGGCATTGCCATTTTCATCCACGCCGTCCCATGGCGTATAGGTTTTGCTCGGGTCATAAAACAGAACGTTGTAACCAACACAGGACTCCAGTATCTCGTCCTGGTCGGTAATTGTCGGGGTAATGTCTACGTTACCGCTGTTGGGAAAGCTGGCGTAGTCATCAATGGCTTCAGCCCCGGATGAGCGCAGTACCTCCCAATCCATACTGCCGGAGTCGTCCACCAGGAAGAAGATATTGGGTTTGACGGATGTGGTCAGATACAGAGGTGTTTGTGACAGCTCCGCCGACGCCGTGGCCGGCACAATGAGCGCAAGCGGCAATGCAAAATGCGCCAATTGAGTCCTGCTAATCCTGAACATGATCCCACTTCCTGCTGTTTAACGTTTATAGATGGCCTGGAGTATCACCTCTGAAGAGGAACTCAGCCCAACGGCACGTGCGGTAATACGGTAGTAACGCCGTTGCTCGATCGCCTTACCCACCTCTTTACTGTCATCCGGTGCCGACGCCGCCAGCTCTTCGATGATGTAGGTGGCGTAGGACGAGAGCTGTCCAAATCCCTTCTTGCTGCTGTCATCAATCTGCGAACGCATGGTACGCACATTGGTGCCCAACGCGGCCCAGTCTTCCCAGTGCTGGGTGCCGTCGGTTTTCGGCGTGTACAACCCGTTGCTACCGTTGAACGCTGGCATGGTCACCACCGATTCGAGATAGGCTTCGCCGTCCAGCAGCGCAGCCTCCGCCGCTTCAAATGCCATCTGACGGTCACGCAGCTGCGCCGCCATCTTCTCCTCCAGGCCGGTTACCTCGATGCCTGCCATGCCGATCAGGGTCATGATCACCATAAAGATCATGGCAACAATCAGTACCGCCCCTTTCTGTTTGTTTCGCATCGGCATCTAAATCACCCTATTCCGCAGGGTGATCGTGGCCGTAAAGACTTTACGTAAGCGCCGGTCGCTCGCCGTCACCGACGCCCCGTTATAGCTGTACGTCTGCGCGCTGCTGACCACATTGTCTTCGATACTGCGCATCAACAGGCTGACCCGGATCGCTACGATTTCGGACACATCCAGATCTTCGACACCGTCACCGTTGGTATCGGCCGCAACGTAATAATCCGCATCGCCATCGTCATCGGTGTCCACGCCGTAGGTAATCTGCAGATCCTCGACACCTTCCACCAGCTCCTGCGCCTCAAAACCTGCCTCACCTGATTCCACCACAATGGTCGAACGGTACAGGGCCGGTGAACCAAACGCATTGTCGTCGATGTAATAGGTGTAGTTCTTGAACAGCTGCACCGTGGCGCCGGTTGGGAACGTGTATGCGATTCCTTGTGTGCTGGCACAGTCAACAGGAAGCCCCAGACCTTTTGTGCAGTTACCCGGTACGGCCTGCCCGGTATTATGGTTGACCTGCTTGGTCTGGCTGCCGGTGTTGACCGTGTTACTTTGCTGGAATACCGCTGAGTGGGAGCAGTCGGAGATCAGCAGAACCTGACCTTTCTGGTAATCGTGGTTGGCGTAACAATGGATGGTTGCGGACGCGGCCACGTGGCTCTCTACGGTGCAGCTGCCCTCGCCATCAGCAAACTTTACACTGACGATATCGGTACCCGGGGTTGGGGTTGCACCGGTCGGCAGGGGAATACTGGTGCCGCTGGCAGCGACATAGTTGTCTTCCAGCGCAACCGGCTCAGACATATCAAACTGGGCGAAGATTTCATCGCTGTTGCTGGTATCGCGCAGGGTATTGGCCATTGATGTATTGGTAGAACAGCCCACATAACCCGCCTTGCGCAGGTCACGGGAGAGGAATTCGATCGCGAAGCGCGCACTCTCCTGCATCGACGCCAGGGCACTTTGCATCGTATAGGTGCTGCGACTACCCACAAACATCTGCACCACGGACGCTGTCAGGATGGTGCCGATCAGCAACGCCACCATCAGTTCGATCATCGACAGGCCTTGCTGCCGCTTATGCATCCTGCATCTCCATATCGTCATAAACTAAAACTCACTGCCAACCGGGTCGACACTGCATCACTGGCACGCTCGTCATTCCACCATACATACACCACCACCGGCAGGTCGGTATCGGTATTGGTGCCACAGACCGGTGTGGTTATGTTGCCGCCAGTGCTGTCGTCCGTATCCGTATCGCGGCATATCAGACCACCACCTGACGGGAGCTCTTCCGCCAACCGCGCCTGCCAGCGTGCGATATCGTGGGACGCCATCTGCGTATCGGTGCAGCCGGAGGTGGTTTCACATCCTGCCGTCAGGGATCCACTGCTGACAAAATAATTACCGTTGTCCACGGCCGATACGTTGGCGCGCATGCGGTCGATAATGTCGTACGCGAGGATGGTTGCCTGGCTGCGCATATAGGCACTCTGGTTCTGCTTGAGCGACGTCACCTGCAAACCGGCCATGCCCAGCAGTCCCAGCGAGATAATAAACAGGGCGACCAGCACCTCGATCAGCGTGTAACCACGCTCATGCCCCCGAGCCACACACCGTATCATCGCTACCTCCGTCCCAAGCCCGGATCCGTCCGAACTGGTTCACCTGCAGATAGCGTACATCCGTGTCGCTGTCCCCATCATCGGCAGAGAAACACACGTCACTGCCACCACTTAACAACCCAGAGCTTTCAAAAGTAATACTGCTGCCGCTTAACGTGATCACCGCTGCGGGAGGCTCCTCCACCCTCACCACTTCGGTACCGGCCACAACCACCCAGCCATTTGCCCAGTTGCTGCCACAACTGTAATTGGCCATGTTTTCAGTGGTGTTGCGTGCGCACACCGTGACCTGTACATCCCTGCGAATTGCTTCCGAACGCGCCATCGACACACTGGTAAGCAGTCGGCCCTGGATCGAATCCATCCGACCCTGCTGCACAAAGGGGCCAAAATTGGGTGTTACCACTGTGGTCAGAATCACAATGACCGACAGCACGACCATCAATTCTATCAGGGTAAAACCTGCGCTCTTTTTCATGGATGCACAAAGCTCAAACTAGTACTTTTTTCGTAGTCCCAGTCTAGACGCTCGGTACCGCAACTGCCATAGGCTCAGGCAAAAAAGCACCATCCTCTGCGTCCGATCAAAAACCATTCAAACAAAAGTATGATCAAAACGCCCGTTTTAGCGACTTTTTGGTCTCACCGCCCAACTCACAGGCATAAAAAAACCGGTGCCAATACACCGGTTTTTTTTGGTTTAGAGTCGCAGGGCACTTACTCTGCGTCGACAACATCCAGAATCGCCACCTCAAAATCCAGCTCATGACCGGCCAATGGATGGTTAAAGTCGATGTGTACGGACTGCTCATCAAAGCGATCCACCACACCCGGCAACTCCCCCTGGTTCGGATCCTGGAAGGAGATCACCAGACCTTTCTCCAGCTGCATATCCTGAAACTGGGTACGCGGGAAGCGCTGCACGTTGCTCGGATTAGGCATACCAAATGCGTTTTCAGGCATGATACGCAGGGACTCTTTCGCGCCCTGCGCCAGCCCCATCAGCGCCTGTTCAAATCCTTCCGGCAGATTGCCATCCCCGACGGTAAAAGTTGCCGGATTGCCTTCAAAGTTGGAATCAACTACCTGACCGTCATTGAGTTTGATTGCAAAGTGCAGGGTTACAGTTTTGCCCGGGCCAATGATCTGTTCGCTCATGCTTCACCTTCAGTTTCGTTTTTGTCCCGGACCTTCCCTTCCAGAAACAGCATATCAATGATCAACAATGCCGCGCCGAGGGAGATTGCCACGTCCGCCAGATTGAAGACCGCAAAGTAATATTCGCCGTAGTGCAGGGAGATAAAGTCGATCACGTAGCCGTGAACGACCCGGTCGTAGAGGTTGCCCAATGCTCCCCCCAGCACCAATGCCTGGGCGATCCCAACCCACCATTGCCAGCGCGGCGTCCGTTTCATCCACACCAGCAGCACAACGCTGACCACCACGGCGATCAGCATAAAGAACCAGCGCTGCAAGCCACCCGCATCCGCCAGGAAGCTGAATGCGGCACCGGTGTTATAGGAAAGGCGCAGATCAAAGACCGGCAGCACCTCCACCGGCACGCCGTATTTCAGCGAGCTGCTGGTGACAAACTTGGACCACAGATCCACTGCCACCACGACGGCGCTTAGCCATAACCAGACCAGTGAACCTGTGCGGGACGAGGACAACATCAGCAACGATCCTTACGCGAAGCTGCGGCTTTCACCTTCACCTGCTACGTTGTCTACACAGCGACCACACAGCTCTTCGTGCTCGGCGTTTGCACCCACGTCTTCACGGTGGTGCCAGCAACGACCACACTTGGCGTATTCGGTTTTCGCTACGCTCACCTGCAGACCATTCACGTCAGTCGCCTGAGCATCGGATGCGTCCGCTGCTGCAGCCACGGCCGCCTTGGAGGTAATCAGAACAAAGCGCAGCTCGTCACCCAGCTTGTCCAGCTGTGCTTTCAACGCGTCGTCGCAGTACAGGGTCACTTCCGCTTCCAGGCTGGAACCGATCAGGCCTTCGTTACGGCGCGCCTCCAATTCCTTGTTCACTGCGGTTTTAACCGCCATCACCTGATTCCAGAATTCGACATCCAGTGCCTCGCCTTCCGGCAGTTCCGCCAGGTTTTCGTACCAGGTACCCAGCAGCACGGATTCGTCGTGCTCGCCCGGAATCTGCTCCAGGATCTCGTCAGCGGTGAAGCTGAGGATCGGCGCAACCCAGCGGGTCAGTGCTTCCACGATGTGGTACAGCGCAGTCTGACAAGAGCGACGTGCCACACCGTCAGTGGCAGCGGTGTACTGACGGTCCTTGATGATATCCAGGTAGAAACCACCCATCTCCTGGGAACAGAAGATAGACACTTTCTGGTACACGTTCAGGAACTCATAGTTCTCGTAGTGGCTCAGCAGCTCTTTCTGCAGCTTCGCCGCACGATCAACCGCCCAGCGATCCAGCGCCACCATGTTTTCTGGTGCCACCAGGTCCTTCGCCGGATCAAAACCGTTCAGGTTCGCCAGCAGGAAACGAGCAGTGTTACGGATACGACGGTAGGCGTCCGCTGCACGCTTCAGGATGTCGTCGGAGCAGGTCATCTCGTTGCGGTAGTCAGTAGACGCCACCCACAGACGCAGGATATCTGCACCGTACTTGTTCATCACTTCCTGTGGCGCAACGACGTTACCGATCGACTTGGACATCTTGCGGCCCTGACCGTCTACGGTGAAGCCGTGGGTCAGCACCTGTTTGTAAGGCGCCTGACCGGTGATCGCCAGACCTGTTTTCAGGGAGGACTGGAACCAGCCTCGGTGCTGGTCGGACCCTTCCAGATACAGATCTGCAGGGTAGCGGTGACCTTCGCGGCGACCCAGCACGCCCTGGTGGGTTACACCGGAGTCGAACCATACGTCCAGGGTGTCGGTCACCTTGCTGTACAGCTCCGCTTCGTCACCGAGCAGCTCGTCCGCTTCCAGCTCGAACCAGGCTTCGATGCCCTGCTCTTCCACTTTCAGCGCCACCTGCTCGATCAGCTCGGCAGTACGTGGGTGCAGCTCCTGGGTTTCACTGTGTACAAACAGTGCGATCGGCACACCCCAGGTACGCTGACGAGAGATACACCAGTCCGGGCTCTGCTCCAACATCGCTTCGATACGGTTCTGACCCCACTCTGGTACCCAGCGCACGCCTTTCACGGCGTCCAGGGTCTGCTGACGCAGGCCGTTGTCGTCCATCGCCACGAACCACTGTGGCGTCGCACGGAAGATCAGCGGCGTTTTGTGACGCCAGCAGTGCGGGTAGCTGTGGTGCAGCTTGTCGTGATGCATCAGGGTACCGCGTTCCTGCAGCACCTCGATCACGTTGTCGTTGGCCTTCATCACGTGCTGGCCTTCAAACAGCTCGGTGCCTTCCACGAAAACACCGTTGTCAGCAACCGGGTTCAGCACACCCAAGTTGTATTTCTGACCAACCTGGAAGTCTTCCTGACCATGGCCCGGTGCGGTGTGTACGTTACCGGTACCGGCGTCAGTGGTCACGTGATCGCCCAGGATCACCGGCACCTGACGGCTGTAGAAACAGTGCTGCAACTGCTGGTGTTCCAGGTTGCTGCCCACGGTGCGGCCCACGATCTCGAAGTTTTCCACGCCGTAGCGCTGCATCGCAGCGTTCACCAGCGCGTCAGCCAGTACAACCAGCTCGTCGCCCTGACCGTTGTCCAGCTTCACCAGCGCGTATTCCAGCTCCGGGTGCAGAGACACCGCCAGGTTCGCCGGCAGGGTCCATGGCGTGGTGGTCCAGATCACAACGGATACCGGCAGGCTGTTATCGACCAGCCCAAACTCCGCCGCCATCTCTGCCGCGTTGGCCGCAGGGAAGCGCACATCGATCGCCGGAGAGGTTTTGTCCTGGTATTCCACTTCCGCTTCTGCCAGTGCAGAACCACAGTCCAGACACCAGTGAACCGGCTTGAACCCTTTGCGCAGGTGGCCGTTGTCCACGATCTTACCCAGAGAGCGGATGATGTCCGCTTCCATCTGGTAGCTCATGGTCAGGTATGGATTATCCCAGTCGCCCTGCACGCCCAGACGGATGAAATCAGCCTTCTGACCTTCTACCTGCTTGGCAGCGTACTCACGGCACTTCTTACGGAAATCCGCGTACGGAACTTTTACGCCCGCTTTGCCGTGCTTTTTCTCTACCTGATGCTCGATCGGCAGGCCGTGACAGTCCCAACCAGGGATGTAAGGCGCGTCGAAGCCGGACAGGGTGCGGGATTTTACGATCATATCTTTGATGATCTTGTTCACCGCGTGACCGATGTGGATGTTGCCGTTTGCGTATGGAGGGCCGTCGTGCAGAATGAAGCTCTTGCGACCTTTGCTTACTTCACGAATTTTCTGATACAGGCCCATTTTCTGCCAACGCTCCAACATCTTTGGTTCGCGCTGGGCCAGGTTGCCTCGCATCGGGAATGCCGTCTCCGGCAGGTTCAGTGTCGCTTTATAATCGGTCATGATTGTCGCTTCCGGATTGATGTTCAGGTGTTCTGCGCGAAGTAAGCGCGCACCTGATCGATATCTGCAAAGATCTGCTCTTTAAGCTGCTCCAGTCCATCGAACTTCTGTTCGGGACGGATAAATTCTAAAAATTCCACGCTCAGCAACTGGCCGTACAGGTGTCCTTTGAAGTCCAGCAAATGAGCTTCAAGCACCGGCTGTACGCCGTTGACGGTCGGTCGCATACCCACGTTGCATACCGCGTTTTCAAAACTGCCGTCGGGCATCGCGACGCGTACGGCATATACACCCCGCATCGGGCATGGGAAACGGTGCATACGGATATTGGCCGTTGGCACACCCAGCTGCCGTCCCAGTTTCTGGCCATGCAGCACCCGCCCCGTCACAGTGTAGCGACGGCCCAGCAGGCGTTCGGCCAGGGTAAAATCGTTCTGTTCCAACGCTGCACGGATACGGGTACTGGACACCCGGTCCCCGTCCATCAGGAAAGTGGCAGTATTCACCACGGAGAAACCGTGACGGGCACCACTCTCACACAGCATGTTGTAGTCACCGGCCCGGTCACAACCGAAACGGAAATCGTCACCCACCACAAAGTGCTGTACCGCCAGCCCTTTCAGCAGCAGCTCATCAATAAACTCTTCCGCCGACATCGATTGCAGACGCTTATTGAAGGTCAGACAAAGTACCCGATCGATGTTTTCCGCCTTCAGCAGGCGTACTTTCTCATCAAAGCGGGTGAGGCGTGGTGGCGCTTTGTCGCCGGCAAAAAACTCACGCGGCTGAGGCTCGAAGGTGATCGCGACCGAGGGCAGGCCCAGTTCCGCAGCCTTGGCTTTAACCTGCTCCAACACCCGGCGATGCCCCAGATGAACACCATCGAAATTACCGATGGTGGCCACGCAGCCCCGGTGTTTATCACGCAGATTGTGTAATCCTCGAATGAGTTCCATCACTACAACAGCCAAGCCCCAAAAAACAAACGGCAAATTATAGCCTAATTGTGCGCCTGCGAGTACCTATCAGACCAAGGAATTACAAGCGCTACAGAGAGATCAACCGACATTTTTCAGATGCGCGGGACGCATCCCCATCAAGACCAGTGTCAACAGGTACACGCCAGCACCACCAAACACCAGAACCGCCATGTGCCAGGCACGGTCCAGCACACCCCATTGCAGCCACTGCTGCAGATCGCCCGCCAGCCAGATCAGCAACGCAGCCATCGCCGCATTGGCCATCAGCAAACGGAACAGCATGATATTCCAGCCCGGTTGCCACTGGAACACACCTGCCTGCAGCAAACCACGCAGCAACAGCCCCGCATTCAGGAACGCCGACAGCGAGGTCGCAGCCGCCAGACCCACGTGCTGCAGCGGGTAGATCAACATCAGGTTGAACACCATATTGGCCACCGCCGCCTGGATACCGATTTTCACCGGTGTTTTGGTGTCCTGGCGCGAGAAGTAACCGGTCGCCAGCACTTTGATCAGCATGAACGCCAGCACACCGCAGGCATAGGCCTGCAAGCTCATCGACGCCATCGTCACGTCACGGTCGGTCAGCGCGCCGTAGTGGAACAGGGTCACGATCATCGGCCCGGCCAGAATAAACAGCGCCACCGCGGCCGGCAGACCGATCAGCAATACCATGCGGATCGCCCAGTCGAGTGTATGGGAGAAGTGCTCCGCCGACTTTTCCGCATGCTTGCGGGACAAACTCGGCAGAATCACCGTAGCTATGGCGATACCAAACACACCCAGCGGCAATTCAGCCAGACGGTCGGAGTAGTACAACCAGGACACACTGCCGGTCTTCAGGAATGACGCCAGCACCGTATCCAGCAACAGGTTGATCTGGGTAACCGATACACCAAACAACGCCGGCAGCATCAGCTTCAGAATCCGACGCACCCCCTCATCGGTACGATCCACCACAGGACAGGGCAACAGGCGCAAGCGCATCAGGAACGGCAGCTGGAAAACCAACTGCACCACACCCGCGATCATTACCCCCCAGGCCAGCGCCAGGATCGGCGGATCAAACAGCGGTGACAGAAAGACCGCCGAGCTGATCAGGGTGACGTTGAGCAACACCGGGGTAAACGCCGGCACCGCGAATCGCTCGTAGCTGTTGAGGATCGCCCCGGCAAAGGCGGTCAGCGAGATCAGCAGCAGATACGGAAAGGTAATGCGCAACATCTCGGCGGCCAGATCAAACTTCTCACCGCCGGCCATATAGAATCCGGGCGCAAACAGCGCGGTCAAAAGCGGCGCACCCAGCATGGCGATAACCGTTACAGTAATCAGGGTGGCCCCCAGGGTACCGGCCACACGGTCTATCAGCGCTTTAACTGCCGCATAATCCCGCTGACTGCGATATTCGGACAACACCGGCACAAACGCCTGCGAAAAAGCCCCTTCAGCAAACAGACGGCGCAGAAAGTTCGGTATTTTGAAGGCCACAAAAAAAGCATCGGCACTGCCGGAGGCACCAAAGTAATTGGCCACCACCACATCGCGTACCAGCCCGAGAATTCGGGACAGCATCGTCATGATGCCCACCACACCACTGGAGCGCAGCAAGCTGGATGACTTCACCTTGTTTGCATCTGCAGACGCCGGCTTTTCCTTCTGTTCGTCCAAGTATCTATCCTCAGCGGGCTTAACTGCGGCAATAATACCCCCGCCCCCTGAAAAATGCTCATCCTTTTATTGACACTGCCCTTACAAATGTGAATAATCTCGCCTCTCAATTTTTGACACCTGCACATGGGTGTCGAGTTGTATTTTTAACCAGATAACGTTTAAGGAGTCGGACTGTGGCAAATTCCGCAGGATCTCGTAAACGCGCTCGCCAGGCGGAAAAGCGTCGCCAGCACAACGCTAGCCTGCGCTCCATGGTGCGTACCTACATCAAGAAAGTTGTTGCTGCTATCGATGCAGGCGACCAGGCAGCTGCTAACGAAGCACTGAAAACTGCTCGCCCAATCATGGACAGCTCTGTGAACAAAGGCATCTTCAGCAAAGCTAAGATCGCTCGCACTAAGAGCCGCCTGAACGCGCGCATCAAAGCACTGGCTTAATCGCCTCACTGCTTTCTTAGAAAAACCGGCTTCTGCCGGTTTTTTTGTGCCTGTTTTTATCCATAGCAAGCACAAACAAAAAAGGCCGACATCACTGCCAGCCTTTTGAGAATCACTTTAAAGACCGATTCAGACAGGCGCCGCCCGACTGCTCAGTGCCAGATTGTCGCGATGCACCAACTCCGCCTCACCCACAAAGCCCAGAATGGACTCAATCTGCGAACTTGGCTTGCCGATGATTTTACGCGCTGCTTCGATACCGTAGTTCACCAGACCGCGTGCCACGATGTAGTCGTTTTCATCGACCATCAGCACCATCTCACCACGAGAGAAGTTACCCTTTACGCTCTTCACACCGGCCGGCAGCAAACTCTTACCACCGGTAGTCAGCGCTTTCACCGCCCCCGCATCCAGCACCAGGGTACCTTTCGCCTGCAGGTGACCGGCAATCCACTGTTTACGCGCAGCTTCCGGCTGCTGATCAGGCACCAACAAGGTACCGATACTTTCACCGGTACGTAGACGGGTCAGCACATTGTCTTCACGCCCACTGGCAATCACGGTTACAGCACCAGAGCGGGCCGCCAGCTTAGCTGCGCGCACTTTGGTTGCCATACCACCCCGACCCAGCTTACCGCCGCCGCCAGCCATCGCATCCAGCACCGGATCACCCGCACGCCCTTCAGAAACAAACTCAGCATCCGGATTCTTACGCGGGTCCTCCTTGTAGAGACCACGCTGGTCGGTGAGGATCACCAGACCATCCGCCTCCACCAGGTTCGCAACCAGCGCCCCCAGAGTATCGTTATCACCAAAGCGGATCTCATTGGTGACCACAGTGTCGTTCTCGTTAACCACCGGCACCACCCCCAACTCCAGCAAGCTACGCAGGGTCGCACGCGCATTCAGATAACGCTTACGGTCGGAGTGATCTTCGTGGGTCAACAGAATCTGCGCCGTATGCGTACCATGACGCTGAAAGTTGGTCTCATAAGCCTGCACCAGCCCCATCTGACCCACGGCAGCCGCTGCCTGCAACTTGAACACCTCATGGGGTCGCTCAGTCCAGCCAAGACGCGTCATACCCTCAGCAATAGAACCTGAAGATACCAGTACGATTTCCATACCCTGCGCACGCAGAGCAGCCAGCTGCTCCACCCAGTGAGCGATCGCCGCATGATCCAGCCCCTGACCATCATTGGTCAGCAAGGCACTCCCGATCTTAACGACCCAGCGCTTTCCTTTGACTAACTGTTGGCGTTCAGATGTCACGAAATTACCTCAATCCTATTCACGCACCCATTCGACTTCGACATCGTAATCATCATCGTCGAAGTCATCATCCAGCTCATCGGCTGCTTTTGCATTATTCCGTCGGGACAGGCGCAGCTCTTCGATACGGGCACGCGCCTCGACATCGATCTGCTCGCGAATCGCGTGCTCCTGCTCCAGAATACTTGGATCTTCCTCGATCGCCATCAAGCGCTCATCCAGGAAGGTTTGAATCTCTTTTGCCAGCGCATCGGTACCGTCACCGCTGATTGCCGAGATACGATAAACCGGTCCTTCCCAGCTCAGCGCATCAATCACCGACTGGCAACGCTCTTCGTGCTCCTCTTCCGGCACCATATCCAGCTTGTTCAGCACCAACCAGCGCGGCTGCTCAGACAGCGTACCCGAGAATTTCTCCAACTCGCTTACCGCGACAGACGCAGCTTCTGCCGGCGTCACCTCATCCCACGGCGCCATATCCACGATATGCAGCAACAGACGGTTACGCGCCAGGTGCTTCAGGAAGCGAATACCCAAACCCGCCCCTTCTGCAGCACCCTCAATAATGCCCGGAATATCGGCAATCACGAAGCTACGGTACTTCTCGGTACGCACCACACCCAGATTTGGCACCAGGGTGGTAAACGGGTAGTTGGCTACTTTAGGCTTCGCCGCGGATACTGCACGAATGAAGGTGGATTTACCGGCATTTGGCAGACCCAGCAGACCTACATCAGCCAGCACCTTCAGCTCCAGCTTGAGGTTGCGGGTTTCACCTAAAGAGCCTTTAGTGGTCTGACGTGGCGCACGGTTCACACTGCTCTTGAAGCGGGTGTTACCCAGTCCGTGGAAACCGCCCTGGGCGATTTTCTCACGTTGACCGATCTCAGTCAGGTCAATCAGCACCTCATCGGTGTCGGTATCGATAATGGTGGTGCCCACCGGCACTTCCAGCACCAGGTCTTCACCTTTGGCACCAGTACAATCACGCCCCATACCGTTCTGGCCGTTTTCCGCCTTAAAGCGACGGGTAAAACGGTAGTCCACCAGAGTGTTCAGGGATTCACTGGCCTCAAAATAGATCGAGCCACCGTCACCCCCATCGCCGCCGTCCGGGCCACCTTTCGGGATATACTTCTCGCGCCGAAAGCTCATACAGCCATTGCCTCCCTTGCCGGCTTCTACCGTAATCATCACTTCATCGACAAACTTCATCTATTTCCCCCGAAAGGTTTTGCCCCTGCCTGCTTAAGACAACAGAGCGATTTAAAATGCACAAACAAAAAAGCTCCGCCTGTGCGGAGCTTTTTGCAAGGAAAAGACCTTATTAGGCAGGTACAACAGTGATGTACTTACGCTTCTGAGGGCCTTTTACTTCAAACTTCACTACACCGTCTGCAGTTGCAAACAGAGTGTGATCTTTACCGCAACCTACGTTTGGACCAGCGTGGAACTTAGTACCGCGCTGACGAACCAGGATGTTGCCTGCGGTCACAACCTGACCACCGAAACGCTTGACACCAAGGCGTTTCGATTCGGAGTCGCGACCGTTGCGAGTAGAACCCGCGGCCTTCTTATGAGCCATTCTCTAATCTCCGTTCGATTGATTAGGCGTTGATGCCAGTAATTTTAACTTCAGTGTACCACTGACGGTGGCCCTGACGTTTCATGTGGTGCTTACGGCGCTTGAACTTCAGAATCTGAACTTTCTTACCGCGACCGTGCTCAACAACCTCAGCTGTTACCTTAGCACCTTCAACAACTGGTGCGCCGACTTTGATGTCGTCACCGTTGCCAACCAGCAATACGCGATCGAACTCAACGTTCGCGCCCTGCTCAGCTGCCAGCTTTTCCAGTTTCAGGGTTTGACCTTCCTGAACTCGGTACTGCTTGCCGCCGCTTACGATTACTGCGTACATGATTTTCTCCGTATATTTAGCCCATCCGGCTACTGGAAAACGACCTACTTCTAATGGCCAACCCATATGGTAGGGAGCTTAATTTGGATGAACTAGGGCGCGCGATTATATAGGAGTTTGTGCAATTGAGCAACTCTTGACCGGTTTCCTTGACAGTCACCCTGACTGTCCCTAGCATGCGCCCATACTCTATATATGTATATATATCCGCCATGCAGCCACATCAGCTAAATCCGCAAATCGAACCGCAGTTCGAAGCCGTCAACGACTACATCATCAACCACCTGGGCTCTAACGTGCCATTGGTGGAAAAAATCGGCCACTACATCGTCGAGAGTGGCGGTAAGCGCCTGCGCCCACTGCTGGTCCTGCTCAGTGCAAACGCCTGTGGTTACAACGGCGACAAACACGTTCCACTGGCGGCGATCATCGAGTTCATCCACACCGCGACCCTGCTCCACGACGACGTTGTGGACAACTCCGAGCTGCGCCGCGGCAAAGACACCGCCAACGCAAAATGGGGCAACGCACCCAGCGTACTGGTCGGTGACTTCCTCTACTCCCGCGCCTTCCAGGTGATGGTGGAGATCGGCAGCATGGACATCATGCAGGTGATCTCCAACGCCACCAACGTCATCGCCGAAGGTGAAGTACTGCAGCTGCTGAACGCGAAGAACCCGGACACCACCGAGGATGCCTACATGCAGGTCATCCTGGGTAAGACCGCCATGCTGTTTGAAGCCGCTACCGAATCCGGCGCCATCCTGACCGATTGCACCGCAGAGGAACGCGAAGCGCTGCGCCTCTACGGCCGTCATCTGGGCATTGCCTTCCAGCTGATCGATGACGTGATGGATTACCTCTCCACCGCGGAAGAGATGGGTAAAAACGTAGGCGACGATCTGGCCGAGGGCAAACCGACCCTGCCTCTGATCCACGCCATGCGCGAAGGCAACGACGAAGAGCGCCAGCTGATCCGCCAGGCGATTCGCAAGGGCGGCCTGGACGATCTGGAACCGATCATGGAGATCGTACGCAAGACCGGCGCGATCACCTACACCCAGCAGCGCGCCCAGGATGAAGCGGACAAAGCGATCGCAGCCCTGAACGTTCTGACCGACAGCTCCTTCAAGGATACCCTGAAACAACTGGCCGACATCGCCGTGAAGCGCAAAGCTTAAACCCGAGCATTCATGCACCGGGTCGACCGGCCCGGTGCAATCTCCCCGCTCTATTCCCCCGACCTGTCCAGCAACAGGTAAGCCACATCGTTCCCCTTTGGCCCGTCTTCGGTTTCACCCAGACGACGGATCTCAAAACGCTCGCCGTACAACTCACGCACCTCCGATTCACCAATTGCAAATGGCGGCCCCTGTTCACCAGCAAACTCCATGGTAATCAACAGCATCGACACCCCCACCGGCAACTTTTGGCACAGCATCTGCGCATACGCTTTTCGCATCTCCTGCGGCAAGGCCACCAATGCGGCACGATCATAGACAGCCCCGATCGTATCGAAGCGCGCCACCTCCAATGCAAACACATCCCCACACAACAATTCGATTCCGTCGCAACGAAACGCCTTATACAACCCACTTTCGGCAACTTCGACTTCGGCACCATTTTCTGCAAAGAACGCCTCACAAGCGCCCCGATTCAGCTCCACACCCACGACTGAGTGCCCTTGCTCCCGCAACCAAAGCATATCGCGGCTTTTACCACAAAGCGGCACCAGCACCTGAGTATCTGCCTCCACATTCAGTGCCGACCAGTACCTCTGCAGTTGCCGGTTGAACTCCCGCTGATGAAAGCCAATGCGCCCCTCTTCCCAACGCGCATGCCAAAAAGCGTGCTCCATAACGACCCCTAAGCCCTAAGTTTTAAACTTTTTGCGGATTTTAACTGACCTAGACCGTGCCACGCAGGGCCCAAATCGGTATAATCACGCGATATTTTAAGAAAAATTTGGGTAAACAGTTTCCAATGACAAGACCTTCCTCTTTTAATCGCGATGAGCTGCTCTCTTGCGGCCACGGCGAAATGTTTGGCCCGGGCAACGCCCGCCTGCCAATCGGCAACATGCTGATGATGGATCGCATCCTGGAGATCACTGAAGACGGTGGCGAATTTGGCAAAGGCGAAATCATTGCCGAGCTGGATATCAACCCTGACCTGTGGTTCTTCGCATGTCACTTTGAGGAAGATCCTGTTATGCCAGGCTGCCTGGGCCTGGACGCCATGTGGCAGCTGGTAGGTTTCTACCTGGGCTGGCGCGGAAACAAAGGCCGCGGTCGTGCCCTGGGTGCCGGTGAAGTAAAATTCTTCGGCCAGGTACTGCCAACCGCCAAAAAAGTTACCTACCACATTCAGCTGAAGCGTGTTATCGAGCGCAAGCTGGTAATGGGCATCGCAGACGCTTCCATGTCTGTTGACGGCCGTGAAATCTACACCGCAAAAGATCTGCGTGTCGGTCTGTTCACTTCGACTGACGACTTCTGATCATTTCAGCGGTCTTACTTACAAGACCGCTGATACCCTCTACTTCGATAATCCTCATCCTCGACGAGTAGCCAAGCGGCGCAGATTATCGGAAAATAGCGGGTCATTTGCTGTATAAATACAACCGAGTGGAATAAGAGAGGCATCACATGCGACGGGTAGTTGTTACCGGTATGGGGATCGTGTCCTGCCTGGGCACAGATAAGGAGTCTGTCCTGGAGTCACTGCAGCAGGGGCGCTCCGGCATCAAATTCCAGGAAGATTACAAAGAACGCGGTTTCCGCAGCCACGTAGCAGGCAGCATCGACATCGATTTTGCTGAAAAGATCGACCGCAAGCTGTTGCGCTTCATGGGTGATGCCGCGGCATACACTTACATCGCTATGAACGAAGCGATTGCAGATTCAGGCCTGGAAGAAGACCAGGTTTCCAACGAGCGCACCGGCCTGATCGTAGGCTCTGGCGGCGCATCTGCAGCCAACATCGTTGAAAGCGCAGACATCACTCGCGAGAAAGGCGTTAAGCGCGTAGGCCCTTACCGCGTAACCCGCACCATGGGTTCTACCGTTTCCGCTTGTCTGGCAACCCCTTTCAAGATCAAGGGCGTTAACTACTCCATCACGTCCGCATGTGCGACCAGCGCACACTGTATCGGTAACGCAATGGAGCAGATCCAGCTGGGCAAACAGGACGTAGTATTCGCCGGTGGTGGTGAAGAACTGCACTGGGCTCAGACTGCAATGTTTGACGCGATGGGCGCACTGTCCAGCAAGTACAACGATACTCCAGAGAAAGCATCCCGCGCATACGACGCAAACCGTGACGGTTTCGTGATCGCAGGCGGCGCCGGCGTTCTGGTTATCGAAGAGCTGGAACACGCGAAAGCACGCGGCGCGAAGATCTATGCGGAACTGGTTGGCTACGGCGCAACCTCCGACGGCTACGACATGGTTGCTCCTTCCGGCGAAGGCGCTGTTCGCTGCATGAAGCAGGCGATGGCAACCGTGGACGGCCCTATCGACTACATCAACGCACACGGCACCTCCACCCCTGCGGGCGACATGCAGGAACTGAAGGCGATGAAAGAGACCTTCGGTAACAAGATGCCACCAGTAAGCTCCACCAAGTCTCTGTCCGGTCACTCCCTGGGTGCTGCAGGCGTACAGGAAGCCGTATACTGCCTGCTGATGCAGCAGAACGACTTCATCTGCGCATCTGCAAACGTAGAAGAACTGGATCCGGAAGCGGAAGGCCTGCCAGTTGTGACCGAGCGTCGCGACGGTGTAAACCTGGAGCGCGTGATGTCCAACAGCTTCGGCTTCGGCGGCACCAACTCCACCCTGGTATTCCAGAAGTACCACGACTAATCAACTGCCTGACTTCAGGAAGCGATAAAAAACCGCCTTCGGGCGGTTTTTTTGTGCCTGCGATTCAGTATCAGCTGTAGCAGCCCGCTCTGAGGGCGACATTTTCAGAATATGAGGCATTATCTTGGCCGCACACCTTAAAGCCCGCCGCTACACACCATGACCTGCCATGACAACAATTCATTATGTTGGGCATTACTTCGTAATGGCCAACCTACATTTTTCATTGCCTTTTTACAGACAAAATAAAACCCCGATGACGTTCGTCACCGGGGTTTCTTAAGATGCGTCAGCTTAAGCCAGATTACTTAGCTGCTTTCTTCTCTTTTTCTGCAGCAATCACAGTCTCAGCAACGTTTGCTGGGCAAGGCATGTAGTGGGAGAACTCCATGGAGAACTGACCACGACCGGACGTGATAGTACGCAGGTGACCGATGTAACCGAACATCTCGGACAGAGGAACGTCTGCCTTGATACGAACGCCGGTAGTACCTGCTTCCTGGTCCTTGATCATGCCGCGACGACGGTTCAGGTCACCGATTACGTCACCCACGTTGTCTTCTGGAGTGAACACGTCAACCTTCATGATTGGCTCCAGCAGCTGCGCACCCGCTTTAGGGATGGACTGACGGAATGCACCTTTAGCAGCAATTTCGAATGCCACTGCAGAGGAGTCAACCGCGTGGTAACCACCGTCGAACAGCTCGACCTCAACGTCCAGTACAGGGAAGCCAGCCAGAACACCCTGCTCCATCATGGACGCAAAGCCTTTCTCTACTGCAGGCCAGAATTCCTTAGGAACGTTACCACCCACAACAGTGGAGGAGAACTTGAAGCCAGTACCAGGCTCAGCAGGCTTGATGCGGTAGTCGATCTTACCGAACTGACCGGAACCACCAGACTGCTTCTTGTGTGTGTAGCTGTCTTCGATCGCCTGAGTGATGGTTTCACGGTAAGCAACCTGTGGCTGACCTACTTCCAGCTCAACGCCGTAAGTACGCTTCAGGATGTCTACTTTGATGTCCAGGTGCAGCTCACCCATACCTTTCAGGATGGTCTCACCGGAGTCTTCATCAGTCTCAACCTGGAAAGACGGGTCTTCTGCAACCATCTTACCGATCGCGATACCCATTTTCTCAACAGAACCTTTGTCCTTAGGAGATACAGCAATGGAGATTACTGGCTCAGGGAAGATCATTGGTTCCAGAGTACAAGGGTTTTTAGGATCACACAGAGTGTGACCAGTCTGAACATTCTTCATACCGACAACTGCGATGATGTCACCCGCCTGAGCGTAATCCAGCTCAGTACGGTCATCCGCGTGCATCTCAACCATACGGCCGATACGCTCAGTTTTGCCAGTGTAGGAGTTCAGGATGGTGTCACCCTTACGCATTACACCGGAGTAGATACGGATGAAGGTCAGGGCGCCGAAACGGTCATCCATGATCTTGAATGCCAGCGCGCGCAGCGGCTGATCAACAGATACAGTTGCTACTTCACCAGTTGGCTCACCGGTTTCTTCGTCAGTCAGAGGCTGAGCATCAACTTCAGTTGGGGACGGCAGGTAGTCAACAACCGCGTCCAGAACCAGCTGAACACCTTTGTTCTTGAATGCAGAACCACAGTAAGTTGGGAAGAAGTCCAGCTTACGAGTACCTTCACGGATGCAACGTTTGATGTCTTCCATGGAAGGCTCTTCGCCGTCTTCCAGGTAAGCCATCATCAGGTCTTCGTCCTGCTCCAGCGCAGTTTCGATCAGCTCTTCACGGTAAGCTTCTGCGTCGTCAACCATATCCGCTGGGATATCGGTGATTTCGTAGTTTTCTGGCAGACCAGTGTCATCCCATACGTACGCTTTCTGAGACAGTACGTCTACAACACCCACGAACTGATCTTCAGTACCGATTGGCAGAGTCATAACCAGTGGGTTAGCACCCAGTACTTTCTTCACCTGATCTACAACGCGGTAGAAGTCTGCACCCAGACGGTCCAGCTTGTTTACGAAGATCAGACGCGCTACTTCGGATTCGTTCGCATAGCGCCAGTTGGTTTCGGACTGAGGCTCTACACCACCGGAACCACAGAATACACCTACACCACCATCCAGTACTTTCAGGGAACGGTATACTTCAACGGTGAAGTCAACGTGCCCCGGAGTATCGATGATGTTCATGCGGTGATCTTTCCAGAAACAGGTAGTCGCTGCGGACTGGATGGTAATACCACGCTCCGCTTCCTGCTCCATGAAGTCAGTAGTAGCCGCACCGTCGTGTACCTCACCGGTCTTGTGGATCTTACCGGTCAGTTTCAGGATACGTTCAGTAGTAGTCGTTTTGCCCGCGTCAACGTGGGCGAAAATACCAATATTACGGTAATGGGATAAATCTGCCATTTCATCTCTCGATATTTGGGGGCGTATTTTGCGCGAAAGGATACAGGAATTTGCTCCATAAGTGGAGTCATTCAGTATGAAAAACGAGCATTTTTCGTACACTTCGAATAAGTTCTTGTCATCTAAGAACTTATATCCTGCACGATCCAATGCCCTTTTCGCGCCGCCGTAGTCACTTCAGCCCGGGAGGGAGCCACACTCCCCCGCCAGGACTGCTAATTTAGATAAATGCGTGGTATGCAATCAGCGCAACAGCCAGCACAACCATCAGCGGATGGATATCCTTAGCTTTACCAGTGAAGGTGTGGATCAGCACATAGGAGATCACACCCAGGGTAATACCGTGCGCAATGGAGTAGGTGAACGGCATCGCAATGATAGTAAGGAATGCCGGTACGCCATCTTCCAGTTTGCTCCAGTCCATTTCACGGGCCGCAGACATCATCATCGCGCCCACCACAATCAGCGCCGGCGCAGTGGCCAGTGCAGGAACGGCAGTGAACAACGGCGTGAAGAACAGCGCCAGTAGGAACAGAGCAGCCACCACAACAGCGGTCAGACCGGTGCGACCACCCTCTTCGATGCCGGTAGCGGATTCGATGTAGGTAGTCACGGTACTGGTACCCAGCAGGGAACCCGCAGTGGTGCCGGTCGCGTCTGCCATAAAGGCACGATCCGCGCCTGGCAGCTCACCCTTACTGTTCAGGAAACCACCCAGACGGCCCACACCCATCAGGGTACCGGCGGTATCAAAGATGTCCACGAACAGGAACGCAATCACAACAGTGATCAGGGTCGCGTTAAAGATCTGACTGAAATCCAGCGCCATGAAGGTCTCTTTCGGCAGACTTGGCATCGACACGATACTTTCCGGCATCGGCGACAGGCCGGTGAACCAGGCGATCAGAGTCAAGCTGACGATACCGATCAGGATCGCACCTTTAACCTGCTTAACCACCAGTGATGCGGTCAGTACGATACCAGCCAGCGCCAGCAGCACTGCCGGATCATGCAGGTCACCCAGGGTCACCAGTGTCGCCGGGTGATCCACGGTCAGGTTTGCCCCTTGGAAACCGATAATCGCCAGGAACAGACCGATACCGGTCATCGTGGCGATCTTAATGCAATGCGGAATGGCGTTGATCAGCTTGGTACGCACACCGGTCATCGCCAATGCCATAAAGATCAGGCCCTCAATGAACACCGCCACCAGCGCAACCTGCCAGTCGACGCCCATGCCTTTTACGACCCCGAAGGTGAAGTAGGCATTCAGGCCCATACCCGGCGCCAGCGCGAACGGGAAGTTAGCGAAAACACCCATGATCAGGGTGGCAATCGCCGCTGCCAGAGCGGTCGCAATCGCTACATCGTTCGCCGGCATTCCGGCCAGAGCCAGGATCTGCGGGTTTACGAACAGGATGTAGGACATGGTCAGGAACGTGGTGAAACCCGCCCGGATCTCGGTCTGGATATCACTACCGCGTTCTGAAATCTTAAAGTAAGTATTCAGCGCATTCATTCAGTCAGTACCGTGTTTTGGTCTGCATGGATTTTGAAGGCGGCAAGCCTATCAGGCTTTGCCCCTAATAACATCTGTTTATGTCAATAGATCGTTCGGCTTAACGCCACTATCTGACTCTATAGGGTAGTTCAAATAAACAACAAAAAAGGGCCAACCATTTGGTCAGCCCCTTTTTACCGTTCAGCAACAGGGATTATGCCACGTTCATCTTTTTCATCTCTTCCAGCAACCAGCCGGCAGAGTCTTCGTGGACGTCATCAACACTGCGTTCGTGGGTATCTACCACAGGCCCAACCTTGACGGTTACGGTACCCGGATACTTCACATAGCTTTTACCCGGCCAGTAGATACCGGCGTCGTGCACAATCGGAATGATCGGCACGCCAGCACTGGCCGCCAGCATGGCGCCACCTTTGTTGAACTTACCGGTTTTGCCGACAGGCACGCGGGTGCCCTGCGGGAAGATCAGTACCGGAATCTTCTCTGCCAGGCGCTCTTTTCCCTGCTGCAGCAACTGTTTCAACGCACCGCGACGCTTGCTGCGGTCCAGAGCAATCGGCTTCAGCAGGCCCAGCGCCCACCCGAAGAACGGGATCTTCAGCAGTTCCTGTTTGAGCACGCAGCTCTGAGGACGCACCAGGGTCTGGAAATAGAGCGTTTCCCATTCGCTGGAGTGGTTGGAGACCACGACGTAACCGCCGTCTTTTGGCAGCTTCTCGGCACCTTCCACCTTGACCTTCACGCCACAACAAAGCCGCAGCCAGAAGATATAGAAGAAGTTGATACCGGTGATCAGCTTAAAACGGGCGCGGAACGGCAGGAACGGCGCGATCAGCAAACACATGCTGGAATATACGATCGTCACCAGGTAAAAGCCGATGTAATAGAGGGTCGCCCGCACATACAACAGCGGAGAAGCTTGCTGTGACATCCATTAACCTCCAGTTACAGGTGGGAAAAACGCCACCTCGTCACCGTCAACCACCGGGTGATCGGCTTCCACCATCTCCTGATTAACCGCCACCAGCACATTTGCCGCCTGCAGGGTATCTGCCCACACCGCGTCACGATCCGCCACCAGGTGAGCGGTCAGCTCACTGACATTGCTTACGGTTTCCGGCAGCGTCACCTGCTCGCGATCCTGACCGAGCTTCTCACGAAAGCTGGCGAAATAGACCAGAGTAATCATCTTATTCGTCTCCTGCCTGCCAGTGGCCGCTCTTACCGCCTTTTTTCTCCAGCAGCTTCACTTCGCTGATCACCATGCCTTTATCCACTGCTTTGCACATGTCATAGATAGTCAGTGCCGCCACGGATGCAGCGGTCAGCGCTTCCATCTCCACACCGGTCTGGCCTGCCAGCTTGCAGGTGGCAGTGATCTGAACGCTGTTGCGCTCGGCATTTGGCTGCAGATCAACGGTTACTTTACTCAGCATCAATGGATGACAGAGCGGAATCAGGTCGCTGGTGCGTTTTGCGGCCTGGATACCGGCAATACGCGCCACCGCCAGCACATCCCCTTTCTTGTGACCACCTTCGGTGATCAGTTGCAGGGTTTCCGGGGTCATCAGGACCTCGGCACAGGCAGTCGCTTCACGGCTGGTTACCGCTTTTTCGGACACATCCACCATGTTGGCGTTGCCCTGTTCATCCAAGTGCGTCAAACGGCTCATGGGGTCTCCCGGGCGTTAGCCCTTCACCTTGTCCTGGTTAGTGACCGGGTTGGCGTACATGGCACGCAGAATATCGCGCGCGCCGCCCTCCACCGATTCCAACCGGGCATTAAATTCAGCCTGCTCTTCCGCACTGGTGTCGTCGCCACGACCGGCAGCGATCAGGTTGGAGCTGTGCAGGTGGTAGTTTTTCAGGATCTGACGGTCAATCTCTTCCGCCATCGCTTCCGGCGTTTCAAATTCGCCGCGTATTACCTCACCAAAGGCAACATGGACCCGGCCTTTGTTGCCAGTGATCCCTTTTACAATACTTTCGATATCTTCAAATTGGCCTTTCTCATAGGCGCCGTCCTGTGCCAGTGCATTCAGCTCGTTCGCCTTCAGCGCGTCACACGGATCATATTCGTAAGAGATGGAAACCGGCACAATGTTCAACCGCTCCATCGCTTCGCTGAAACTGCGCTTCGCCTTGCGGTGGGACATGTAGAACATCTTCAGGATCGCCGGATCAGTCCGGTCGTTGCCGTCTTTGGCGCGTCCTTCACGCTGGGCGATCCAGATTGACTGGCCATCCTGTACGATGCTGTGGTCGATATACTGAGACAGCTGGGTCAGCGCCTTCATCACCTCACGCGGCGCCGTGGCCGAGCGGTTTACGATAAAGCTTTTGTTGAGGCGCATCAGGTCCGAGATGTACGGCTTGCGCAGCAGGTTATCACCGATGGCGATGCGCACTGTGTCCATACCAAACTGGTGACGGACCCAGTTTACAAACGCCGGGTCCATGGCAATATCACGGTGATTGGAGATAAAGAGGTAGGACTCCTCAGGATCAAGCTCGTCGATACCAGACACCGTCAGCTTGGTGGTGGTACGGGCGATCATCTTCTCCATGTACTTGGCCACCAGCATCTGGAACTCGGCGATGCTGTTCACCTCACCCACTTCACGTGCCAAGGCAATACGTACCATCGGCTTTAGCGCCCAACCGAAGAACTTGGAGGCATTAGGAAACTGGTAGCCGGTAATCGCGCTGATCAGCTCGTCGTTGTACAGCAGCCGGTTGAGCACCTCCGCTACTTCCTGATCCCTATATGGACGAATCTCGCGAAACGGATCCTGCTGATCTGCCATTAGCCCCTCTGTTTAAATTGCCATATGTTGAAAAAAGGCGCCTATTTTACCGTTTTAAGCGGCAACTTACAGCGTGGAAAGATCAAGGAACCTGCGAATAAGTCCGATACTTTCTCTGCGGTCGATAAAACGGCTTTATGCGCGAAAGGCAGTGCAGCGGAATGACTGGTCCTTTCCAAGCGGCCTGACAAAGCAGAAAGCTGTTTTAGCGCCCTCCCTTCGGGGTATTCAGAGGCGTTTCGGACCTGTTCGCTGGTTCCTTAATCCGCGACACGGATCAATATCCTCGCATCGCGAAAGAGTTTAAGAAAGGAGTTCTGAAAACGGGATAAAGCCCACAAGATCGCCTTCCACCACCTGGGTATTCGGCGCAATCACCGCCAGACCATTGGCCCAGCTGGCAGACGAAAGCATGCCGGAACTCTGGTTGCCGAACGGCTCGACACGGCCATTGTCAAATCGCGCACGCAGGTATTCCTGACGCACGATGGCACGGGAACGGGTAAATCCGGCCGGCGCCTGCAACATCATCGGCGCTTCCACATTTGCACCCTGCTGCTTGAGCAGGCATGGGCGGGCCAGTAGACAGAAGGTGATCAGGCTGGAAGCCGGGTTACCCGGCAAGCCAAAGAACGGCACCCCCTGCACCTGACCGTAGGCCAGCGGTTTGCCCGGTTTGATCCTGATACGCCACAGATCGAGACGGCCCAGTTTCTCAACAACGGCTTTGACGTGATCCTCTTCACCCACAGAGACGCCACCGGTGCTGACGATCACATCCGCCTGAGCCGCCGCTGTGCGCAGGGCGCGCTCGGTATCTTCGGCAGTGTCCTGCACCCGTCCCAGGTTCACTAACTCCATACCCAGCTTCGCCAGCAGACCCGCCAGCAGGAAGCGGTTGGAGTTGTAGATCTGACCCGCCGCCAGCGGCTCACCCGGCTCGACCAGTTCATCACCGGTGCAAAGCAACGCCACGCGCAACGGTTTATAGACGTTGACTTCAGCCAGGCCCGTCGAAGCCAGCACACCCAAGTCTGCCGGTTGCAAACGGGTGCCCCGGGCCAGCGTTGCGGCGCCCTGCTCTATATCCTGCCCTTTAGGACGGATGTTCTGCTGGTCTTTTACGCCAGCCGGAAACACGACCTGGTCGCCTTCAACGCGGGTCTGCTCTTGCATCACCACCGCATCCGCCCCCGCCGGTATCTCGGCACCGGTAAAGATGCGGGCACAAGTACCCGGCTGCAGCGTTCCCGGTGCTTGCCCTGCAGGGATACGGGCGCTGACCGGCAAGGCGGTTTCCTGTTCGGCATCCAGATCCGCAATACACACCGCGTAACCGTCCATACTGCTGTTGTCCGCCGGCGGCACATCCACTGCCGCAATCGGCGATTCGGCCAACACACGTCCGATTGCGGATTGCACCGGCACCGTTTCCACACCGGCCGTTACTGCGGTGTTGTCCAGCAGGCGCGCCAACGCCTCGTCGATAGGCATCAACCCCGGATTATCACAACTGCTCATCGCTACTCTCCTTCTTCCCTCGGGCAAGCTGGGGTCTTAAACGGCGCTGTTTGCGCTATGCTTCAGGATCATTTCGACGAAATTGCACGGACGGAAACGGTTATCCAACTGATCCTTGATCACCTTCTCCCATCCAGTGCGACACGCACCGGTGGAACCCGGCAGACAGAAGATCACGGTACCGTTAGCCAGACCACCCATCGCACGGGACTGGATGGTAGAGGTGCCGATCTCTTCGAAGGAGATCTGGCGGAACAGCTCACCAAATCCCTCAATCTCTTTATCAAACAGCGGCTGCATCGCTTCCGGCGTAGAATCGCGGTTGGCAAAACCGGTACCACCGGTGGAGATGATCACCTGCACCTTGGGGTCGGCGATCCACTGGGAGGTTACGGCGCGCATCTGGTATACATCGTCCTTAACGATGATTTTCTCAACCAGGGTATGCCCTGCCGTCTGCAGACACTCCACCAACGCCAGACCGGATTTGTCGGTGGCCTCATCGCGGGTATCGGATACCGTCAGAACGGCGATATTAAGCGGGATAAACTCTGCCTGTGCGGATGCATGGCCCATGGTTGAAACTCCTGAATCTGTTACACATTGGCTGGCGCGCCCGGCTTATCAGGGCGTGCGAATCTGAGAATGGCACCACTGTATCACAACAGTGGTGAGGACGAAGGCTGATGCTGGTCAGCCCCCGGTCATGTTCATAAAGCGCAGGATCTGTGGCTCATCTTCTTCCAGATCAAACCAGTGACGCTCCGGCTTCAGGCCCATGGAATCGATGATGGTCTGGCGCAGCAGCTCCTGATCACCCGGATTGGCGCGCATGATCTTGCGCAGGTCCACCGAATGCTCGTTGCCCAGGCAGAGCAGCAAACGCCCTTCCACGGTGACACGTACGCGGTTACATTCACTGCAGAAGTTATGGCTGTGGGGCGAGATAAAACCGATACGGCTCTCACTGTCAGCCATACGGAAGTAACGGGATGGACCGGCAGTGCGTTCGGTGGTGGCCATCAACGGATAACGTTGTTCGATAATCTGCTGCACTTCATCGCTGGAGCAGTAGGCTTCGGCCCGGTCATGCTCAGTGATACCACCAAGCGGCATCTCTTCAATAAAGCTTACATCCAGCTGTTTATTACGTGCGTAATCGACCAGGTCCAGTACTTCGTCATCGTTACGGCCCTTCATCACCACGGCGTTCAGCTTGATCTTCTCAAAGCCCGCTTCACGGGCAGCATCAATACCGGCCAATACCTGATCCAGACGATCACTACGGGTCATTCGCTGGAAGCGATCCCGACGCAGACTGTCGAGGCTGATATTCAGGCGCGAGACACCGGCATCGCGCAGGTCACCCGCCATATGACCCAGCTGGGAGCCATTGGTGGTGATTACCAACTCCACCGGCAACTTACCAATCGCACGGATCAGATCCATCACACCGCGACGCACCAGTGGCTCACCGCCGGTAAGACGGATCTTTTTCACACCCAGTTCGACAAACGACTCGGCGACGTTGTAGATCTCCTCCAGGGTCAGCACCTGCTGCTTGGGCAGAAACTGCATGTTTTCACTCATGCAGTATACGCAGCGGAAATCACACCGGTCGGTCACCGACAACCGCACGTAATCAACCCGGCGGCCAAAGTCATCAATCAGCGCTTGTTTTTGTTGTTCGGACTGAGTACTCATAACTAACCAATATCAATGAACAGGTTTTTATCCAACTTTACGATAAAAACCTGTGTAAACTTTATTCGCTCATCCTAGTACAGCAGATTCAGATACAACCTTATACCGTTTAGATATTCCAAAATGAGCTACTTGGCGATTAAACATATCCATGTCACGGCTGTAGTCCTGAGCCTGACCTTCTTCCTGTTCCGTGGCTGGTGCATGCTGCAGAAACCGCGTCTGCTCAACAAACGCTGGATGCGCATTGGTCCGGATAGCATCGACACCGTACTGCTGGTGAGTGCCGGTCTGCTGGCATATAAGCTGCAGCAGTATCCTTTTGTGGACAGCTGGCTGACGGCAAAAGTTCTCGGCCTGCTGTTATATATCGTCCTGGGCAGTGTCGCCCTGCGCCGGGGACGCACCCGGGCCATTCGTATTGTTGCCCTTACCGGGGCAATGCTGGCCGCCGCTTATATCGTCGCGGTTGCCATTACACACCATCCACAACCCTGGACGGTGTGGCTGTAACTAAATATTAGCTTTCCACCGCCTGCTTGCGCAGGTTGTAGTGAAAGCGGATTACTTCAGACAGGTCACTGCGCCACGGACGCTGATGGATACCAAAGGTATTCAACAGCTTCTTGCACTCCAGAACCGATGAACCGGGACGCTGCACCTCTTTCGCGTACTGACTGGCGCTGACCGCCGTCAGCTTTTCCATCGCCAGCTCTTCGTACCCCATTGCCAGCGAGATAATCTCTTTACAGAAGCTGTAACGGTTACTCACCTCGCCACCACAGTAGTGGTAGGTTCCCCAGGCTTCTGCGCCATTATGGATCTGCTTCAGCATCGCCAGCACCACCCGTGCCACATCGGACGCGGCGGTTGGGCATCCGATGCGATCGCTGACCGCACGGATCTCCAGTTGGCTCCGTGCCCGCTCCAAGGTCCGGGTCACAAAGTTGTTGCCGGTTTCGCTGAACACCCAACTGACGCGCAGAATAATGTGTTGTGGCAGCACTTGGCGCAGCGCCTCTTCGCCCAACCATTTGCTGTCGCCGTAGACGCCCAGCGGCGAGACTTCATCATCCTCGCGATAACCACTTTCGTAGTGGCCATCAAACACAAAGTCGCTGGAAATATGCACCATCGGGATCGACAGATCACCACAGGCGCGGGCCAGTTTATCCACACCGGCTGTATTCACCGCATAACAGCGCTCATGTTCGTGTTGCGCGGCATCCACACCGTTGTAGCCAGCACAGTTGATTACGTAGTCCGGTAGATAGAGATCCAGCTTTTCGTGAATCTGCTCCTCCGAGGTGATATCCAGCTCCTTTGGGCCCAGCCCCACCACGGAAAAAAAACTATCGTCTTCGCTCCTCTGCACAATGGAGGAACCCACCTGGCCGGTTGCACCGGTCACCAGGATCTTTACCGGTTTTGTGTAATCTTCGAATGTCATACCAGGCGAAAAACCCATCCTTCATAACGTCAACGAGAGTTGTGGCCACCCACCACACAGCGGATTCTGAATAGCACCTCTGCGTTAATTCAGAACTCACGTTCTTTCGATAATAGAGTTTTATCTTTTGCTGTAAAGCAAAAGCGTTTCGCACTGGCGAAAATTGATATCCTTGACTTAGGAAGGAGCGCATAAGTCCCGTGAGTGCCTAAAGGACTTATTTGCTCCTTCCTTACTTAAAGTTGCTGTACCGCCTGTTTCACCACAGGGTGCAGTTCTTCACCACCGGCCTGCAGATACTCGCGAATCTGCTCTTTCATCGAGCGCGCCCAAAAGCGGCTCAGGTGGCTGCTGACAACCTGCGCAACTGCAGTATCGTCGCCCACATGGCGGTTGTTGTCCGCAATCTGATTGGCCATTCGGATCAGGCTGGCTAACTGATGGCTGCCCATAGTCCGGTATTCCTCCAAAATCTTATTCTTCGATCGCGCGGTGATACACCACGTGACGGCCGGGACGGGCGAAGCCAATTAAGTTTAACCCCGCTTCCCGCGCTTGTTTTAGTGCCAGTGCAGTGGGTGCCGATACGGCCACCAGCGTTGCTGCCCCACACCGGCTGCTTTTATAAACCATTTCGTAGCTGGCCCGGCTGGATACCAGCACAAAGCCCTGCGCCAGATCCACGTGACTGCGGCGCAGGTGCCCCAGCAGTTTATCCAGCGCGTTATGCCGCCCGACATCTTCGCGCAACTGCAGGATATTGCCCTGCAGGTCACACCAGGCAGCGCCGTGGAAGGCACCGGTCATTGCCTGCAGCGGCTGGTTCTCCACCAGAGTGGCGACCGCCTGTTCGACGGCCTCGCCACCCACCAAGGGTTGCGGTGTAACCGGCGAGACCGGTCGCACCGCGTCCTGCAGGGATTCAGTGCCGCATAAACCACAGCCGGTACGGCCGGTCAGGTTGCGACGGCGACGCTTCAGCTCCATCTGGCGCTGGGCGGCGATGGTCAGGTTGACCGCCACCCCCAGCACCAGATTCGCAGGGTCATAGTCGAGGCTGATATCGTAGATCTCGCCGATCTGCTCGACGATCCCTTCACTCAGGCTGAACCCCACCGCAAAGTCTTCCAGATCCAGCGGCGAGGCCATCATCACCACGTGGGAGATACCGTTGTAGACCAATGCTACCGGCACTTCCTGGGCGATCAGGTCTTCCGCCAGCTCATCCTCGCCGGGGCGGCAACGCTGCACCGGTACGGCACAGACACTGTCTTCACGGCAAGGATGCTTGCTGTCAGTCATATGCGGTTCTGGTCGGGCAGCCATGACTTACACCCGGCTCCGGGATTTACGGTCACGGCCTTCGGCCCGGGCCTGTGCCAGCGCCGCTTTCTGCTGCTCGTTAAAGTCGCGGTAGCGTTGCTGCCATTCGGATGGCTGGTTTACCTTCACAACCTGTACCGCGGTCACCTTGTACTCCGGACAGTTGGTTGCCCAGTCGGAGTTGTCGGTGGTTACCACGTTGGCACCGCTGCCCGGATGGTGGAAAGTGGTGTAGATCACACCCGGCTGCATACGGTCGGAAACCTTGGCACGCATCACGGTTTCGCCAGCGCGGCTGGCAATCCCCACCCAGTCACCGTCCACAATGCCGCGATCTTCAGCGTCCTGTGGATGCAGTTCCAGCACATCTTCGTCGTGCCATGCCTGGTTGTCGGTACGGCGGGTCTGTGCACCCACGTTGTACTGCGACAGGATACGACCGGTGGTCAGCAACAGCGGATACTTACGGCTTGAGCGCTCTTCGGTTGCCACGTACTCGGTAATCGCAAAGTGACCTTTACCGATCGGGAAACTCTCCAGATGCATGATCGGTGTACCTTCCGGCGCCTCATCGTTGCATGGCCACTGGATACTGCCCAGTTCTTCCAGGCGATCGTAGCTGACGCCGGTGAAGGTTGGGGTCAGGCTGGCAATCTCGTCCATGATTTCGGACGGATGCGCGTAGTTCATCTCATAGCCCAGCGCGTTGGACAACGCCTGGGTCACTTCCCAGTCCTGCTTACCAGCCAGCGGTGGCATCACCTTGCGGACGCGGTTGATACGACGCTCGGCGTTGGTGAAGGTACCGTCTTTCTCCAGGAAGGACGCACCCGGCAAGAAGACGTGGGCAAACTTCGCCGTTTCGTTGAGGAAGATATCCTGCACCACCAGACATTCCAGGGAACGCAGCGCCGCCTCAACATGGTTGGTGTTCGGGTCAGACTGGGCGATATCTTCGCCCTGGCAGTACATACCCTTGTAGGTCCCATCCAGCGCAGCATCAAACATGTTCGGAATACGCAGGCCCGGCTCGTTGTCCAAGGTCACACCCCAGGCCGCCTCGAAGCGGGCACGAACTGTGTCATCGGCAACGTGCTGGTAGCCCGGCAGCTCGTGCGGGAAGGAGCCCATATCGCAGGAACCCTGTACGTTATTCTGACCACGCAGAGGGTTCACACCCACACCTTCACGGCCGATGTTGCCGGTCGCCAGCGCCAGGTTGGCAATACCCATGACCATGCTGGACCCCTGGCTGTGCTCGGTTACGCCCAGACCGTAGTAGATTGCAGCGTTTTTCGCCTCGGCGTAGATACGTGCCGCACCGCGCAGTTCGCCTGCCGGGATACCGGTAATCGACTCGGTGTTCTCCGGAGAGTGACGTTCTTCGCTGATAAAGCTGCGCCACGCCTGGTAGGCGCTGTCCTCACAACGCTCGGCGATAAATGCGGTATCTTCCAGGCCTTCGGTGATCACCACGTGTGCCATGGCGTTGATAAACGCCACGTTGCTGCCCGGACGCAGTTTCAAATGATGCTGGGTCTCTACGTGAGGGCTCTTCACCAGATCGATACGACGCGGGTCGGCCACGATCAGTTTGGCGCCCTGACGCAGGCGTTTCTTCAGCAGGGAACCAAATACCGGGTGCGCATCCGTTGGGTTCGCGCCGATCACCATCACGGCATCGGCGTGCATTACGGAATCGAAGGTCTGGGTACCGGCAGACTCACCCAGGGTGGTTTTCAGACCGTAACCGGTTGGTGAGTGACAGACACGGGCACAGGTATCGGTGTTGTTGTTACCGAAACCGGCACGGATCAGTTTCTGCACCAGGTAGGTTTCTTCGTTGGTACAACGGGAGGACGTGATACCACCGATACTTTCACGGCCGTATGTCTCCTGAATACCGCGCAGTTTGTTGGCGGCAAAACTCAGCGCTTCATCCCAGGATACTTCCTGCCAAGGCTGGTCGATGGAGTCACGGATCATCGGTTGGGTGATACGGTCTTCGTGGGTGGCATAACCAAACGCGAAGCGCCCTTTCACACAGGAGTGACCGTGGTTCGCCTGACCGTCTTTGTATGGCACCATGCGGATCACTTCCGAACCCTTCATCTCCGCCTTGAACTGACAGCCCACACCACAGTACGCACAGGTGGTCACTACACTGTGTTCCGGCTGGCCGCGGTCGATGACCGATTTTTCCATCAGGGTGGAGGTAGGACACGCCTGGACACAGGCACCACAGGATACACAATCAGATTCCAGGAACGGCTGATCCTGACCCGCTGCAACCTTGGACTCGAAGCCACGACCATCGATAGTCAGCGCAAAGGTACCCTGCACCTCTTCACAGGCACGCACACAGCGGGAGCAAACGATACATTTGCTCGGATCGAAGGTGAAATACGGGTTGGATTCGTCTTTCTCGGCATCCAGGTGATTGTTGCCGGCAAAACCGTAACGCACCTCACGCAGGCCTACGGCACCGGCCATGTCCTGCAGCTCGCAGTCACCGTTGCTCGGACAGGTCAGACAGTCCAGCGGGTGGTCGGAGATGTACAGTTCCATGATATTGCGGCGCAGACGGGCCAGCTTGTCGGTCTGGGTGTTCACCTGCATGCCCGCTTCCACCGGGGTGGTACAGGATGCCGGGGTACCACGGCGACCTTCGATCTCTACCGCACAGATACGGCAGGACCCAAACGCTTCCAGGTTGTCGGAGGCACAGAGTTTCGGGATATTGATATCCGCTTCCGCCGCAGCGCGCAGCACTGAGGTGCCTTCCGGTACGGTCACTTCCACACCGTCAATCTGCAGGGTCACCATCTTTTCCGACAGACGTGCCGGGGTACCGTAGTCCTTGTTCGGATCAAAATACTGCAAAGTCATCAGGCACCTCCTTCAGCAGTCTGAGGTTCAAAATCTTCCGGGAAGTGCTTCACGGCACTCATCACCGGGAACGGGGTCATGCCGCCCATCGCACAGAGGGAGCCGTCGATCATGGTGTCACACAGATCGGTCAGCAACTCCAGGTTGGCTTCGCGGTTTTCGTTGTTGCGGATGCGGTCGATCACCTCCACGCCACGGGTGGAACCGATACGGCACGGGGTACATTTACCGCAGGACTCCGCCACGCAAAACTCCATGGAGAAACGCGCCTGCGCAGACATATCCACAGTGTCATCAAACACCACCACACCACCGTGACCCAATACCGCCCCCATGGCAGAAAAGGCCTCGTAGTCCAGCGGCGTATCCCACTGGCTTTCCGGCAGGTAGGCACCCAACGGGCCACCCACCTGTACCGCACGCGCCGGGCGTCCGGAGAAGGTACCGGCACCAAAATCTTCCATCAGTTCACGCAGGGTCAGACCAAACGCCAGTTCAATCAAACCACCCTGCTTGATGTTGCCCGCCAGCTGGAACGGCAGGGTCCCCAGAGAGCGCCCCATACCGTAGTCGGCATAAGCCTGCGGGCCTTTGTCCAGAATGTACGGGATCGCCGCCAGAGACAGCACGTTGTTCACGACGGTTGGCTGACCAAACAGACCCACAATAGCTGGCAGCGGCGGCTTGGCGCGCACCAGACCCCGCTTACCTTCCAGGCTCTCCAGCAGGGAGGTCTCTTCGCCACAGATGTACGCTTCAGCCCCCAGACGAACTTCCAGGTCAAAGCGTCGGCCGCTACCGAGGATATCGTTACCCAGGAAACCGGCCGCTTCTGCTTTGGCGATCGCTTCGTTCAGGATCTGGTGTGCCACCGGGTATTCGGAGCGCAGGTAGATGTAACCCTGAGTCGCACCCACGGCGAGACCGGCGATGGTCATGCCTTCGATCAACATGTACGGATCGGCTTCCATCACCATACGGTCGGCAAAGGTCCCGGAGTCACCCTCGTCGGCGTTACAGACGATGTATTTCTGGCCACTCTCACCGTTAACAGCATCGGTTGGCACTGCATCCAGTACGGTCTGCCATTTGATGCCGGTAGGGAATGCCGCACCACCACGACCACGCAGGCCGGAGGCTTTCACCGCATCCACAATCGCCTGGGCATCCATCTGCAGTGCATTGCGCAGGCCTTTAAAGCCGTCGTGTGCCTGATAGTCGTCCAGCGATACCGGATCGGTAATACCGGCACGGGCAAAGGTCAGGCGCTGCTGTTTTTTCAGGTACGGGATCTCTTCGGTCAGCCCCAGGCTTAGCGGGTGACCCTGTTCGCCCTGCAACACCCCCTGCTCCAGCAGGCTGTCGATATCGGCATGAGTCACCGGACCGTACGCCACGCGACCGGCCGGGGTTTCCACCTCCAGCATCGGCTCGAGCCAGAACAGACCACGGGAACCGTTACGCACGATCTCTACACTGTCACCACGCTGCTCAGCAGCCACCGCAAATTCACGGGCCACCTTATCGGCACCCAGCGCCAGCGATGTGGTATCACGCGGAATAAATACTTTAACCATCACTTCAACTCCACGGTCTGGGTGGTGAGCTCTTCAACCAGTTCGTCGAAACGCGCATTGCTGACACGACCAACGATGTCGTCATCCACACGCACGGAAGGTCCGCAGGCACAGTTGCCCAGGCAGTACACCTTCTCCAGGGTGATTTCGCGGTCAGACGTGGTTTGGTGGAAACCCACACCCAGCTTTTCCTGGGCGTAACTCTCCAGCTCGCGGGAGCCACGCGCCTGGCATGCCTCGGCAACGCAAACCTGCATCACATGACGGCCTGGTGGGGTAGTACGGAAGTGGTGGTAGAAGCTGATTACACCGTGTACCTCGGCCCGTGACAGGTTCAGTTCAGCGGCGATCATAGCGACTGAGCTTTCAGGAATGTAACCCTCACTGTCCTGAATTCCGTGCAGGATCGGCAGCAGTGCACCGGGCTTGTCTTTCAGCTCGGCGATGATACCGACCACACGTTGCTCGCGCTGCTCATCGAAAGCGTGTGTAGTCATCTGTTCTGTTACTCGGCTCTTGTTTTTATATATGCATTAAATTACATATTTGAACATTATCTAAACGTGATAATGTCTGTTTTATGTTCTTAAAGTAGCACTCGTGCCAATCATTAAAAATATGAAATGTTGTTCATATGAAGAGAATACAAGTTGTACCCACCTGGTCGTTTCGTGACGGCAGTGGTAACCAGTTGAATCCGCAATTATTTTCCCTGCTGCGTGCAATACACGAAGAGGGCAAGTTGACGGCGGCAACAAAAAAAGCGGGCATCTCCTACCGTCACGGTTGGAACCTGCTCAACACCTGGGCGGCGTTTTTTGGCGTACCGCTGGTTGAGCTGCAAAAAGGCCGCGGCGCCCAGCTGACCGCCCTGGGTGAAAAACTGATCTGGGCCGAGCAAAGGGTTGTCGCCCGTCTGAAACCCCAGCTGGAAAGCCTGGCCTCGGATCTGAACATGGAGATCCACCGCGCTCTGGAGGGGGTTAGCCCGCTGCTGCGCATTAACGCCAGCCACGGCTATGCGGTCGCCCTGCTGCCGGATTTTGCCGAAGGGATCCAGCTGGACCTGCAGTACAAAAGCGCCGAAGATGCATTGGCCTCACTGGGCCGTGGCACCTGCGATATCGCCGGTTTTCACCTGCCCACCAGCGTGGTCAGCCCGAAACTGATCGAGAGCTACAGCCGCTACCTGAAACCACGGGTGCACAAGGTGATCCGCTTTATCACCCGTCGCCAGGGCTTGATGGTGAAGTCGGATAATCCCCATGGGATCACCGGTCTGGAAGACCTGACCAAAGCAGGCGTGCGTTTTATCAACCGCCAGAAAGAGTCCGGCACCCGCGTACTGCTGGATGAGATGTTGAAGCAACGGCAGATCAACAGTCGCCAGATCGAGGGCTTCGAAAACGAGGAGTTTACCCACTCCGCTGTAGCGGCCTATGTAGCCTCCGGTATGGCGGATGCGGGGATGGGTGTGGAAGCGGCCGCGCGCCAGTTTGGTCTCGGCTTTATCCCGCTGGAGGAGGAGTACTACCTGCTGGTCTGTCACCACCGCAGTCTCGAGCAGGCCGCCGTGGAACAACTGCTGCAGAATATCCGCAGCCCGGCTTTCCAGCAGGCGGTGATGCAGTTACCGGGCTACAGCCCGGAGTGCTGTGGTGAAATCGTCGCACTGGATGACTTGCTGTCAAAGACAAACACGATTTAGAGCAGCGTGAATCGTTGTGTAGCTGTATCAGTACAGTTGACCTGCGTCGGGAACTGCCTTATATCTCAATCGGATAAACAAAAATAATAAATAAATCAGAGTGACATATGCTACATCTGCCTTTGCTGAATGCTTTAAAAACATTTGTTGTAGCGGGCCATTACCTGAACTTCACCAAAGCGGCGGAAGAGTTGTTGGTATCGCCATCCGCCGTAAGCCATCAAATCCGTGTGCTCGAAGATTATCTGGGCTTAAAGCTGTTTTTGCGCCAGAAACGCACCTTAATCCTCACGCCAGAGGGCAAACACCTGCACTCAGCACTTGAAGGCCCCTTTGACCAGATCGCGCGTGCGATTCAGGATGTGGTGCAACACCGCGGCAGAGACTCACTGAATATTGCGCTGCGTCCATTCTTTTCCAGTGCCTGGCTGGCTCAGCGTCTGAGCAGCTTCTGGGGACAGCATCCGGATATCCAGATCGATCTGATGCATACCATCAAAGTCCCCGACTTCCTGGCAGACAACATCGATCTGGCTATCATCTGGGGCAAAGGCAACTGGCCGGATCTGGAGAGCGAACTACTGATCCCGGGCAACCTGACACCTGTCTGCAGCACCGACCTGCTGCACCGGGTCGGACCTGTTGAATCACCGCAAGACCTGCAGAAATTCACCCTGATCCATGATGAGGACCATTCCGCCTGGGACGACTGGCTGCGCAAAGCGGGAGTGACGCAGCTCAACACACCAACCAGCCTGATCATTGACGACACAAACGTACGCCTGCAGGCCGTGCTGAACGGTCAGGGCGTCATGCTGGGTTGTCCCGCCTTATTAAAAAATGAATTCAGTAGCGGTCGCCTGATACAGCTTTTTGATACCTGTCTGGATACATACTCTTATCACCTGGCGTATCCCAAAAGCCATAAGGATACTCAGCGCATCGCCACCTTCGTACAGTGGATCAAGCAAACATCCGAGTCCGAGCGTTATGAATAATCCTTGTCCGATATCAAGTTTTAATTGTCACCTCAGCGGGTGACATAAACCGCCTGCTTTTAAAACCGACACTTAAATCAGAGTGTCCTATTCGGGTTAATCGATAACAAACCCATTAATCTCTTATTTTTCAATGCATTTGCAATAACTATTCGAACTCAGAATACCTTCTCAGAAGTTCTTAAATATTTCATAAAACCCACCATCCCAGAGAGTTTGTGAATCCAGCTCACAGTTCCTTGAGAAGCGCTTCATGGTCAGCAAAATAAATTGTGACATGATTGATCTGGATCTAAACAAACAATCCTTTGTTGCAAACGCAATAACAATAATCAGATTACAACCTGGGATAAGACAATGATTAAAAAAATAAGTATGACGTTGGGTCTCACCGCCCTGCTAACTGCGGCCCACACACTGCCAGCCAACGCTGCAACCGTATGGGATATGCCGAATGAATATCCGGCAACTTCAGTTCAGGGAGAAGGTGATAAATATTTTGCAGGGTTGCTGAAAGAAAAATCCAAGGGTGAAATTGAGATCGCTCACCACTTTGGCGGGGCGTTGGGCCTGAAGTCCAAGGACCAACTGGATGCGGTAGGTGATGGGGCAGTCGTACTGGCCAATACCTTTATTCCTCCTCTGGGTGGTGTTGACCCGATTTTCCTGCTCTCCTCTCTGCCGTTCCTAAGCTCCAACACCGAAGAAGCGCATACCTTATACGTAGTCGCCAAACCTTACTACGAGAAGGTGCTGGCCAAATATAACCAGAAACTGCTGTATTCCTCTCCGTGGCCTTCGAGCGGCCTTTGGGGTAAACGCGCACTGACAGACAATGGCGCTATCAACAACCTGAAGATGCGTACCTACGATGCCAACGGCACCAAGGTATTCAAAAGCGCAGGCTCTGCGCCGATCCAGCTCAGCTGGGCCGACATCGTGCCGCAGCTCTCCACCGGGGGTATTGATGGCGTACTGACGTCTATCGAAGCCGGTCTGAGCGCCAGTTTTAACGATTACGTTTCCCACTTCACTGCGCTGAACTACGACAGCACCATCAACCTGGTCACTATGAACCTGGATGTTTGGAACGGTTTGTCTCCAGAGATGCAGCAGGCCGTTTCAGAAGCAGCCCAGGAAGCGGAGAAACATGTCTGGAGCAACACCAGCAATGTCGTGCAGGAGAACTATGCCCTGGCCCGTCAACGGGGCATGACAGTGGTGGAAGATGTACCCGCCAACTTCAGATCCGAACTCAAACAAGCGGCAAGTGCTGTCGTGGCTGAATGGATGGAAAAAATGGGGCCTCAAGGCGAAGAACTGCTCGAGCAGTATCGTGCCGCATTGGCGAAATCCCATTAACCACAACCTCAAAGTGCAGTCCGATGTTTCAGGTACTGCCTGAAGTGACTGCAGGACCGGGCGTTTTAGCCCGGTCCACCTACCGATCAGCAATGATCACTATGCTGGTGAGCGGATATAGCGGCGCTCTGCTGATATCTCAGCCACAGAAACAACAATAACGATAATTCCGGTGTAGCTTATGAACGAGAGTACTCCATCTTTGCTTCGCAGGATGGTCGATGGCTTTATCTGTCTCGCCTCCTGGTTGTCACGTTCGGGTGCGGTGCTGGCGGCATTGATCATGGCCGCAATGACTTTGCACGTGATGCTGGAAATCAGCTTGCGCGCTTTTTTCAGTACTTCAACCTTTGTTCTGGATGAATTTGTCGGTTACGGCGTTGCCGCCATGACCTTCCTGTCGCTCGGATACGCCTTCGAAACCAGTGCGTTGATCCGGGTAAATATTCTGTTGGCCAAGATCCGGACGCAACTGATGCGCCGTTTCGTTGAGATGCTGTGCGTGCTCGCGGCCTTTGGCCTGACCTGTTATCTGGCCAACTATTTCTGGCGCACCGTGCTTCGTAATTGGGAGCGGGGGTCCACCAGCGAAACCATTGCTGCCGTGCCGTTATGGATTCCGGAAGCGTTTGTCTTGCTGGGTCTGGCAATTTTCATCATTCAGATGCTGTCCTACATCGTCAAGATTATGGCGGGTTACAGTTTAAATGCCGAAACCGCAGAAGAGTAATGGGTGAGTTATGGATGTTTTAATGCATATGGGCCTTATGCTGGCCCTGATCATACTGTTTCTCGGACTGGGAACCTGGGTGTTTGTCGGCCTGTTTCTTGTTGCGATTAGCAGCCTGTTTTTTATCGCGGACTTCTCCATCGATCGAATCGGTTTTATCGCCCGTTCGGTTGTCTGGCGCAGTGCCAGCGCCTGGGAGCTGTCCGCCATTCCGCTGTTTATCTGGATGGGAGAGATCATCTTCCGTACCGATATCTCAGACCGTCTGTTCCGCGGACTGTCACCGTTGGTGCAATGGATGCCGGGGCGCCTGCTGCATACTAACGTGCTCGGCTGCACCCTGTTTGCCGCCGTCAGCGGATCCACTTCGGCCACCACAGCAACCGTTGGCAAGATCACCACAACAGCCCTGGCTGAGCGCAGTTATAACAATGCCCTGTCCGTGGGCTCTCTCGCAGGTGCCGGTAGCCTTGGCCTGTTGATCCCTCCGTCCATCGTCATGATCATCTACGGTGTTCTGGCAGAGGTTTCGATCTCCAAACTGTTTGCCGCCGGCATCATGCCGGGCTTGCTGGTTGCTTTTTTGTACTCCTCTTACATCATCGTTCGTTGCGTAATGAGCCCTCAGCTGGCACCGGCGTCCGATGAACGTATCAGCCTGCAGCAATGCCTGTCCGGGCTGAAAGATTTGCTGCCGATTGTCACCCTCATCGTGCTTGTGCTGGGGGGAATTTACAGCGGTATCGCCACACCATCGGAAGCTGCAGCCGTAGGGGTAATGGCCACTTTCGTGCTAATCATTCTGATGGGAAGCTTCTCATGGGATATCGTCATTGAAGCGGCGATGGGCGCGGTAAAAACCTCCTGTATGGTGTGCTCAATACTGGTGTCGGCAGCCTTTTTATCCACCGCCATCGGCTATCTGCATATTCCGGTACAGCTGGTGACACTGATCGAAAGCATGGCGTTGTCTCCATATGGACTGCTGCTGATTCTGGCCGCTTTTTATATCCTGCTCGGTTTCTTCCTGGATGGTATCTCCATCATCGTGATGAGCCTGCCGATAACGCTACCACTGATTCTGCAAGCCGGATTCGATCCAATCTGGTACGGCGTATTTCTGGTACTGATGGTTGAGCTGGCACAGATGACACCGCCGGTAGGTTTCAACCTGTTTATCCTGCAGGGACTGACCGGGCAATCAATCGGACGGGTGGTCCAGGCGGCGTTTCCGTTCTTTATCCTGATGTGTATCGCCGTCGTAATCATCAGCCTGTTCCCGCAGGTTGTACTCGTGCTGCCAAACATGATGTAAACCACAACCGGATAACAGGTATTGCTATGAGTCTTCCAGATATAAACAAGATTCTTTATACAACTTCGCTGGGCCCTTATACCCGCGCGGTGTACCGTCACGCGATTCAGATGGCACAGCAGAACAGCGCCGAGCTGATCATGCTGCATGTCATGAGTCCTGTAGGCGAGCTGGGCGAAGCGTTGATTCGTCAGTATCTGCCAGCCGCACTGGTCAAGCAGGTGCAGAACGAAGGCATCAATAAGATCACCGAGCAGATGCGCGCCCGTGTCCAGCTTTTCTTCGATGAGGAGCTGTATGACCTGGGTACGGACAACGCCGTTCAGGTAACACCGATGGTGGTGGAAGGCGAACACGATGAAGCGATCCTGCGGGTTGCCAGGGAGCAGGAGGTAGACCTGATTGTAATGGGGACCGAACATAAACTGGGTCTGCACAGCCAGAGTCATACCACGCAAAAAGTGATCAAGCGCAGTCGTGTTCCGGTCTATGTCGTGCCAACCGGCAAGGACTATCCGCAGTAGTCTCTGTGGATCCGGGTATAAAAAAGCCAGCCTTGATGGGCTGGCTTTTTCTTTACTAACCGTTGAGCGGTTCGTTCAGCTCAATGACGTAACCATCGGGATCAAAGATAAATCCCAACATGCGGGTACCGTGATTCATAGCTTTGGCGGGGCTTTTAATGCGGACACCTTCTGCTTCCAGGTAAGCCATCGCCTCTACTACGTTATCCACATTAAATGCCAGATGGCCGTATGCGTCACCTTTGTCATACGGTTCGGTAATATCCCAGTTATTGGTGAGCTCCAACGTTGTAGTTTCGTTTTCCGGCCCGAACCCTACAAACACATTGGTAAATCGTCCACCTGGATATTCATTTTTACGCAGCACTTTCATCCCCATAATCCGGGTATAAAAATCGATTGACTTATCAAGATCGGCAACCCGAATCATGGTGTGATCCAGACGAAATTTAATATTTTCAGACATATTTTTATTCTCTTTATCTCAAACACTATTAAGCAATCTTATTGTACAAAAACCCGCCATCAACAATGTTTAGTTTTCCTCAAAGCTGGTTGAGCTTTACTTGCTTCACTGAGATTCAACGTGAATATAAATTCACAGTTATCCACCAGCCTTTGTTGTACATACAGGTTTGAGAAATATTCACATCACATTGAAGTTTGCTTTGTTCTTATACTCACAAATTTTTGAGAACATTTTTAACGAGGCTTAAAAAGCCAACCTTGAAAAGCCAACCAAAAAAAACAGTATCAAAACAAATTAACTTATTAACACATTTCGCAGGAGCTTTAGCGGTATGACTAAAAAAACAATAAAAAGCCCAATCCCTATTGCTGAATTCGATTCCAGTTACAGTGACGGCGGTGCGGTATATTCTCTGCCACCGGAGTGTTTTACTTCGGAAGACTTTTATCAGTTTGAGATGAACGCCGTATGGAGCCACGAATGGTTCTGTGTCGGTCGTGCCAATGATATTCCGGATACAGGTGACTACTACACCATCACCGTCGGTGACGATCCATTGGTGGTGATCCGTGATCGCAGCGGCTCCATCAATGTGGTGTCTAATGTCTGCCAGCACCGCGGCATGCTGATTGTCGAGGGGCGTGGCAATACCCGCCGTTTGCGTTGTCCGCTACACGCCTGGGTCTACAACACCCAGGGTGAGTTAACCTCCGCACCGGGCCTGACCGACAAGGACGACGAGGAGTTCAATGTTAAGGATGTGTGCCTGCCGAAGCTGCGTACGGAGATATGGGAAGGTTTTATCTTCTGTACTCAAGATGAAAGCTTGCCACCACTGAGCGACCGCCTGGGCAATCTGGGTGAACAACTTCGCAACTACAAGATGTCCGAGTTACGTGCACCTGAGCCGCTGGAGATGGAACCGTTCGACTGGAACTGGAAGATCTTCAACGACGAGTGCTACCACTGTTCTTTCCTGCACGGCTCATCCTGGGGTGACATGTTTCCCCTACCACAGAGCAATGTTGACGAGGAAGTTAAATTCAACGATGTAGGCCGGGGACTGGTGTCCTACAACCTGATCAGCCCCCATAAGGACGCTGCACCAACCCATACCGGGTCCATTCTGCAGCCAGCGATGGAAGGTCTCACCGACGCAGAGCGGTCCCAGCTGTCCTATGTCACGGTTGCACCCAACCTGCTGATCGTCGCCATGCCGGATAAGGTGAAGTACTTCATGTGGTTGCCGACCGGCGCGAAGACATCGTTGTACGGCGTTTCCTGGATGTATCCAGAATCCACTCTGCAGCGGGACGACTTCCAGGACAACTTCCAGAAAGAACACGACGACCTCTGGCCGGTGATGGAAGAGGATGTTTTCGCCTGGCGCTCCTGTCAGGTGGGTTTTCAGTCCCAACATGCAACCCGTGGTCGTCTGACCTCCGACGAAAAAGTGATTCAGCGTCTGCAAAACTGGCTGATCGATAAGTATCGCGCTGAAGACAGTGCCGCTGACGGCGCCTGATCACGAATCCGCTCCACCGGGGCACAGCGGGTTTCTATCCCTCTGAGGTGCCGTTGGCCCCGTTATAACAAGAACAATGCGGATCGTTATATCCGTACTTATTTTAAAAGGGTGGTCTTATGTCCAACGATGACAGACTGATGCTGCGTGTCGCCCGTAAGGAGAAACTAACCGATGATGTGATCGGATTAACTCTGGTCTCCCAAGACGGTCAGCCCTTACCCCACTGGACACCGGGTTCTCATATTGAGCTGGCCCTCTCTCTTTACCGTAACGGTGCTGCACCTGCGTCTAGCGATGATGTTTTGCTGCGCCAGTATTCCCTGTGCAGCGACTACCGGGATCAGACACAGTGGCAGGTCGCCGTATTACGCGAAGATAGCGGCCGTGGTGGATCACGATTCATCCACAAAGGTCTGCGCGAGGGCGACACTCTACAGGTCTCCCAGCCGCGTAACCTTTTCCCGTTTGCGCCCCGCAAGAAGGTCCTGTTCATCGCCGGTGGTATCGGTATCACGCCGATGTTGCCGATGATCCAGCAGGCCGATGCAGAAGGGATCGACTGGCGTTTGGTCTATCTGGCCCGAGACCGGAGTCGGATGTCGCTGTTGGACCGGCTCACTGCATACGACAGTAACCGTATCCGTCTCAATGGTGATGCCGAAGATGGACCGCTTGATCTCACAGCCCTGTTGACCGAATGCGATGCCGATACCTCCGTATACTCCTGCGGCCCAAAAGGGCTGCTTGATGCACTGGAGGGCATGGCTGCGACACAGGATCAATGGAGCCTGCATATCGAGCGCTTCAGTGGCGGTGATGTGGATACTCGCGGTAACGCGTTCGATGTCGTGATTAACAGCACCGGACAGCGCCTGCATATCCCCGAAGGCCGTTCTGTACTCAGCGTACTGCGTGAAAACGGTTTCAAAATTCCCAGCTCATGCGGTGACGGTGTGTGCGGTTCCTGTGAAACCGGCGTTCTGGCCGGTACACCGGATCATCGCGATGCGGTTCTCTCGCCTGAAGAGAAGGCCGACAACGACTATATGATGCTCTGCGTATCGCGTGCCCTGAGCGATGAGTTAGTCCTGGATCTATGAGCACAACCACCCTTTTCCAACAGTTATTTAAGGTAGTTCTATATGTCTAAGCAACGGGTAGTAGTGACCGGAGGTTCCGGTCGTGTGGGTCGTTATGTAGTACGCCAGTTACTAACCGAATACGAGGTGGTTATCGCCGACTTGGTTGCCGGTGATGCAGACGCTCACTTTGTGGAAACCAATGTCATGGCGCTGGATCAGTTGCGGCAGGCGATGCAGGGCGCCGATGCCGTCGTGCATCTGGCGGCACTGGATTATGACTGGGCCTGCGAGCCGGAAAAATACATCGACGTCAACGTCCGCGGTACCTGGCACGTGCTGCAGGCCGCCTCCGAACTGGGTATCAAGAAAGTTGTACTCTGTTCCAGCATCTCTGCCTGCGGCCTGTCCGAAATGCGACCGGACTGGACACCACAGAGCTTGCCTGTGGATGAAACCCATACCAACAAACCAGTCCAGGCCTACAGCGTCAGTAAGATCGTGATGGAACAGATGGCGCAAAGTTTCGCTGACGGTTTCGATATGGAGGTGATCTGCCTGCGTCCGCTGGCCGTGGTACTGGAGGAAACCCTGCAGCAATACATCGACTTTGTTGACGCACCGGAACGTCACTGGCTGTTCTACTACGTAACCGCCGAAGATGTAGCCACCGCATTCCATGCGGCAGTAAAACTTCAGGGACTGAAATACGGCGCTTTCTTCCTCAGTGCCGACGACACATCGCATCCGCAACCAACCCTGGACTGGTACCGGCAAGTCATTGGCGAACTGCCTCCGATCGAGAATCCGCGCAAATATCAGCAGAACCCACGTGCCTCGATCTTCAGCAGTGCCAAAGCGAAAGAACTGCTGGGCTGGCAACCGACGTCCAACTTCGAGCAACTGCGGGCCCTGGCCAAGTCCAAGGCGCACCGCTGATCACCATAACAAAAACAAAATCGCTAAGTGAGAGATAACCCAATGAATTCCATCCGTACTGGCAAAGTTGACTGGACCGGTGATAACCCGTTTATCTATCTGAAAACCGACCCAAAGGGCGACTGGTCGTCCCTCTCCCTGTATTTCCGCATTGCCGCCTCCGACTACGGTCGCGGCCAGGCAATATTGGTGCTGGAGAATCCCTACCAGAAGGAGGACACCAACGCGGTGCGCCTGTGCCTGACCGATAACCTGGAACTGGCCCGTTATCTGGTGGATCAGTTCGTACGCCGCTTCGGTCTGTTCCGCCCAGCCGTGGCACTGGATACGCTGGAATACGTGGCGGACGCCCGCTTCGAAACTCTGGCCGACTATCCAGCCCATGTTACCGAGCGCGCCACCTCTGACAGCCATAACCTTCAGATCGACATGATTTGGAAAGACCTTCAGGACACCTTCGCGGTAGCCCTGCCACCGGCAGAAACCCAAACCGGCGAACATGAAATGTTCTGTGTGTTCCAACCCGCCAGCAGCGCCTGTGTCGAGATCAACGGTCAGGCAATCACCGGCCAGACCGTAGAGCGGGACTTTCTCGACCGAATCGCCCAATCCGCAGCCCTCGCCAACAGTGAAAGTTGGGTGCGCGCCGACTGAAGTCGCCTGTGACTGGTGCAGATGTTCTATTTAAAGGAGGGAACGCCCCCAATGCTGAACCTGACTGATGATCTGAAAGCTTTTGAGCAAGTAAAGCGCTGCGATCCGCGCTGGAGCGGTATGTGCCGGGTACGCGATGTCCTGCTGCATGCTGACCAACTCCTGCTGCATGCCGGACCACCCTTTACCAGTGCCGAGCAGATTCCACCACCGGTGATGAACTCACTTTGTATCGGTGCCATTTATGAAGGCTGGGCCGAAGACTACGCTCAAGCACGGGACGCGATCCTGGCCGGTGAGATCGCTGTTGCGCCGGCTCAGGATCACGATATCGTGGTACCTCTGGCCGGGGTGGCTTCACCCTCAATGGCGCTGATGGTGGTGACCAACGCCAATCAACCCACACACCGGAAATATGCCGTTATCAACGAGGGAATGGTGCACTGCACACGGCTGGGTAAACTCGACCCAGACTTGCCTGACCACCTGCGCTGGCTGAATGGTGAATTGGCCGAATGGCTCGGCTATCAGCTGTTGGCACCAATCGCACTGCTGCCGATGATCAGCGCAGCACTTGAAGCCGGCGACGACTGTCACGGCCGCACTCTGGTGGGTTCTGAACTATTGGCGGAGACCCTACTTGGTGTGCAGGCTAGCGCCGCGCCTGCGGCAATCCGTGACTTTCTGCACAGCTCACCCGCCTTTGCTCTGAACGTGTGGATGGCCGCCAGCAGCCTACTGTTGAGCGCGGCCGAAGGCAGTGAAAATAGCTCGCTGATTACCCGCGCCGGCGGCAACGGTGTCAGCTTCGGCGTACAGGTCGCAGCGCGGCCAGGCCAATGGATATGTATGCCTGCACCGGAAGTAAAAGGTGCAGTCGACGATGCGTTCGCTGGGTATCGCGCACTGGGCGCAATCGGTGACAGTGCCGTGGTGGACTTTTTGGGTTTGGGTGGCCAGGTACTGAATACAGCGACGGCGTCCCGTGAAGCCTTGTGCTCATATTTACCTGACGATGCCCTGTCCCGTCCGAAGAAGGCGTTGACTGCAGCGCTAGCACGCCTACCGGAGCGCCTCGTAATAACAGGTGCCCGCCAGGTGGTGAACCAGGCTGCAGGGCCACTGATACTGTTGGGGATGATCGAACAGACCGGTACCGCCGGACGCATTGGAGGGGGTGTCGTGGACGTTCCGGCAACCTTCTTCCAACACGTTTTGTCTGAGGCAGGCTTATGCTGAGTACCGATCCGAGCCAATGGAGTCTGTCTGCCATGCTGGCCGCCATCAAGCAGGGTGAGCAGGATACCGAAACCTTGATCAACGCTTGCTTTGACGCGGTGGATCAGCGTGAAGCGGAATTGAACGCATGGCAGTTTCTACGTAGCCGCCAGCAGGTTCTACAAACATACCGCGATAACCGCACGTTCTACGATCGCAGCCCGCTGAAAGGGCTGCCGGTCGGTATCAAGGACATCATCGATACGGCCGAGATGCCGACTGAACTCGGATCGCCAATCCATCGGGGGCGTCGGCCGCACGATGATGCAACCTGCGTGGTTCGTCTGAAACAGGCAGGTGCAATCATCATGGGCAAAACAGTCACGACCGAGTTTGCCTATTTCAAACCCGGTGATACGGTCAACCCTCACGATCCCCGCCGTACGCCGGGAGGCTCCTCCAGCGGCTCTGCCGCTGCGGTGGCCGCCGGAATGGTTCCGCTAGCACTGGGTTCGCAAACAGCTGCCTCGGTAATCCGCCCGGCTGCTTTCTGCGGTATCAGCGGCTACGTCTGCACTCGCGGCGAGTTGTCATTACGGGGTGTCCAGCCCCTGGCTCAGTCACTGGATGCGTTGGGTATTCTGAGCCGTTCGGCCCAAGACGCCAGTTTGGTGCGGACCCTGTTGCTGGGACAGTCGGCGGCAGCGATTGCGCCGGTCAAGCCCAAATCGGTTTTGCTCTGTTTGGGTAGCGCCATCGGCGAGACTGACCCGGCCATGACCGAGGCGCTGATTGCATTGAGCCGAGAACTGCGCGTGCAGGGTATTGAAATCCAGCAACTGCATAGCTGCGATTTGCTCAAACGACTGGTGGCACTGCATCATCAAATACTGGCGTTCGAAGCACGTCGTAACCTTGCCTACGAGGCTGCTCATCCAGAACAGCTCAGCGAGCCATTCAGGGAGCTAATGGTGCACGGTGATCAGATCTCCTATGCCGAGTACCTTGATGCACTGGCGTCAATCCGCAAGATCGGTGTATGGCTGTGGAAACAGCATGCCGAAGCCGATCTGATTCTTGCGCCCTCCGCTCCCGGCGTTGCGCCTCTCGGTACCGAGCGCACCGGTCTACCCCATATGAGTCGTCCGTGGCAGGCGTTGGGGCTACCGGTTATTAATCTGCCCGGCGCCAGGGATAGTGAAGGTTTGCCGTTGGGTCTGCAACTTGTTGGACGGCCACACGATGATGAACGGTTACTGGCGGTCGCCGCCTGGATCGAGCACTTTCACCATAACTGAGTTGCACTGACCGCACAGGTGGAAACCAATGGCATACATCCCCCTTATGAACGCCCTCAAGACCTTTGTCGTTGCGGCAAAATACCTGAACTTCACGAAGGCAGCGGATGAATTGTTGGTATCCCCTTCTGCGGTCAGTCATCAAATACGTATTCTGGAGGACTACCTAGGTTTAAAACTGTTCAGTCGTACCAGTCGGACAATGATTCTCACCGATGCCGGTTACCAACTCTATGGCGACCTGGAGGGACCGTTCAAATCAATTGCCGAGGCTGTGCGAGAAACGATGAACGGGCGGAAATCGAAGAATCTATACATTGTGTTACGACCCTTTTTCTCCATATCCTGGCTCGCCCCTCGTTTACAAAGCTTCTGGGCGCAACATCCGGATATTCAGATTGACCTGATCCACCGCAGTACATTGCCGGACTTTAGTTCAGAGAATATCGATGTCGCTATTCTCTGGGGTAAGGGGCATTGGCCGGGCATGCAAGCGGATATGCTGATTCCCGGCAACCTCACCCCCATTTGTAGCCGCGAGCTGATAGTCACTGAAGGTATGCCCACGACTCCTCAGCAACTTTCCGGTTTGAATCTCATACATGACAGCGATCACAGCGCCTGGCAGGCCTGGTTTCGACTGGCCGGTCTGCCGCCAACCGATGCCGCACGGGGTCAGATCTTTGACGATACCAATGTGCGTGTACAAGCCATTATTAATGGCCAGGGCGTGATGCTGGGGTGTCCACGCCTACTGCAAAACGAGTTGGCAAGTGGCGAGCTGGTACGGTTATTTGAGCAGTCCCTACCGGACTACGCATACTATCTGGTCTATCCGGAGAGTCGCATAAAGGACAATAAAACGCAGGCTTTTATCCGCTGGATTCAAGACTGCGCTAACCAGAGGCCAGATATAAAAAAGCGATCCGGATAGGGATCGCTTAACATGGGCATCTCGAGCAGTGAAAAGAGGGATTTAGTTAGAACCGAAGTACAGGTCCGCGCCGTATACCGGCTCCAGCGCATTACCACCTTTCAGGTTGCTGTTGTCTACCACCACCTGCTCCAGACCGCTGTAGTGAGAGGTGCTTGCAAACTCAACACCGGTGCCGAAGTGGCTGATCTGGCTGGATTCTACCGCTGCAGATGCAGTACCGGCAAAGATAGCGGAAGTCAGGGCGATTACAGTTGCGATGTTTTTCATGTGTGTATCCTCAATATAAAGCTGTCGATTTCGTTCTGTTCGTTTGGATCCGGATGGTTGATCATTCTCATCAGCCCACTGTCATTCACCTGTCTGGCCAGTTGAGTACGTGGCTCGAGTGCGGCTCCCCCTGCCACCAGTGCCATTAAAACCGCACCGATTACTGCAAATTTGAAAAAGCCTGCGTTACTTACCATGACTAACCCGTGTTGCTGTTGAGATTAACCATCATCCTGATAGAATTTTAATTGTGGCTCGCTATTATCTTGCGCACAGCCATCTTGCGATCAATAATAACTAGCAACTTAGTTGCGCGCAAGCTACTTGACCGCTATTTAAGTAACAATTTAGGATAAGCTTATGAGCCAAATGAATAATGACGATGCCCTCTGCCTGGAAAAGCAGAGCTGTTTCTCCCTCTACAGCGCCGCCAATGCGATGGTGCGCTCTTACCGTTCTGCCCTGCTGGAGCTGGATCTGACCTACCCCCAGTACCTGGCGATGATGGTGCTCTGGTCGGAAGACGGCCTCAGCGTGAAACGGATGGGCGAGCGACTGCACATGGACTCCGGCACCACCACCCCGCTGCTGAAGCGGCTGGAAGCCAAAGGTTTGTTGCAACGGGTACGCTGCAAACAGGATGAACGTTCCTGCCTGCTGCAGCTGACCGATGAAGGTCTGGCACTGAAAGAGCGTGCGCTGGAGGTACCAAAAGCGATGGCCTGCAAAGCCCCGCTCACGGACGAGGAATCGGCGCAGCTGAAAGCCCTGTGCGATAAGCTACGTGTACATCTATGTGATCAGTGATCACTTGGACACAAAAAAACCCGCCAATGCGGGTTTTTTAATATCTGTACCTGGACTCAGAACGGGATATCGTCGTCGAAATCGTCGAAACCCTGAGCAGGCGGCTGTGGCGCAGGCTGAGACTGAGGTGCCTGTTGCGGCGCTTGCTGCTGGTAAGACTGCTGCTGCGGCTGTTGCTGGTAGTTCTGCTGCGGAGCCTGCTGCTGGTAACCACCCTGCTGCTGAGGCGGCTGTTGCTGATAACCACCGCCCTGTTGCTGGTAACCACCGCTGTCACCGCCACGGCCGCCCAGCATCTGCATTTCGCTGGCTACAATCTCAGTGGTGTAACGGTCCTGGCCGCTGTTGTCCTGCCACTTACGGGTACGCAGGGAGCCTTCGATGTAGATCTGAGAACCCTTACGCAGGTACTCACCGGCAATTTCCGCCAGACGGTTGAAGAAAACAACGCGGTGCCACTCAGTACGTTCCTGCTGCTGACCGCTCTGCTTGTCTTTCCAGCTCTCGCTGGTCGCAATTGTAACGTTAGTCACTGCGCCGCCAGAGGGCATGTAACGAACCTCAGGATCGCCACCCAGGTTACCAACAAGGATTACTTTGTTAACTCCACGAGCCATGAAAATCTCCGGTTAAAATTCGTTGCTTAACGTCGTCCCTGACTGCCTCGCGCAGAGGCGAATAATGGGGGTAAGAATAACACCTGTGCACTCTGCTTGCAGCCATCCATTAACCCGCCACAGAAATATTCATCCAGCTCAACCTTAGTGTCGTAACCACAACACAATGTACATTTATTAGACCGAGCGAACTCTTTATAATTTGCCCTTTTGTTTGTTCCGGCCGGAGAGAACATGGATAAGATACTGGTTCGCGGTGCTCGTACCCACAACCTGAAAAATATCGACCTGGAGATCCCACGCGATCAGCTGATTGTGATCACCGGCCTGTCCGGTTCGGGCAAGTCATCACTGGCGTTCGACACCCTCTATGCGGAAGGTCAGCGCCGTTACGTGGAATCACTCTCCACCTACGCGCGCCAGTTCCTGTCCATGATGGAGAAGCCGGATGTGGACCATATCGAGGGGCTGTCACCGGCGATCTCGATTGAGCAGAAGTCCACCTCCCACAACCCACGCTCCACCGTGGGTACCATCACCGAGATTTACGACTACCTGCGTCTGCTGTTCGCCCGTGCTGGCGAACCCCGCTGCCCGGATCATGACCTGCCCCTGGCCGCACAGACCGTCAGCCAGATGGTGGACCAGGTCCTGGAACTGCCGGAAGGCAGCAAGCTGATGCTGCTCGCACCGGTGGTGCAGGGTCGCAAAGGCGAGCACCTGCACACCATCAACGAACTGCGCTCCAACGGTTTTGTCCGTGCCCGCATCAATGGCATTGTGGTTGATCTGGACAGCGCGCCGGAACTGGACAAGAACAAGAAGCACAACATCGAGGCAGTGGTTGACCGCTTCAAGGTGCGCGACGACCTGCAGATCCGCTTGGCGGAGTCCTTCGAGACCGCCCTCAACCTGACCGACGGTATCGCCAAGATCGCCTGGATGGACGGCGAAGATGAAGACCTGATCTTCTCTGCGCGTTTTGCCTGCCCCCACTGTGGTCATAGCATCCAGGAACTGGAACCGCGCATGTTCTCCTTCAACAACCCGCACGGTGCCTGTTCGGCCTGTGACGGCCTGGGGGTGAAGCAGTTTTTTGATCCCAACAAGGTGGTGCACGACAACAGCCTGACCCTGTCAGAAGGTGCAATCCGTGGCTGGGACCGTCGCAGCCTGTATTACTTCCAGCAACTGAAAGCCGTCGCCGCACACTTTGGCTTTGACCTGGATACACCGTTCCGTGACCTGTCCAAGAAACACCAGCAGATCATCCTGCAGGGCAGCGGAACAGAGCCGGTGCCGTTTAAGTACCTGAACGACCGCGGCGACATGATCAGCAAGTCCCACCCGTTCGAGGGGGTGCTGAACAACCTGGATCGTCGCTACCGCGAAACCGAATCCGAGATGGTGCGCGAGGACCTCGCCAAGTACCTGAACATCCAGCCGTGTCCATCCTGTGAAGGCAGCCGCCTGCGCCGGGATGCACGCCATGTGTTTATCGACGGGATCACCCTGCCGAAGATCGTTAAACTGCCGATCGGTGAATGCTACCAGTACTTTGAGCAATTGAAGCTTGAAGGTAAGCAGGGCGAGATCGCCGAAAAGATCCTGAAAGAGATCCGTCAACGCCTGAGCTTCTTGGTAAATGTGGGGCTGGATTACCTGTCCCTGGAGCGTAACGCCGAAACCCTGTCCGGGGGTGAAGCACAGCGTATCCGTCTCGCCAGCCAGATCGGTGCAGGTCTGGTAGGTGTCATGTACATCCTCGACGAGCCCTCCATCGGCCTGCACCAGCGTGACAACGAACGCCTGTTGGGCACCCTGGAACACCTGCGAGACCTGGGGAACACCGTAATCGTCGTTGAGCACGACGAAGATGCGATTCGCATGGCGGACTACCTGGTAGATATCGGCCCGGGTGCCGGCGTACACGGCGGTCAGATCGTTGCCCACGGTACCGCCAAGGATGTGATGGAGTGTGAGGAGTCTCTCACCGGTCAGTACCTCTCCGGTGCCCGCCAGATAGCAGTGCCAGAAGAACGGCACCCGATTAACCGCGACAAGATGCTGAGGCTAAAGGGCGCGACCGGTAACAACCTAAAGAATGTGACCCTTGAGGTGCCTGTCGGCCTGTTTACCTGTATCACCGGTGTATCCGGTTCCGGTAAATCCACGCTGATCAACACCACCCTGTACCCGGTGGCAGCTACTGAGCTGAATCACGCCACCACACTGGATGCGTCACCCCACGACAAAGTTGAAGGCCTGAAGCACTTCGACAAGGTGATTGATATCGACCAGAGCCCTATCGGTCGTACACCGCGCTCCAACCCGGCCACCTACACCGGTATCTTCACGCCAGTGCGTGAGCTCTTTGCCGGCACCCAGGAAGCGCGTTCCCGCGGTTACAAACCGGGCCGCTTCAGTTTCAACGTTAAGGGTGGCCGCTGTGAGGCCTGTCAGGGTGACGGGGTGATCAAGGTGGAGATGCACTTCCTGCCGGACGTATACGTCCCCTGTGATGTGTGTAAGGGCAAACGCTACAACCGTGAAACGCTGGAGATCAAATATAAGGGCAAGAGCATCGACGAGGTGCTGGACATGACCATCGAGGAAGGACGTGAGTTCTTTGATGCGATTCCGGCTCTGGCACGTCGCCTGCAAACCCTGATGGACGTGGGCCTCAGCTATATCCGTTTAGGTCAGGCTGCAACCACCCTGTCCGGCGGTGAAGCACAGCGTGTGAAGCTGGCTAAAGAGCTGTCCAAACGTGACACCGGTAAAACACTTTACATCCTGGATGAGCCAACCACCGGCCTCCACTTCTACGATATCCAGCAGCTACTGACCGTTCTCAATCGCCTGCGCGACCACGGCAATACCATCGTAGTGATCGAACATAACCTGGATGTGATCAAAACCGCCGACTGGATCGTCGACCTGGGTCCTGAAGGCGGTATCAACGGCGGCGAGATCATCGCCACTGGAACACCAGAAGAGGTCGCTGCCTGCAGCCATTCCCACACCGGCCGTTTCCTAAAGCCGCTGCTGAGATAACGGTTATCCACAACCTAAAAAGGAGAGCAATGGCTCTCCTTTTTTGTGCCCGTGTCTCAACAAATGCCGTAACCTGCCCAATCGTATGGAGTTATCCACTGCGCCGGCTGACCCCGGAAGTGAATCGAAAATTCAGGCAATAAAAAACCCGGCGCTAAGGCCGGGTTTTTTGTAACCGATCAGGTATTAATCTTCAGAAGTATCTTCTACTGCTGCAGATGCTACCGGACGGTCAACCAGTTCTACGTATGCCATTGGCGCGTTATCGCCAGGGCGGAAGCCACATTTCAAGATGCGAATGTAGCCACCTGGACGCTGCGCGTAGCGCGGGCCCAGTTCGTTGAACAGTTTACCAACAGCTACTTTGCTGCCAGTACGTGCAAATGCCAGACGGCGGTTTGCAACGGTATCGTTTTTAGCCAGAGTGATCAGCGGCTCAGCGTGGCGACGCAGTTCCTTAGCTTTGGGCAGAGTTGTTCTAATCAACTCATGCTCAAACAGGGACACTGCCATGTTCTTGAACATCGCTTTGCGGTGCGCACTGGTACGGCTAAATTTACGACCAGATTTACGATGACGCATGATTAAATCCTTACCAAACTAGTCAGTTCGAATCGCTGTATCAAGACGCGACTCTGTCGTCGTTTTTCAAACTAGCCGGTGGCCAGTTCTCTAGACGCATACCAAGGGACAGACCTTTAGAGGCCAGCACGTCCTTGATCTCAGTCAGCGACTTCTTACCCAAGTTCGGGGTCTTCAGCAGCTCAACCTCGGTGCGCTGAATCAGGTCACCGATGTAGTAGATCTGCTCTGCTTTCAAGCAGTTGGCAGAACGTACAGTCAGTTCCAGGTCGTCTACCGGACGCAGCAGGATCGGATCGATCTCTGGCTCTTCCGGCTCTTCCTTCGCCTGATCAGCTCCATCCTCCAAGTCAACAAATACAGCAAGCTGCTGCTGAAGGATTGTCGCTGCACGACGGATGCACTCTTCTGGATCGATTGTGCCGTTAGACTCAATATCGATAACCAGTTTGTCCAGGTCGGTACGCTGTTCCACACGGGCGCTTTCTACCACGTAGGAAACACGGCGTACCGGGCTGTAGGTTGCATCCAACTGCAAACGACCGATGGCGCGAGTTTCGTCTTCCTCAGAAGTGCGAGCGTCAGCTGGCACGTAGCCACGACCGCGTTCAACACGCAGCTGCATGTTGATGCTTGCACCTTCGCTGAGGTGAGCAATAACGTGATCCGGATTTGCGATCTCAACATCCTGGTTCAGCTGGATGTCGCCTGCAGTCACAGGACCCGCTTCGCTCTTGCTCAGAGTCAGTGTTACGTCGTCGCCGTTGTGCAGCAAGATCGCAACACCTTTGAGGTTCAGGAGGATCTCAATTACATCTTCCTGGACCCCTTCTACAGTGCTGTACTCATGCAGTACGCCTTCGATCTCAACTTCTGTTACGGCACAACCCGGCATAGAAGAGAGAAGAATACGACGCAGTGCATTTCCCAGCGTGTGGCCAAAACCACGCTCCAGTGGCTCAAGAGTCACTTTCGCGCGAGTTTTGCTGATTTCCTGTACGTCAATGTGACGTGGGCTTAGAAACTCGTTTACCGAACGCTGCATAGTTCCACCAATAAAGAGTTCAACAATTACTTGGAGTACAACTCGACGATCAGCTGCTCGTTGATGTCAGCAGACAGATCACTACGCTCTGGAAGTGCTTTGAAAGTACCTTCCATCTTAGTAGCGTCAACTTCTACCCACTCAACTGGTGCACGCTGAGCAGCCAGATCCAGCGCGTTTTTGATACGCAGCTGAGCCTTAGCTTTTTCACGAACTGCTACCACATCGCCAGCCTGTACCTGGTAGGAAGCAACATTGACTACCTGACCGTTAACAGTGATGGAGCGGTGTGATACTACCTGACGTGCTTCAGCGCGGGTTGCACCAAAGCCCATACGGTATACAACGTTGTCCAGACGGCCTTCCAGAAGCTGCAGCAGGTTTTCACCGGTTGCACCTTTGCGACGAGCCGCTTCTTTGTAATACCCACGGAACTGACGTTCCAGTACGCCGTACATACGACGAACTTTTTGCTTTTCGCGCAGCTGCAGGCCGTAGTCGGACAAACGACCACGACGCGCACCGTGCATACCTGGAGCAGCTTCAGCTTTACACTTGCTATCCAGTGCACGAACACCGCTCTTCAAGAACAGGTCCGTACCTTCACGGCGAGACAGCTTGCACTTAGGTCCTAAATAACGAGCCATATTATTACTGTCTCCAGATTAAACGCGACGTTTCTTCGGCGGACGACAACCATTGTGAGGGATTGGCGTCACGTCGGTGATGTTAGCGATCTTGTAGCCGCACGCGTTCAGCGCACGAACTGCAGATTCGCGACCGGGACCAGGTCCCTTAACGAATACGTCGAGGTTTTTCAGGCCATACTCTAGTGCAGCCTGACCAGCACGCTCAGCAGCTACCTGAGCGGCGAATGGGGTGCTCTTACGGGAACCACGGAAGCCGGAGCCACCTGCAGTTGCCCAAGACAGAGCGTTACCCTGACGATCAGTAATAGTGATGATCGTGTTGTTAAAAGAGGCGTGGATGTGGGCGAACCCGTCCGCTACCTGCTTTTTAACCTTTTTGCGTGTGCGATTACCTGGCTTAGCCATATTGGGAATTCCTATCGCTTACCACTTACTTACGGATCGGCTTACGAGGGCCTTTTCGAGTGCGTGCATTGGTTTTGCTACGCTGCCCACGTACCGGGAGATTACGACGGTGACGAAGACCGCGGAAACAACCAAGGTCCATCAGACGCTTGATGTTCATAGACACCTCACGACGCAGATCACCTTCTACTGTCAGCTTGGAAATTTCACCACGAACATTATCCAGCTGTTCTTCAGACAGGTCGGCGATCTTGGTGCTTGGGGCAATGCCACAAGCGTCGCAGATGCTCTGAGCGGTCGTACGGCCAATCCCGTAAATGTAAGTCAGAGAAATTACCGCATGCTTATTGTCAGGGATATTGACTCCAGCTATACGGGCCATTCTATTTACTCCAATTGGGGTCCTGTCACCTTCTGTTTAGTTGTTGAGGTTAGGGACCGAAAACTCGTTAGTTCGTGGAAGGCGCGCAATAATACACCCTGATCAAAAATAAATCAAGGATGCGCGCACTCCACTTCTGTTATCAGGGTTGAATCAACCCTGACGCTGCTTGTGACGCGGCTCTACTTTACAGATCACACGCACAGAACCGTTACGACGAACGATTTTGCAGTTACGGCAGATCTTCTTAACAGACGCACGTACTTTCATGATCTACTCCTATGGTGTGCTTAGCGCATCATTCCTGCGCCGCCACCTTTGAGATTAGATTTCTTCATCAGGGACTCATACTGATGCGACATGAGGTGCGACTGCACCTGAGCCATGAAGTCCATCACGACTACCACGACGATCAGCAGGGAGGTACCACCGAAATAGAACGGAATATTCCATGCAACCACCAGAGCCTGCGGCATAAGAGACACAGCAGTGATGTACAGGGCACCGAACAACGTCAGTCGGCTCAGCACGGTATCGATGTAACGCGCTGACTGCTCCCCTGGACGAATCCCGGGAATAAAGGCACCTGATTTCTTCAGGTTATCTGCCACATCACGCGGATTGAAAACAATTGCCGTGTAGAAATAGCAGAAGAAAATGATAGAAATCGCAAACAACAGGATATACAGCGGCTGACCTGGTCCAAGCGCCAGCGCGACATCCTGCAGCCATTCCATACCTTCAGACTGGCCAAACCACTGACCAACAGAAGCCGGGAACAGCAAGATGCTGGATGCAAAGATCGGCGGAATAACACCAGCCATGTTTACCTTCAGAGGAAGGTGGCTGGTCTGTGCCGCGTAAACGCGACGCCCCTGCTGACGCTTTGCATAGTTAATGGTGATACGGCGTTGACCGCGCTCCATAAACACTACAAAACCAACAGTGGCTACCGCCAATACAGCGATGGCCAGCAGCGCCAGGATATTCAGATCACCCTGACGTGCTGATTCAAAGGACTGGCCGATTGCACCAGGCAATCCAGCCACAATACCCGCAAAGATCAGAACCGAAATACCGTTACCGATACCTCGCTCGGTCACCTGCTCACCCAGCCACATCAGGAATACCGCGCCGGCTACCAATGTCACAACTGCTACAAAGTAGAAGCTGACATCGGCGCTGAACGCCACACCCTGGTTTGCCAGGCCAACAGCCATACCGAAAGACTGAACAGTCGCAAGCAGTACGGTACCGTAACGGGTGTACTGGTTGATCTTACGACGGCCTGCCTCGCCTTCTTTTTTCAGCGCTTCCAGGGTTGGGCTGACGACCGTCATGAGCTGCATAATGATAGATGCAGAGATGTACGGCATGATGCCCAGCGCGAGGATACTCATTCGTTCCAACGCACCACCGGAAAACATGTTAAAGAGACTCAGGATCGTGCCCTGATTCTGGTCAAACAGCGCAGCCAGACGATCAGGGTTGATACCGGGTACCGGAATGTGAGCACCGATACGGTATACAACGATCGCCAGTAGCACGAACAGCAAACGAGATTTCAACTCGCCGAGTCCGCTCTGTACGCCTGCTGGTACTGGTCCTTGCTTAGCCATTTACGCCTCGACTTTGCCGCCCGCAGCTTCGATTGCAGCCTGTGCACCTTTAGTCACTTTCAGACCTTTGATGGTGACAGCTTTGTTGATCTCGCCAGACAGAATCACCTTAGCAACTTTGATTTCCTGCTTGATGATATCTGCTTCTTTCAGCGCAGCCAGATCAATTACGTCAGCATTTACAGATGCCAGTTCGTTCAGACGAATCTCAGCAGCGTAACGTGCTTTACGGGAAATAAAACCGAATTTTGGCAGACGACGCTGCAACGGCATCTGACCGCCTTCAAAACCTGGTTTTACAGAACCGCCGGAGCGGGATTTCTGACCTTTGTGACCACGGCCACAAGTCTTACCCAGACCGGAACCAATACCACGACCAACGCGTTTTGGTGCGTGTTTGGAACCTTCACCCGGGCTCAGAGTGTTCAGACGCATGTGACGAACTCCCCTTACTCGCCTTCTACATTCAGCATGTAGTTGACTTTGTTGATCATGCCACGCACGGACGGAGTATCTTCCAGCTCCACTGTGTGACCAATACGGCGCAGACCCAGACCCTTAACGCACAGTTTGTGCTTAGGCAGGATACCGATAGGGCTACGTACCAGAGTAACTTTTACAGTTTTAGCCATTATCGATTACCCCAGGATTTCGTCTACAGACTTGCCACGTTTAGCAGCTACATCTTCTGGAGAACGCATCTCCGCCAGACCTTTAATGGTCGCGCGAACAACGTTTACAGGGTTAGTAGAGCCGTAGCACTTCGCCAGTACGTTGTGTACACCTGCCAGTTCCAGTACGGAACGCATTGCACCACCTGCGATTACACCAGTACCCTGGGAAGCAGGCTGCATGTATACCTTGGAAGCACCGTGACGGGCTTTCACAGGGTACTGCAGAGTGTCACCGTTCAGTTCAACCTGAACCATGTTACGACGCGCCTGATCCATTGCCTTCTGAATAGCAACAGGTACTTCGCGCGCTTTACCACGACCGAAACCTACGCGGCCGTTACCATCGCCAACTACAGTCAGAGCGGTGAAACCGAAGATACGGCCACCCTTAACCACTTTAGCGACACGGTTAACCTGAACCAGCTTTTCCTGCAGGTCACCGTCTTTCTGTTCGTGATTTGCCATTTTCGACCCCTTTAGAATTCCAGGCCGCCTTCACGGGCTGCGTCAGCGAGTGCTTTTACACGACCATGGTATTTGAAACCAGAGCGGTCAAAAGCAACTTTAGTAACACCGGCTTCTTTCGCACGAGAAGCGATCAGCTCGCCCACTTTCTGAGCAGCGGAAACGTTACCGGTAGTGGATTCACGCAGATCTTTTTCTACGGTGGAAGCAGCCGCAACAACGGTACCACCATCAGCAGAGATCACCTGCGCGTAGATGTGACGCGGTGTGCGGTTAACGCACAGACGCGCAGCACCCAGCTCACGCATTTTCAGGCGAGAACGGCGCGCACGACGAATACGAGCTTGTTTCTTAGCGTTCATGATACTGCCCTACTTACTTTTTCTTCGCTTCTTTACGGCGAACATATTCATCAGCGTAGCGAACACCTTTACCTTTGTAAGGCTCTGGTGGACGGAAGCCACGCACCTCAGCTGCAACCTGACCTACAACCTGCTTGTCGTTACCACTGATAACTACAGTTGTCTGGCCCTGAACTTCAGCTGTGACACCTTCAGGCAGCTCATAATCGATTGGGTGAGAGAAACCCAGAGATAGGTTCAGTGCATTGCCTTTAACAGCAGCACGGTAACCAACACCCTGCAGCAGCAGAGTTTTCTTGAAGCCTTCGCTTACACCAACAACCATGTTGTTGATCAGTGCGCGGCTGGTACCTGCCAGAGCAGTCGCCTGCTTGGAGCCGTCACGGCCCGCAAACGTCAGGCCTGCTTCGCCCTGCTGGATCTCTACGGACGGGTGAACATCAAAGCTCAGCTGACCGTTTTTACCTTTTACATTAACTGACTGGCCGTCGATTTTCAGCTCAACACCTGCCGGTACAGCAATAGGGTTCTTCGCAATACGAGACATTGGATAACCTCTTAGAATACCGTGCAGACTACTTCGCCACCGACACCCGCAGAACGTGCTGCGCGATCAGTCATGACACCTTTGCTCGTAGAGATGATCGCAACACCCAGACCGCCTGCTACTTTAGGCAGCTCACCAGCGCCTTTGTAGATACGCAGACCTGGACGGCTTACACGTTTGATCTCTTCGATAACCGCCTTACCTTCGAAGTATTTCAGGTCGATGGTCAGAACTGGTTTTACACCTTCTTCTACGGAGTAGCCGGAGATGTAACCTTCAGATTCCAGAACCTTAGCGACAGAAACCTTCATTTTGGAAGACGGCATGGATACGGCCTGCTTTTCAGCCATGTGACCGTTACGGATACGGGTGAACATATCCGCCAGTGTATCTTGCATGCTCATGCTTTTTACTTCCTCGTTGTGCAGCGCGACGCGGTAGCCTCAGGCCCAGTCCGTCGCGCTTACCATGGGACTACCTGGGGACTACCAGGAAGCCTTCTTCAGACCCGGTACGTCACCGCGCATAGCGGCTTCACGCAGCTGGTTACGGCACAGGCCAAACTTGCGGTAAACCGCGTGTGGACGACCTGTAACCTGACAGCGGCGCTGACGGCGAACCGGGCTAGCGTCACGTGGCAATTTCTGCAACGCAACCTGTGCATCCCAGCGCTCATCTTCAGATGCAGACGCGCTCAGGATAATTGCTTTCAGTGCAGCACGCTTTTCAGCGTACTTAGCAACTGCTTTTGCACGCTTAACTTCGCGTGCCTTCATAGATTCTTTAGCCATGATAAACCCCTATCACTTCTTGAATGGGAAGCCCAGGGCAGCCAGCAGGGCACGACCCTCGTCATTGTTCTGAGCAGTGGTGGTAACGGTAATATCCATACCACGCAGTTTATCTACCTTGTCGTAATCGATCTCAGGGAAGATGATCTGCTCTTTAACACCCATGCTGTAGTTACCGCGGCCGTCGAATGACTTAGGGTTCAGACCACGGAAGTCACGGATACGCGGGATGGAGATGTCTACCAGACGATCCAGGAATTCCCACATACGGTCGCCACGCAGGGTAACTTTACAACCGATCGGCCAACCTTCACGAACTTTGAAGCCCGCGATGGATTTACGTGCCAGAGTTACAACTGGCTTCTGACCAGCGATCTTAGTCATGTCTGCAACTGCGTTTTCCAGCAGTTTTTTGTCGCCCAGTGCTTCACCCACACCCATGTTCAGAGTGATTTTGGTGAGACGAGGCACAGCCATGATGTTAGGGCTGTTCAGGTCATCTTTCAGCTGCTGCTGAACAGATTCTTTATAAAGCGCTTTCAATCGAGACATATCATCAACCCCTTAGCTGATCACTTCGCCGGTGGACTTGAAGATGCGAACCTTAGAGCCGTCTTCAAGAAGCTTGAAGCCAACACGGTCGCCCTTGCCGGACTGTGGGTTGAAGATAGCAACGTTGGATACAGCCAGAGCAGCTTCTTTCTCTACGATGCCACCTGCTTTACCCAGCATCGGGTTAGGCTTGGTGTGCTTTTTCACCATGTTGATGCCGGAAACGACAACTTTGTCGTTATCCAGGACACGCATGACTTTGCCACGCTTGCCCTTGTCTTTACCTGCGATAACGATGACTTCATCGTCGCGTCGAATTTTACGCATAATTACCTCTTTCCTACGTCCTTCTCATGCTCAAAAACGCCAACGCCTTACGGCGTTAGCGTTTTTACATAAATCAAACTTCTCGGAGTTTGATCTTTACAGCACTTCAGGCGCCAGGGAAACGATTTTCATGAACTTCTCGGAACGAAGCTCACGCGTTACTGGGCCAAAGATACGAGTACCGATTGGTGCGTCGTTAGCGTTCAGCAGAACCGCTGAGTTAGTATCAAAGCGGATTACTGAGCCATCTGGACGACGAACACCCTTACGGGTACGTACCACAACAGCCTTCAGGACCTGACCTTTTTTCACTTTGCCACGCGGAATTGCTTCCTTGACGGTAACTTTAATGATGTCACCGACGCTTGCGTAACGACGGTGAGAACCGCCCAGGACCTTAATGCACTGTACACGCTTAGCACCGCTGTTATCAGCGACGTCAAGCATAGATTCAGTCTGAATCATGGTCTACTCCACAAACTCTGTGTTGAGCCCGCCGTCAAAACGACGGGCCGACAATTGGAGCGAGGGTGCGTATATTACACCTTCGCTGCGCGCTCTTCAATACGAACCAGTGCCCAAGTTTTAGACTTGGAGTGAGGACGGGTTTCCGCGATGGTTACCAGATCGCCCTGCTGACACTCATTCTTCTCATCGTGAGCGTGCAGTTTGGTGGAGCGTTTCATGAATTTTCCGTAAATCGGATGCTTCTCTTTACGCTCAACCAGAACTGTGATGGTTTTATCCATCTTGTCACTGACAACACGGCCAGTAACAGTACGAGTACGTTTTTCTGCGCTCATTCTTAGTTACCTGCCTTTTCGTTGAGTACAGTTTTCACGCGAGCGATGTCGCGACGAACCTGGCCCAACAGGTGATTCTGTGCCAGCTGACCGGTGGTTTTCTGCATGCGCAGGTTAAACTGCTCTTTCAGAAGACCCAACAGTTCCTGCTGAAGCTCATCAACGGACTTCTCACGTAGTTCGTTCGCTTTCATCACATCACCGTACGCTTAACAACAGTTGTAGAAACAGGCAGCTTAGCAGCAGCCAGGCCAAATGCCTCGGATGCCAGCTCTTCAGGTACACCGCTCATTTCAAACAGGATACGACCTGGCTGAATTGGAGCTACCCAGTACTCAACGCTACCCTTACCTTTACCCATACGAACCTCAAGAGGCTTGCCGGTAATTGGCTTGTCAGGGAATACGCGGATCCAGATCTTACCACCACGTTTCACGTGACGTGTCATGGTACGACGAGCCGCCTCGATCTGACGGGAAGTGATGCGACCACGGCTAGTAGCTTTCAGACCAAATTCGCCAAAGCTTACTTTGCTACCGCGCTGAGCCAGACCGCGGTTGCGGCCCTTCATTACCTTACGGTATTTCAGTCGTTTAGGTTGCAGCATCGACGTCTACCTCACTTACCTTTCTTCTTAGGTGCTTTCTTCTCAGCGCGTACCTGTTCGATACCACCGAGAACCTCACCCTTGAAGATCCAGACTTTAACGCCGATCACACCGTATGTGGTGTGCGCTTCGTAAGTAGCGTAATCGATGTCAGCACGCAGAGTGTGCAGCGGCACACGGCCTTCACGATACCACTCAGTACGCGCGATCTCAGCGCCACCCAGACGACCGCTAACCTGGATCTTGATGCCTTTAGCACCCAGACGCATAGCGTTCTGTACCGCACGCTTCATAGCGCGACGGAACATAACACGACGTTCCAGCTGGCTAGCAACGCTCTGCGCTACCAGTTTGCCGTCCAGTTCAGGTTTGCGAACTTCTTCGATGTTGATGTGAACAGGCACGCCCATCATCTGAGAAACAGCGTTACGCAGCTTCTCCACATCTTCACCTTTCTTACCAATCACGATGCCCGGACGAGCGGTGTGAATGGTGATCTTAGCATTCTGTGCAGGACGCTCGATTTCGATGCGACTTACAGATGCTTTTTCCAGCTGCTTCTCCAGGTACGCACGTACCTCGAGGTCATTCAGCAGCTTGCTTGCGTATTCTGACTTGTCCGCGTACCACACAGAAGTGTGGTCTTTCACGACACCAAGTCGGATACCGGTCGGATGTACTTTCTGACCCATAACAAACTCTCCTAGCAGTCGCTTAGTCAGCCACTTTTACGGTGATGTGGCAGGAACGCTTCAGAATACGATCTGCGCGACCCTTTGCACGCGGCTTGATGCGTTTCATAGTCATACCTTCGTCAACGAAGATAGTAGAAACGCGCAGCTCGTCGATGTCAGCACCTTCGTTGTGTTCTGCGTTTGCAATCGCAGACTCCAGTACTTTCTTGACAAGCGCCGCACCTTTTTTCGGGCTGTACGCCAGGATGTCCAGAGCTTCACCGACAGACTTGCCACGGATCTGGTCTGCTACCAGACGGGCTTTCTGAGCGGAGATGCGGGCGCCTTTTAATTTAGCGGCAACTTCCATCATCTAACTCCTCTTATCGCTTGGCTTTCTTATCCGCTGCGTGGCCACGGTAAGTACGTGTAGCAGCGAACTCGCCCAGTTTATGACCGACCATGTCCTCAGTGATGTACACTGGAACGTGCTGGCGACCGTTGTGTACTGCAATCGTCAAACCGACAAAGTTCGGGAAGACGGTAGAGCGACGAGACCAAGTCTTAATCGGACGACGGTCGTTGCTCTCAATTGCAGCCTCTACCTTTTTCAGCAGGTGAAGGTCGATAAATGGACCTTTCTTCAGTGAACGTGGCACAACTGTATCCTCAACCTAATTATTTGGCTTGACGACGGCGTACGATCAGCTTATCGGTACGCTTGTTCTTACGAGTCTTGTGACCCTTAGTAGGCACACCCCATGGTGTCACTGGGTGACGACCACCGGAAGTACGACCTTCACCACCACCGTGTGGGTGGTCTACCGGGTTCATAGCAACACCGCGAACGGTTGGACGAACACCACGCCAGCGCTTAGCACCAGCTTTACCCAGCTGACGCAGGGAGTGTTCAGAGTTGCTTACTTCACCCAGAGTCGCACGACATTCAACCAGTACCTTGCGCATTTCGCCGGAACGCAGACGCAGAGTCGCGTATGCACCTTCACGCGCAACCAGCTGAGCAGAAGTACCCGCGGAACGAGCCATCTGAGCACCCTTACCAGGTTTCAGCTCGATACAGTGCACAACAGAACCTACTGGGATGTTGCGCAGTGGCATGCAGTTACCTGGCTTGATTTCAGTATCCTGACCGGAAGAAATCTTGGCACCAGCCACCACACCTTTAGGTGCGATGATGTAACGACGCTCACCGTCAGCATATTTCAGCAGAGCGATGTGTGCGGAACGGTTTGGATCGTATTCCAGACGCTCAACAACTGCAGGGATATCGTCCTTGTTACGACGGAAGTCGATAACACGGTACTGCTGTTTGTGACCACCACCAACGTGACGGGTAGTGATACGACCGTAGTGGTTACGACCGCCGGTTTTGGATTTCTTCTCAACCAGCGCAGCGTGTGGCTTACCCTTGTGCAGGTCAGCACCAACTACTTTAACAACGTGACGACGTCCAGCAGAGGTCGGCTTAGTTTTAATCACTGCCATTTTCTAAACCCCCAATCACTCGCCACCGATGAAATCAATCTCAGAGCCGTCAGCCAGGCAAACGTATGCTTTGCGTACGTCGTTGCGCTTGCCGAAACCACGCGCTGTACGCTTGGTTTTGCCCTTAACGTTGACGATGTTGACGCCGGAAACTTTAACGTCAAACAGCTCTTCAACAGCTTTCTTGATTTCTGGTTTGGTAGCGTCTTTAGTAACGCGGAACACCACCTGCTGAGAACCTTCAGCTACGATGGTCGCCTTCTCAGAGATGTGCGGACCCAACAGCACTTTAAAGATGCGTTCCTGGTTCATGCGAGCACCTCCTCAACCTTCTTCAGTGCAGCAACAGTTACCAGCACCTTGTCGAAACCGACCAGGCTTACTGGGTCTACACCTGCAGCGTCGCGCACATCAACGTGAGGTACGTTGCGCGCAGCCAGGTACAGATTCTGTTCTACGTCTTCAGTGATCAGCAGTACGTTAGACAGCTCAAGCTCGTTCAGCTTAGCTACAAACTGTTTAGTTTTAGGAGATTCCAGAGCGAAATCTTCTACTACCACCAGGCGGTCCTGACGAACCAGCTCAGAGAAGATGCAACGCATAGCAGCGCGGTACATTTTCTTGTTTACTTTCTGAGCGTGGTCACGTGGCTGTGCAGCGAAAGTTACGCCACCAGAACGCCAGATTGGAGAACGGGAAGTACCCGCACGAGCACGACCAGTGCCCTTCTGACGCCAAGGCTTTGCACCACCACCAGATACCGCAGAGCGGTTTTTCTGGGCTTTAGTACCCTGACGAGCGCCAGCCAGGTATGCAGTCACAACCTGGTGCACCAGCGCTTCGTTGAATTCTTTACCAAAAGCCAGGTCGGAAACTTCTACCGAACCGTTAGCTCCAGCCAAATTCAGATTCATTTCAAACCCCCTTAGGCGCCGACTTTAACAGCCGGTTTAACGATTACGTCACCGCCGGTTGCGCCCGGAACAGCACCTTTGATCAACAGCAGGTTACGTTCTGCGTCAACGCGAACGACTTCCAGAGTCTGAACAGTTACCTGTGCAGCACCCATGTGACCTGCCATCTTCTTGCCTTTCCACACGCGGCCAGGAGTCTGACACTGACCAATAGAACCCGGAGCACGGTGAGACAGAGAGTTACCGTGAGTCGCGTCCTGGGTAGAGAAGTTCCAGCGCTTAACACCACCCTGGAAACCTTTACCTTTAGACTGACCAGTAACGTCTACTTTCTGACCTGCTTCGAAGCGCGCAACAGTCAGCTCATCGCCAACGTTGACTTCTTCGCCACCTGACAGGCGGAACTCCCACAAACCACGACCTGCTTCTACACCAGCTTTTGCGAAGTTACCCGCTTCTGGCTTAGACAGGCGGTTCGCCTTCTTAGAGCCAGTAGTAACCTGAATCGCTGCGTAGCCGTCGGTATCTTCTGCTTTCACAGCAGTGATACGGTTCGGTTCCACTTCGATGACGGTGACTGGCACGGACTGACCATCTTCAGTGAAGATGCGTGTCATACCCGCTTTACGTCCGATAAGACCTACAGACATTTTCTTAAAACCTCTTGCCAGTTGTGTACGGGGCTGTTACCCACTACGGCTGCCCTTTCCAGAGCATTCCACACTAAAAAAGCGCTTCATTAATAAATTAAATCTGCGCAGTGCCTTTTTTGATTAGCCGAGGCTGATCTGCACTTCTACACCCGCTGCAAGATCCAGCTTCATCAGTGCGTCAACTGTTTTCTCAGTTGGCTCAACGATGTCCAGAACACGCTTGTGAGTACGGATTTCATACTGGTCACGTGCATCTTTGTTCACGTGAGGAGAAACCAGCACTGTGTAGCGCTCTTTACGGGTTGGAAGTGGGATCGGGCCACGCACCTGAGCACCTGTGCGCTTCGCAGTATCTACGATTTCCTGCGCAGAGGAGTCAATCAGGCGATGATCAAAGGCTTTCAGACGAATACGAATTTTCTGATTCTGCATTTCGATCACAATTCCTAACGAATTATATTACGGCATATGCCGACCACCCCTACGGTGTAGGGGACGCAAATACTACTTGCATATGCATATACGGTCAAGTCTATTTTTTAACCAAAAAAAAGGCTCCCGTATGGGAGCCTTTTTTCAGATCAGAGAGAATTACTCGATGATCTTAGATACAACACCTGCACCTACGGTACGACCACCTTCACGGATAGCGAAGCGCAGACCTTCTTCCATCGCGATTGGGTTGATC
>NZ_JASBRH010000011.1 GCF_029961155.1 Pontibacterium granulatum | reverse complement strand
TCAGTCGCACCACATACCAGGATCGCACCATCCATCTGCGCAGCACCGGTGATCATGTTTTTAACATAGTCAGCGTGCCCTGGGCAGTCTACGTGTGCGTAGTGACGGATAGTAGAATCGTATTCAACGTGAGAAGTTGCGATGGTGATACCACGCTCACGTTCTTCTGGTGCGTTATCGATCTGGTCGAACGCTTTCATTTCACCGCCGAAAACTTCCGCACATACGCGAGTCAGGGCAGCAGTCAGTGTAGTTTTGCCGTGGTCAACGTGGCCGATGGTACCAACGTTAACGTGCGGCTTGGAGCGCTCAAAGTTTTGCTTAGCCATCAGTACAATCCACTATCGATAAGTTTCGAAAATCAAATATAACAAAGGGCAGATATATTGCTATATCTGCCCTTCATCATCAAAACTGGAGCTCATGGGCGGATTTGAACCGCCGACCTCACCCTTACCAAGGGTGTGCTCTACCCCTGAGCTACATGAGCACAACTCATACTCCAGCTGGAGCGGGTAGCGGGAATCGAACCCGCCTCTTCAGCTTGGAAGGCTGAGGTAATAGCCACTATACCATACCCGCATAAGATCAAGCTGAATGGTGGTGGGAGGTGGATTCGAACCACCGAAGCTTGCGCGTCAGATTTACAGTCTGATCCCTTTGGCCACTCGGGAACCCCACCTTACCAAATACTTCGCTGCTGAATGGTGCCGGCACCAAGAGTCGAACTCGGGACCTACTGATTACAAGTCAGTTGCTCTACCAACTGAGCTATACCGGCTCAGCGTCGAAGTGGCGCGTATATTACCCACAGCCCTTTTAGGACGCAACCCCTAATTCCAACTTTTTTTAATTTTTTTTCAAATCCACTGTGTTTCGCTTAGCACTTTGTTTTTATTGACTAATTTTTAAACAAGAGCAAGCATATGCCGTGCCCGATAGGCACTATTCAAGCAGCGATCATAAGGATAAGACTCGGGCCCGACTAACCCAGCGACCAGCACAAACCTTCCATCACCAGGTCGGGATGCAACTGCCCCACCCCAGCCAACTGGTGAAACAGCACTCCGTCGCCGCCCGTTATATAGAGCGCATCCAACGCATCATCTTCCAGCTCACGGGTCAGCTTTTCCTGCAGCGCCTGAAAGGCGAAGTTGATACCGTGCGTAACGGCGGCAGAGGTGTGCCGGCCCGGCGCGGTTTCAAACCGGTCGATCGTGCGATCCACCAGCACCTCGGCCGTGTTTCGCTGCAGACTCTCTGACATCAGACGCAAACCCGGAATGATAAAACCACCCCGATGCTGACCATCCTGCTCCACATAGTCCACAGTAATGGCACTACCACAGTCCACAATACAACAGGCCCTGTTGCAGTCATTAAACGCTGCCAGCATCGCCAACCAGCGATCCACACCCATACGGGACGGATCACTATAGCTATTGGTGACACCGGCAGCCTGGTGACGGGTGACTGCGAATTCAGGCTGACAGCTCCAGCGCGCTTCACAGTATGCAAGGAGAAGGCCGGCCACGACCGGACCGGCCACATTCGATATACGGACCCGTTCAATCTGAGCGGGCCACTCTGCAGGCATTGCTGTTGTAAGCTCTCGGGTCGGGCAACGGCCGCGGTCCTGCACCACGCCCGCCTCGACGGTTCGCCACTTCAGCAGGGTATTGCCCACATCGATATCAAGGATCATCTTGTGCGTCTGACGCTCACTTCACCACCGTGAAAACTGCGTAATCCCTCTGCTGTTTCCAGCAACAGCGCACCACTGCGATCGACACCACGACATACACCTTCCAGCGTACTCTGACCGACAAACAGGTTTACCGGCTCGTCCTGGTAGGCATGCCACTGATGCCACTGATCAACCAACGGCGCAAAACCATCGATGGCAAACTGTTCCAGCGCCGGCACAAGCTCATCCAACACCGCCGCTAACAGCACATTGCGTGAGACCTTGCGCCCCATCGCCGTCTGCAGGTCAACCCAAGGCTGATCAATGGCAGCGGCATAGTCGACAGGCATCGCGACATTAACACCAACACCAATCACCACCTGGCACTCACCCGAAGCATCACCGGTCATTTCCAGCAAAATACCCGCCAGCTTGCGCTCCTGCCACAACAGGTCATTCGGCCACTTCAGCTGCACACCGTCTGCACCCAGCCTCTGTATCGCTTTAACCAGACTCAACCCCACCAGAAGACTCAAACCTTCCAGTGCAGCCGCGCCATTATCGAAGCGCCAGACCAGCGAGAAATAGAGATTACGCCCAAAAGGACTCTCCCATTGACGCCCGCGCCGACCCCGGCCGGCGGTTTGCTGTTCGGCAACAAACACGTGACCATGGCAATCAGCTGCCTGGCTTTTCTGCGATGCCCGCAAATTAGTCGATGGGATAGAGAGGTCAAGCTCGATGGTTTTCAGCTTCGAACGCACCGATGGCTCAAGTGCGGCTTCGATCTGATCCAGGTCCAGCAGGTCCAGCCCGCCCGGCACCCGATAACCACGTCCTTTGACACTGTAAATTTCCAAGCCGAACTCTTCCAGCTTGCGGATCTGCTTCCATATGGCGCTTCGGCTTACGCCTAATACCTCTCCAAGCTCTCGCCCGGAATGAAAGCGTCCGTCAGCCAGGATAGACAACAACGAACGGATTGCCATACTACTTTATCCTTCGTTACACCCGGTCCAACACGATAAAACTGTAATCGTAGGGGTTTGGTTCCATTGCCGTGAAGTCCTCGCGCCCGACCTCGCGCCACTCTTCCATCGCGAATGCCGGGAACCAGGCATCACCCTCCACACTGGCATGAACCTGTGTCAGATACAGCCGGTCAGCACGGGTCAGCGCCTGCTCATAGATCTGAGCACCACCAATCACCATCGCTTCTTCCGCGCCATCAATCACACAGATGCTCTGCGCCAGTTCTATTGCAGCCTCCAGACTCGGCACCACTTTGACACCCTCCGGTGCGTAGCCCTCCTGCCTGGAGATCACAATATTGGTACGGCCCGGCAACGGTCGCCCGATCGACTCATAGGTCTTACGCCCCATGATGATAGGTTTCGACATCGTAACCTGCTTGAAGTAACGCAGATCTTCAGGCAGATGCCATGGCAACTTGTTGTTGATGCCGATGACCCGGTTTTCCGCCTGAGCGACAATGATTGCCAGCCTCATGTTCTTTCCTCAAATTGATACTGCGGCCCGTATCGCCGGATACGGGTCATAATCAACTACTTCAAAATCTTCGAATCGATAGTCAAACAGACTCTCTGGTTTGCGCTTAATCACCAACTTCGGCTTCTTCCGCGGCGCACGGGAAAGTTGTTCCTGCACGATGGCCGGATCGTTGATGTGGTCCTGATACAGATGCGCATCACCAAAGGTGTGAACAAAGTCTCCGACATCCAGGTCACACTGTTGAGCAATCATGTGCGTCAGCAATGCGTACGATGCGATGTTAAAAGGAACACCCAGCACATAGTCAGCACTGCGCTGGTAGAGCTGACAGCTTAATTTGCCATCGAGCACATAAAACTGGAAAAGCGTATGGCACGGTGGCAGTGCAGCCTTACCGTTGCGGACATTGTCTTGCGGGCTGACGGTTTCATCCGGCAGGTCAGCCGGGTTCCAGCCACTGACAATGAGACGGCGCGAGTTCGGGGTTTTCTTGATCTGCTCGACCACCTGGCTGATCTGGTCGATGGTACTACCATCCGGACACTGCCAGGAACGCCACTGCTTGCCGTATACCGGACCGAGGTCACCGTCTTCCAGCGCCCACTCGTCCCAGATCGATACACCGCGCTCTTTCAGCCAGTTGTTATTGGTATTGCCATCGAGGAACCACAGCAACTCGTAGATGATCGACTTGAGATGGACCTTTTTCGTGGTCAGCAGCGGAAAACCTTCCGACAGATCAAAGCGCAGCTGACGACCGAATACGGAACGGGTTCCGGTACCGGTTCTGTCCCCTTTGTCGGTGCCGTTTTCCAAAATATCCCGCATCAGATCCAGGTACTGCTGCATTATTGATCTCGCCCTTCTCTTATATAAAAAATCACTTATTTGCCGATTCTACACTGCGAGCGTACGCCACACCAATCATCCCCAGCCCGATCAGGATCATCGGTACGGACAACAGCTGTCCCATCGTCAGCCAGTCGAACGCCAGGAAACCCAAATGACTGTCCGGCTCCCGCACCAACTCTACCAAGCTGCGGAACAAGCCATAAAGCATCAAGAATAGACCAGACACCGCCATGCGAGGACGCGGGCGACTGGAATACCACCAAAGGATAATAAAGAGCAGCACACCCTCAAGTGCAAATTCATATAGTTGGGAAGGATGTCGGGTCAGCCCGTCCGCAGCACGCGGGAAGACAACCCCCCACGGCAGGTCGGTCGCGCGGCCCCACAGTTCACCGCCGATAAAGTTACCCACACGCCCAGCCCCCAGGCCGATCGGGATCAGCGGAGCCACAAAGTCGCCCATCTCCAGCAACGATTTTTCGTGCTTGCGCCCCCACATCCAAAGCACAACGATCACACCCAACAAACCGCCATGAAAAGACATACCACCTTCCCATACCGCAAACAGCCAGAGCGGGTCCGACAGGAACTGTTCGAAGTTGTAGAACAGCACGTAGCCAAAGCGCCCACCAAGCACAACCCCCATCGCCCCCCAGAACACCAAGTCAGACACCTGCTCCTCGGTCCAGCCGGAACCTGGCCTGCGGGCACGGACACAACCCAGCCACCAGGCCGCGGCAAAGCCCACCAGATACATAACCCCATACCAGTGAACCTTCAGCGGCCCGACATTCAACAACACCGGATCAATATCATGCACCCACATAGTAATTCCTCAGAACAGGTTTTTTCCGATCAGATATGTACCCACACAGAGCAGGAAAACAGCAAAAAAACGTTTCAGCGTTGGCGCAGGCAGGCTGTGCGCCAAACGGGCGCCGAACTTGGCGAACAGAGAACTGGTAATCACAATTCCGGCAAAAGCAGGCAGGTAGACGTAGCCCAGACTCCACTCGTCCGTCTGGGCATTACCCCAGCCCTCCCAGACATTGGTCATCGCCCCCATCAAGGCGATCGGCAAACCACAGGCCGCAGAGGTGGCCACCGCCTGCTGCATCTGCACCTGCTTCCAGGTCAGAAACGGCACCGTCAGGGTGCCGCCACCGATTCCAAAAACAGCGGATAGTGAACCGATAAAGGTGCCACCAATACCCAGCATGGTTGCAGCCGGCGGTTCATCACCGGCAGACGGTTTTAGACCAAACGCCATCTGCGCTGCCACGCAGAGCGCAAATACACCAAACACCATCTGCAGGATCGAGCCCGGCATCATGCCGGCGATCTTCACACCCAGAAACGCGCCCAACAGGATACCCAGGCTGATCGGCTTAAACAAATCCCAACGCACGGCCCCGCGCTTATGATGCGCCCGTACTGAGCTGATGGACGTCACCACAATGGTCGCCAGTGACGTCGCCACGGCAGCATGGGTCAGCACATCTGGAGACATCCCCTGCGCAGAAAAACTAAAGATCAGCACCGGCACGATCAGCAGACCACCACCAATACCAAACAAGCCTGCCACTACACCGGCAACTGCTCCCAGCACCAGGTACATCAATAGGGTTAAGATCATAGGGAAATCCTTTGTTTTACGCCACGCTTCGCTGCCCGCATCGACAGCCGCGGCTTGCTCCGCCCGTTGGGAAGCGCCTATATTAGCGGTCCACCCTGGTTATTGAAATGACAACATGTGCCTGATCACGTTCGCCTACAACAGCCACCCAGAGTATTCCCTGATCCTGCTGGCCAACCGGGACGAGTTCTTCCTGCGCCCCAGCCAAGCGGTGCACCACTGGCCGGACACTCCCCAGATATTGGCCGGACGAGACCTTGAGCAGGGTGGCACCTGGCTGGGCCTGAACCAGAGCGGACGTTTTGCCACAGTCACCAACCACCGCAACGGCCGGGATAAACGCGACGGCCTGCGCTCCCGGGGCGATCTGACCCGTCATTTCCTGGGCGGTTCCCAACCGGCAAGAGACTACCTGCACACTCTGGAGTCCGAACAACAAGCTTATGGCGCCTTCAACCTGCTACTGGGCGATGCAAGCGGCCTGCACTACCTGAGCAATCGGCAGAACAACCCAGCCACAAGGATCAGCGCCGGCGTCTACGGTCTCTCCAATGCACTGCTGGACACACCCTGGCCGAAAGTAAGGAAAGTACGAGATGGATTGCGCCAGCTGCTGCAAGAGCGAGAACCCAACCGTGACGCCCTGCTGGCACTGATGCAGGATCGTGAACGGGCACCGGACGAACACCTGCCCGACACAGGTATCAGCCTGGAGTGGGAACGCATGCTCTCATCCTGCTTTATCCAGTCGGAAAGTTACGGCACCCGCGCCATCACACTGCTGATGCAGAAACCGGACGGCAGCACCTACCTGCGCGAGCAGACCTTTGACGTTGAGGGCAATACGGAGGTTCAGGAATTTGACCTGCAGCTACCTGCCATTGGCGCTGCAGGCCGGGAAGGGGATTAATCCGGGATCACCGGACGGGTCAGCTGCGACAGCCCCAGTTCGCGCAAGCGACGACGCAACAACTGATGAATCTTGTCAGCATCGTCCATACCCATCACTTGCTGCAACAGCTCATCGGCTTCCACCTTGGTGACGTTACGGATCGCCGACTTCACCTTTGGCAGGTTGGTGGCGTTCATCGACAGCACGTCGTAGCCCATCCCCATCAGCAGCAGCGCGCCACCCGGATCGGCCGCCATCTCACCACAGATTGATACCGGCACACTCTCTTTATGCGCTTCGCGGGCGATGTATTCCAGCGCACGCAGTACCGCCGGATGGTAGGACACATACAGCCCCGCCACACGCGGGTTGTTGCGGTCCACCGCCAGCAGGTACTGGGTCAGGTCATTGGAACCCACGGATATAAAATCAACCCGACGGGCAAAACGACGCACCTGATACACGGCCGCTGGCACCTCGACCATCACACCCACCTGCGGACGTTCGATCTGATAACCTTCATCGCGCAATTCAGACAGCGCACGGTCGATCTGGCGGTTCGCCTCATCCACTTCATGCACACTGGTCACCATCGGCAACATAATGCGCAGGTTACCCAGGCCTTCGCCGGCACGCAGCATCGCACGCACCTGCACCAGGAAGATCTCCGGGTGATCCAGGGTGACACGGATGCCACGCCAGCCCAGGAACGGGTTTTCCTCTTCGATAGGGAAGTACGGCAAGGCCTTGTCCCCGCCAATGTCCAGCGTACGCATAGTCACTGGCCGCGGATGGAAAGCCTCCAGCTGACGCCGGTAAGTCTGCAGCTGCTCCTGCTCACTCGGGAAGAAATCACGGATCATAAACGGGATCTCGGTACGGTAAAGACCGATCCCCTCGGCACCACGCTCCAGCGCACGGGCCACGTCCGCCACCAGCCCGGTGTTTACCCACAGAGGCATACGGAAGCCATCACGGGTTTCCGCCGGCATCTCTTTCAGCGTGGCCAGCTCAGCAGCCATCTCCTGTTCGCCACGCACGATGTCCAGATACGCAACACGCAGGTCGTCGGATGGATCGATATAAACACGACCGGAGTAACCGTCAATGATCGCATCACGTCCATCCAGGCGGGTGTACGGTAAATCCAGCGCCCCCATGATGGTCGGGATCCCCATGGAACGCGCCAGGATTGCCGCGTGGGAGTTACCAGAACCGTGCACGGAGACCAGCCCCATCAATTTATCTGATGGCACTTCACCCAGCATGGCAGGCGTCAGCTCGTCGGCCACCAAAATCGTATCTTCTGGAAACTCTATTTCAGCCGGACCGGACTCCTGCATATAGGCCAGCACACGCCTCCCCAGATCCTTGATGTCGGTGGCGCGCTCACGCAGGTACGGATCATCCATCATGGAGAACTGTTTCACATGCTCCATGACCACGTTACGCAGCGCACCCTGCGCCCACTGGCCGTTGCGTATCTGCTCGATAATCTCACCCGCCAGGGCATTGTCATCCAGCATACGCAGATACACATCAAACAGCGCCTGCTCTTCCGCGCGCAAACGCTTGGATAGACTGCGTCCGACGACCTTAATGTCACGCCGTACCGCGGCCAGTGCCGCCTCAAATTTTTCGATCTCTTTATCGATATCGTTGGCGACTTTATCGGGTACTGCCCCCAGATCCGCTGGCGGCGCAATCACCACGATATGCCCTACCGCCACCCCCGGTGAACCGGCGATACCTTCAAAGCGACGCTCGTTTTCGCTCTCGCCCTCCTGCGGCTTAATCAGCCCGGTGGCTTCAGCATGGGCTATGACACCCGCCAGCTGCGCGGAGAGAGTAACCAGGAAGGCCTCCTCGCTCTCATCGAAACGACGGACCTCCTTCTGCTGTACAACCAACACCCCCAAAACATCACGGTGGTGAATAATCGGCACACCCAGAAATGCGTGAAACTGCTCTTCGCCGGTGTCTTTTAGGTAGGTATAACGGGGGTGAAGTGAAGCATCTTCCAGATTGATCGGCTCAGCTCGCTGGCCCACCACGCTGACGATACCTTCAGAGGACGCCAGACTGACTTTACCCACTGCGTCGGGGTTTAACCCCTGGGTGGCCATCAGACTGTAGCGCTCAGCCTGATCATCGTACAGATAGACCGAGCACACCTGGGTCCGCATGGCACGCTGAATACGCCGCACAATCAGATCCAGCACCGACTCCAGATCCGGAGCGGTACTTACCTCCTGCACTATCTTGCGTAACACTTCCAGCATCCACCAGCCTCCCAGTTTTTATGTATTTATAATTCTTATACGATCATCCGTGACAGCTTTGGCGACAACTCACGCATCGCCTTTCGATACACCTCGCGTTTAAACGAGACGACCTGGCCCAGTGGATACCAATAGCTGACCCACTGCCAATCATCGAATTCCGGTGACTCACTCGTATCAATCGTCACCGCTTTATCATCTGTGAGCATCCGTAGCAGAAACCACTTCTGTTTCTGACCAATACATATCGGATGTGAATTGCGCCGAATCATGCGCTTGGGCAAACGGTAACGAAGCCAACCTCGGGTTACCGCGACAATCTCAACGTCTGTGGATGTGAGACCTATTTCCTCTTTAAGTTCACGAAACATCGCCTGTTCCGGCGATTCATCTTCGTTGATACCACCTTGCGGAAACTGCCAGGCGTCTTGACCAATACGCCTTGCCCAGAGAACCTGACCCAGCGAGTTAGCCAGAATGATACCGACATTCGGTCTAAACCCATCTGAATCGATCACGTATTTTTTCCTAAAACTTTTTCAACCTATTGTTCCACAATTCTTTTGTGGTCGGCAAATCAACTGTTTTACCCCTTACTCCCGCCCGGAGCAGGCTGTAAAATCACTTTACATCACCGGATTTTCCGGTCACCAGCAACCTGACAGGGAGACTCCCACTTGAGCCTGGCTATCTTTGATCTGGACAACACCCTTATCGGCGGCGACAGCGATCACGCCTGGGGCGAGTTCCTGTGTAAAAAAGGGATCGTTGATACCGCTGCCTACCGTCGTGCAAACGACTACTTTTATGAACAGTATAAAAGCGGTGGTCTGGATATCCATGAGTACCTCAATTTCGCCCTGCTGCCACTGGCACAGAACGAAATCGCCCAGCTGAACGCATGGCATGAGGAGTTTATGCAGGAGATGATCGAACCGATCATGCTGCCAAAAGCCGAAGCCCTGCTGCAGAAACACCGCGACCAGGGTGACTTCCTGCTGATCATCACCGCCACCAACCGTTTTGTCACTCAACCGATCGCCGATCGCCTGGGTGTCGACGCAATCCTGGCGACCGAGCCGGAGATGAAAGACGGTGCCTACACCGGCCATGTGGAAGGCACGCCTTGCTTCCAGCACGGTAAGGTAGAACGCCTGCACGCCTGGCTGGCAGAGACCGGCCACAACCTGGAAGGTAGCTATTTTTACAGCGACTCCCACAACGACCTTCCCCTGCTGGAGCTGGTAAACACACCGGTTGCCGTCAACCCGGACGAACTACTGGAAAACCGCGCCCAAGCAAGCGACTGGCAGATCCTCGACCTGCGCTAATTCCCTCCCTTCAGGCAGGCGCTGCCCTGCCTGAACATCCCTTTACCCCCCTCCCACTCGCACTCGCACTTGCATCCCCCTAGCTATACTCAACAGTACGCCTATCCACTCACCGGTTGACGCAGGAGTCCTCACTGATGGATATACAGCCGCTTGCCAGCCAGGCGCTCTACTCCGCCTGTGATGAAACCACATTCACGTTTAGTTCCACCGCGGAACTGGACCCCCTACCCAATCACCTAGGGCAGGCACGCGCCAAGGATGCCATACGCTTTGCCGTCGAGATGCCCAGCCCGGGTTACAACCTCTACGTGACCGGGCCAACCGGAATCGGCAAACTGTCCCTGGTTAAGGGCATCCTGGAACAGCATCCCAAGGACAGCGGCGCTGTGTTCGACTGGTGTTACATCAACAACTTTGATACCCCCAGCAAACCACATGCCCTGCGCCTGCAAAAAGGCATTGGTCGACAGCTGCAAAAGGATATGACCGATCTGGTGGAGCGCCTGCTGGTCACGCTACCCGCCACCCTGCAAAGCGACGAATACCATCGCCGGGTTAATGAATTGCAGGAGGAGTACCACGAACGCGAAGAACAGCTGTTCAGCGACCTGGGCCGCGAAGCCAAAGAGCGCAAGCTGACACTGATGCGCACGGCGACCGGTTATACCATCGCCCCCACGCGCGATGGAAAACTGATCACCACGAAGGAGTTCAACGCGCTCACCGAGCAAGAACAGGCAGAGATGAAAGCCGGCATCGATGTGATCAATGACAAACTCAAGGCCAGTGTGCGCACCTTAAACAGCTGGCAGGAGGAGAGCGTCGCGCGGGTGAAGGAACTCAACCGCAGCTTTATTCAGCAGGCCGTCGAACCGGCGATAGACTATTTGAAATCACGCTATGAGGAGCATCCAGGCGTCGACCTCTATCTGGACAGCGTTCAAAGCGATATCGAGAGCAACGCCTCCGACTTCATGCCCGAATCCGGCGAGGATAACACCACCGCTCGGCAGGCCAGCTCGACTCAGTTCAACCGCTACAAGGTAAATGTACTGGTGGATAATAGCGCCACCACCAGCGCCCCGGTTGTTTATCTGGACCAGCCCAACCTGCAGAACCTGATCGGCCGCATTGAGCATATCTCACAGTTCGGCACACTTATGACCAACTTCACGCTCATCCAGCCTGGAGCATTGCATAAAGCCAACGGCGGCTTCCTGATTATTGATGCCTTTCATCTACTCTCCAGCGGCTTCAGCTGGCCGGCCCTGAAACGTGCCCTTAAGTCAGGTGAAATCCGCATTGAATCGATCCACGAGATGCTCAGCCTCTCCAGCACCATATCCCTGGAACCGGAACCGATCCCAACCAATGCGAAAGTCATCCTGTGTGGTGACCGCTTGCTCTACCACCTGCTCAAAGAGTACGACCCCGACTTCGGCTTGCTGTTTAAGGTGCAGGCCGATATGGAAGACAGTATTGATCGTAGCCCGGAAGCCTGCCAACACTACGCCCGTATCATCGCCGCCCTGGGACGCGAGGCGAATCTGCTGCCTTTGGCGCCGGGAGGTGTGGCCCAAATCATTGAATTTAGCGCCCGTCGCATGGAGCACAGTCACAAACTCTCGCTACACATGGCCCGGCTTATTGATCTGATCCACCGAGCCGACCACGAGGCCCGCCAGCAGAACAGCACGCTGATCGAACGCAAACACGTAAAAGCAGCCCTGGATCGCTGGTTGTGGCACAGCAACCGCTATCAGCAGCTCATTCAGGAACTGATCAGCGAAGAGACCCTGAAGATCACCACCCACGACAGCGAGATCGCACAAATCAACGGTCTCTCAGTGGTACAGCTGGGCGACTTCTACTTCGGTCGTCCTTCCCGCATCACCGCAACCGCGCGTCTGGGCAACGGCAAGATTCTCGATATCGAACGCGAGAGTGATATGGGTGGTGATATCCACAGCAAGGCGGTCATGATTACCAGTGCACTGCTGGCATCCCGGTATGCCCGCAATACCCCCCTCGCGCTGTCGGCCACTCTGGTTTTCGAGCAGTCATACGGCGGTATCGAGGGCGACTCCGCCTCAGTGGCTGAAATGCTGGCACTGCTCTCAGCCATCACCGGCATCCCTCTCAAACAAAATCTGGCAGTGACAGGCTCCCTTAACCAGCTTGGCGAGGTCCAGGCGATCGGCGGCGTGAACGAAAAGATCGAGGGTTTCTTTGATATCTGCAAAGCCCGCGGACTCAATGGCAGCCACGGTGTCGCCATACCCGCCAACAATATACGCCACCTGATGCTGCGCGAAGAGGTCCGCGAAGCCTGCGCTGAAGGCCAATTTACAATTTACCCGCTCGACACCCTGGATGACGCCATCACACTGTTCACCGACATCCCCGCAGGCACCAGTGATGCAGAGGGCACCTACCCCCAGGATAGCTTCAATGACCGGGTTATGAAGCAGCTGGCGCACTTCTGCGACCTTAAGCGCCAACTGTTGAGTACCGACCAGGAGAAAGAGGCCGACAAACGTGACTAAAACAAATCGGATTTTGCTGGCGCTGGATCCAGGCAGCCAAGTCAATGAAGCCCTGGAATCCGCCGTCGAGCTGGCACTGGAACAGGGCGCCGAACTGCATCTGATGTTCAGTGAGAGTGGTTTTCTGCGCGAAGCGGCCGGGCTGCCGTTCTGCCGGGAAATTGAGTTTAAATCCAGCAGCGAGCGGCCACTGTCACCGCAACAGGTAGATCGCAGTTTGCGCTCACTGGCCCGTCAACTGGAACAATCCTTTAAGCAAACCCTTCAAACCACCCACTTGCGTGGCAGTTTTTTGATTCATCAGGATTCCAAGCAGCAGCTACTCCGACGCTGCGGGGGCGGCGATGTATTATGGCTAAGTCCAGCCACCTTGATGATTCGCATTCCGAGTGCGCGCCGACCACCGCGCGACACCCTGTATCTGGTCTATGTCGCCAGCCCAACCGGGGAGCACACGGTCTCACTGGCCAACAGCCTGCTGCGACGTGGCTATAAGCATCTGGTGGTGTTTGTGCCGGATAAACTAGACATCAAGAACCTGCCTACCCACTTTGAGCTGCCTGCCGAGATCATCCCTTTGGGTGACGATCTCCAGACCCTGCAGCAAACGGTGACGCTGCGTGCCACAAATACATTACTCATCCCCGAGGATTACCTTAAGCACAGCCAGGTGGATGCGCTGCTTGAGGCCTTCAGCCACTCCCGTCTGGAAATGTTGCTGGTGTTATAACGCGCTCACGACATTTTTGTCTCCAAACAGAGACAAAAAGACAGATCTATCAATAAATATAATATTTATCAATGAGTTAACCTGTCTCCGATTGGAGACACCAATAACCGCATCCCAACGCAATGCGTTATGCCCGAGCAACAACCACCCCAATCACAAATCCGCCCAGTGCCGCCAAATACATTGGTACATAACTGATGTGCTCCATACTTCCCCCTGTTCACTACACCAATCGGACAAAAATCAGATCCAGTTTTCTTCCTTTCCCTCCCTTGACTACAAATGTCATACCAATCCTTAAAATTCATTCTAAATCAGCATGTTAAAAAAAATACGCAGCCCAGCTTTCAGCTAAGGACCTTTTCATGTCGAAATATGACGCTAAATCGAGACAGCGCCCAACCATTCCTAAAGCGGCCAAAGTGGCGAGATCCCGCCTATTTTCCAACACCCGGCAGGCGGAATACCGCCCACTTGAAACCGCAATCGATTATTCCGTGATCAACAACTACCCTGACTATAAGGCTAATAAGCGGAAACGCGGACATGGCACGATCCATGCTCTCCGCTCTGCTTACACAATCAACAACAAGCAAAGAGTTACCGTTTATGTACAGTATGCGTCAACGCGTAGGACTGGTATTGGGACCTGCTCTGTTCCTACTGATACTTGCCCTGCCTTTACCGGATGGAATGAAGCCTGAAGCCCTCAAGGTTGCAGCCATCGCAGCCCTGATGGCCACCTGGTGGATTACCGAAGCCATTCCGATCCCAGCCACCTCCCTGCTTCCGGTGGCGCTCTACCCGCTGCTGGGCATCATGAAATCAGCAGAGGCGACCCCATCCTACGCTAACCACCTGATCTTCCTGTTTATGGGTGGCTTCCTGATTGCGATTGCCATGGAGCGCTGGAACCTGCACAAGCGCGTGGCGCTGCACACCATCCGCCTGGTCGGCACCGGTCCCGACCGCATCGTACTCGGTTTTATGATTGCGACTGCTTTCCTTTCCATGTGGGTAAGCAACACCGCCACCACCATGATGATGGTGCCGATTGGCCTGGCGATCATCCACCAGGCCGCTGATGACCTGCATGAGCAACCGGTCGACGGAGTGGATACCCGCCCGATGAACTTCAAGTTTGGCATCTCGCTGATGCTGGGTATCGCGTTTGCCGCCTCCATCGGTGGTGTCGGCACCCTGATCGGCACACCACCCAACACCGTGCTAGCCGGCATGACCGAGAACCTTTACGGCTACTCCATCGGTTTTGCCCAGTGGATGAGCTTTGGTGTACCGCTGGCAGTGGTAATGCTGGGCATTACCTGGTTCCTTCTGGTGAAGGTAATCTATCCATCCGGCCTAAAAAGCTTGCCGGGCGGCGAAGAGATGGTCGAACGCCAGCTCAGTGAGCTGGGCGTTATGAGCAAAGCCGAGAAACTGGTGCTCCTGATCTTCCTGCTCACCGCAGCAGCCTGGATACTGCGTGGATTTATCAAGCCACCGATGATCCATGACGCTACCATCGCCATCATCGGCGCACTACTGCTGTTTATGACGCCGGTCAATCTGAAAAAAGGCGTTTTCCTGCTGGACTGGGAATCGGCCGTGAAACTGCCGTGGGGTGTAATCCTGCTGTTCGGCGGCGGTCTGGCACTGGCAAAAGGTTTCTCCACCAGCGGCTTGACCGAGTGGATCGGCGGCCAACTAAGTCTGCTGAGCGGTATGGACCTGACACTGTTTATCGGTGTGGTGGTGCTGCTGACCCTGTTCCTCACCGAGATTACCTCCAACACCGCCACAGCCACACTGCTGATTCCAGTAATGGCGGCCGTGGCCGACAGCATGGGCGTGCATCCGTTTGGCACCATGTTCTCCGCCGCGATCGCTGCGTCCTTCGCCTTTATGCTGCCGGTGGCCACGCCGCCGAACGCCGTGGTGTATGGATCCGGTTACGTCAGTATTCTCCAAATGGCCAAAGCCGGTTTCTGGATCAATCTGGTGAGCGTCGTCGCTATTACGTTCTGCATCGCCTACGTACTACCACTGCTGTGGGGTATCGACCTGTTAAGCGTGCCGGACTGGGCAGCGAAATAACCCACCCATACGTTCTGACACATATCCATAAAAAAGCCGACACGCGTGTCGGCTTTTTTTATCCACAACCTCTGGCGCTACACCTCATCCATCGCAGCCAGATACTTCTTCAACGGCAGCATCTCGTGTTTACGCAGGTAACTGCGCAGCTGATGGTAGGTCAGCCCCAGAGCGTCCGCCGTCAGGCTCTGATTGAAATGATTCTCGCCCAGCGCTTGCTCCAGCGCATGCTTTTCCAGCGCACGCATACGTTCTGGCAAGCTTGCCAAGTGCAATATATCCAATGGTGTCTTTTCAACAGGCTTCGCAACGGGTGCGGCGTCCGCTGCCAGTTCTTGCGATACCTCTGCGTCCCGCCACGGGGCATGAAACGGATTGATCAACACCGACTCAACCGGCGCTTCCTGATCATCACTGCGGTAGACACTGCGTTCCACCACATTCTTCAGCTCGCGAATATTGCCCGGCCAGCTATAGGCCACCAGCTGTTCCAGTGCCTCATCACTGAAACCAGGGAAGTATGGCCGCCCCAGCTCCAGGCACATACCCAGCGCAAAGTGTTCTGCCAGCTCTGGGATATCATCCTTGCGATAGCGCAGCGGCGGCAGATTCACCACATCAAAGGCCAGGCGGTCAAGCAGGTCGGCACGGAACTGCCCCTCCTCGGCCAAGCGTGGAATATCCTCGTTGGTGGCAGCGATCAGACGCACATCCACCCGGATCGTCTGCTGTCCGCCCAGGCGCTCAAACTCGCCATACTCGATCACCCGCAACAGCTTCTCCTGCACCCGCAACGAGCAGGTTGCCAGCTCATCGAGAAACAACGTACCACCATCGGCGCGCTCGAAACGTCCCTGATGGCGCTTGGTTGCACCAGTAAAGGCGCCCGCTTCGTGGCCGAACAATTCACTCTCCAGCAGGCTTTCACTCATCGCCGCACAGTTGAGTTTGAGGAAGGCCTCATCCCAACGGCGCGACAGGAAGTGCAGCCGCTCAGCAATCAATTCCTTACCCGTACCACGCTCACCCACAATCAGCACCGGCTTGCTCAACGGCGCCAGACCGGAGACCTGGCCGATCACATCCATCAACAGCGGGGAGCCGCCTATTATAGGCTGGCGTTTAGAATGATCCATTTGACTATTAGTTAGCTTTAAAGACTATTTAATAGACATACTAGCTACATTTCTAATCCCTGTCATTTCCCTCCAAAACCCAACAAATCCACATAAAAACATAGAGTTAGAAAATTAAATCCATTTTTGGCACGGCAATCGCTATATACCGGGAAAGCCAACAAGCGACCTTGTGTCGATTAAAAGGAGATGATCATGGGTATCTTTTCCCGTTTTCAGGACATCGTGAACGCCAACATCACTTCCCTGCTGGACCGCGCAGAGGACCCGGAAAAAATGATCCGGATGATGATTCAGGAGATGGAAGACACACTGGTAGAAGTTCGCACCACCTCCGCTCGCGTAATCGCCGACCGTAAAACCCTGGAGCGTCGCATCAACAACCTGCAGCGTGACGCCGACGAGTGGGAAGGCAAGGCAAAACTGGCGCTGAGCAAAGGCCGCGAAGATCTGGCCCGCGCCGCTCTGGCCGAACAGTCCAGCATCCAGGACACCCTGGAACTGGCTCACAACGAAATGCTGCTAGTAGACGAACAACTGGCTGAACTGAACGACGAGATTGGTCAGTTGCAGCGCAAGCTGGATGATGCCAAAGCGAAACAGAAAGCATTGCTGGCACGTGAACAGACCACCCGCTCCCGCCTGGAGATCCGTCGCCGCTTCAGCCGTGACAAACTGAACGCAGCGTTCGAGAAGTTTGAGCGCTACGAGCGCAAGATGGACGATATGGAAGCGGAGGTGGAGAGCTACGACCTGGGCACCAAGGATCTGGCCGAAGAGATCGCCGATCTGGAACGCGACGAGAAACTCGACGAAGCACTGGCTAAACTGAAAGCTCAGATGGATAGCGACCAGAAAGGTAAAGAGTGATGTCTAGCATCCTGTTCTTCTTCGTCCCAACCGTGATCTTCATGGGGCTGGTAGCCCCGCTCTGGCTGGTATTGCATTACGTCAGCAGGTCACGGGCCGCAAAAGGATTGTCCGACGATGATCGCCATACCCTGACCAGTGCGCTGGCCCAGGTAGAACGGCTGGAAGAACGTATCGGCACACTGGAAACCATATTGGATGCGGAACATCCCCAGTGGCGCGAAACCGAATCCGGCCATCGTTATCAGGATTCAACAAGGAGCTAACCATGTTTTCACGTAAATACAGTGGCTACGGCATGGATCTTTATCGCAGTCGCGACGACCGCTGGCTGGCGGGCGTCTGCGGCGGCATTGCCGACAACATTAATATGCCGTCCTGGCTGGTACGCCTGGGATTTATCACCCTGTTCCTGTTCACCGGTGGCTTTGCCATCCTGCTTTATGTGGCGGGTGTTGTACTGCTGGCCAAGCGTCCGCGGGACACCAGCAACCGCTCTCAGTCGCACACACAACACCAGCACCACCGCGAACACCGCCACAGTCAGCGACATAGTTACAGCAGCCGGGGCGAAACACCGCACAACCTGAAAGACGCCCTGTTCGGTTACGGCCCGACCCCAACCAGCCAGGTGCAAGATATCAGCGAGCGCATGCGCCGGGTGGACGAAAAACTACGCCAGATGGAGGGTTACGTGACCTCCCGCAAGTTCCAGTTCGACCGCGAAATGCGCCGCAGCTAAAACCCGATTTCCCTCACCCTACGCGAAAAAACAAACCCCGCTATCAAGCGGGGTTCTTTTTATCCACAACCTGCCAGGCTGCCCTTAAGGGCACGGATTTGGATACAACACGTTGATCGCTTCGATCTCCGCCAGCAATTCATCGGAGAGCGTTACCTCCGCCGAGGCGATATTGGCTTTCAGCTGATCCATGGTACTGGCGCCGATGATATTGGAATCCACAAACGGGCGGCCGTTCACCCAGGCCAGCGCCATGATGCACGGATCGATACCGTGTTTCTGCGCCAGCGCGGTGTAGGCTTCAACCGCTTTCTGCCCCTGCTCGGTGAAGTAACGGCCGTACATCGGGTACCTGGTGATACGGGCACCGTCCGGACGGGCGCCTCCGATGTATTTACCGCTCAGTACGCCAAAGGCCAGCGGAGAGTAAGGCAGCAGGGAAACGTTCTCCCGGTGCAACACCTCAGCCAGCCCCACCTCCGCCGTACGATTGAGGAAGTTGTACGGGTTCTGCACCGACACCACCTTCGGCAACTGGTGCTGTTCCGCCAGCTGCAGAAACTTCATGGTGCCCCAGGCACTTTCGTTGGAGAGCCCGATGTGACGCACCAAACCCTCGTCCACCAGCTCCGCCAGCGCTTCGAGGGTTTCCAAGATTGGCGTACCGTCGTGCTCCGGCTTGTGCACATAGTTGAGCTGGCCAAAGAAGTTGGTGGCACGCTCCGGCCAGTGCAATTGGTAGAGATCGATGTAGTCGGTCTGCAGACGTTTCAAACTGCCGGTGACCGCTGCACGGATATTCTTGCGATCGAGCGCCATACCCGGACGCAGGTAGCTCACCATATCCGCTGCCGCCGCCACTTTGGTTGCCACAACTACCTGATCACGGTTGCCGCGCAGTTTCAGCCAGCTGCCGATGATCTCCTCATTACGCCCCTGATACTCAGGTGAGGTTGGGATCGGATACATCTCCGCCCCATCAAAGAAGTTCACGCCCTGCGCCAGGGCGTAATCCATCTGCTCGTGGGCTTCAGCCTCGCTGTGATCACTGCCGTAGGTCATGGTCCCCAGGCAGATCAGGCTGACGTTAATATCCGTATTGCCCAGCGTGTTGTAGTGCATGATGATCTCCTTAGGAAGGTGCGAATAAGTCCTGTAGGCTTAAGGGCTTGCAGAGCACTCACAGGACTTGTTTGCACCTTCCTTAGCTCGCTGGCAGGATGCGCGCGAAGTAGGCTTTCAGGTAGTCGGTTTCCGGAATCGCCGGGTGCAGCGGGTGGTCAGCACCCTGATGACCCTGATGGAACACCTGCGCACTGCGATCCAGCTCGCGGCTGTTGGAACGGATAATGTCCATCAGGCGGTTGTACTCCAGGTGCATCGAGCAGGACGCGGAGACCAGCACACCACCTTTATTCAGCAGACGCATGGCGAAGTTGTTCATCCGGGAGTAGGCGCGCTCGCCGTTGCGGATATCCTTTTTCTTGGCGATAAACGCCGGCGGATCCACGATCACCACGTCAAAACGTTCCTTCTCGGCGATCATACCCTTACAGATATCAAAGGCATCACCGTGGTACCCCTCGAAGCGCTCTTCCGCCCCGTTGATACGGGCGTTCTCAGCCGCCACTTCCAGTGCGTAGTGTGACGCATCGACACAGACTACCTGCTCGGCACCCGCTGCCAGCGCTTGCGCACCCCAGCCACCCACGTAACTGAACAGGTCCAGTACACGTTTGCCTTTCACATGCTTCTGCATCTCGGCACGGTTGGCACGGTGGTCGTAGAACCAGCCGGTCTTCTGACCTTTCTGCAACGGCGCCAGCAACTGCACGCCGTTCTCTTCCAATGGACACAGATCCGGCAACTCACCGTGCACGATCTCGGTGTAGGTTTCCAGGCCTTCCATATCACGCATCTTGCCGTCATTACGCAGCAGGATCGCTTTCGGGCGGAACACCTTGTGCAGCGCCTCGATGATATCTTCCAGCACCGCTTCCATACCGGCGGTGGAGATCTGCACCACGAAGGTGTCGTAAAAACGGTCGATCACCAGGCCCGGCAGGCCATCACTGTCGCCGTACACCAAGCGGTAACACGGTGCGTCAAAGCAGGCTTCACGCAGGGAAAGCGCCACGTTCAAGCGGTGTACCAGCAGGGAGCGATCCAACACGTGTTTCAGATCACGGCTGACGATACGGCCGCAGATCAGGGTGTTCGGGTTTAGGTAGGCGATACCCAGCGCTTTACCGCGGTTGTTTTCCACAACCACTTGTTCGCCCGCCGCGAAATTTTTCAGTGGCGTAGCCGCGGTATCCACTTCATTTGAGTAGATCCAGAGATGACCACCCCGGAGACGACGGTCAGCACCGTCGCGAAGTTTAAGGGTTTGCAGTGACATTAATTTCCGTCCGGCTTAAACAACAATCCCGGCTCAGGAGCACACCAGCGAATTTTCGATAAAAAACGAAAATCCCGCTGGCAGGCCCGCTGCCGGGATAGGTAGATCAGCGCAGCGCATCCCAAGATGCGCTACGTTAAATCAGGATTCAGATTCGCAGTGCTCGGAGTACGCATCAGCGTCCAGCAGGCTGTCCAACTCTGATTCATCAGTCAGCTTCAGCTTGAAGAACCAGCCGTCACCGTAAGGATCGCTGTTTACGGTCTCTGGTGCGTCTTCCAGCTCTTCGTTCACTGCCACCACTTCACCGGACAGCGGCGCGTAGATGTCGGAAGCGGCCTTTACAGACTCCACTACACCCGCATCATCACCATTTGCCAGCTCAGTGCCGACTTCCGGCAGCTCAACAAACACAACGTCACCCAGCAACTCCTGTGCGTGATCGGTTACACCAACCGTTACGGTGCCATCACCCTCAACACGGATCCACTCGTGACTCGCTACATATTTCAGATCGGATGGATTGTTACTCATTCCAGCGTCCCCTACGCTCAATATTAAGAAAAGACTTTCTTGCCGTTTCGTACGAACACCGGGCGACCGACTTTGACCGGCACCCGTTTGCCACGCATCTCTACATCAGCACTGTCACCGGTCGCAGCAGGTACACGTGCCATCGCAACCGAGTGCCCCAGTGTCGGCGAAAAACTACCACTGGTAATTTCACCTTCGCCCACACCGTCGATAATTACTTTCTGGTGCGCACGCAGCACACCACGTCCTTCCAACACCAGACCTACCAGCTTCTGCTCGATACCGGCCTGTTTCGCCGCTTCCAGCGCGCTACGCCCGATAAAATCACGGGTTTCCGGTTCCCAGGCAATGGTCCAGGCCATGTTCGCCTGCAACGGATTGATGCTTTCATCCATCTCGTTGCCGTACAGGTTCATACCCGCTTCCAGACGCAACGTATCACGTGCACCCAAACCACAAGGTTCGACACCGGCATCAGCCAATGCCTGCCAGAAAGCGGCAACCTCATCTTCTGGGACCATCACTTCCAAGCCGTCTTCACCGGTGTAACCGGTACGGGCAATAAACCAGCCCTCGGACTCGACACCCTGAAAAACACTGAGACTGTCGATCAGTTTAGCGCGGGATTCATTCACCGCCACTTTCGCCAACTCCAGGGCTTTTGGTCCCTGCACCGCGACCATCGCCAGTTCCGGTTGCTCGGTCAGCGCCACATCGTCAAACTTGGCTTTCTGCTCCGCCATCCAGTCCAGGTCTTTCTTGCGGGTGGCGCAGTTTACCACGACACGGAACCATTCGCTGGTTACACCCGGATCGGTCATCAGATAAACGATCAGATCGTCTTTCACGCCGCCGTCTTCGTTCAACATACCGGAGTAAAGCGCCTTGCCTTTCTCTTGCAGCTTAGCCACATCGTTGGCCAGCAGATAACGCAGATACTCTTTGGCATCGGCACCGGTCACATCCACGACCGTCATATGGGACACATCAAACATACCCGCAGCATTTCGAACAGTGTTGTGTTCTTCCATCTGCGAGCCATAGTGAAGTGGCATATCCCAGCCACCGAAATCAACAACTTTGGCACCCATATCCACATGTGCCTGGTAAAGCGCGGTTTTATTGCCCATAACGAAACTCTTATTCTGTATACACGGGCGACCCGAACAGCTGTCGCAAAAACAAAAAGAAAAGGGATCACAATTTATAGGCATTTGGCGATCAGATCAATCTTTGATCGCGCAACCGGGGTAGACAATTGTCGCAGACGGCAGGTGTTAGAGGCCAGTAGTGGCGAGGGTTTGCGACAAATCCCCTCGCCCAATAGCAGCCTCGATCAGCTACGGATAGGGCGCTGGGCAAGGCGCGGCAAATCACCCCGCAATCCCATCGCATCCATCACGATATGGTTTTTCACCGGGCCGACCTTATCCAGCAGATTCATGCCCATGTTGCGCACCAGGCGCAGGGCCGGTTGCTCGCTGTTGAACAGACGCTTGAAGCCCTCCATTGCCGCTGACATCTGCAGGTTGTCGCTCTGACGGGCACGCTGGAAGCGGCGCAACACGGCTTCACTACCATAAGCCTCACCGCGTTCAGCTGCATCCAGCAGCACTTCGGCCAACGCCGCCGCATCCAGCAGCCCCAGGTTTACCCCCTGACCAGCCAACGGATGGATGGTGTGCGCCGCATCACCGATAGCAGCGAAGCCATCGCGCACGTAGTACTTGGCGTGACGCTGACGGAGCGGAAATACATGCCGGTTATCCACCCACTCCACCGCACCGAGACGGTGTTCAAAGGTACGCGCCAGCTCGGCACAAAACGCGGCATCGTCCAGCTCCATCAATTCTTTGGCGTGGTCCGGCGAGGTGGACCAGACAATGGAGCTGGTGCGATCGTTATCATCGGCGTGCAACGGCAGGATCGCCAGCGGGCCATCTTCGGTGAAACGCTGCCACGCAGTCGCTTCATGGGATTTTTCGGTGCGGATAGTGGTGACGATGGCGTGGTGACCGTAATCCCACTCCATCATTGGAATCGCCGCCATCTGCCGAGTGCGAGACAACGCACCATCGGCCGCAACCACCAGCGGTGTCTGTACTTTACGGCCGTCGCTCAGCGCCAGCGTACGCTGACCACCCGCCACCATATCCGGCTCGGACAGTTGCTGCACCGCTACGCCAGACTGGAAGTGCAGGTTGTCACAGGCGCCCATCGCTTCGTATAACGCCGCCAGGGTGACGCGGTTCTCAACAATATGACCCAGACAGGGTTCGTGCAATTCGTTGGCCGAGAAGTGAATATGACCGGTGCCTTCACCGTCCCAGACATCCATATGGGTGTACGGGCAGACACGGTAATCCTGCATTTTGGACCAGGCTCCTACCGAGGTCAGGATCTGCTGTGAAGCGCAGGTCAGTGCGCTGACACGCGGGTCATAGCCCTGCGCCTGCTGCGTGCGCACCACGTCCGGATACCCGGCGGGATCACCGTCACGCTGCTCCAGCAACCAGATATTGAGCCCTGAGGGTGCGAGGGCCGTAGCGAGTGTCACGCCGACCATCCCTGCGCCTACAATGACGATATCCACCTGTTCTGCTGCGCTCATCGCTTACTCTTCACTCAAAATCGGTTATCAGTTTTTTGTACGTTCACTTCAGGTCCGGCGCGGGTATATCCAGCCCCATCGCGCCGCGGGCGAATACGGTCTTTGCCGGTGGACAGACATCCAGCAACTGCAGCCCCAGATCGCGGCCAAAGGCGAACAGTGGATTGTTGTTGGAGAACAACTTCATCACCCGGTCACTGAGGCCGATTGTGCGCTGCTGGTCATAGCGCTGCTGCTCATAAAACGCCTGTAGCACACCCAGGTCACCCACCGGGATACCCTGCTTGCGTGCCGCAATAATCTGGTCAGCCAAGGCCACTACACCGCGCAACGCCAGGTTGTACCCCTGCCCGGCGATCGGGTGCAATGCGTGCGCTGCGTTGCCCAGCACTGCCAGGCCGGCGCGCACCTGCTCATCGGCAATCGACAGTTTCAGCGGGTAGGCATGGCGTTCACCCACATGCACAAAACAGCCAGCACGATAGCCAAAGCGCTCGTGCACCCGCTCGATAAATTCGGCATCGTCCAGCCCCAGGATCTCGTCCGCCATTTCATCCGGCACAGTCCAGACCAGACCACAACGGTGACGACCTCCCTCGTCTTCCAACGGCAACAGCGCCATCGGGCCGGAATCGGTGAAACGTTCGTAGGCGATCCCTTCATGTGGACGATCCGGGCTGATATTGGCGATCACCGCATGCTGGCCATACGCTTCCTGTGTATAACCGATTCCCATGCGCTCGCGCAGTTCGGAACGGCCACCATCGGCCATCACCACCAGCTCGGCGGTCAGATCGTACACCTGCTCATCAAGCTTGACGCTTAGCGCCATCTGCTCGGCACCCGGCACAATATCGGTAACTTCTGCGGGGCAGATAAAATCGACCCGACCGGCATCCGATTGCTGCAGGCGGTCCAGCAGGACACGGCCCAGCCAGTGGTTTTCCACCACGTAGCCCAGCGCGGCCACATGCTCATCTTGCGCATGCAGGCGGGTGGCGCCAAAACGCCCCCGGTCGGAGACGTGGATATGTTCGATCGGGCTCAGGTGTTCGCGCAACGTATCCCAGATTCCCATCAGCTCGTAGATGGTGCGGGCACCATAGGCCAGCGCGGTCGCGCGCGAGTCGTAGCTTGGCTGGTAAACCAGATCATTTGCCTCCGGCAACGGGAAGGCCTCGATCACGGCGATATTCAGATCCAGCTTTTCACTGGCAGGCAGCAGTGCACAGGCCAGGCTCGCGCCGACCATACCACCACCTACAATCACAACGTCGTAATGCTGCTTCATCTTTAAACCGGCTCAGTCCGCCATCAACGCTTCGATCTCATCAACCCGCTTCGGTACAGACGCGGTCAGGACTTCATGCCCTGCCTCTGTCACCAGCACGTCGTCCTCGATGCGGATACCGATACCACGCCAGCGCTCCTCAACCTTGTCATTAAACGGGGAGACATAGATACCCGGCTCCACGGTCATCACCATGCCCGGCTCCAGCGGACGCCATGTGCCGTCCACCTTGTAGTCACCCACATCATGCACATCCATGCCCAGCCAGTGGCCAACCCGATGCATGTAAAATTCGCGGTAGGCGCCGTTCTCAACCAGCTCCTCCACATCCCCTTTAAGCAGCCCCAGCTCGACCAGACCTCGGGTGATGATCTCCACCGACAGATCGTGCACCTCATTCCATGGCGTACCCGGTTTAACCAGTTCGATACAGGCTTCCTGGGTATCCAGCACCAGCTGGTACAGGGCTTTCTGTTCTTCGCTGAACGTGCCGTTCACCGGGAAGGTACGGGTGATATCCCCGGCGTAATAATCCAGCTCGCAACCGGCGTCGATCAGCACCAGGTCGCCGTCGTTCAGCACCTCGGCGTTTTCGGTGTAGTGCAGCACGCAGGCATTGTTACCGCCCCCCACGATGGAGGGATACGCCGCCTGGCGGCAGCGGTTCACCGCAAAGTGATGGGTAATCTCCGCTTCCAATTGGTACTCGGTCATACCCGGCTTACACGCCCGCATCGCCCGTACATGGCCCTGCGCGGAGATCTCTCCCGCCTGACGCATCAGCCCGGCTTCGTCTTCGGACTTAAACAGGCGCATCTCGTGCAGCAGGTGGTCCAGCATTACCATCTCGGTAGGTGGCACGGCACCCTGACGGGCATGGGCACGAATCGCGTTGAGCCAACCACGCACCTGGGCGTCCAGGCCCTCGTCACACCCGATGGCGTAATAGATACGTTCGCAACCATCCAGCAAAGACGGCATCTCGTCGTCGATCAGACCGTTGGGGTGCGCCTGATCCGCACCGTACTCGCTCTTCACGCCTTCGGGTCCGGCCCGGTAGCCATGCCAGATCTCCATCTCGGGATCACGATCCTGGCAGAACACCACATACTCGCCCTCCTCCCGACCCGGGATCAGCACCATCACTGCATCCGGCTCGTCAAAACCGGTCAGGTAGTAGAAGTCACTGTCCTGGCGGAAGGCGTAATCCACATCCCGGTTACGGGACGCCAGCTGCGCGGAGGGAATGATCGCGATACTGTGCGGTTTCATCTGCGCCATCAGGCGCTGACGACGTTCGGCAAAGACCGACTGAGCGAGCAGGCTTTTCATAATCAGTGCACTGTAGTCTGAGGGCTGTTGTTATCGGCAGGTGGCTCTGCTTTGTTGCATTCGGCAAACAGCATCAACACCACCATACGAACATACTCTTCCACTTCCATCAGGTCGTTTTCGCTGCCGTCATCCTCTTCCACGCCTGCGACAATCTGGGCGATCTGGTTGAGATCCGCCAACGCCTCTTTAGCTTCACGCGACAGGGTTTTGTCGGTGTGCTTGCCGTACAGACCAAAACCACTCAGGAATCCCTGACACCACTGCCCCAGCGATTCGGCACGCTGCGCCAGGCTCTGATCCTCATCCGCCACACAGAGCTCGAAGATCAGTTCCGGTGCTTCCAGCATCGCCAGAGACTGCTGATACAGATCCAGCAGCAGGATCTTACTGTTTTCATGTTTGAGCGCTTCGACATCCATCAGGTCGCACGCGCCCTGGAGCAGGACCGCAGGCTCCAGGCGAGCACCTGCTGCCAGGTGGCCGCTGAACAGGCCATGCAGTTCGGACGGTGATACAACGTGTACGCCTTCGGCGACCATCAGATTGGCGATCAGATCAAAATCCGGCAGTTCCGGCTGAGCATGAGTTTCAGATGACATGAATATTGGACTTAAAAACCAGGATTGAAATGGCCCCACGACACGGGGGATTAACGATTCTGTGCTAATCCTAGCACTTAGGAACCTGCGAACAAGTCCGAAACACCTCTGGCATTCAGAGCAGTTCGAGGTCAAGACAGTGGTTACAGCCATGCTGGTTGCCAGGCGAAAATCACTAACGCAGAGATCGAATTGCTCTGAATGCCCCGTAGGGCGGGCGCTAAAACAGCTTTCTGCTTTGTCAGGCAGCTTGGAAAGGACTCGTCATTCCACTGCACTGCCTTTCGCGCATTTAGCTGTTTTATCGACCGCAGAGAAAGTCTCGGACTTATTCGCAGGTTCCCATACCCCGCGGAGCCACGGACCGGCATTGACCCTCCGGCGGGCGGTCTTTATAGTCCGTCAGATTGGGCCGCATAAAAGGCCCGGGCAGTCCGGGAAATACGATGAGCGCACAGCATTTAACTATACTGGAACAGAAAATTGACCAGCTTCTCACCTATTGCGAACGTCTGGAGCACGATAATCAGCGTTTGCGCCAGCAAGAACAGGAGCTGAAGCAGGAACGTATGCAGCTGATCCAGCTGAACGACCAGACACGCCAGAAAGTTGAAGCGATGATTCAGCGCCTTAAAGCATTGGAGCAAAGTGCATGAGCCAGGAACCTCAAACGGTATCGATCCGACTGCTGGAGAAAGAGTTTACCGTCAACTGCCCGCCGGAAGCCCGTGCCGAGCTGGAGGCCGCCGCCCGCTATCTGGATGAAAAGATGGCGGATATCCGTCGCACCGGCAAACTGATTGGCCTGGAGCGGATCGCGGTGATGGCCGCGTTGAACATCAGCCATGAACTGATCAAAGAGCGCCGCGAACAGTCTGGCGACCTGAATGCGGATGTACAGCAGCTGTGCCTGAAGATCGACAACGCCCTGGGCAGCGCGAAACGCCGCGAACCGGAAGCGACTGATTGAAAAGATTTCAATTGCACAAAAAATCGCCTAATTACAAATAGTTAGAGGCGACGCCTAGCACAACAAAGTTTTATTTCAAGACCTGACTTACAAATCCAGACGAGTATAATGAGACTAACTCCCTGAGGTGTTCGACAGTTGGTAACGTCCCTCGAGCCGATAAGCACACCTCCGGAGGCTTAACGTAAGCATTGATGCGCATGTCCGATTTGCGGAAAGCCTAATATGTTTCTTAAGCCGCCACCTTGAACCTTCGGGTTCAGGGCCAGTACCGCACCGGCACCCCGGGGAGCCCTCTCACCACACCCTATGAATCCACGTCAGCAACTCCGCCAGGAGATCCGCCGGAAACGGCGCGCACTTACCAAACAGCAGCAACTCAGAGCAGCGAAGCGTTTGCACGCCCAGATCTGTCGCCGCCCGGAATTCATTCGCGCCCGCCACATTGCGCTCTATCTGCCCAACGATGGCGAAATCGATCCACGCCCACTGCTGGAAAGCTGCTGGAGAATGGGAAAGAAAACCTACCTGCCGGTGCTGCACCCGATCTTGCACAACCGCCTCTGGTTTGTGCCGTTTGACCGCAACACCAAACTGGTGCGCAATATCTACAACATCGAAGAACCACCGCTGCTGAAATCACCCCGTCGTCCACCATGGGCACTGGATATGGTACTGCTGCCGTTGGTCGCTTTTGATGCGGATGGCAATCGTATGGGCATGGGGGGAGGTTATTATGACCGGACCTTCAGCTTCAAAAGCCGGAGACAGAGCATTCAGGGTCCGAAGCTGGTCGGCCTGGCGCATGAGCTGCAGCGCGTGGAGCGCTTACCGGTGGAAAGCTGGGACATTCCACTGGCGGGTATTATCACTGACGAAGACTGTTACATGGGTGAGTGATACCCGGTAACAGCTTGCTGGCGAGGCCGGTTTAGTTACCGGCCACCGTGCCAACAATCGACGGCATATCAACTGCGTGGGAGATGCCAGTCATCAAGGTTCCTACAACAAAAACCAAAACCAGTACTGCTACTAAATCTGGGCCTTTCTTCATCGTTCTCTACTTTCCAGTCATGCAGTCAAACAAAGGTTTTAATCGGGTGTTTTGGACAACAGGCAACATTGTTGCCAACCTGACCGAAACATTCAACCCCTTTCCCTTCCTATTCAATAATTTTATCGACTAGATCCGCACAAAGTTTAACAAATGCCTCTAACATGCTTCCAAGTCGACGAGTATGTGACAGCGTTATCCTGAAAAGTTCAAAACATTTTGCAGCACAATCGGCAAAGTGATGACCGATATCAACGTCTGACCGGTGATCATCCCCGCCATGGCGGCATGATCACCACCCAGTTGCCGAGCCAGAATATAGGCCGAGGTTGCCGTTGGCAGGGCCGCAAACAATACAAACACCTGCATCAATAAAGGTTCAAATCCCAACAGCAGCGCAATGCCCCAGCCAACCAGAGGCATCAGCACCAGCTTGATGCCGGCTGAGACCAGCATCGCCAGCCGACTGTCCAGCAACACTTTAAAGCTCAAGCCAGCACCCACCGCAAGCAACCCCAGTGGCAAGGCGGTACGACTTAGCAAATCGGTTACCGATGCTATCGATGCAGGCAAACCGCCCCCCGACAGGTTCAGTGCCAAGCCCAGCAAACAGGCAACGATCAACGGATTGGCCAGCAGATTTTTCACCAGCCTTCCAGACAAAAAGCGACCACCGGTATGCAGTGAGAACACCAGCACACAGGTGACATTCAAAGTAGGGATCAGCAAGGCAATAATCACTGCAGCATAAGCCATCGCCTGATCTCCCAGCAGCGCTGCCGTAATGGCCAAGCCCAGATAGGTGTTAAAGCGTATCCCCCCTTGATACAGCGAAGTAAACTCTGGCCCTGACAGCCGCAACCCGGGGCGTACCAGGTAACAGAGCACACTGCCCGCGACCACCAATAACAGCACAGCCAGCAGCACCCACTCCAGTGGCACTCCGCGCATATCCGCCTGCGCCAAGCGGTCCACCAGCAACACTGGAAACAACACAAAGTAGATCAACCGCTCCAGCAACGGCCAGAACGCCGCCCCGGGAAAATCCGTACGACGCGCCAGATACCCCAACATAATCAGCGCAAATACCGGCCAGAGGGCATGAACAATTTCAGCCAATTCCGTCTCCTTGCTTCTTCAGTAACAGGTACAACCGGACAACACTGCGTATGTGACCGTATGACTGCATATCAACAACCCGGCGAATCTGAAAAAAGATTCTCATCAGAAATTTTCTAAGGGCGCTTCTGTTGCAGCGCGGGAGTGTTATAGTGCTAAGGGTAAACACTAAAAAGGCCAGTGGGGACAACGGCCGACATAACACAGGAGCACACTCATGATGACATCATTGGTACTTACCGTCATCGGTCCGGACAAACCAGGTTTGGTTGAACTACTAGCACAGGCCATTGCCGATCATCAGGGCAACTGGCTTGAGTCCGGTATGTCCCGTCTGGCTGGCAAATTCGCTGGCATCCTGATCACCGAAGTCCCTGCCGACCAGGCAGATGCACTCACAGAAGCACTGGGCAAACTGGAAGCACAATGCGGCTTGAAAGTTGTTGTTGAGCGTTCCGCCGATGCACCAGAGGAAGCCGGTCAAAGCTTCACCCTGGAACTGGTGGGTCACGACAAACCGGGGATCGTTCGTGAAATTTCCCAAGCCCTGGCCCAGCGCCACATCAATGTCGAGCGCCTCAGCACCGAGCTAGTTTCCGGCTCTATGTCTGCCGAACTGCTGTTCAAGGCCAGTGCAGATCTGTCTGCATCCGCAGAAGCCGACCTGGATGATCTGCAGGACGCTCTGGAAGGTATCGCCAGCGACCTGATGGTGGATATCACCCTGAACAACTGATCCTGCACTCAGCCAATTAAAAGCCGCATAGGATTTTCCCATGCGGCTTTTTTGTGCCGTTCGTTTCAATCCTTCGCAAGGATTTATGCAGGTTGCTCCACCAGGTTCTGCTCACGCCTTTCAAGCTGATACAGTGCGCCTATCAGTAAGGTGCCCAACGCGATAAAGCCACCGGCCAGGAACAGCCCCAGATCGTAGTTACCGTTCTCCCGCGCCAGCATGCCGGTCAGCGCCGGCGCCACAATCTGTGCCACACCGTACGCGAGGGTCATCTTACCCATCAGCTTTGCCGGTTTGGTCGGGTAGAAACGCCCCGCCATAGTCAGCACCAGGCTGACACAACCGATAAAGGTACCACCGTAAAACAGCGCGCTGAGCAACGCCCCGGTCAACGTATCGGTCAGCGCGGGCAGCACAATGCCGATCACCTGAATACCGTACGCCAGCATCAGCGCCCGCAGGTATCCCAATGCACGGGCAATCCGGTCCCAGATAATCGCCGCGGGCATCACCGCCAGCCCGATCAGCATAAACACCCACTGCCCCAACCCCTTGAGTGGTTCCTGCCCCTCGACGATATCCACAATAAAGGTGGCACTGATCACGTAGCCGTAACCGGCACAGAAATAGGCGACCAGCATGATCGACATAAACACGCGGCTGGGCGGACGATCCACCAGTTGGTTGCCTCCCACCGTCACCGGGCGGGTATCCGGCTGCGGCATCCACAACCAGGCAGGAATACTCAGCACCAGCGCAAACACCGCAAACCAGAGCCACTGAAGATCCCAGCTCTGCGCCAGATGCACCAGCACCTCCACCACTGCTGCGGCGAAGATAATGCCCAGCCCCGCCCCCGCAAAGTGGATACCCAGCTCACCTCGGTAGTGGTGACGGATCAGCCAATTGAGGATCAGACCGGAGGCGATCAACATACCACCCGAGCTGCTGATACCGGAGATAAAACGCAGAATCGCCCAGAGCACCATATTGTCGGTGTAGGCCATGGCAAAGGTGGTCACCACCGCCAGCATCAAATAGAGACGGTACAAACGGTCTTTGGTGCGCAGACTGCCCACCGAGGCCGCCAACAATGCCCCCACCATGTATCCCATGTAGTTGAACGCGGCCAGCCAGCCCCCGGCGGCATCATCCAGCCAGGTTTCCGCCTGCATAATCGGCAGCAAAGAGGTGTAGGAGAAACGGGCAATTCCGATGGTGACGATCATGCATAGCACACCCGCCGCCAGCACTTTGTAGCGATCCATTGCCTGAGACATGATTGGGCTCTCGTCTGTAGTTCAGGTGCAGTCCAGACTAGATCGGCCAACACCTCACAACAAACGAATTATAAAGAAGCAAACATTCTCAAAATCAGAATCGTTGCCAGGACGACAGCCTCTTCGCCTGGCAACAAGAGGAAGAGACAGACGTTATTCCGCGGATGTAAGCTGAGTAAATGCTTCAGCCAAACGCTCACGTACCAGCAAGGTCAGCTCACCGGATGCCATTCCTGCCGCCCGCTCACCCATGCGCTGCTGCACACTGGTGGACACCAGTGGGTCAAACACCCGGTCACTGCCCGCCAGTTGATAGAAACGGTTCACCACATCGGTGCCGGCTACTGGGTCGCTCTCCACCATCAGCATCGACTGTGCCAGCACCGCCGAGCGCTGTACGCCGTCTGCAGACTTTTTCGCACCGATGATCCGTTGTGCCGTGCCGGTAATTTTCAGACCGTCCACCACCAGGTTGTACTTGCCGTCACAGTAGGAGCCTTTTACCTCGCCGTAACCAGATTCTAATCCCAGCGATGTCAGCGCCATCTGCAGCGGTTCGCACAACGCTTCGTAGACCGTATCCATGCTGAATTGGAACAGCTTATCCTGCAGGAACATCAGGCTGAAGTGCACAATCCCCGCCTCATGAGGCACCGCGGTACCACCGCTTTCCCGTACCAGCACCGGCCAGCCCTCTGCACCCAGCTGAGCCTGCGCGTCATTGAAGGCGGGAAACCGGGTCTCGCGACGGGTCACCACCAGGCTGTGAGGATTCTCCCAGATACGGGCTGTGGCACCACGCTTGCCTGCTGCCACCTCTTTCAGCAACGCGGTGTCCCGTTGCAAACCAGCCAACGGATCGTCAGAGATCGGTTCATTGATCAGGCGCCAGCGTGGGTATGCGTCAAAGATCGCGAGGTGTTCGGCCATAACAGGAAGACTCCGGCAAAAACGGGCAATAACAGGTAGAAGCCCTAAGGCTAGCAGAAGCGTAAAAGGGTGAATACCGGGAGAACGAAGGGAGAAAAAAACGGGGTGACCGATGGCCACCCCGTTGTAGTAAGCTAGATGCGGAGGTTACGCCTGGCGCTCAGCCAGCTTCTTCTCGCCACGCACCACAGCAGCACGCACCTGATCCGGTGCGGTACCACCAATGTGGTTACGCGCCGCCACCGAACCTTCCAGGGTCAGGACGTCGAACACGTCAGCGGTGATTACGTCGGAGAACTGCGCCAGCTCGTCCAGGGTCATCTCACCCAGGTCTTTGCTCTGCTCGATACCGTACGCTACAGACTTACCCACGATCTCGTGTGCATCACGGAACGGTACGCCCTTGCGTACCAGGTAGTCGGCCAGGTCAGTGGCGGTGGAGAAGCCACGCAGGGCAGCTTCACGCATGCTCTCTTTCTTGGACTCCAGCGCCGGAACCATGTCAGCGAACGCACGCAGACAGCCTTTTACGGTGTCAATCGCGTCGAACAGCGGCTCTTTGTCTTCCTGGTTGTCCTTGTTGTATGCCAGTGGCTGGGACTTCATCAGGGTCAGCAGGCTCATCAGGTGACCGTACACACGGCCGGACTTACCACGCACCAGCTCCGGAACATCCGGGTTCTTCTTCTGCGGCATGATGGAGGAGCCGGTGCAGAAGCGGTCTGGCAGGTTGATGAAGTCGAACTGCGCGGAGGTCCACAGTACCAGCTCTTCCGACATACGGGTCAGGTGCATCAGCAGGATGCTGGACGCCGCACAGAACTCGATCGCGAAGTCACGATCGGATACGGCATCCAGGGAGTTTTCCGCCGGTGCGCTGAACTCCAGCAGCTCACAGGTCATATCACGCTCGATCGGGTACGTAGTACCGGCCAGCGCTGCCGCGCCCAGCGGCATGATGTTGGCACGCTCACGGCAATCTTCGAAACGGCCGTAGTCGCGGCTCAGCATCTCGAACCATGCCATCAGGTGATGACCGAAAGTTACCGGCTGCGCAGTCTGCAGGTGAGTGAAGCCCGGCATGATTGTATCGGCTTCGCGGTTGGCGATACCTAGCAGACCCTGCTGCAGGCGAGTGATCTCAGACAGGATCAGATCAATCTCGTCACGCAGGTAGAGGCGGATATCTGTAGCGACTTGGTCGTTACGGGAACGGCCGGTGTGCAGTTTCTTACCGGTGATACCGATCTTCTTGGTCAGCGCCGCTTCGATGTTCATGTGCACGTCTTCCAGTGCCACAGACCACTCGAACTCACCGCGTTCGATCTCGATACGGATCTCACCCAAACCACGGATGATATCGTCACGTTCCTGCTCGGTCAGCACACCGGCTTTGGTCAGCATCTTCGCATGGGCGATGGAACCGCGGATATCCTGCAGATACATACGCTGGTCGAACTCTACGGACGCGGTAAAACGGGCAACAAAAGCATCGGTTGGCTCGTTAAAACGACCACCCCACTGCTGGTTAGTTTTCTCACTCATGCGGTAAACCTCAAATCTTGCAGCCTTGCTTCAGGTCAGAGCAGCTGCCGACTAAAAAATTTGCCGCACATTATATCATGCTTAGCTCTCATCGCCCCTCTCTCTATCTGTTACAATCGGGCCAACTGAAAGTTTTCCACAACCCGTCTGTGGGTTTAACAGGATCTGAAGATGAGCAAAACCCTCCGAATCGCCACCCGAAAAAGTCTGCTGGCTCTCTGGCAGGCGGAATACGTCAAAGCAGAACTTGAGAAACACCACCCGGACCTGACCGTCGAGCTGGTTCCAATGGTATCGCGCGGCGACAAGATCCTGGATACACCACTGGCGAAGGTAGGCGGTAAAGGCCTGTTTGTAAAAGAGCTGGAAACGGCGCTGCTGGAAGACCGTGCCGACATCGCTGTGCACTCCATGAAAGACGTACCGATGGAATTTCCGGAAGGCTTAGGCCTGAGCGTGATCTGTCCGCGTGAGCGTCCAACCGACGCCTTTGTCTCCAATACCTACACACATCTGGACGACCTGCCGGCCGGAGCAGTCGTGGGCACCTCCTCCCTGCGCCGTGAAGCACAGCTACGCGAACGCCGTCCGGATCTGGAGATCAAATGGCTGCGCGGTAATGTGCAGACCCGTCTGGGTAAACTGGACGCCGGTGACTACGACGCCATCATCCTGGCGACTGCCGGCCTGCTGCGTCTGGAGCTGGCCGACCGTATCGCCCACGAGATCACCCCGGAAGACAGTCTGCCGGCAGGCGGTCAGGGCGCCGTGGGTATCGAGTGCCGTATGAATGACGCCGAAACCATCGAACTGCTGAAACCGCTGCACCACCAGGAAACAGCATGGCGTGTGCTGGCGGAACGCGCCATGAACCGTCGGCTGGAAGGTGGCTGCCAGGTACCCATCGGCTGCTACGCGGTGCTGAACGAAGACAACTCCGAACTGTACCTGCGCGGCCTGGTGGCTCGCCCGGACGGTAGCAAGGTGCTACGCGACGAGATCACCGGCGCGCCGGAAAACGGTGAAGCGCTGGGTATCGCGCTGGCGGAACGTCTGCTGGACGCCGGTGCCGACGAAATTCTGAAAGCCGTCTACAGCGACAGCAATGACTGATACGCACCACCCGACAGCACTGCAAGGCAAACGGGTGCTGGTCACCCGCCCTGCCCACCAGGCAGCACCGCAGATCAACGGGCTGAGCGCGCTTGGCGCCATCCCCGTTGTCCTGCCGCTGCTTGAGATCCGCCCCTTCTCCTCCCCTGCCGTCGAATTTCACCATGCCAAAGGTCGCATTCTCGATCTCGATCTTTATCAGCACGTGATATTTATCAGCGCCAACGCTGCCCGTTTTGGTGCAGAATTGATCGACGACTACTGGCCCCAACTGCCGATCAAGGTCAATTGGCTGGCGATCGGCAGGAAAACGGCGGCGGTATTGGCGGACTATGGTATAGATGCCGACAACAACCCATTGGGTTACGATTCGGAAGCCCTGTTGGAATCTCCGACCCTGCAACAGGTCAGAGGCCAGCGCGTACTGATCGTACGCGGCCAGGGCGGCCGGGAGAAACTGGCCGAGACACTGCGCGCGCGTGGCGCCCAGGTCGACTATGCCGACCTGTATCAACGTGTCTGTCCTGTGTACAGTGACAGCGATATAGAGCAAACTTTGCACCAGCAGCGCCCCGATGTGTTGCTGGTCACCAGCGGTGAAGGTTTGGAGAACCTGCTACTGCTTGCCCCAGGCAGCCGGCAGCAGTTTGCTCTGACAAACCTGCTCAACTGCCTACTGGTTGTGCCCAGTGAGCGGATTGCGCAGCAAGCCAGACTGGCCGGATTTACAAGGATTACGACTGCTGCAGGTGCGGACGATCAGGCGATGATCAACGCCCTGCTGCCTGCAACCGATGCGGAAAGCGACAAATGAGCGAAAAAGATAAGAATCAGCAGCAAGATAACACTCCAGACAATGATGTTATTGAAGGTGAACTGGTGAAAGACTCCGACAAAGAGACTGTAGACACAGCTGAGACCTCTGCTACCGACGCTGAAGAAGTAAATGCCAAGGAAGCGGCCAGCACCGACGCAACTGACAACAATGCGACAGCCGCCGCAGCCTCCGACGCGACCAAAGAGAAAAAACCGGGTGCAACCTGGCCGGGTAAAGTAGCACTGGCCCTATCCATTGCGGCACTGGGCGCCTCCGGCTACCTGTACTGGCTGACCCTGCAACAGACCCAGGCGAACCAGCAACTACGCAACAGCATGGCGCAGGAAGTACAGAACAACCTGAAAGCCAACAGCAACGAAACCAATCGTGCTATTGCCGATCTGGGTCGTCGCCTGGAAGACGTGCGTACCCAGGCCGCTGCCGACAAGATCGGTGTGGAAGAGCTGCACCTGCGTCTGACCCGCAGCATGGAACAGATCAACGCCAAACAGCAGGACACCAGTACCGAATGGCTGCTGGCCGAGGTTGAATACCTGCTGCGCCTGGCGAACCAGCGTGTACTGATGGAGAAAACCACCGACGGCGCCCTGACCCTGCTGAAATCTGCAGACAAACTGCTGCAAGAAACCGATGACGTCACCATCTACGAAGTACGTAAAGCGGTTGCAGCAGATATCGCTGCGCTGGAAGCCGTTCCGGTCGTAGATACCGAAGGTGTCTTCCTGAAGCTGGGTGCCATGAACGACCAGGTGGAAAACCTGCGCCTGATCCCGATTGCCGACAAGCGCGAGCTGCCCGAACTGCTGAAAGAGATCACTCCGGATACCGTCAGCGAAAGCTGGACGGCAGGCATCAAAGAAAACTGGAACAAAGCGCTGGATAAGCTGGGCTCCCTGGTGGTGATCCAGCAGCGCGACGCGAAGATCGAACCCCTGCTGTCGCCAAAAGAAACCTTCTACCTGAAGCAGAACCTGCACCTGATGCTGGAACAGGCTCAGATGGCGCTGCTGCAGCGTAAACAAGGCGCCTACGACAACAGCCTGGTAAAAGCCCAGGAGTGGGCTGCAGAATTCTTCGATAAAAAAGATGCTACCACCCAATCCATTGTACGCGGTCTGGAAGAGCTGAAAGCGGTACAGGTGTCTCCGGAAGTACCGGACATCTCTGGTTCCCTGCGTGAACTGAAAGCGTACCTGAAGCGCATGGCCAAGCTGAAAGAAGAGGGGGCTAAAGCATGAAGAAGCTCTTTATTCTGCTGCTGGTCATCCTTGCCGCAGGGGCATGGATCGGCCAATTGATGGTGCAGGACCCAGGTTACGTCCTGATCGCCTTCAACCAGACCACCATCGAAACCAGCCTCTGGGTAATGCTGGTGATCGGTGTGCTCGGTTTCCTGCTGGCGCACTGGCTGCTGAATATCCTGACCAATGCGATGATGCCGGTGAAGACCCTTCGCAACTGGCGTGACCGCCGCAACCACAATGTCTCCCAGCGCAAGACCCTGAAAGGTCTGATGGCCCTTTCCGAGGGCAACTGGGTGAAGGCACAGCGTCAGCTGGGCCAGGCCGCGGAGCGTTCTGAAATCCCCCTGATCAACTATCTGGCTGCAGCTCGCGCTGCTCACGAACAGGGGGACGACAAAGCCGCTGACGAACTGCTGCAGAAAGCCCGTGTGGCTACACCGCAGGCGGAAGTCGCAGTGGGTATTACCCAAGCGCAGATCCAACTGGCCCGCGGTCAGCTGGAACCTTGCCTGGCCAACCTGCTGAAGCTGCGCAAACTGGCACCCAAAAACACCTACGTGATGCGCCTGCTGAAGGACGTTTACGCCAACCTGCAGGACTGGGATGCGATCGCCAAGCTGCTGCCGGAACTTAAAAAGTCCCAGGCGGTGCGTGACGATAAGCTGATCGCCCTGGAGCGCCAGACCTACATGAACCTGCTCAACCACAGTCTGGAGCAACTGCCGGTTGAAACCGACAACGCCAGCCGTCACAGCGTCCTCGACCAGGCATGGCAGAAATTGCCACAGAATCTGAGTGGCGAACCGGCACTGATCCGCCGCTACATCGAGCTACTGATCTCCATCAATGCTGAACCGAAAGCAGAGCAGGTGCTGCGCGAGATGATCGCCAAGCAGTGGAACGAAGAGCTGGTAAACCTGTACGGCCGCATCGTAGGTCAGGACCTGAAGAAACAGCTGAAAGTCGCGCAAGGCTGGATCAAGAACCACCCGGACAGTCCCAATCTGTTGCTAACCCTGGGTCGCCTCTCCCTGCGCAATCAGGTGTGGGGCCAGGCACTGAGCTACTTCGAGCAGAGCTTCGCCATCCAATCTAGCCAGGAGACTCTGGCTGAGCTAAGCCGCCTGCTGCGCCACCTGGGTGAAGTCGAGAAAGCCCGCGACCTGATGCAGGACAACCTGGCCGTGGTTGCCGACAACCTGCCTGAGCTGCCACAGCCGAAAGCCGAGATGGCAAAAGCCGGCTAAGTAACCGCTAGCAACATGTAAAAAGGCCGATGGATTTCCATCGGCCTTTTTAGTTTGGACGGAACGGCATTTAAGGGGTAGCGTTGCTCAATCCAATCCATAAGACCTGTAGGGCAGGCTTTAGCCTGCCGGTAGCCTGAAGGCTACCCTACAACGCCAGCGACACACCGATCCAATCAGACGATTCACCACTCACCCACAAAAAAGCCCCCGATACGGAGGCTCTTCATTAACGTTTGGCGACTAACAAATCACACGCGCGGCGCGTAAGCAAACACATCAGAGTGCATCTGCGCTTCGTTGAAGCCGCGGGTTTCTGCCGCATCCAGCAGTGCATACACCATACCCGGTGAGCCGCTGGCGAAGATCTCTACGCCCTCGAAGTTATCGAAGTCTTCCAGCACTGCGGCCGGCAGCAAACCGGTGCGGCCTTTCCAGTTCGGACTGGTTTCCGGCTCGCTAACCACAGGCACAAAGTTCACGTTGGCGTGTTCTTTGGCCCATTGCTCCGGCAGTGCTTCCAGGTACAGGTCCTCTTCCACACGCGCACCCCAGTAGATGCTGATCCGGTTTGGAACCTGGTTGGCCAGCAGATGTTCCACCACACTCTTCACTTGGGCAAAACCGGTACTCGCCGCAGCAAAGATAAAGTGGGTTTTCGGATCGATCGCATTCGCCGCCAGGCAGCAATCGCCTTTTGGCAGCTCCAGCTCAACCGTTGCTTCATCCTGCAGGTGAGCCATCACCGCGTTGGACATATCGCTGTCCGACATATGGCGGATATGCAGCTCCAGGTCACGACCCTGCTCCGGCGCACTGCCGATAGAGAAGGAACACTGCTTACCATCCGGCAGGATCATGTCCAGATACTGCCCTGCTGTAAAATCTATTGCCAGGCTCCCTGTGGCCGGCAGCTGCAAACGAACCCGATACACATCGTGGTTCAGGGACTCAATCCCTTTGATATCAGAAACCAGTTTTTTCACCGATTTTTCTCCGGGGGCCTTAAGCCCCTCAATATTCACCCATAGATCCGTCAGTGGTGTCGCGGTACACGCCAGCACCCTGACATCTTCTGCAGCGTTATTGTTTTGGTAGGTTGCCTGGGGGTAACGCTGTTGCACCCGCCCATGCTGCAACCTGATTTCACAGACTTCACACACCCCGTTGCGACAACTGCGGCGCATTCTGTAACCAGCCTCTTCCAGGGCCGCCAACAGTGTTTGGTCCGGCAGCACCCGGACCGGTTGCGCGATGTCGTTCAGGTGCAGCTGAAATCCTGTGCGGTGCACTAGAGAATATCCAGCTCATCCCAGATGGCGTCGACCCGCTGCTTGATCGCGTCATCCATCTTGATCGGTTCGCCCCATTCGCGGGTGGTTTCCCCTTCCCACTTGTTGGTAGCGTCCATCCCCATCTTCGACCCCAAACCGGACACCGGCGAGGCAAAGTCGAGGTAATCGATCGGTGTATTTTCGATCATCACCGTATCCCGCTGCGGATCCATACGGGTGGTGATCGCCCAGATCACGTCATTCCAGTCACGGGCGTTGACGTCATCGTCACATACAATCACAAACTTGGTGTACATAAACTGGCGCAGGAACGACCAGACGCCCAGCATTACCCGTTTGGCATGGCCCGGATACTGTTTCTTCATGGTCACCACCGCCATGCGGTAGGAGCAACCTTCCGGTGGCAGATAGAAGTCCACGATTTCCGGGAACTGCTTCTGCAGGATCGGCACAAACACCTCGTTCAGCGCCACACCCAGGATCGCCGGCTCATCGGGCGGACGACCGGTGTAGGTACTGTGGTAGATCGGCCGGTCACGGTGGGTGATGCGCTCCACGGTAAATACCGGGAAGCTGTCCACCTCGTTGTAATAACCAGTATGGTCGCCAAATGGCCCTTCGTCTGCCATCTCTTCAGGATCGATGTAACCTTCAAGGATAAATTCGGCACTGGCCGGCACCTGCAGATCACTGCCCAGGCAGTTCACCACCTCGGTTTTGCCGCCACGCAGCAGACCGGCAAAGGCGTATTCAGACAGGGTATCCGGCACCGGGGTCACTGCGCCGAGAATCGTCGCCGGATCGGCACCCAGGGCAACCGCAACCGGGAATGGCTTGCCCGGATGCTCCTTCTTCCACTCCCGGAAATCCAGTGCACCACCACGGTGGGCCAGCCAGCGCATGATCAGCTTGTTTTTACCGATCAGCTGCTGACGGTAGATCCCCAGGTTCTGGCGTTCTTTGTTCGGGCCACGCGTGATCACCAGCGGCCAGGTTACCAGCGGCCCGGCATCACCCGGCCAGCAGGTCTGGATCGGCAGCTTGTACAGATCCACGTCGTCACCTTCAACCACGTGCATCTGGCACGGCGCTTTCTTAACCACCTTAGGCCCCATGTTCAACACCTGTTTGAACACCGGCAGCTTATCCCAGGCATCCTTCATGCCCTTCGGTGGCTCAGGCTCTTTCAGCTGAGACAGCACCTTGCCCACTTCGCGCAGCGCTTCGACAGTCTCTTCGCCCATCCCCATCGCCACACGCTCCGGCGTACCAAACAAGTTGGCCAGGACCGGGTAATCGTAACCTTTGGGATTTTCGAACAGCAGCGCAGGACCACCGGCACGCAGGGTGCGGTCGGCGATTTCGGTCATCTCGAGATTGGGATCAATCTCCTGCTTGATTCGTTTTAACTCACCACGTGCTTCCAGCATCTGGATAAAGTCACGCAGGTCTTTGTATTTAGGTGTAGACATGCAAACAACCAATCTATCAGCAATAAAAAAGGGCAAGCGAATGCTTACCCCTTTTCTACGAAAACAGTGTTATTTCCGTTTCATCGACAGGAAGAATTCGTCGTTGGTTTTGAAGTCTTTCAGCTTGTCGAGCACAAACTCGATTGCTGCGGAATCTTCCATTGGATCCAGCAGTTTACGCAGAATCCACATACGTTGCAGCTCATCTTCCGTGGTCAGCAGGTCTTCGCGACGGGTACCGGAACGGCGGATGTTGATCGCCGGGTATACGCGCTTCTCTGCCACTTTGCGGTCCAGGTGAACTTCAGAGTTACCGGTACCTTTAAATTCTTCGAAGATAACCTCATCCATCTTGGAACCGGTATCAACCAGCGCCGTTGCGATGATGGTCAGGCTGCCGCCCTCTTCGATGTTACGCGCTGCACCGAAGAAACGCTTTGGACGTTCCAGTGCGTGGGCATCCACACCACCGGTCAGTACTTTACCGGAAGATGGGATCACGGTGTTGTACGCACGCGCCAGACGGGTGATGGAATCCAGCAGAATGACAACGTCTTTCTTGTGCTCGGTCAGACGCTTGGCTTTCTCCAGCACCATCTCGGCCACCTGTACGTGACGGGAAGGCGGCTCGTCGAAGGTGGACGCCACCACTTCACCACGTACGGTACGCTGCATCTCGGTCACCTCCTCCGGGCGCTCGTCGATCAGCAGTACGATCAGGTGGGTCTCCGGGTTGTTGCGGGTGATGCTGTTAGCGATGTTCTGCAGCATCAGGGTCTTACCGGCTTTAGGCGGGGAAACCACCAATGCACGCTGGCCCTTACCCATCGGACACACCAGATCGATCACACGTGCGGTCAGGTCTTCGGTACTGCCGTTACCCATCTCAAGACGCAGACGGTCCTGCGCAAACAGCGGCGTCAGGTTTTCGAACAGGATCTTGTTCTTGGCGTTTTCCGGCTTGTCGTAGTTAATCTCGTTAACTTTCAACAGGGCAAAGTAACGCTCGCCCTCTTTGGGCGGACGAATCTTACCGGCAATGGTATCGCCTGTACGCAGGTTAAAACGGCGGATCTGACTTGGAGATACATAGATGTCGTCAGGACCGGCCAGGTAGGAGGAGTCTGCGGAACGCAAAAAGCCGAATCCGTCCTGCAGGATTTCCAGTACACCATCGCCGTAGATGTCTTCGCCACCCTTGGCGTGGCGTTTCAGGATCGCAAAGATAACGTCCTGTTTACGGGAGCGGGCAAGATTGTCCATGCCCATGCCTTTAGCGATGTCCAGCAGTTCGGGAACGCTTTTCGTTTTCAGTTCAGTAAGATTCATAAGCTATGAGAGCGCGGCGGAAGCCTGCGTCGAAATGAATGGATAAGTTTTGGGAAGAAAAATGGAATTCTTTGACAGGAGCACCGCTAATTTGAGCAGCGGGCTGTCGATAGAGATCACTATAAAAGGTTGTTTCTACGCTGTCTATAGCATAGAGATGAAAATGTGGTGTATAAGCCTTAATCAGGCCCGCGGGCACTTAAACCTTTGAGGCGGCCGTACGGCCACCACATTTTCCTACCCGGAATTACAGGTTCGCTTCGATGAATGCAGCCAGCTGGGACTTGGACAGTGCACCAACCTTCGTTGCTTCAACGTTGCCACCTTTGAACAGCATCAGGGTTGGGATACCGCGGATACCAAATTTTGGTGGAGTTTCGTTGTTCTCATCGATGTTCAGCTTGCAGACTTTCAGCTTACCTTCGTATTCCTTGGCGATCTCTTCAAGCACAGGCGCAATCATTTTGCATGGTCCGCACCACTCTGCCCAGTAATCTACCAGTACCGCGCCCTCTGCTTTCAGGACGTCCTCTTCAAAAGAGGCATCGGTAACGTTTACGATGTTCTCGCTCATGGGATACTTTCTCCAATGTACCTGGTGCATAAATTGTAAGACGCCCGATGATAACACCGTCGGTAGCCATTTGGTAACCAACTTACACCATCGTTGCATCCAATTAACGACAGCAGAAGAGCGACAAACGAGACCAATTTCTTATATCGGTATAACCCAATCAGGTCCGGAATCTATGTTCTGTAATGACTCTTCTGGTACCCTTAAGAGTAACGTGTATATACATTTGCACACACAACGTGTAGCTCTTTCGATCTTGAGGCTTTTATAGCATGTCCCAGCAGGAGATAGCCGGCGGCGACAACCAGGACTCCACTCTCCTGGCAGCAATCGACCTTGGCTCCAACAGTTTCCATATGATGGTCGCCCGCCTGGCTCACGGCGAATTAAAACCGATTGATGTATTGTCCGAAAAGGTGCAACTGGCGGCAGGCCTGGACAAAAACAAGAAACTGACCGACGCCGCTCAGGAACGCGGCCTGGAATGCCTGAGCCGATTTGCGCAACGTATTGTTTCTCTACCCCGTAGCGCAGTACGCATCGTGGGGACCAATTCCCTGCGCGAAGCCAAGAACGCTGCGGATTTTATAGAAAAGGCCGAAAAAATCCTGGGAACCGACTTAGAGGTCATTGCTGGTCGTGAGGAAGCTCGCCTGATCTATTTGGGGGTATCCCATACACTGGCGGATGACCTGGGCAAGCGCCTGGTGATCGATATAGGCGGCGGCAGCACCGAATTTGTCATTGGTGAGCGTTTCGAGCCCCAGGAGCTGGAAAGCCTGCATATGGGCTGCGTCAGCTATACCAAACGCTTCTTCCCGGACGGTGTAATCACCGCCCAGCGTTTCCAGCAGGCGAAAACCGCAGCTATGCAGGAACTGCTGTCGATCCAGGCGCGTTACCGCGACCTGGGCTGGAGCAGCAGCGTGGGGTCTTCCGGCACCATCAAGGCGATCCGCAACGCGCTGGTCAGCAGTGGCCTAAGCGACGATGCCATTACCGCGCAAAGCCTCTATCACCTGCAACATAAGCTGCTGACGTTCGATACCGTGGACGATATCGATCTGGAAGCGATCAAGCCAGAGCGTCGCATGGTACTGCCCGCCGGCATCGCGATCTTATCCGGTATTTTCGAGTCGCTGGACATCGACAAGATGCACTACTCCACCGGCGCCCTGCGCGAGGGCCTGCTGTACGACACCATTGGTCGCCTGGAACATGAGGATGTGCGCGAGCGAACCATCAATGCACTGGTTGAGCGCTACCACGTGAACAGCGAGTTGACCCAGCGTATTGAAAACACCGCGCTACTGGGCTGGGCCCAGGTAAAGGACGACTGGGGGCTGGAACGCCCAATCTACCACGACATGCTGAGCTGGGCATCGCGCACCCACCCGATCGGCCTGACGATCTCCCACAGCCAGTTCCACAAGCACAGTGCCTACCTGCTGCACAACTCAGACCTGCCGGGCTTTACCAACCGCGATCAACAACTGGTTGCCACCCTGGCACGCGGTCACCGTCGCAAGTTTCCGAAAGAGGAGTTCAAGAAGCTGCCAAAGTACCTGCAGGAACCGTACAAGCGCCTGTGTATTCTGCTACGAGTATCCGTACTGCTGAACCGCAGTGAAAGCAACCTGCGACTGCCGGCTATTATCTTCCGCGCCGACGGAAAGCAGCTGCACCTGCGCTTCCCGGAGGGCTGGCTGCAGCATAACCCGCTGACCGCAGCCGACCTGCAGCAGGAAGCCGACTACCTGAAGGTGATCGACTATTCTCTGGACGTGGAATAATCTACTGCGCTGATACACACCCTGCTTTCTGACAGGAACGCAGGCCAATCAGGGGCCTTACTGCAGGGCAGCCTCGTCGTCATCGAAGGTGATTAGGCTGCCGGTAGCCTGATCACCAAAGATGACGCAGAGGCTACCCTACATATTCAGCACTCAACGCTGGGGCGCAGAAAGCCAAAAAAAAACGCCCTCAATTGAGGGCGTTTTTTATCGCGGATCTAAAGCTGTGCTTACCGCTGAGGACCTGCACTGATGATCTCTTCAGATACACCGGAGAACTTCTCGAAGTTGCTGGTGAACTGACCGATCAGGTCTTTCGCAGTTGCGTCGTATGCACCCTTGTCAGCCCAAGTCTCACGCGGGTTCAGCAGCGCTGCTTCAACACCCGGTACGGATGTTGGTACAGTCAGGTTAATACCGTCCAGATGCTGAGTTTCAACATCTTTCAGTGCACCGCTCTGGATTGCTGCAATGATGCCACGGGTCGTTGGGATGCTGAAGCGTTCGCCAGTACCAAAAGAACCACCGGTCCAGCCAGTGTTTACCAGGTAAACCTGAGAACCAAACTCTTCGATACGCTTCATCAGCAGCTCAGCGTAAACGGCTGCTGGGCGAGGGAAGAATGGCGCGCCGAAGCAGGTAGAGAAGGTAGACTTGATACCGCCACCGGAACCCATTTCGGTAGAACCTACCAGTGCAGTGTAACCGGACAGGAAGTGGTATGCCGCAGCTTCTTTGGACAGGATGGACACTGGCGGCAGTACACCGGTCAGGTCACAGGTCAGGAATACGATTGCCTGTGGCTCGCCACCCATGTTGGTTTCAGTACGCTTTTCAACGTGCTGCAGCGGGTATGCACAACGGCCGTTCTCAGTCAGTGAGGTATCGTTATAGTCTGCAGTGCGCGCATCATCCAGCTTAACGTTCTCAACGATGGCACCGAAACGGATCGCGTCCCAGATGATAGGCTCGTTTTTCTTGGACAGGTTGATGGTCTTCGCGTAGCAACCACCTTCCAGGTTGAAGACAACACCTTTACCCCAACCGTGCTCGTCATCACCGACCAGGTAACGCTCTGGATCTGCGGACAGAGTAGTTTTACCGGTACCGGACAGACCGAAGAACAGCGTAGTGCTCTCGTCTTCGCCTACGTTTGCGGAGCAGTGCATTGGCAGCACGTCTTTCTCTGGCAGCAGGAAGTTCTGCACAGAGAACATCGCTTTCTTCATTTCACCTGCGTAACGCATGCCTGCCAGCAGGACTTTACGTTTTGCGAAGTTGATGATCACACAGCCATCGCTGTTGGTACCGTCACGCTCAGGCACACATTCGAAACCTGCAACGTTCAGGATCTGCCACTCTTCCTTGCTCTTCGGGTTAAACTCCTCAGGGCGGATGAACAGGTTCTGACCAAACAGGTTCTGCCATGCAGTCTGCGTAGTCATCTTAACCGGCAGGTAGTGATTAGGATCGGAGCCTACGTGAACATTGGCGACATAAGATTCCTTGTCTGCCATATATTCCTCAACACGCACCCACAGCGCGTCAAATTTGTCGGAATCGAATGGACGGTTTACGTTACCCCAATCGATTGCGTCAGCAGTGCTTGGCTCTTCTACGATGAAACGGTCCATCGGAGAACGGCCGGTGCGTTTACCGGTTTCCACAACAAGGGCACCGGTATCAGCCAGGCGGCCTTCGCCAGCCTGAATAGCTTTTTCTACGAGCTGAGCCGGGCTCAGGTTAATGTTTACGGTATTCACAGATTCTTTGGTCATTACTGGGTTCCCTTGGCGTAGGCGCCAATAACGTTACCTGATAAGCAATTAGACGTTCTGCTCCTAGGGATTAGGGGCAGTTTATTGTCATAGTTATATAAAAAGGAGGCGTATTATTGCACAAAAAGTGGCATCAACGCCATTTCAAAAACGGGTCTCATTCAGGGATCAGCTAATTGTTTGACCCCTGAAGATTTTTTCCATTCAGTGCACAGAATCAGAGCCCGGAGCACCGGATGAATCGGAGAACAGATACTCCAGATCGGCCTGGTCAAAGTGGTACTGCTCATTGCAGAACTGACAGGCCACATCGATGTTGCCCTGCTCATCCAGAATCTCCTGCAACTCTTCCTTGGTCATAAACTTCAGGGTATTCAGGCTGCGTTCGCGGGAACAGTCACAGCGAAACTGAATCATGTCCGCCTCGAACAGTCGGCATTTCTCTTCGTGGAACAGACGGAAGAGCAGGGTTTCATTATCCAGCTCAAGCAGTTCCTCATCCTTCAGCGTGGACGCCAGGTGGCTGATTCGGCCCCAGTCTTCCTCGGCAGTCCCTTCCGCCGGTAGTACCTGCAGCATGAATCCCGCGGCACGTTCATCATCGGCGCAGAAATGCATCTGGGTAGGCAGCTGCTCGGACTGGCCGAAGTAGGCTTCCAGACACTGCCCCAGGGTATCACCTTCCAGCGGCACTACGCCTTGGTAGCGCTGACCTTGCAGCGGGTCGATGGTGATCGCCATGCGACCTTTCTCCAGCAGATCGATGAAGCGCGCCTCGTCCGGCAATTCGCCGTCAAAGCGGGCAATCGCACGCAGCTCCTGGTTGTGGTTACACTCTGCCATCAGCAGGGTTACGTCACCTTCACCCTGCGCCTGCAGGATCAGGCGTCCCTCAAACTTCAGGTTGGCCGCCAGCACGCTGGCTGCAGCCATCATCTCGCCCAGCACGCGGCGGATCACTTGGGGATAGTTGTGTTTTTCGAGGGCTTGCTGGTAGCTCGTTTCGAGGCCCACCAAAACACCACGGATATCCAGTTCATCGAACAGGACACGTTGAATCTGATCGGAATTGCTCATGTGAGGGTAGTAAATAGACGAGGTTGTTAATCTGCCCGCCATCTTACCACAAACGGTAGTGAACGGGCGCTATCTTCTGCGGGGCTGTCTATTCGACAACCTGATCTTTAAATCCACGGATCAGACGGCGGTCTTTCTTATTCGGACGGTTGCGTGGATTGAGGCTGGAGCCCATCGCCTTGCGCTGCGCAGCATGCTCTTCACGCTTGGCGATACTCTCCTCGGTCTCGCGGTACAGCTTTTGCGCTTCCGGGGCACCCCGGCGGGTATCAGACAGTGCCATTACAATGACCACCTTCTCATCAAAACCCTGGCGGATCTGAATCGTGGCCCCTATCTCAACATGTCGGCTGCACTTGGTACGCTGGCCGTTGTAGTGCACCTTACCCCCGTCGATCATCTGTTTGGCGATGGCGCGGGTCTTGTAAAAGCGGGCAGCCCACAACCACTTATCGAGGCGGACCTTGTCACCCTGTTGTTCACTCATGAATCAGACTTCTTCGGCATTATTTCATCAAAATGATCGATTGCGTTGAACTCATCGATCTCACGGCGCGGCGCCTGGCTGTCGGGCTGGTAGATCGACAGCAGGTAACGGATACCGTATTGCTGCGCCGAGCGCAGCACCGGCAGGCTGTCATCCACCAGCAGCGTGCGCTGCGGGTTAAACGGCTCGACTTCGTGCAGCTTATCCCAGAAGCGCACATCCTCTTTTGGCAGCTGAAAATCGTGGGAACAGATCACTTCATCCACCAGCGTGTGGATTTCGGTGCGTTCCTTCTTAAGGTTAAGACTGCCGTAATGGGCATTGGTTACAATCACCGTGCGGATATTTTCCTGACGCAGCCGTGTCAGGAAGTCCTGCACGTGTGGCCGAAAGGCGATTCTGTCGGCCACTTCCTTCTTCAGCTCGGGAACGTCCATGCCCAGTTCGCGGCTCCAGAAATCCAGGCAGTACCAATTTAGTGTGCCCTGCTCCTGTATGATACGCTGATGTAACCACGCCCGCGCCTCGCCGGGTTCCATCGCATGCACCTTCGCATAGTGCTGGGGCAAAAACTCCAGCCAGAAATGTGAGTCAAAGTGCAGATCAAGCAACGTGCCGTCCATATCCAACAGGACGGTATCGATTTGGGACCAGTCAATCATGGAAATTATGCGCCGGGAGATAAGCCAAATGAGAGTGATTACAGTATGCCCGCTAAACCGGAAATTTTGAAGGTCACCCAAACCGCCAGCAGCCGTCTGTTTCAGGTCGAAGAGCTGAGCCTGCGCTTTTCCAACGGCGCCGAACGAATCTATGAACGCCTGGCCACCCGCGGCCACGGTGCGGTGATGATCGTACCCATTACTGCCGACGGCAACGTGTTGCTGATCCGCGAGTACGCCGCCGGTCTGGAGGACTACACCCTCACCCTGCCCAAGGGCCTGATCGACCCTGGCGAGACCGCCCACCAGGCTGCCGACCGCGAGTTAAAAGAGGAAGCCGGCTTTGGCGCCGAGCGCCTGAACAGCCTCAAGGTGATGTCCTCCGCCCCCAACTACATGGGACACACCATCAACGTGATCATCGCCCGCGACCTCTATCCATGCCGCCTGGAAGGCGACGAACCGGAAGAGCTGGAAGTGGTCAGCTGGCCTCTGGAAGACCTGGAGAACCTGGTGCTGCAGGAGGAGTTCAGTGAAGGCCGTGCCATCGCCGCCCTTTATATGACCCGCACTTTCCTGGCCAACGAGAGCTGCCGCTGATGGATATCGACCTGTTTATCCCCGACCTGCGCCGCATCTGCGAAGAGGCCGGCAACGCGATCATGGAGGTCTACCAGCGCGACGACTTCGATGTGCAGGCCAAGGGCGACGACTCGCCGGTTACCGCCGCCGACCTGGCCGCCCACCGGGTAATTGAAAAGGGCCTGAACCAACTCAACCCCACCATCCCCCAGTTGAGCGAGGAAGCTGACGATATCAGCTTCGCCACCCGCCGCCAGTGGGAATTGTTCTGGTGTATCGACCCGCTTGATGGCACCAAAGAGTTCATCCGCCGCAACGACGAGTTCACCGTCAACATCGCCCTGATTCGGGACGGTGCACCGATCCTTGGCATCATCCACCTGCCCCCCACCCGCGAAACTTACTGGGGTGGCCCCCGCATAGGCGCCTGGAAACAGGAAACGGACGGCAGCGTACACGCCATCCAGAGCCGCCCGCTGGGCAGCACCCTGGTGGTCACCGCCAGCCGACGCCACGGTCAGGAGCAGAACGACAAGCTGCTGGAAAAACTGGCCGGGGAATTCGATCAGGTGGAGAGCCTGGCCAGTGGCAGCTCACTGAAAATGTGCCTGATCGCCGAAGGCAAAGCCGACCTTTATCCGCGCCTGTTCCCAACCTCGGAGTGGGATACGGCAGCGGCACAGGCCATTGTGGAAGCAGCAGGCGGGAAACTGGTGAATGCGGTCACACTGGCACCGCTGAGATACAACCAGCGGGAGGACCTGACCAACCCGTTTTTCTACGTGGTGGGTGATCCGGACTTCCCGCTGCACACGCTGAACGGCGCAGGCTGAAAAGCGAAAGGAACAGGTTAAGGGCTCACACAGGCCTGTGAACCTGCCGCCACCACTTCTTTTACCTTCTCGCCAAAGGCACCGTCCAGGCGCTGTGCCATGATGGCGCGGACTTCATTATCGCTGAAGTGCTTGTGTACATATTTACCCAGGCACTCACAGCGCTCCTGTGTTGCGTTTTCACCGGTCATACAGGCTTCAACAAAAGGTTCGTACGTCTTGGACGTCCACAGCTGAGTTTTGACCAGGTAGATTGCCAGTGATACCGCTCCGATCCAGAGAAAAATCTTACCCATTTTTTGTAAACACTTTGTTCTGATTATTGTTATGAAGCCCCATTCTAGGCCTTCACCACAGCTCTTACAGCTGACTTTAGTCGCAACCCGCGTATTTCTATTCAAAAAAACCTTACGTTTTGTCCCATGAAAACCGCGAAAGGCAGTGCTATTCTCAATTCACTTATGCAGCTCTACTGCGCTGAGGTCATAGGAAAGATCGCAGTATGGTTGTAACTACTATGGAGGTAAATACTCATGAGCTTTGAATTGCCAGCACTGCCTTACGCGCGTGATGCGCTGGAACCGCACATCTCTGCTGAAACCCTGGATTACCACCACGGTAAACACCACAACACTTACGTGGTTAAACTGAACGGTCTGGTCCCGGGCTCCGAATTTGAAGGTAAAACGCTGGAAGAGATCATCATGTCTGCCCCTGCAGGCGGCGTGTTCAACAACGCAGCTCAGATCTGGAACCACACGTTCTACTGGAACTGCCTGTCGCCAAACGGCGGCGGTGCGCCAACCGGCGCTGTCGCGGATGCGATCAACGCTAAATGGGGCTCATTCGAAGCGTTCAAAGAAGAGCTGAACGACAAAGCGGTGAACAACTTCGGTTCCAGCTGGACCTGGTTGGTGAAAAACCCTGACGGCTCCCTGGAGATCGTCAACACCAGCAACGCAGGTACCCCAATGACCGCAGGCCAGACCGCACTGCTGACTGTCGATCTGTGGGAACACGCCTACTACATCGACTACCGCAACGTACGCCCGGATTACCTGGCGGCGTTCTGGAACCTGGTGAACTGGGATTTCGTCAACGAAAACCTAGCAGGTTAATCCGCTAAGGATTCTCCGACATCTTGATCAAGGCACCCTGCGGGGTGCCTTGTGCTTTCCCCGGATGGAACCGGCGGCGGGCAGCCTCGTCAAACTTCAGCAAATAGCGTAATATTTGACCAGCTCTTCAAGATCGGTCGCCCACTAACCCCAAGACAGGATGTCTGACAGTGAAAACCCCACTGCACAAATGGACGTTGCCCACCTTGTGGCTCATCCTGGCCGGCTGCCTCCAGCTGGTTCTGATCAATTTCGACTACACCCGTATCCAGCAGCAGGTCAGCGAAGAGGCCAGCTACCTCTACGACAACATCTATGACCGCACCCGCCTGAACGAACTGCTGCTGCAAAGTTTTACCACCCTGGTGGATGCCCAACCGGATGACCATCAGGCCCTACGCCGCTTTGCCACCAGTATGCGTGCGCGTAATCCGCACATCGCCCGACTGCAGTTACAGGAGCGGGTCACTGCCAACCAACAAAGTCGGTTTGAGCAGGGGATGCATGCACGCGGGTACACCTACTTCAGCATCCGCCAGAACAACGCCAGGCCGGAGCTCATTGGCAGCAATGGCGAGAGGGCGTTTTTTCCGTTTACCTTTATAGAACCGTTCAACTCGGAAACCCGACGTTTTCTGGGACTGGATATGAGCAGCGACGCCCAGTTCGCCTCCTCCTTCCTCGACAGCGTATATTACCGCCGGCCGGTGGCGACGGTACCGTTCACTCTGGATGATGGCCGCGCGGCCTACACCCTCTATCAGGCAGTTGTGCCACACAGCGGCAACGACTCGCTGGAGAGCCTTCAGGTCGCCTCATTGGTAATTACCTACGAAGGCCTGCTACCGACTGCACCAGCCAAGGACAGCTACACCAAGGTGGCGCTGCTGGATGCCCACGGCGATCTGCTGGTGCAGAGCGGCCAGTTGGCCGAAGGCAGCTGGCTACCGACCCTGTCGGTGACCCAAAAGCTCAACCGCTTTGGTCAACCCCTGCAGGTACAACTGTCCCGCAGCATGGTCTGGAGTGATATCAACTGGATGCTGATGCTGGGTGCAATGCTGTTTTCGCTGGCGTTGCTGAAGCTTGCCCAGGCCTATCACGAACAGAAATCCGCTAGCCAGCGCCAGCGGGAGGAGGTTCTGCAGCAGCTGGAAACCGAACGCAACCAGTTGGAAGACCGCGTTTCCCTGCGCACCCACGAATTAAATGCCCAGCTGCACGAAAACCAGCGCCTGGCCCACAAGGTGATGGAAGTGCAGGAAACTGAGCGCCGTCACCTGGCACGGGAGCTGCACGACGAGCTGGGCCAGTCCCTGACCGCAATCCGCACCGATGCCAGTATGCTCAAGCGCCTGCACCCCAACGAGACCAGCGCCGTGCACCAAAGTGCCGACTCCATCGATACCATCGCCCGACACATCTACGCGGTTACCTACGACCTGATGCGCTACCTGCGCCCCACCGCGCTGGATGACCTGGGACTGGTGGATGCCCTGCACGAGTGCATCTCCAACCTGCGCCTGCAGGAGCAGGGCCTGCGCCTTGAGACCCGCTTCAGTGGTCCGCTCAACGAGATGAGCGAAACCTATAACATCACCCTTTACCGCTTGGTACAGGAATCCCTCACCAACATTGTGCGCCATGCCTCGGCCAGCCATATCACGCTGGAATTGCACCGTCGGCAGCAGGAAGATGAGGATTATCTGGAACTTTCCATCCGCGATAACGGTCTGGGTTTTATCCAGCATGGAGAAAGTGCGGAAGGCTTTGGCCTGATCGGCATGCGTGAGCGCGTAAATGCACTCGGCGGCCAGTTCCAGATTCAAAGCGCCCCCGGCACGGGCACCTGGGTGGATGTGACCATCCCGCTGCCGGTTACGGCCGAGGCAGTAACGGTACTAACGCCGGCCACACCGTATCCAGCAAAAAAGGCTGTCCCGCTGCATTAGGGTGCAGGCCGTCGCCCTGCATCAGCGACGGCTCCAGTGCCACCTTCTCCATGAAGAACGGTACCAGGGCGGTATCATGGGTTTCGGCAACCCCGGTGAACACCTCCGCAAAGCGGCGGGTGTAGGCCGGGCCGTAATTCGGCGGCAGTTGCATACCCAACACCAGCACCCGGGCGCCCTGCTGTTTCGAGAGCTGGGTCAGACGATTCAGGTTGCTCCGAATCACCGGCGGGAACGTACCACGTAAACCGTCGTTGGCCCCCAACTCCAGCAACACAATGTCCGGCTGATGCTGTTCCAGCAACCGCGGTAAGCGGCTCAAACCACCCTGAGTGGTTTCACCGCTGATGCTGGCGTTGACCACGGACACAGCATATCCCTGCTGCTGCAGGCGCTTGTCCAGCAACGCCACCCAACCACGTTCGGGAGCGATGCCGTAGGCGGCGGAAAGGCTGTCCCCCAGTACCAACAGTGTGGTCGCCTGGCTGATAGGGGCAATAATGAAGAGCCATGAAAGGACGAGAATACGTAACATGAACGGGCCTGTTTCAGAAATCATATTATCTGCTCAAGATGTCGCAAAACGTTTCGACACGCAAGCCGGGACACTGGAGCTGTTCAGCAACATCAGTCTGCAGATCCAAAGGGGCGAGACAGTAGCCATCACCGGTCCGTCCGGTGCGGGAAAATCCACCCTGCTGAGCCTGCTCGCCGGGCTGGATCTCGCCACTGAGGGCAGCATCACTATCGCCGGCCAGGCCACCCATCAGCTGGACGAGAAGGCGCGGGCCGAGCTGCGCTCCCGCCATATCAGTTTTGTATTCCAGACCTTTCACCTGCTGCCGGAGCTGAATGCCCTGGAGAACGTCATTCTGCCGCTCGAGATCCGCGGTACCACCGATGCGCCAGACAAAGCGCGCAGCTGGCTGCAGCAGGTTGGCCTGGGCGAACGTCTCGACCATCACCCGGCGGAGCTGTCCGGCGGTGAACAACAACGTGTCGCTATCGCCCGCGCTTTTGCCACCGAACCTGACCTGCTGTTTGCCGATGAACCCACCGGCAACCTGGACGAGCATACCGGCGAGGCGATCATCGAACAGCTGTTCCAGCTTAACCGCGACCAGAACACCACCCTGGTGCTGATCACCCACGACAACCACCTGGCAGCCCGCTGTGACCGTCGCCTGCACCTGCACAACGGCGAGCTGAAAGAGAGGCGTACGGCGGGAGCACTCCATGACTAACCACAGCCTGCTCAAGCTGGCGTGGCAACAAACCCTCGCCGCCAACCGCCTGCCGATCTGGCGGGCCCTGCTGCTGGCACTGACCGTGGCAATCAGCATCGCCACCCTGCTCGCGGTACTGGGCGATCGCCTGGAACAAAGCCTGGGGCGCCAGACCGCCGAACTGCTGGGTGCCGACATGACCCTGCGCAGCGGCCGTCCGATTGATCCGGCCATCGCCGAGCGTGCGCGCTCACTGGGATTGGAAACCTCCGGTGTCATTCAGTTCCCGACCATGATAGAAGCCGGTGACAATCTGCTGCTTATCTCCCTGCGGGTGGTGGAAGCCCCCTACCCGCTACGCGGTAAGATTGTCACCCAACCCACGCTGCCCCACCTACCCGAACCGGGCACCCTGTGGGCGGAGCCTTCCGTACTGGAACGACTGAACCTGAAAGTCGGCGACCAGATCGAGCTGGGCTACACCACCTTTACCGTGGCGGCACAACTCACCAGCACGCCGGACCGAGGCAACGGCTTCAGCACCTTCAGTCCGCAGGTGATCATCAACCGTCAGGACCTGACCGCCACCAAACTGCTGGGGGTGGGGTCCCGCGCCCGTTACCGTCAGCTGTTTGCCGGTGAGCCGCAAGCACTCAAGCAGCTGGAAGCCCGCATCCGGGCCAGCATGGCCAGCGATGAGCGACTAATCACTCTCGATAACAGCAATAACAACATCAACAGCAGTGCCCTCAACAATGCCTCGCGCTACCTGCGCTTGGGTGCACTGCTGACCCTGCTGATCTCGGCCCTGACCATCGCCCTCAGCTTGCGTCGTTACACCCTCAACTCACGTGATCGTGCCGCCGTGCTGCTCAGCCTGGGCATGACCGCACGCCAGCTACAGATACTGTTCCTGCTGCAGCTGTTGCTGGCCTGGGTGGCCTGCGCATTGGTGGGTACTGGCATCGCCCTGCTGCTGGAGCAGTTCGCCCTCGTTTTACTCAGTGACCTGTTGCCACAACCGGTACCTCTGGCCCAACCGGTATTCTATGGCCTCGGTGCGTTGCTGGGTCTGGTCAGCCTGATCACCTTGGGATTGCCGCCAATGGTGGCGATGAGCCAAGTCTCGGTGATGTACCTGTTCCGCCGTACAGCTGCACCGACCACCCTGGGGGGGCGCGTACTGCAACTGGTGGCGGGGGTTCTGCTGACCGGCCTACTGATGCTCTACCTGGAGGACTTGCAACTGACTCTGATCCTGATCGGCGCCCTGCTGATCACCGCTTGGGTATTAGGTAAGTTTGGTGCTTGGCTGCTGCGCATTTCTGCCTTTGCCCTGGCCGGTAAACACACGCTGGTGCGCTTGCTGCGTCTACGCATACAGCAACAGCAACGCTGGCACCGTATGCAGATCCCGGTGATCAGCCTGTTGCTGGCCCTGATGGCAATCAGCCTCTGGGCTCGCTCCGACCTGATGGAGCGCTGGCAGAACCAGCTGCCGGATGACGCACCGAACCACTTCCTGATCAACATTCAGCCGCACGAACGCGACGGCGTGGATCAGGTGCTGGACAACTACCAGCTCAACAGCAGCCTGTACCCGATGATCCGCGGGCGAATCTCGGCGCTGAACGGCGAACCGGTGGCGACTGCGTTTACCCCTGAGCAACGCCAGCACAACGCCCTGAACCGGGAACTGAACCTGAGCTGGACCTCCGAGATGCCAGGCCACAACCGCCTGGTGGCAGGCCGCTGGTCACCCCAGGCAGATGGGGATACGGCCTATATCTCGGTGGAACAGGCGTTTGCCAACACCCTGGGGCTGAAATTGGGCGACACGCTGAGCTTTACCGTGGGCAGTTTTCCGGTGGATGGAGTAATCACCTCGGTGCGGGCTGTGCAGTGGGAATCGTTTCAACCCAACTTTTATGTGATCTTCACACCGGGCGCGCTGGATAATATGCCAATGAGCTATATCACCAGTTTCCATGCCGAGGGTGAGCAGCGTAAGGTTGCAGCCGCCCTGTTGCAGCGGTTCCCAACCATCACGCTGATCGATATCGATCAGTTGCTGGCGCAGGCACGCAGCCTGATCGGCAAGCTTAGCGACACCTCCGGCATGGTGATGCTGCTGACCCTGCTGGCGGGGCTGATTCTGGTGTTTACCACCCTCAGCCAGGAGCTGGACCAGCGCCGTTACGAGAACGCCCTGCTGCATACATTGGGCGCGACACCACAACAGTGCCGTCAGCTGGATCTGTTGGAGTTTGCCCTGCTGGGTTTGGTGTGCGGCGGGCTGGCTGCCGCGCTGGGAGAGATCGCGCTGTGGTTTATCCACCAGCGACTGGTCCTGATCGAGCCGGTGTTGCATCCGAGTAACTGGGTCTTGTTGCCACTCACCGCCACCGCCCTGTTCACCCTGACCGGCCTGCTGGCACGGCGCCGGGTGGATGAGAGCAACAGCTACCGCCTGCTGCGCACGCTCAGCTAAGCCGCGCTACGCAGCGATTAACTCAAGTGAAAAAGGGGCCCGGATCAGAGCCCCAGTTCCACCCTCGGTTTAGCGTCGTCAGACTTATCCACCTGGGCAAAGCAAAGGAACAGACGTCCGCTGTCTACGCTGGCCGACATCTGCTCTTTGACGGCGGCCGCACGCTGACCGGCCAGTTCCTGCAGCTTGGCCTGCAGTTCCTGCTGCAGCGCTTCCGGTGGCAACGGTTTCTTACGTTTCTTGTTGGCCTCTTCGATGGCTGGCATCAGCTGTGGCGCATCCGCCGGTACTGCCCGGCCACAGATATTCAGACGCATCGCCTTACGCTGATTTAACATCTCGGCTAGCTTACCCAGATAGCCCTTGGAATTGCCGGTCAGGGCAACACTGCCCGGCGTAAACTCCACCGGGTTCAGCGTGACAAAAGCCCCCTTCTCGGAGGCATCGATGGCGCTGCTTGCCAGGGAGATCAGCGTTGCGTAGGGCTGCAGCGACTTGGTGAGGAAACTCAACGCGGCGCTCTTCAAGCCCCGTCCAGCCAGATCGTTGATCACACTCTGATAACCAAAGGACGGATCATCCAGAGAACCACTCACCGGTATCACCAAATTGATGTTGTTGTCGTTGTCCTCCAGCACCATGATCGCGGTTTCCAGCGGCATCGTGATCTTCTGGCTGAACTCAGCCACTTTGTCGCCATCACGCTGATCCACAGTCAGGCGGTTGATGCGGATCTTGTTTTCACCCTTCAGTTGGCCTTCGCTCAGGGTGCCCTCGGCATCCAGACTGAGCTGCCCGCTGTTGAGGTAGTAGCCGGTGTAACGCTCAGCGTACGGACTCAGCGGAGGCAGCTCCAGACCGGTCAGGTCCAGCTTCCAGTTACCGTTGTGCTTGCTACCGGCCAGCTCCGCTTCACCTTGCAGGTTCAGCTTGGCAAACTGGTTGAGGGTGGCCTGCACGTTAAACGGCGTCGCGGCGACTGTTTGAGTATCCACCTTGCCCACGCTCAGGGTGTTCAGGTCGATGCGGCTCTTGAATGGCGGTTCGGTGCTTTGATCGGTAAAGCGGATCTGGTTCTCGCCCACCAGATCCAGGCTGCTCAGGCTGATGCGCAGCACATCCCCGGACGCTTGCTCCGGCTCGGCTTCAGTTTCCGCATCAGTTCTGGCCTGGCCTTCCACCGGTGCAAGCTGCGCCTGCAACCACTCCACATCATGCAGCGTGCCCTCTTTGGACAGGGTCACGTTGGCATCCAGCCCCGCCAGACGCAGGCCACCCAGAAGGGCCGCCTTCTCTGGCTCAAACTGCACCGACGCCAGACGGGTGCGGGACAACTTCAGCAGATGCTGCTCTTCGCCCAGCACCAGCAGGTCATCCAGCGCCACCGCACCGGTTTTCACACTTAGCGGCAGTGCAACGTGTGCCTGCTCTACCTTCAACGTCTGTGCGGCTACCAGCGGATTGTCAGCCACGGAGAGGCTGAACCGGTTCAGGGCCGTGCTGGGCAGGCGGATATCGAAGTTACTCATATCGACGCTGTTCACCTGTGCCTGAAGCGCATAGCCCGCCAGCCGGATGTTCTGCTTCTGCTGTTTCAGCGCCAGACCATCGCCTTTGAGTTTGCCGCCGACTTTCAGGTCAGCAGGTTTGCCCTGATTCAGTGTCAGTCCCACGGATCCATCCCAGTTCACCTGGGCATGCTTCAGTTGCAGATCACCCATCTGCAGGTCGAGCCCCGACAACATAAGTGGGCCAGCCTGACTCAGAACCTGGTGTGCCCCCTGCATCACCGCATCCAGCCCCAGCGCATAGCTGTCCAGGCCAATCACCTGCGTCGACTGCTGCAGGCCCAATCCCGCCCCTTTTAGCTGGCCCTTAGCGCTTACCTTCTCAGGTTGTCCATCTTTCAACACTACAGCCAGATCGCCGCTCCAGGTGAGGTCGGATTGATTGAGGTGCAGTGCTTCCTGTTTGAGCTGTAGGTCCTGGATGCGCACGGAGCCACTCTGCTGCACCTGGCCGCTTTCGCCTTTCAGCGCTGCGCTGATCTGCAGATCCAGATCCACGGTGGCTTTCAGGCCGGGTTCGATCAGTGCCGTGACGCTGTGCAGCGGGAAGCGCTGGATATTGATGCTGAGGGTGCTGCGTTTCTCCTCCGGCAGCGGGGTGCTTTCGGTTTTCAGCACCAGCGGCGCGCCATTCACGCTGCCCTCAAGGTTTAGTGCGGTGGGTTGTTCCTTGTCCCAGAAGTGGAAGTCGCTCAGCTCACCCTGACGAATATTGAGCTGGTGTTTCTGGCCTGCAATGGCGGTATACCAGCGGATGTCATCCAGGCGGATATTGTCCACCCCGGGCAACCAGGCAGATCCGGAGCTGTCTTCGCTTTCACTGGTCTGTTCGTCGCCGGATGCCAGCTCGTTGAGATCCAGCGGCCCCAGCCAGAGCGATGGCGCCTGCTCGACGATGCCGGAATCCAGGCCTTTGATATCGATGTGACGCAGCAGCAGGCGCTTCTCGGTCAGGGCGGCATAGTCCAGCTGCAGGTAGAGCCGATCCAGATTCAGCGGCTTGTGCCCTTCCCGCTCGGCGCGCAGCTCAACGAGCTCTATCTCACCGCTAAACCAATTTACATTCAGTGCTTTCAGAGCCGCATGCTCAACCCCCTGGGACCGTAACCAGATCACCACCTGGTCACGCACCAGGTAGGGAAGGTTGTGCAGCAGCAACGCAAAAATAACCAGCAGACTCAGTAACCAGCGCATCCGATCTATCCCTTTGCAGACAACTTTTCCTATCATACTCTCTATCACGAAAAATTCAGGAATTGGACCGTGAAAAAGATCCCACCTCTGTGGGTCAGACACCGCATTCAGACACCTGCCCCGACCGCCCTATACCCGAGGGCCCATTCAAAAATAAGTAATAGCACTTATATATCATTATAAAAATCATGGAATTAGCAGACTACTCAAAGGAAATCTGTCCTGCTAGAATCGCGCTGCAAGACAGTTCTGTGCAATTTATAAGCACACAGGGAAGGTTCGAACAAGTCCTGTAGGCACTCTGGCTTTCGGGAAGATTCACAATCAAGGAAGCGCTTTGCAGGAATGTTGCAACCTTGCAAAAAGTGCTGACACCGAGTGTGAATTTTCCCGAAAGCCCCATAGGGCAAGCCCTTAAGCCTGCATCTGCGTTGTTGCAGTTTTTGCTTAGGGCTAAGGCCATTACCTGCAAACTGCGCCTAGCATATACAGGCTTAAGGGCTTGCAGAGCACTAACAGGACTTATTCGCACCTTCCCAATAGACTCCGGCAAACCGGAGCGATGATTTTGGCGTTTCGACACCGTCACAAATGAACGGTCGTTGAGATGACCAGTGATAACAGCACGGGCGTAGAGAGAAGAGAGCATAGTCTTCCCGTCGCCAACAACGGACGACTCATTCTATGCGGGGCGTCCAACCTGTACTGCGATACAGATTTTCCGACTTCAACATTTGAAAGGGTGAACTCAATGGCACATCACGACGAAAACTTCCGCGACGGCTCTGGTTTTGGCTGGATTCTGATTAACCTGGTAGCTTTGGCATGGATCACTATGCCGGCAAGCATCGCCGTGTCTAATCTGCAGTTCTAAGCGACTGTTGCGTAAACTGCCCGAACCGTTGCAGTCCGGGCAGTAACGTCAGACTATCAACTGTCCAGCTTGATAGTCTTCACACCCTCTTCCGTACCCATCAGCACCACATCAGCGCCACGCTGGGCAAACAGACCGTTGGTCACCACACCGACGATGTTGTTCAGGTGCTTTTCCAGGCCTTTCGGGTCGGTGATCTCCAGATCGTACACATCCAGAATCACGTTGCCGTTGTCGGTCACGAAGTTCTCGCGCCATTCCGGCATACCGTCCAGTTTTACCAGTTCACGAGCCACATGCGAACGCGCCATCGGAATCACTTCCACCGGCAGCGGGAATGCGCCCAGCACGTCCACGTGCTTAGTGCTGTCCACGATGCAGACAAACTCTTTGGCTACGGCGGCGACGATCTTTTCGCGGGTCAGGGCACCACCGCCCCCTTTCACCAGGTGAAGACCGTTATCGAACTCATCCGCGCCATCCACATAGACTTCCATTTCTGACACGTTATTCAGGTCGTAAACCGGAATACCATGTGCCTGCAGACGCTCGGCAGTCGCTTCGGAGCTTGCCACCGCACCGTCGAACAAATGCTTGATCTCGGCCAGTGCGTCGATGAAGCAGTTCGCAGTAGAGCCGGTACCGACACCCACAATGCTGTCTTTCTCCAGGCGCGGTTTGATGTAATCAACTGCCGCCTGGCCAACCGCTTTCTTCATTTCGTCTTGTGTCATGCGTTACGCATCCCCGGTCATTTAAGAAGGTAATTTATGAAAGTCATTTAATAAGCAAATTTGCGCAAATTATACGCACAGAACCGGCCCGCTTGTAGACGGCTTTGGCGCTAATTCTCCCCCCATGCAGATCGGCATAAATTGCCGCACGAAAGCCGCCAGGTACAACGCTCTCCCACGGCAGGATAAAAATCAGACAGAAATGGCCTAAATTGGCCGAATTTGCCCGGTTTATTGCTTGTTCACGGGTGGTATAGCCTTTAACATGTTTGGTTTATCCGGTCTCAAATCCCCGCAAGAAAGCAATCTCTATGGCACACCGATATATCAAGAAAATTCTGGAAGCCCGCGTGTACGATGTGGCTGTTGAAACGCCGCTGGAAAAAGCACCGTCGCTGTCCGCCCGACTGGGCAACCGCGTGCTTCTGAAGCGCGAGGACGAACAGCCGGTGTTCTCTTTCAAGCTGCGCGGCGCCTACAACAAGATGAATCACCTGACCGCTGAAGAGCGTGCACGGGGTGTTGTAGCAGCATCTGCCGGTAACCATGCTCAGGGTCTGGCGATGGCCGCCAACAAGATGGGTGTGAAAGCCACCATCGTGATGCCGAAAACCACCCCTGAAATCAAGGTCAATAACGTCCGCGCTTGGGGCGGCAATGTGGTGTTGCACGGTGATGCGTTTGATGAAGCGCTCGCCTACTCTCGGCAGTTGGTTGAAGAACACGGCTACGTTTATGTCCACCCCTACGACGATCCGGATGTCATCGCCGGCCAGGGCACTATCGCGATGGAGATTCTTCGTCAGGAGAGCGGTCCGATTGATGCGGTGTTCGTACCTGTAGGCGGCGGCGGCCTGATCGCCGGTATCTCAGTGTACATCAAATACCTGCGCCCGGAAGTCAAGGTGATCGGTGTCGAGTATGAGGACTCCGCCTGCCTGAAAGCGGCTCTGGAGGCCAACGAGCGCGTGGTTCTTTCCCAGGTCGGCATCTTCGCCGAGGGCGTTGCGGTTGCCCAGATCGGCGAGTACACCTTCGACATCGCCAGCCAATACGTGGATGAAGTAATCACCGTTAACACCGACGAGATCTGTGCGGCAATCAAGGATATCTTCGACGACACCCGTTCAATCTGCGAACCGGCCGGCGCTTTGGGTGTCGCGGGTCTGAAGAAATACGTGGCACGCGAGAACTGCAGCGATGAAACCCTGATCGCCATCGACTCCGGTGCCAACGTTAACTTCGACCGCCTGCGCCACGTGTCGGAACGCGCCGAGCTGGGTGAAAAGCGCGAAGCGATTGTTGCGGCGAAGATCCCGGAACGTCCGGGCAGTTTTAAAGGGTTCTGCGCTGCACTGGGTCAGCGCAACATCACCGAATTCAACTACCGCTACAGCGACGACAACGAAGCGGTTGTGTTTGCAGGCATCCAGACCCGTCCGGGTGGTGATGGTCGTGAAGAGCTGCTCAACGATCTGCGTGAAAATGTCTACGAGGTGGAAGACCTGACCGACAACGAGATCGCCAAACTGCATATCCGTTACATGGTGGGTGGTCACGCACCGGGCACACTGAAGAACGAAGTAGTGTACCGCTTTGAGTTCCCGGAACGTCCGGGCGCGTTGATGAAGTTCCTCAGCACCCTGGGCGGTCGCTGGAACATCTCCATGTTCCACTACCGTAACCACGGCGCGGCATACGGCCGCGTTCTGGTGGGTATGCAGGTACCAACCGCCGAACGCGCAGACGTCGAGGATTTCCTGAAAGAGATCGGCTACAACTACTGGGACGAAACCGACAACCACGCCTACCAGTTGTTCCTCGGCTAACGGCCTGGCCCGGATTTCATCCATTAAAAAAGCTCCCAAGGGAGCTTTTTTAATATTTCTTTATAAGACAGATCTTTAAGGCGTTTCCGGCGAATGGCTAAAACCTTTGCCAAAGAACGCCTTGAGGGTAAACAACGCAATCGACAGCACCCCCCAGGTCAGCCCCACAACCACCCCTGCATCCACGATCCCACGCCACGGCTGCTGCATCATATGGACAAACTGCACCAACACGATGATACCCAGTGTCAGGCAGATCGTGACAATCTGACGCTTACGGCGCACGTGGAAGTACCCCATACAAAACAGCGGCGCCAGCAAGGCACGCGTTGGCGTCACATGCTGGGACAGGTAATAGATACGCGCAGCCACCCGCGGTGAAAACGCCTTCTGGAAACCACGGTAGCCCTCGGCAAACCCCATAAAGCCCACACACGCCACCAACGCCGCCCAGTGATACCAGCTCAGTGGTTGATCAAACATCTGCCAGGCAATCTGGCTCAGGCGATAGATTGCACTGCCCAGAATCAGGCAGATACCGGTAAAGCCCCACAATGCTGCAACAGAACCGAACACCTTAATACTCCAGAAAAAGATCAGCGGGGTATTATACGTAACTGTGCGCGGGGATTCGATAGAACGGACAGACAGGTGATATAAATCACCCGTCGACTAACAGACGTACCGCTGCTAAGTAATACGTTTGTTTTCCTTGTTCGCCCTTATTAGTGCGAGGCAAGGGAGGGGGTTGGCCCTCCCTTACCAATCCCTGCCAACCCTACTACTTGCCGGACTGCGTCCGGTGCCCTGCGCGTTTCGGCTTCACGTGGGCCTGCGGAACTCGTCGCTTCGCTCCTCAAACAGTCCTCGGCCTTCATCACGCGAACCCTGCAATGCTCGGCTACGTAGAAGGGAGATAGGTCTGTGCCTGCCTAGAGATTAGCGCATGGGAATCCCCGCTACTGTAGGGCAGCGTTCACGCTGCCGGTAGGCTGAATGCCTACCCTACATTGGATACTCTGGGATCGAAGTTACCGTTTGGCACTGAACTTTCCTCCCCTCTACGCCGCCGAGCATTACAGAAATAAAACGACTAAAAGCAAATTCTGTTTGAGGCCGAAGGCCGAGTTTATTTGCTTCGTTTTATTTCGAAACGCACAGGGAACCCGCGAAGCGGGCAAGTAGTGGGGCTGACGGGGATTGATAAGGGGAGTTCAGCAACTCCCCTTATCTCGCCCTATCGGGGCGATAATAAAAGAAGGTGCATTCCCCAAAGAGCCAACCAAGCTTTGTAAGATCAAGCACAAGGCTTACGGTTTTCGAGGGCGTGAAACGTGCGTCAACCAGACATAAAAAAGCCACCGAGGAAGCCTCGGTGGCAACTGCACTAACCAATCGGTACAGATAGGAGCAAACCGGAACCCCGCCAGGAGGGAAGGGTTCCGTACGTTTCCGGATTGGGATTCGGAAATCAGTATCCGCGCATGGAATCAATCAACTCCGGCAGGAACAGAGAGATCTGCGGGATATACGTGATCAGTATCAGGAAGAACAGCAACAGGCTCAACCAAGGCAGGCACGCCTTGATGACCCAGACCATGTTCTTTCCGGTGATACCGGCCGTTACAAACAAGTTCAGACCCACCGGCGGTGTCAGCATGCCGATCTCCATGTTCACCACCATGATGATACCCAGGTGAATAGGATCGATACCCAGCTGTGTTGCAATCGGGAACAGGATTGGCGCCATGATCAGCAGGATTGCCGACGGCTCCATGAAGTTACCCGCAATCAGCAGCAGGATGTTCACCACGATCAGGAAGCCCCACGCTGGCAGCCCCCACTCGATAATGGATTCCGCGATGGTGTGAGGGATTCGCTCAGTGGTCAGTACATGGGCGAACAGCATCGCGTTGGCGATAATGAACAGCAGCATCAGGGATACCTTGGAGGCATCCAGGATCACTTTGCGTACTTCCGGGTGAGTCACGGACTTAGGCAGTGCAATCAGCATATGACCGATGTTACGTGCGGTCGCCGTACCGAAAGCTTCACCATCTTTGCGCCACAGCACACCTTTCATCGGGCCGATATCTCGGTAGCCAAAGACCGCAATCAGGTAAGCGTATACCGCTGCGACAGAAGCCGCCTCAGTTGGGGATGCGATACCGCCGTAGATGGAGCCCAGTACGATGACGATCAGCATCAGACCACCCATTGCAATCGCGCCGGATTTCGCCAATTGACGCATGCCCGGAAACGGCTGTGCGGGTAGCTTCTTAATGCGCGCCACCACATAGATGGCGAGCATCAGGATGCCGCCCATCATGATGCCCGGGATGAAGCCGGCCATGAACATACGGGATGCGGACACCTCAGTCGCCGCCGCATATACCAGCATGACGATGGATGGTGGAATCAGGATACCCAGGGTACCGGCGTTAGCAATGACACCCGCCGCAAATGACTGTGGGTAACCTGCGCGCACCATACCCGCGATTACGATGGTACCGATCGCCGCTACCGTTGCCGGGGAAGACCCGGATACCGCTGCGAACAGCATACATGCCAGTACGGACGCCATCGCCAGACCGCCACGGATGTGGCCTACACTGTCGATTGCAAAGTTGATCAACCGTTTCGCCACACCACCGGTGGACAGGAACGCGGAGGACAGAATAAAGAACGGGATCGCCAGCAGCGTGTAGTGTTCAGACGTTGCTTCAAACAGCTTCAGCGCAATCGATGGCAGCGAGTCGTTCGAGAACAGCAGAATAGTGGTCACCGAGGAGAAACCCAGAGCGATCGCAATCGGCATCCCCATAAAGATGAAACCGAACAACATAAGGAACAATGCAGCAATAGTCATTTATTTGGTCTCCTTGCCATCGTCGGTCGCTTCAGATACCGCCACATCCGCTTCGGTGTGCTCTTTCAGCTCTTCAGCAATCTCCATGGATTCTTTGGCTTCATCAACAAAGTGGAAACCTTCCGCATCGCCTTTCAGCACCTTCCAGCCAAGTTCCAGGAAACGCAGCGCCAGCAGTGCAAAACCGATCACCAGAACACTCATTGGAATCCATTTAGGGACCGGCAGATCTTCCAGCTCGATGCCGATCATCTTCATCTTCGCCAGATAGATCCAGGAGCCGTACAGGAACATGCCGCAGTACACCAGCGCCAATACAATCGCCAGCAGCGTCAGGAAGCGGTGAATCGGGCTTGGCAGCAGCTTTACAAACACATCCACACCGATGTGAGCGCCCACTTTCACACCGTAACTTGCGCCGTAAAGCACAAACCAGGCAGCAATCAGCAGGGTCACTTCCTGCGCCCAGTGGATACCGGTGTTAAAGCCGAAGCGCAAAACCACCTCAGCAAAGACCAACAGTGTCATCGACACCATCAGCAGGGAGAGAAAACTCTCCTCAAAATGATCAATTATTCTTTTCACCATGACGGCCCCCTTATCGCGTGGCGCTCACATACGCCTTTTATCGTTATCGCCGAAGGAACTTAGGCTCACAGGACAGCTCACATGCCTGGCATGTGGGCGAAGCTCTCCTCTGAACATGAAGGTATAGAGTGTGGTAATTGACGAGGAGACGGGCAGGCCTGCCCGCCTCCGTTACCAGGCTAGAAGCTTAGTTGGAAGCTTCTGCAGCGCTGATGACATCAGCACCGATCTGGTCTTCGAATTTCTTCCAAACTGGTTTCATCGCTTTAACCCACTGCTCGCGTTCAGCGTCAGTCAGGCTAACAATTTCAGAACGTTTGGAGTCGATGATCGCCTGCTTGTCAGCGTTCGCTTTCTCGGCGGCAATCTTGTTACCGTGTGCGATCGCTTCGTTCAGAGCTGCCTGGATGTCGGCACGCAGGTCGTCGTCCAGACCCATCCAGAACTCAGCAGACGTTACCACCAGGTAGTCCAGAACACCGTGGTTGGACTCGGTGATGTATGGCTGAACTTCGAAGAACTTCTTGGAGTAGATGTTGGACCAGGTGTTTTCCTGACCGTCGATCGCTTTAGTCTGCAGCAGGGTGAATACTTCAGAGAACGGCTTTTTAAGAGGCACTGCGTCAACCGCTTCGAACTGCGCCTGCAGTACGTCAGAGGTCATGATGCGGAATTTTTTACCGGATGCGTCAGCAGGCACTTTCAGTGGCTCGGATGCGGACAGCTGCTTCAGGCCGTTGTGCAGGTAACCCAGACCAACCAGGCCTTTTTTCTGCAGGGAACCCAGCAGTTGCTGACCTTCAGGACCGTTCTGGAAGCGCTCTACCGCGTCCATGTCCTTGAACAGGAACGGCAGATCGAATATCTGCAGCTTCTTGGTGTATTTCTGGAACTTGGACAGGGATGGTGCAGCCATCTGCACATCGCCCAGGATCATCGCTTCCAGAACTTTGTTGTCACCGAACAGCTGAGAGTTAGGGAAAACTTTTACTTCTACTTTGCCAGCCAGACGCTCATCGACCAGTTCCTTGAACTTGATCGCCATCTGACCTTTCGGGGTGTTTTCAGCTACTACGTGGGAGAACTTGATCTCAACCGGTGCAGCCGAAGCTGTCTGAGCACCAACCATCAGAGCCAATGAAGCTACTGCAGCAGTAAGTAAACGCATAACGCATCTCCTGTTTTTTGATTTATTTGGCGTTGCTTTGTTTGGACAGAGTCATCCGCGCCACCTGAAATCGATGTGCGCGGTGATTACTGATGTATTCAGCAAACAGGGTGCCAAGTTGCGCTCATTGACAAAAAATAAAATTTATCCCTTTTAAATTCATATACTTGAAAGTCTTGCTCATTGAGCAGTTCCTAAAAAACCCTTTCTGATTATGGATGGAAATCCACCCATTTAGCCGTTTTCAGCTGGCGACAAACCACCCATACATCACTTGTCATATATCAAGTGCACTGTAAGAAAATGTACTAAATATTGATCTGCGTCCGCCGATAATCTCCAATGTCACTATGCTTTTGGGCGCTTTCCAGCCTAAACTGTGCGCTTTGTAAACAAAACGCGTCGGGCTCAAATTTTCCGGTAATACAGGTGGTAGAAACGTGAAATTCACAGGCAGTTCAATCCAGACCAAGGTGAACCTTTCCCTGGCTGTTGTTTTTTTACTTGTTCTGATCAGCTCTCTCACCACCATCTACAACAGTGAAACTACTCTCGCGAAAACTGTTGCCCGCAAGACAACCACCGACACCGCCAGCTCCTATTTCGACAGCATCAACATTCTGATGCTGAGTGGCGCGATGAATAACCGCCAGTCGCTACAACAGAAGATTCTCACCAACGAAGACCTGAGCGAAGCCCGAATAATCCGCGGTGACGCAGTTGCCAACGTCTATGGCCCGGGTTCAGCCGATTCTCGCATTATCGACGATCTTGATCGTCGTGCCATGAAAGGTGAATCAATCATCGAAGAGATCAACAACGACAAAGGACACTTCCTGACCGTTGTTACACCGATGAAAGCCCTCTCTTCCTATAAGGGTACCAACTGCCTGCTCTGCCACCAGGTACCGGAAGGCACCGTCTTGGGCGCAGTACGCGTGACTTATGACTACGCCAACCTGGACGAGCAGATCAGCAGCAACGTGATGAAGGTAGCCTTTGTTGAACTGGCGCTGTTTATTGCAGGTCTGGTCATCATGAGCCTGCTGCTGCGTAAGATCGTGGTAAAACCGGTGAGACGTCTGAGCCAAACCATCGCCACCATCGACCAGAATGCCGACCTGAGCCAACGCATTGCGGTGACCTCGAATGACGAGATTGGAGAGATGTCTAGCGCCTTCAACTCCATGCTGCAGAGCTTCCACGACAGCCTGAACAAGGTGAGTACCACCATTCATAAGCTGGGTACGTCCAGCCACCAGATTAACGACATCGCCGCCATGGCCAACGAAGCGGTGCGCAACCAACAGGTGCAAACCAGCGCCGTTGCCGCAGCGATGGAACAGATGGAAGTCGCCACCCGCAGCGTGGAAGCCAGCGCCGAAAGCACCGTGTCCGCCTCCGAACTGGCACTGAAAGAAAGTACTAATGGTACGACTATCACCAACACGGCGATTGGTGCCATTGAAACCCTGAAACAGGAGATCGACGGCGCCACCACCGTGATTCACAAGCTGGATGAGCAGAGTCAGAACGTGGGCACCGTACTGGAAGTGATTCAGAAGATCGCCGAGCAGACCAACCTACTGGCGTTGAACGCCGCCATTGAGGCTGCCCGTGCCGGTGAACAGGGCCGAGGGTTTGCCGTGGTAGCCGACGAGGTACGCACACTGGCCAGCCGTACTCGTAACTCCACCGAAGAGATCAATGCAATTATCGAAGCGCTGCAACAGGATGCCCGCGATGCGGTAAACGTAATGCAACGTGCACACCAGAGCGCCGAACAAGGGGTTGAGCAGGTACAAAGCACATCCAACGCCCTGACCAATATAGCCGAAGAGGTCCGTGTCATCAACGACATGAACCACCAGGTGGCCTCCTCCGTGAAAGAGCAGACCCAAATGGCATCCAGCGTGGAAGAGAGCGTATCCGAGATCGCCAGAACCGCTGAACACACCTCCAACCGTGCCGGCAAACTCAACCAGGTGGCGCACGAACTGGGCTCCCTGGCCAACGAACTGGAAGGTTTGGTACAGCGCTTTAAGCTCTAAACGAACCAACGGACACCCAAAAGGCCGCATTCAGCGGCCTTTTTTATTTCTGTCCCGTCCTGAATAACGATGACCAACCTGAAAAATCGTTTTGCACGGTAGCTTTGCCATTGCGAAGCAATGCCCAATACCACCTAACTCAGCACATCAGTTCTTATAGTCGTTCTTATCCAGACCGTACTTCTTCATCTTGTCGTACAAAGTCTTACGCGGCAGCCCCAAGCTCACCAGAGTATCCTTGATTGAACCGCCATGCTGCGCCAGCTCGGCCTGAATCAGCATCTTCTCGAAGCGCTCCACCTGCTCCGGCAGGGTCATGGTGCCGCTCTGCTCACCGCTGGTGATCGGGCGGTTGTCGAAGTCAAAGGTGCAGGTCTCACCCAGCAAGACGTAACGCTCCGCCAGGTTGCGCAGTTCACGTACGTTACCCGGCCAGTCGTGCATCATCAGGCTGTGCATACGCTCGGCGGACAGCGGCGTGATGGGCCGCCCGTACTGGTTGGAGGCCAGCAGTGCAAAGTGCTGGAACAGCATCGGGATATCGTCGCGACGCTGACGCAGGGATGGGATATCCAGCTTCACCACGTTGAGGCGGTAATAGAGGTCTTCGCGGAAGTCGCCCTGCGCCGCCAGCTCTTTCAGATCCGCTTTAGTCGCAGCGATGATACGGATATCCAGTGGGATCAGCTCGTTGGAGCCCAGGCGCTCGATCGCCCGCTCCTCCAATACGCGCAGCAGTTTGATCTGCAGTGTCATCGGCATGCTCTCGATCTCATCGAGGAACAGAGTGCCACCGTTGGCGTGCTCGAATTTACCGATGCGACGCGCTTTAGCGTCGGTGAAGGCGCCTTTCTCGTGTCCGAACAGCTCGGACTCGATCAGGTTTTCCGGCACCGCACCGCAGTTGATCGCTACAAAGTTGTGGTCGCGGCGCACACTGTGGTCGTGGATATAACGGGCGGTCAGGTCCTTACCGGTGCCGGTCTCCCCCATGATCAGAATATCCGCCGGGGTATCGGCGATGGTCTGGATCATGCGGCGCATCTGAGCCACTGACTGGGTGTTGCCAATGATGCGTGGACCGGGCGAACTCTGCAGCTCCAGCTCGTCACGCAGGCGGCGGTTCTCGATGGTCAGACGGCGCTTCTCCACCGCACGACGCACCACATCCAGCAGCCACTCGGAGGAGAACGGTTTTTCGATAAAATCATAGGCGCCGTCGCGCATGGCGCTTACCGCCATGGAGATATCGCCGTGACCGGTAATCAGGATCACCGGCAGGTCCGGGTCACGTGCCTGCACCCGGCGCATCAGCTCCAGGCCGTCGATGCCCGGCAAATTGATGTCGGTAACCAGTACTCCCGGCCAATTGTCGCTGATCAGGTCCTGCACCTGCTCGGCGCTCTCCAGCACGGTTACATCGTAGCCGCCCAGTTCCAGCGTTTGCCCCGCCGCAAGACGGATATGTTTTTCGTCGTCCACCAGAATGATGGGAAGACTCTCTTCGTTTTGCATCTGAGGCCCTGCTGTCATATCACTCGATCCCTGCGACCTGCGCCAGTGGTAATTCGATTATAAAGATTGCCCCGCCGTCCCGGTGGTTTTCCACGCTGAGGCGGCCGTTGAGGTTTTCGATGATCCGGTGGGAGATCGACAAGCCCAGCCCCAGCCCCTGCCCGGCCTGCTTGGTGGTAAAGAATGGCTCGAATACACGTCCCAGTTCACTGGACGGTATCCCCGGTCCATAATCCCGCACACGGATAATCAGGGATTCCTCCTGCTGCTGCAAGCTGATCTCAATCCGTTTCTGCTCCACCCCTTCCATCGCCTGCAATGCGTTGCTGATCAGGTTAACCATCACCTGCTCCAGCCGCACCATATCCGCCATCACGTAGATCCTGGATAGGTTATCCGGCCAGGTAATCTCGGCACCCACCTTGCTGAGACGGCCATACATAATCGACATCGCCCCATCGCGCACCGCCTGCAGGCAGACCGGTTCCGGCTGACCGGAGCTCTTTCGGGAGAATTCCTTCAGCGGGTGGATAATCTTGGCCATGCGTTCGGTCAGGCCACCAATCTCATCCAGATTGCTGGCCGCCACCTCAGTCTTGCCCATCCCCAGAAAAGCGCGGGCATTATCCGCATAGGCACGGATCGCCGTCAGCGGCTGATTCAGTTCATGGTTGATACCCGCCGACATCTGCCCCAGCACGGCCAGCTTGGCGGTCTGGATCAGCTCGTTCTGGGTATTGCGGTGCTGCTCAACCTCTTCCAGCAATTTTTCGTTGGCCCGGGTCAGATCCGCGGTACGCGACTCGACACGGGATTCCAGTTCATCCCGCGCCTGCTGCAGTTCCTGCTCGTAGAGTTTACGTTCGGTGATATCGTGGATGGTGACGATAAAACGGTTCACCCCTGCAACCCGCATCTCGCCAATCACCAGCTCGATCGGGAACCGGCTACCATCCTGACGACAACCGCTGGCTTCGATAAACAGCTCAGCCGGGCGCTCTTCATCGGCAGTGGTTATATGATCCCAACATGCCCGCCGGTCCTGATGCCCCACCAGGATGCTGAAATACTGCGCGCGGATATTATCCTCGTCGTACCCGAACAACCGCTCGGCGGTGGTATTAAACGACTCGATCCGTCCCTGGGCATCCAGGGTAATCAGGCCCGCCTGGGTATTATCGATAATGGCGCGTATACGGGATTCGTTCTCTTCCAGTGCTTCGGTACGCTGCTGCTTGAAGCGCTCACGTTCACGCTTGATTCGATCCCGTGCCATGAGGAACAACACCAGCAGCCCCACCGCCACATAGACAAAGGAGGCCAGGATCACCGCGTTGAAGACCTGCCGGCTCACTTCCCGGGTACTGGCCAGAATCACCACATTGAGGCCGCTGTCCGGCATCATCCGGCTCTGCATCAGGTATTGGGTGGCCGCAATCCCGTCCAGTGCAGCGTTGTCGATCCGCTTGCCATCAAGCAGGGTGATCAGTTGACTACCGTCATTACGTCGTTTGCGCTCGATGATTTCCAGCGCATGCAGTTCCCGATTACCATAACGCAGGCTTTTCACTATACGTTGCATGTCCTGGGGCGTCAGCGGATGTAGGGTGCGGAACTTCCAACCCTCTTCAGTGGAGATAAACACCACCCCGTCTTCATCAGTCACCAGAATGTGTCGGTTGGGGTCGCTCCAGTCCGACTCGATCTCGTTTAGGTCGATCTTCACCACAACCACACCCAGAATCTTGTCGCGCACGGTTACCGGGTAGGAGAAGTAGTACCCCCGTCGCTGAGACATGGTACCCAGGGCGAAATAGCGCCCCGGTTTACCCGCTATCGCATCCTGGAAGTAGGGACGGAAACTGTAGTTCTGCCCCACGAACGAACGCGGCTCTGCCCAGTTGCTAGCCGCAGCCGTCGTCCCGTTTTTGTCCATCAGGTACACGTCGGCGGCTTCCACCGTATTGGTGACGTACTCCAGATAGACGTTGGCCGCGCTGCGTGCAGCGGCGCTATCGGGATTCTTCAGGGCATCGTGCAACAGGGAGTGGGTGGAGAGCAGGCTGGGCAGTTTGTTATAGCGATCCAGTTTCTGCTGCAAGCTGAGGATATACCGGTTGAGGTCAGCTTGCGCGCGGCTTTGCAGCGCATCCATCCCCTGGCTGCGACTCAACGACGCGGTCTGACCGGTAATCAGCGCATAGGCGATGACCGCCATCACCGAAACCAGTATCCGGTGTTTGCGCCAGGGCTGGATAAGGGAGCCTAAGCTAATCATGACCTTTTCATTATACGACGCCGCCTGCACAACGCGGGCACATAGGGTAACCAGCCGTAAACCGGCGCGGGGAATATTTGTCTGTCACAGACGCTTCTTATTATGCGCGGAACGGCAAGAACTTGAAATACTGAGTGCGGAGCCCTATGTTGTTCCCTATTGAGCCTAGCGGGAAGGCGCGAATAAGTCTCGTGAGTGCTCTGCAAGTCCTAAAGCCTGTAGATGCAAGGCGCAGTTCGCAGTTAATGGCCTTAGTCCTTAGCAAGAACTGCAACACAGCAGATGCAGGCATTAGGACTTGCCCTGCGGGGCTATCGGGAAGATCCACACTCGGTGTCAGCGCTTTTTGCAAGGTTTCAACATTACTGCAAAGCGATTCCTTGATTGTGAACCTTCCCGATAGCCAGAGCACATACAGGACTTACTCGCGCCTTCCCATACAAAGCACGCGGCTTCATGCTGCCAACAATAAGACCGGATAACCGGCCCACCCTCTATCACCTAATAATTGCGAGTGAGCCTAATGCTTAAACGTACCAAAATTGTAGCGACCCTTGGTCCGGCGACGGATAAACCTGGTGTTTTGATGGAGCTGCTGCGTAACGGCGTCAACACCGTGCGCCTGAACTTCTCCCACGGCAGCGCCGACGATCACCGTAACCGCGCCCAGGCCGTGCGCGAATGCTCACGCAGCCTTGGCTTGCCGGTGGCTATCCTCGGTGACCTGCAGGGTCCGAAAATACGTATCGCCCGCTTCCAGAACGATAAGATCCAGCTGAGTGCTGACGACAGTTTTGCACTGGATGCCGCACTGGATACCAACGCCGGAGACCAAACCCAGGTGGGTATCGACTACAAACAGCTGCCGGAAGATTGTGAAACCGGAGACGTCCTGCTGCTGGATGACGGCCGCGTGCAGCTGAAAGTAACCGGCATTGAAGGCAGCCGCGTCGACACCAAGGTGCTGATCGGTGGCCCACTGTCCAACAACAAAGGCATCAACCGTCAGGGGGGTGGCCTCTCCGCCGCAGCGCTGACCGACAAGGACAAACGTGATATCAAGGTCGCAGCCGAGATCGGCATGGACTACGTGGCAGTGTCCTTCCCGCGTTCCAGTGCCGACCTGCGTGAAGCCCGCGAACTGCTCGATGCTGCCGGTTCCAAGGCAGAGATCATCGCCAAGGTGGAACGTGCTGAGACTGTCGCCAGCACCGAAGCCCTGGACGACATCATCCTTGCGTGTGATGGCGTGATGGTGGCCCGAGGGGACCTGGGTGTGGAGATTGGTGATGCCGAGTTGATCGGGGTACAGAAACACATCATCCAGCGGGCCCGTGAACTGAACCGCGTAGTGATCACCGCCACCCAGATGATGGAAACCATGATCGAGAACCCGATGCCTACCCGTGCCGAGGTGTTCGACGTGGCCAACGCCATTCTGGACGGTACCGATGCGGTAATGCTGTCAGCGGAAACCGCAGCGGGTAACAACCCGATCGAGGTGGTGAAGGCGATGACCCAGATCTGTCAGGGCGCGGAGAAGCACCAGCTTTCCCGTCCGGCGCCAACCGGCATCACCCAGCGTTGTGAGCGTTTCGACGAAACCATCGCCCGTTCCGCCATGTACACGGCCAACCACCTGGTCGGCGCCAAGGCGATCATCTGCCTGACCGAGTCCGGCTCCACCCCGCTGTGGATGTCCCGTATCCGTTCCGGCCTGCCAATCTACGCACTGACCCGTAACGACCGTACTCTGCGCCGTATGGCTCTGTACCGTGGTGTAGATCCAATGTTCTTCGACGCCACCGCAGTAAGCGAAGAGAAGCTGAATCACGAAATTCTGGAAGGTCTGAAAGCCAAGGGGCAGCTCGAGTCGGGGGATCTGGTGATCCTGACCCGCGGCGCTCAGCTGGGCCAGGACGGCGGCACCAACTCCATGCAGGTGCTGAAGGTTTCCTGATCTGCCACACCCACGTAGCGCCTGCTGCGTGGGTGTCTCTCCGCTTTGTATCCCCTTTCTTTGCCGCAACGAGATCCCCATGCAAGTCGCTCAACTGATCGCCAACGAACTCCAGGTCCGCCCGCAGCAGGTGGAAGCCACCATCAAATTACTCGACGAAGGCGCCACCGTGCCCTTCATCGCCCGTTACCGCAAAGAGGTGACCGGTGCCCTCGACGACGGCCAGCTGCGACAGCTTTCCCAGCGTCTGGGTTACCTGCGCGAGCTGAACGACCGCAAGCAGACGATCCTCGGCAGCATCCGCGACCAGGGCAAACTGAGCGACGCTCTGGAGAAGCAGATCCAGGCGTGTGACAGCAAAAGTACGCTGGAAGACCTCTATCTGCCCTACCGCCCCAAACGCCGCACCAAGGCGCAGAAAGCACGCGAAGCAGGCCTTGAACCGCTGGCGCAGCACCTGCTGAAGGGCAGTAACGACAGCCCGCAGAATCTGGCTGCCCCCTTTGTGGATGCCAGCAACGGCATAGAAACCACCGAACAGGCACTGGACGGTGCCCGCCATATCCTGATCGAGCAGTTCGCCGAGCAGGCCTCTCTGGTGGGCAAGCTGCGTGAATGGTTCTGGCAGCAGGGTGTTCTGCGCAGCAAGCTGGTGAAGGGCAAGGAGCAGGAGGGAGCCAAGTTCCGCGACTATTTCGAGTACAGTGAAGGCATCCGCAAAGTGCCGTCGCACCGCGCCCTGGCGCTGATGCGTGGCAGCAACGAAGGTATCTTGCGCCTGCAGCTTGCACTGGAAGACGGCGATAGCCAGTACCCGGCCGAACAGATCCGCCGCGCCCACCAGCTCAATCCGGGCCATAACAGCGCCGGTCTTTGGCTCAGCGAAACCATCAACCAATGTTGGAAGCAGAAGCTGCAATCTTCACTGGAAAACGACCTGCTCAAGCGCCTGCGCGAACAGGCCGAAGCGGAGGCGATACGCGTCTTCGGCCGTAATTTGCACGACCTGTTACTGGCAGCCCCGGCGGGTCCACGGGCCACCATCGGTCTCGATCCGGGCCTACGTACCGGCGTCAAGGTGGCGGTGGTCGACAGTACCGGCAAGTTGCTGGAGCACTGTGCCATCTACCCGCACGCACCGAAGAATCAGTGGGACCAAGCCCTGGCAACACTCGCCAAACTGGCCCAGAAACACAATGCCGAGTTGATCAGTATCGGCAACGGCACCGCCTCCCGCGAGACCGAACAGCTCGCAAAGGAGCTGATCAGCAAACACCCGGCACTGGACCTGACCGCGGTAATGGTCAACGAAGCCGGCGCCTCGGTCTACTCCGCCTCCGAACAGGCAGCGAAAGAGTTTCCTGATCTCGATGTAACCATCCGTGGCGCAGTATCCATCGCCCGCCGCCTGCAGGATCCACTCGCCGAACTGGTCAAAATCGAACCCAAGGCGATTGGTGTCGGCCAGTACCAGCACGATGTGGATCAAAACCAACTGGGACAGCAGCTGGATGCGGTCGTGGAAGACTGTGTAAACAGCGTAGGTGTGGATATCAACACGGCCTCCGTAGAGCTGCTCAGCCAGGTAGCCGGTCTGAACGCCACCACGGCGCGCAATATAGTCGCCTACCGCGACGAACAGGGCCGCTTTAATAACCGCAGCCAGCTGAAGAAGGTCGCCCGCCTGGGACCCAAGGCCTTTGAGCAGTGCGCCGGTTTCCTGCGCATTCGCGAAGGCGACAACCCGCTGGACAACTCCGCCGTGCACCCGGAGGCCTATGCCCTGGTGAAACAGATCGCCAGCGTTCTACACTGCAAACAGGATGCACTGATCGGCAACACCGAGCAGCTGGGCAAGCTCAACCCGCAACAGTTTATCTCTGACCAGTTTGGTGAATACACAGTCAGGGATGTACTGCAGGAGCTGGAGAAACCGGGTCGCGACCCACGGCCAGAGTTCCGTACTGCACAGTTCAGCGAAGGGGTGGAAACCCTGAACGATCTGGAGCCGGGCATGAAGCTGGAGGGCGTAATCACCAACGTCACCAACTTTGGTGCTTTTGTGGATATCGGCGTACACCAGGACGGCCTGGTGCATATCTCGCAGCTGGCCAACCGTTTTGTTAAAGACCCGCACGAGCTGGTGAAGGCCGGGGATATCGTGCAGGTTCAGGTAGTGGAAGTGGATATCGCCCGCAAGCGGATCGGCTTGTCGATGAAGGACGCATCGACACCAACAGCGCCTAAGGGTAAGAAACCGCTGAAAACTACAAGGGATGAAAAGAGCACCCCACAGGGCAGTCTGGCAGACAAATTCCGCGCGGCAGGCTGGAAAGCCTAGAAACCGGTCAGCAAATCCGAAAAGACTTTGAGGCCGGGGTTTCTGACTTGCTCCGCTGTGAAGCGGAATTGTCACAAAGCGACAAACAGACTGTTTCGCTACGGCATTTTACGAACAGCTCATCTATAATGGGCAACCTTTTTACACTTTTGACGGAAGGACAGCACCTTGGCTGCAGCATTTGAACAGAAGCTGGAATGGCTGAAAAATCAGGGCCATGCACCACTGCTGAAAGGAATTCTCCACGGCATCGAGAAAGAGGGCCTGCGCGTTGATCTGCAGGGCCAGCTGGCGGAGACCGACCACCCGACGGCGCTGGGCTCAGCACTGACGCACAGCCACATCACCACCGATTACTCGGAAGCCCTGCTGGAGTTCATCACCCCGGTGTTCAAGCAGAGCGGTGACGCGCTGACATTCCTGGCTGACCTGCACCAGTTCACCTACGCCAACATGAACGGCGAACTGATCTGGTCTGCCAGCATGCCGTGCCACCTGCCGGATGAGAGTGCGATCCCAATCGCCCGTTACGGCAGCTCCAATGTCGGCACCCTGAAATCGGTCTACCGTGAAGGCCTGAACTTCCGTTACGGCAAGATGATGCAGACCATCGCCGGTATCCACTACAACTTCTCCCTGCCGGAGGCGCTGTGGCCGGAATACCAGGTGTTCTGTGAAAATCAGGACCGCGTACAGGACTTCCGTTCCGCACAGTACTTCACCCTGATCCGCAATTTCCGCCGCTACTCCTGGCTGCTGCTGTACCTGTTCGGTGCGTCCCCGGCCCTGTCCAAGAGCTTTATGAAGGACAAACCGCACGCGCTGGAGAGCCTGGACGACGATACCTTCTATCTGCCGTACGCCACCTCCCTGCGTATGAGCGACCTGGGTTACTCCAACAAGGCACAGGCCTCCCTGAACATCTGCTTCAACCACCTGGCAACCTACGCGGAATCCCTGCACCAGGCGATCAATACCCCGTACGCTGCGTACGAAAAGATCGGGGTGAAGGTGGATGGCCAATACCGCCAGCTGAACACCAACATCCTGCAGATCGAAAACGAATACTACAGTGATATCCGCCCGAAACGCGTCACCCACTCCGGCGAGAAACCACTGCACGCCCTGCGTGAACGGGGTGTTGAGTACATCGAGGTGCGCAACACTGACATCAACCCGTTCCTGCCGTTGGGTATCGATCAGACCCAGGCCGACTTTATCGACCTGTTCCTGATTACCTGCCTGCTGGCGGAGGACGCCGAAATCAGCAACTGCGAATGCGAGCGCATTCACGCCAACCACGATCTGGTGGTGACCCGCGGGCGCGAGCCGGGCCTGATGCTGCAGCGTAAGGACGACAAAATCGAGCTGACCCGCTGGGGTCACGAACTGCTGGATAAGATCCAGCTGACCGCCGATATGATGGATCAGGTGGATGGCTCCAGCCGTTACAGCGCAAGCCTGAGCGCGCAACGCAGCAAGCTGGATGACCCGTCACTGACACCATCGGCCCAGGTACTGAAAGCCCTGCAGGACGACCAGCTCAGCTACGAGCAGTTTGTCCTGCAACAGAGCGCCGCACACCGCGAAACCCTGCTGCAGCACACACTGAGCGAAGAAGCGGGCAGCTACCTGCAGCGCCAAGCGGAGGAATCTCTGCAGGAGCAAGCCGAGATCGAAGCGCGTGATAACCAGGACTTCGATCAGTTCCTGGCGGAATACCTGGCGGGATAATCCCCGTTCCTCGAAAAGTGTCAACGTTATTCAGGACGGGACACAGACACAAAAAAGGCCTCCATCTGGAGGCCTTTGTATTTCACTCACCCGCTTACTGGGTGATAAAGCTGGTAAAGAATAGATCGCTCACGAAGGCTTCGCCCTCCTCCTCGACCAGAATATTCTGCACCAGTTTCAATGCTTTCTGCGCCAGAACCGACTGCGCCTCGATGGAATTCATGTCCGCCTCGGTTTGGTCACTGAGCAGGAATACAATATCGTTGCGAATCTGCGGCATGTGGAAGTTCACCGCGTGGTGCGCTGCCGGTGTTGAGACCTGAATGGTAATCTCGCACTTCACAAAGCTAACCTTACCCGGCTCACCAAAGTTGGTCAGAAACGGTTTCAGTTCGATGTAGTTTACGTAGTTCTCTGGTGTTTCTTCATCTGCCGCCCAGGCAGTCTGCATGAATAACCCCAGCACCAGCGCCAAAAGAAAGTGTTTCAAAATCGTTCTCCCCGCTATCGGTTCAGTCAGCTCGGCAGTTGTGCCCCAGTATAACCCGCTCTAACCTGTTATCGCTATGTTGCGCCGCTGTTCCTGTTGGGCATATTATTGAGTCTCTGCCAGACAAATTAATGTAAAGGAGGCGCACGATGTTGGAAAAATGCCGCAACGCCAAAGAACGTTGGGGTGGTGTCAGCGACATCATTGATCACTGGCTGGAAGAACGCCAGCAACTGATCAGCGCATTTGTACACCTACCGGAAACACCGGTTGAAAACGGTCTGAGTGAGCAGGTAGAGAAATTCTGTGAACTCCTCGTCGATTATCTCTCCTCTGGGCACTTCGAAGTGTATGAACAGCTGCTACGCGAAGGCAGCGAGTTCAACGATGGCAGTGTTGAAGAGGCCCAGAAACTGTTTCCACGCATCCAGCTCAGCACCGACGCCGCTCTGGACTTCAACGATACCTATGCAACCACCGAGTTGTTTAACGTGCGTATCGTGAAAGAGATGGCTAACGACCTGTCCAGCCTGGGCGAGCTGCTGGAAGAACGCTTTGAACTGGAAGACCAGATGATCGAAGTGCTGCACACGTCGCACTCCACGCTGGTTGCCGAAACCGAATAACATCAGATCTACAAGGCGGTACTGATGCGCAACGCGCACCGTGTTCTGACGGGCATTTCGCTCGCCCTGATACTCTCGGGCTGCAACACCGGCAGTCCACCCGCGGATTGGAAAGAGTACGCGGTTACAGGCGCGTACTCCGCGGCAATCTCGGAATCAGGCAACTTCGCAACCCTGGGTTCGTTTAACCACGGAGGCAGCCTGTGGGATCTGCGTAAGCATGCACGCGAGTACAACTGGAACCATAAGGCGAATGAGTTCAGTCTGATTGCGGCGACGGCGATCTCCCCGGATGAGAACTACGCCGCCACCGCCAACCAGCAGGATCTGGTACTGTGGAACGTCAACAATGGCCAACCGGCGGGCTTCTGGAGTTCCCCGGCCGAAATCCTGCAGATGGATCTCTCCCCAAACGGCAACTTCGCGCTGCTGGGGCTGGCCAACCATACCGCTGTCTACTTTGACGCCAAGAACGGCGGTGAACGCCGCGTCTTCCGCCACCAAGGACGTGTGCGCAGCGTAGACCTCAGCCCTGACGCACAACTGGCCATTACCGGCTCAGACGCCTACAAAGCCAAGCTGTGGAGCGTGGAAAGCGGCGAACTTCTACAGGAGCTGGAGTTCGGCAACGTCGTCGACACGGTTGCGCTCTCCCCTAACGGTCAGTGGGCCTTCAGTTCCGGCAGCCTGGATAAGGCGGTGATCTGGGATACCAATACCGGCCAGGTGAAACATTCCCTCAGTACGTCGGCGGACTTCTTCCGTAAGCGTGTCAGCTACCTCAGCGCCCGCTTCTCCAAAAACAGCGACCGCCTGCTCACCGGCACCGCCTCCGGCCTTGTGCAATTGTGGGATGTCCGCACCGGCCAGGAGCTGAAAGCCTGGCGCGTCCACCGTCGTGATCCTTACGGCCCGGTTCACGCAGGTGTCTATGCGGTCGGTTTTGGCGCGGGGCAGTACTACGCGCTGGCGTCCAATGGCATTATGAACGTGCTGCGTTAAGTCTCTTCAAAGAACAAAAAGGCCGCGAACCTTTCGGAACGCGGCCTTTTTTGTATCTGGGGAGCGTGCTTACTGAGCAGCGGCTTCAGTTGCAGGCAGGATCTTCAGCAGCTCGATCTCGAATACCAGTGTTTCGTTAGGACCGATCGCATTGCCCATACCGCCCGGGCCGTAGGCCAGTTCGGATGGGATTACCAGACGTGCTTTACTGCCTTCGTCCATCAGCTGTACACCTTCAGTCCAGCCTGGGATCACACCGTTCAGCGGGAAGGTTACCGTCTCGCCACGGGCGTAGGAGCTGTCGAATTCTGTACCGTCAACCAGCGTACCGCGGTAATGTACTTCCACGTTGTCGGTCGCCGCTGGCTTCTTACCGTTACCCGCTTGCAGCTGTTCGTACTGCAGACCGGATTCGGTCGTAGTCACGCCGTCTTTCTTGCCGTTTTCAGCCATGTAGGCCTGGCCTTTTTCCAGGTTTTCCTGGGCCAGTTTGGCAATGGCCTGACGCTTCTCTTCCATCTTGCGCTGCTGGAACGCCTGCATCACCTGATTCACCTGCTCCGGTGTCAGCAGCGGTTCACCATCCTTGTAGATCGTCTGAACGCCCTGCTGGAACGCTTCCAGATCCACATCCTGAACGTCCTGTTTCAACTGTCCACCAACAATCAGGCCCAGGCTGTAGCTCAGTTTCTGCTGTTCGGTCGTCAGTTCAAAGGCAAACGCCGAAGGCGCAGTTAGCGCTGTCGCAAGCGCGGCAGCCAGCCAAGTTTTTTTCATCATTGTATCCTTATTGTGTTTTCCACATGGATGGTTAGTGGGGTGAGGCGCTGAAAAGTTCAATTCCCTACAGGCCATTCGCCCTTGTTGCCTCAATGCAGTGGCAGTCCCGTCTGCCAGTCTTCCGGTAGCGCCGGATACACTGTCCGGAGCACCGTTTCCAAAGCATCCACCACCGGGCTCATCTGTTTCAGTGTACAAGCATTCAGGTAGCAGGCAAGGTTTTCCAGCAACAGATCCACACCGGTCTCGGCCTGATTCATGGCATCCGCAGCTTCACACATCAGGGCCAGCTCCACCTGCTCACAGGCCAGTTCCGCCTTGCGCATGGCGGCGTAGACGGCCTGATAGCTGTCGTCCTGCTGCTTGTGCGGACGCACCGCGTAGCGCAGTGCACGCATCGGGTGGGTGATATCGGTCTGCCAGGTAGTTGCTGCTTCCAGTTGATCCAGTGCCAACCGGCGGCCCGCGTCCTGCCCCAACCAGCAGCAGAGCAGCAGCCGGTTGATACTAAGCCCCGCCTCTTGCAGGGTCAGGCAGGCCTGCTCCACCCCATCCTGGCGATAAAGCCGCACGGCATAGTGCCAAAGAGCGTTTTCGAGTTTCATTGCTATGCTACAATCCGCGCCCATGATCCAGTTACAAGACATCAGCTTACACCGCGGCACTCAGTTTCTGCTAGAGGATGCCAATCTTACTATCCACAGCGGCTGGAAGGTCGGCCTGATTGGCGCCAACGGCGTCGGCAAGTCCTCCCTGTTCAAACTGCTGCTGGGCGAACTGCATGCCGACAAAGGTGATCTTTACCTGCCCGGCCAGCTGCGCATCGCCCATATGGCCCAGGAGGTATCCGCCACCGACCGCAGTGCGCTGGAATACGTGCTGGACGGTGATCCGGAATTGCGCCGCGTACAGCAGGCTTTGGCCCAGGCGGAAGCAGAACATGATAATCACCGCATCGCCGAGCTGCACGCCGAACTGGAAACCCTCGAGGGGTACACCGCCGAGTCCCGTGCCTATCAATTGCTGGCCGGACTGGGTTTCAGTACCAGCGATGCCCAACGCGCGGTGAAAGACTTCTCCGGTGGCTGGCGTATCCGTCTGAACCTGGCACAGGCACTGATGTGCCGCTCCGATCTGCTGTTGCTGGACGAACCGACCAACCACTTGGATCTGGATGCCACCATCTGGCTGGAGCAGTGGCTGCGCCAATATCAGGGATCGATCATCCTGATCTCCCACGACCGCGACTTCCTGGATAACGTGGTGGGTCATATCGCCCACCTCTACAACCAGAAACTGGAGCTCTACAAGGGCAACTACAGCCAGTTCGAAGTCCTGCGTGCCAGCAAGCTGGCCCAGCAGCAGGCGGCGTTTGAGAAGCAGCAGGCCCGTATCCACGAGATTGAGGACTTCGTCCGTCGCTTCCGCGCCAAGGCCACCAAGGCCAAGCAGGCACAAAGCCGTATCAAAGAGCTGGAGCGGATGGAAAAGATCGCCCCGGCCCACGTGGACAGCCCGTTCAATTTCAGCTTCCGCGAATCTGACAAAATCTCCCACCCCCTGCTCGACTTGCGCGAAGCGCAGTGTGGTTACAGCGACAAGGTGATCCTTAACAACGTTGGTCTGACGTTGCAGCCGGGCGCGCGTATCGGTCTGTTAGGTCCAAACGGTGCCGGTAAATCCACCCTGATCAAAACCCTGGTGGGGGACATCAAACTGGTGGGTGGTGATACCCAAGCCGGTGAACACCTGAAGATCGGTTACTTTGCCCAGCACCAGCTGGAAGCGCTGGATCTGGAAGCCTCCCCACTGTTGCATATCAAGCGCATCTCGCCCAACGCCTCCGATCAGGAGATCCGCGATTTCCTCGGCTCGTTTGGTTTCCTTGGCGATGACGCCCTGGACCCGGTAAAACGTTTCTCCGGCGGTGAAAAAGCGCGAGTGGCCCTGGCGCTGATCGCCTGGCAGAAACCCAACCTGCTGCTGATGGACGAACCGACCAACCACCTGGACCTGGAAGTCCGTCACGCCCTGACCCTGGCCCTGCAGACTTTCAACGGCGCCCTGATCCTGGTGTCCCACGACCGTCACCTGCTCCGCAATACCGTGGACGAGTTTCTGCTGGTTGCCGATGGTGCGGTAACCGAGTTCCAGGGCGACCTAGACGACTACCAGCGCTGGCTGACCGAGAACAAACGCCAGCAACAGAGTAGCGAACCGGTAGTGGAGCGTGAAAACCGCTCCCTCAGCGCGGCCGAGAAGAAGGAGCAGAAACGCCTGGAGGCGGAGAAGCGCAAGAAGCTCAGCCCGCTTAGGAAGCAACTGGAGAAGCTGGAAAAGGCCCTGGACAAGTACCAGAGCGAACTGGCCGAGGTGGAATCTGCACTGGCCGACCCGGCAATCTACGAAGACAGCCGCAAGAACGAGCTGAAAACCCTGCTGCAACAACAGGCGGATCTGAAGCGCAACGCGGAAGAGACTGAAGAGTTGTGGATGGAACAGCAGGAAGCGCTGGAGATTTTAGAAGAAGAGCTCAACGGCTAACACCGCAAGCAGCAGTCCGATTGCCGCCCGAGGTTTGTTTCTCTGAATCAACGAGGAATAAAACAGAGGGCGGTGGCCGGAGCAATCAGCTCCGACCACCTTCAAGTAGTTTAGTCAGTTCGCGGATCGCCGCGTCGTCTTTTAACAGCGCTTTCAGCGTGTCGTTGGCCACCTTACGACTGAGCCCCAGATCAGCCAGCAACGCATCGGAGACATCCTCCAGCGGCCCGTCGCTCAATCCCTGCTGACGCAACAGGCGGTTGGCCACATACAGCAACTTCACATACGCCGCATGATCACCGGCATGCTCCAACTGGTTCTGGTAGCGGATCGCATCACACACCTCAGCCGGCAAGGCCCAGCTGGACAGCAACCAACCGCCGATCTGTTCGCGGGTGACATTGATCACCTGCTGTTCGATCGCTTCCAGGCTGAAATGCGGATTCGCCTCGATGTAACGTGACAACAATGCAAACTGTGGCGGGAACAGGTGCGCCAGCAGCAGATAACCGAAGTTATGCAGCAGGCCACTCAGGTAAGCCAAGCCCGGTTTCGGGCGTTTTTCCAGTGGAATCTGCTTACACAGCTTTTCGGACAGCGTCGCACAGTACACCGCCTGCAGCCAGTATGGGGTGCCGCCACGCGGGCCGTTGGCCGGTACATTCAGCATCTGGCCCATGGCGGTACCCAATGCCATGTTTACCACCAGCTCAAAACCCAACACCCGGGATACGGCATCCTCAATGGAGCTGACTTCACCCGGCGCGGCATAGTAAGGCGATGCTGCCCAGCTCATCACCTGAGCCGACAGACTTGGATCGACGCGGACCACATCCACCAGATCCTCAATTTCGGCATCCGGGTCGGAGCGCAACATCAAAATCTTCTGGGTGGTTGGCGACATGGATGGCAGGCCGAGGGTATCTTCCAGACGCTGCTGGATACGCAGCTTGGTGAACTTCTTCACCGCACTGGTAATCACCGCTTCGTCCTCCCCCTGAGGTGCCTGCAGCGCAATCTCGGCGGGTGCAGTTGCCAACTTGCCGTGTTTCGCGTCTTTCAGCAGATCGGCACCCACCTCCCAGCGAGTGGAGGAGAACGGCTCATTCACCTGCAGCGTTGGATACTGCAGGCAGCCCTCATCCACCAGCAGCGGCAGCTGGGCCAGCTTGCGGAAACCATTGGCGGTCTGCACCGCTTCCTGACCGAAGAAACGCTCTGCATCTGCCCCCTTTACCGGTTGCAGCTGACGTCCCGTCAGTTTCCAGACATTGGCCAGATTAAGCAGGGTTGTGGCCGGTAACAGCGCCAGAACCTTGCCTTCCTTATCATGCATCAACACCAGACGCGCCAGACTGCCGTCTTGTCCCTCCGGTGCTGCTTGAACGCCTAAAGACAATGTTTTATCTCCAGCTAGGATTTATGTCTTGTAATCCATCCGGCTAATCCTCACCAGACAGAGCTACGAGTACCGGGAGAACAGGATTCCCGATCTATATATGACAAAGTGTTCGTTAACGCCTAACCTACCGTAAATACATAGCTTTCAGCAACGTATGCTGTGCTTTTTTAGCCATTTCCAGGAGGGAATCATGATCCGCCTGCTCTTTTTCTGCTTTTTAATTGTTTCCTCCCCGGTCTGGGCGCTAAACGAGGACCAGGCACCGGAATCAGCCACCGGTGAGCAACACAGCGAGGCAATTCAGGCACAGCAGTTTATGGCCGTCACTGCACACCCGCTGGCTACCGAAGTGGGCTACAAGATCCTCAAGAGTGGTGGCAGTGCAGCCGACGCGGCTGTGGCGATCCAGGCAATGCTGACCCTGGTCGAACCCCAGTCCTCCGGCATCGGGGGCGGCGCCTTCATGCTCTACTGGGATAACGAAAATAAACAGCTCTACGCCTACGACGGCCGTGAGACCGCCCCGTCCACCGCCGACGAAAACCTGTTTATCAAACCCGACGGCGATCCGATGAACTGGTACGACGCCCTGGTAGGTGGGCGCTCGGTGGGAACGCCGGGTGTACTGAAGATGCTGGAACTGGCACACATCAAACACGGTAAAACCCCGTGGCACCTGCTCTACGTCGATACGGTGAAGCAAGCCCGCAAGGGTTTTGAGGTCGGCCCTCGCCTGCACCAGCTGATCAAATCCCGCATCAACCCGGGTTTGGACCGCTACGTGGCGGCCCGCAAGTATTTCTTCACGCCCGAAGGCGAACCACTGCCTGTGGGCACCCTGCTGAAGAACCCGGTTCTGGCCAATTCGCTGGCCGGCATTGCCCGTAGCGGTGTCGGTTATTTTTACCTTGGCCCTCTGGCACGACAGATCATCAACTCGGTGCAGGCCGCTGACGACAACCCCGGCCACCTGAGCCTGGATGACCTGGCCGACTACCGCGCCCAGGAGCGAGATCCGATCTGCCTGCCCTACCAGCGCTACAAGGTGTGTGGTTTCCCACCACCGACCTCCGGCGGGGTGACTGTGCTGCAGATCCTGAAGCTGCTGGAAAATCAACCACTGGCCGAACTTGACCCACAGGGCGCCCAGTTCAATCATCTCTTCACCCAGGCGTCCCGCCTGGCTTACGCTGACCGCGCCCGTTACCTGGCCGATGCAGACTTTGTCGACGTGCCGGTTGAAGGTCTGCTGGACGAAACCTACCTGGAACGTCGTCGCCAGCTGATCAGCCCGGCCATGGACAGCGGCAAAGCCACCGCCGGTAATCCTCAGTCCGCGCCGGCACGACAGGACGACCAGTCGCCGGAACTGCCCTCCACCAGCCACTTCGTGGTCGTCGACAAGTGGGGGAACGCTGTCTCCATGACCACCAGTATCGAGATGGCGTTTGGCTCCACCCTGATGGCGGGCGGTTTCCTGCTCAACAACCAACTGACCGACTTCTCCTTTGTTGCCGAGAAGGACGGCGAACTGATCGCCAACCGCGTGCAGGCGGGTAAACGCCCGCGCAGCTCCATGTCGCCGTTTATGGTGTTTGATAAGAACGATCAGTTGATCGCCGCGATCGGCTCACCGGGTGGCAGCCGCATTATCAACTACGTGGCACAAAGCCTGCTAGTCAGCCTCAACCACAATCTGCCATTGCAACAGGTGGTGAACCTGCCTCATATCAGCAACCGCAACAGCACCACCGAGCTGGAAGAGAATAGCGGCGCCGCAGCGCTGGCGCCGGAACTGGAAGCGATGGGCCACACGGTAAACGTGCGCGACCTGAACAGCGGCCTGCACGGTATGCACAAGGATAAAAACGGTGTCTGGCACAGCGCCGTGGATAAACGCCGCGAAGGCAGTGCCAAAGGGAACTAAGGGATGGGGTACGCAGGTAGCAATGGCTACCTGCGCTGCCTAGTTGTTGGGATCTTAAGGACGAATGATCTTATTCACGGTTTTCAGAACACGGATCTTCTTCATCACCCGCGCCAGATGGATACGGTCTTTCACCAGCAGCTCCATATGCACCTTGGCCAGCTTGCCTTCGTGATCTTCGATGTCGATCTCTTGCAGATCCGCGCCCATTGAGGTTGCCACGGTGGCCAGCTCAGCGATAATGCCTCGGTGGGATTCCACCTGACAGGTCAGCTCCGCCACAAACTCATCCTTCAGGCCATCAAACCACTCCAGGTAGATACACTTACCCGGATCATCCCGCAGGTGGCCGATATTGCGGCATGCGGTGCGGTGGATCACCAATCCCTTACCGGCACTGATGTGACCGATGATCTCGTCTCCCGGCAGTGGACGGCAACACTTAGCATACTGCAGCACCATGCCTTCGGTCCCTTTGATCGACAACGGACTGCCGTGCTGGTCGCCAGCCTCTTCGTCCGATTCCGGACGCAGACGACGGGCCACCACGTACGCCTGGCGGTTGCCCATGCCGATATCTTCCAGCAGGTCGTCGAGCGATTTGAAACCCGCTTCGTCCAGCAGCTCCAACAACTTGGCCTGGTCAATCTCGTCTGCATTGGAACCGTACTTGCTGAGGAACTGGTTCAGCAGGCGACGCCCCAGGTCGATCGATTCGTGACGCTGCTGGTTCTTCAGGAAGTGGCGGATTGCGGTACGCGCCTTACCGGTCATCACGAAGTTCAGCCAGGCCATGTTTGGCTGGGCACTTGGCGTAGTGATGATCTCGACGGTCTGGCCGTTCTCCAGACGTTGAGACAGTGGCGCCAGACGGCGGTCGATACGGCAGGATACGCAGGAGTTACCGATATCGGTGTGTACCGCGTAGGCGAAGTCGACGGCAGTGGAACCGGCAGGCAGCTCAAGAATACGGCCTTTAGGTGTGAACACGTAGACTTCGTCGGGGAACAGGTCCTCTTTTACGCTTTCGATAAACTCCATGGAGTTACCGGCACGCTGCTGCATCTCCAGCAGGCCCTGTACCCACTTGCGGGCACGCTTGTAGGAGCCCACGGCGCTGTCGGAGTTGTCCGAGTCACCATACACCTTGTAGTGGCTGTGTTCCGCCACACCTTGACTGGCCACCGCATCCATCTCTTTGGTACGGATCTGCACCTCGATGGTGATGTTCTTGGCGCCAAACAGGTCGGTGTGCAGGGACTGGTAGCCGTTGGATTTCGGGATGGCGATGTAATCTTTAAAGCGGTTCAGCACCGGCTTGTAGAGGTTGTGTACCGCACCCAGTACGCGGTAGCAGTCATCTACGCTGTCGGTCACCACGCGAAACGCAAACACGTCCATGATCTCGGCGAACGACTTGTTCTGGGATTTCATCTTACTGTAGATACTGTAGAGGTGTTTCTCACGGCCGGAGACGGTGCCTTTCAGACCTTCCTGGCGCAGGCGTTGCTCGATCGTCTCCTGGATGGAGCTGATGATGTCCTTGCGCTGACCACGGGCCTGCACCACCGCACGACGAATGTACTTGGCACGCATCGGGTAATGCGCCTGGAACGCCAGGTCTTCCAGTTCCACCTGCAGATCACGCATCCCCAGACGACCGGCGATCGGCGCGTAGATATCCAGGGTTTCCTTGGCAATTCGACGCTGCTTATCCGGACGCATGGCCCCCAGGGTACGCATGTTATGCAGGCGGTCCGCCAGCTTCACCAGGATAACGCGGATATCCTCCGCCATCGCCAGCACCATCTTCTGGAAGTTGCTGGCTTGGGCTTCCGCCTTGGATTCAAACTCCAGGTGGGTCAGCTTGGACACACCGTCCACGATATCGGCCACCGACTCACCAAACTGGGAGTGAACCCCTTCGTAGGTCACTTCGGTGTCTTCGATCACATCGTGCAGCATCGCCGCCATCAGGCTCTGATGGTCGAGGTGCATGGTAGCTAGAATGCTGGCGGCTGCCAGGGGATGAGTGACGTACGCTTCGCCACTTTTGCGGCGTTGGCCATCATGGGCCTGCTCAGCGTAGAAATAGGCACGACGCACCTGCTGGATCTGTTGCTGATCCAGATACTCAGTTAAGCGTTCAGAAAGTGCGTCGATGGTCGGCATCACCCCTCCAAAATACTACCGTCAATGCTGAAAAGCACTTATTTGTCCGATAGTTGGAATGATGCCGTATAAAGCGGAGTTGGGGAAGAGTTAGTCTTCTTCAACTTCGTCCAGAACAGTTTTGTCGACGTGGCCTTCTGCAATTTCACGCAGAGCAACAACAGTTGGCTTGTCGTTTTCCCACTCAACTTTTGGTTCTTTACCACCGGTAGCCAGCTGACGTGCGCGTTTCGCAGCGACCATCACCAGCTCAAAGCGGTTATCTACATTATCCAGGCAATCTTCAACGGTTACGCGAGCCATGTTCAACCTCTAGTCAGGGGTTTTTCGAAAGACCGAGCATTCTACTGTTCAGATATTAGGCTGACAAGAGGCTCTGCAGCAATTCCTGATGTTTCTCAGCCTGTCGATCCTGCACCAAACGGCGACTCAGGAACACGGATGCCAGCTCGTTCAGCGCGGTATCGAAGTCATCGTTGATAATCAGGTAGTCGTATTCGCCATAGTGGCTCATTTCACCCACGGCCTGGGACATACGGTGATCGATCACGTCCTGGCTATCAGTACCACGGCCGGTCAGACGGCGGCGCAGCTCTTCCTGCGACGGTGGCAGGATAAAGACGGAGAGGCAGTCCGGCATCAGACGGCGTACCTGCTGGGCACCCTGCCAGTCAATTTCCAGAATCACGTCGTTGCCCTGTGCCAGTTGGTCCTCAACCCACAGCTGAGAAGTGCCGTACTTGTTGGTAAACACCTCGGCGTGCTCCAGGAAAGCACCCGCTTCGATCATGCTGTTGAACTGATCCATATCGACAAAGTTGTAGTCCTTGCCATCCACTTCGCCCGGACGCATGTCACGGGTGGTGTGGGACACAGAGACCAGCACACGGTTGTCACGCTCCAGCAGCGCCTTTACCAGACTGGTTTTACCGGCACCGGACGGGGCCGACACTACATACAGAGTACCTTTATCGCTCATATCGTTGCTCAATTGTTCGCGGGGCTTCAAGGCCGCAGGTTGCAAAGGGGGTATTATACAAATCTGGCCAGGCTTTGTTGGGGTTTATCACTCGGAAAACGCCCACCCTACACCTGACGTTAATGCTTCCAACTCTGCAATAAACGTACCCCGATAGCTCAACAAAACCCTCTTATCCCATTTCACCTTCCGGCTCTAAATTAATAGCCACCAATCCACTCGCCTTTTATCGGAGTTCCCTCCTATTTTCGCTAATGCGTGCACTAGTGTTTGATTTGGTCAAGTTGAAACGGGCACTGGTTTAAGCTGCTTCCACTACAGCAAGTGGCCATGGTGCTTGACCTAATTGGTACCTACGCAAGTTATGTTAGTTCTCCACCATTAGGCGGGCTAATTTGGCAAAAATAGAGCTCTTGCTACTGTCTCCACTCTTGAGCATGTCAAGTGTGAAGCTATTGAGATAGACCCCGGTCAACGGGTGGTGAAATACATCTAAAGTATCGCCCTGTGCATCCCAGATTAGAAGGTTCTCCACTAGGTTGGGTCTCGCCATGGACGGGTTAGCTGGCTGAGAGTCGCTTACCAGCACATACAACCCGTCGTCGTGCGGCTGCAGGTACGTATGGTGATGCTTCATCTTCTGCGACTTGGTCAGCGGATCGTGTATCGAACGGCCAGGTGACATTAGGTAAGGCAGCACATTTTGATCCGCCTTGGCCGAGCGTGTGATGGTGTAATCGCTGAACTTCACTCCATCGCGTTCAGCCTGCCCCTTTTCCTGCTCCTGGTAAGAGTACAAGTCCACCACATCAAGGTGGCTTGGGCCAATCAAGCGTGGCACGCGCACACTGTTGTAGGTGGTGAGCAAAACATCCGCAGAATGGTCATAAAGGTAAAAACTATTGTTGAACAGTTTATCCAGCCTCTCCAATGCAGGGTGTTCAACCGCCAGCCAGTCCAAGTCCCCCTCGGTTACCCCGGCATTGACCACGCTCAGTAGGTTGCTGTCCGTCGATAGCTCGATATGACCAAGCAATGTGGAGCCGTTGTCCGTCGAGCGAACTGCAAACGCTGTATAGCGACCCTTAGTTAGGTTAGGCAGAGGGATATGACGCTGTGTGAGCACGCTCTCTTTGAACCATAATTCGGTTTTGGTACGGCGGATCTTGCTATTCACCAAGTTGAACGCAGACTTCAGACGACTTCGGGGCTTTGCCAGATCGGCAGTATATTGTTCCGGATTGGCGTTAGACAGCTCTTCGATGTAATTGATCGCATCCAGTAACTTGCTGTCAACATTCATGCCTTGCAGGGCCACGGGCAGCGGCTTCTGCTTTAGCCACCCATGCAGGCGATCCAGTTTAAGCTGGGTGTAGGTATCCCAGCGCAAACCGGGTAGTTTCCGGTCAATATCATACACTGCAAAGAAGTTACCATACTCGGCAGCGCCATCGTCTAGTTGGCGGATGCTGTTACTGGCCTCATCTTCCACTGGATTGAGCACCAAGATCGAGGTGTTGGCCGGCAGATCGGAGAAACTTGTTTTCTGTGCCCGCTCCAATGAGGCCATGGGCCACAACTGATAACCGGGCAGCTGCGCAGCCAGGGCGTCGAAAAAATAGGCCTCTTGTGTGGCGCTGAAATCTACACCGTTATTCACCACCAGCAGTGTATTGGCCAGTTGCTGATCTAGGCCGGTGACAAATTGGTTAACCTCATGGGTGGCCTGGAACGGGATCGGCGTATGAGGGATCTCCAGTTCAGTGAGACGTTCGACCACGGCATTCATCACCACATTGTAGGTGTATGCCTGGCATTCGCCATAACCGCTACGTTCGCGGAAGAACTCCAGCTTACTGTCACGGGCATCGAGCTTGCGTCGGGCTTTTACCCTGCCACTATCGGTGTTGAACCACACCTTGTCATAATCTAGCGATAGGTGCAGCTCTTCAGCAGGCTCAACCAGGAACTTGCGCTTGTGCAGTGTGAACGCCAGTTCACGCTGCTCTGAGGCAAATACATCAAGCTCAAAAGCCTCCATCACCCCGGTACCACTTTTCTTAGCGATCGGTTGGCTCAGACGGGCATTGAGGTACATCACCGCGTTGAAGTACACCGGCGACACTGAGAAGCGATCAGTAGCTTGCTCCAGAAGTATCATCTTCAGGTGCAGACTGAACAAACCCTGGATCAGCCGTGTGAGGCTTTGTTCGTTGGCAGCCAGCTTCTGACACAACTGTTCAATGCGTGTCGACAGCGAGAGGTGGGCCGAAGTGTGCCTTGCAGCTGCCGGTGCCAGGTAAAAATATACGTGATGACCGCTGGGTAGGCGGTGCAGCTCATACTTCACGTCGTCTTGGGCATTGAGTCCCAGTGTCTGGCGTAAGCTCGCTTTCACCTCACTATGAACTCGTGAATGGAAATCTTGGCGTTTTTCTTTGCGCTCCTTGTTGAAGCGCTGCAATCCAAAGTCAATCGCATATAGATTGGAGATCGGCGCCAGCAAACGGCGGATGGTGGCCAGCGGCGCCTCTTCGAGCTGGATCAGATTGGTGCGAGCAACTGGGGTATCGGTCAGTGTGTGTAGGTTGGGGAACATAATCCTTAGTCCTCAGGGCGGCCCGTAGGCCGCCGGTTATCCTTAGGTTACCGTCCGAGCAGGGTGTCCAGCATCGGGTTGATGTGCAGGGTGGTGTCCAGCCTGGACTTGTCCTGACGTCGACGACGCTCGCGATCCAGTGGCTGATAATACTTGTGATCGGCCTGAAGCAGATTGAGGTAGTGGATGGTGTGATCAACATTCTCTTGCCACATCAGATTGTTCGGATTCTGGCTGTAGGCCGCGTTCAGGTAGACAAACTTGATGCGCTGGTAGCGACCGGCCAACGCCACGCGCACTTGTTCCTGTCCTGCCTGGTCTGCAGCTTGGCTGGCGATGTCACGGATCTGGCGGATCTTGTTATCGCTCTTCTCTAGGGTGTCTTCCGCCCGCGTCAAATCGTCCAGCTTGGTTGCCCAGCGTTTGACGTCAACACAGACCAGATCATCGCCCACCTCGATGAAACGGTCAAAGAATTCGTACACCAACGGCTCCAGGCGCTCAAAGACCTGCATGTCGTCGAGCGGCTGCACCCCGTAATGCGCCAGCACCCTGTCAAACAGGTATTCGCCAACATTACCTTTGAGTAACGGCACCAGCTTAGGATGCGGTACCACCCTGGCAAACGCTGTTTTCTGGATATCGGCACATTCTCGCATCAGATCACCCACCAGGTTTCCAAGGGTGAAATCGACATCTTTACTGTACTGCGGGAAGATGGTCAGTTCTGGGCGGTATTCACGCGCCCCGCCGGCAAAGTCGGACAAGGCTGAGTAATCAGGGTGAGCCAATCCATCTGGGCCGCGCTTGTGGCACAGCAGGATCGACTGGTTGCCCTGTTGGCGCGAGATGAACAAAGCGTCATGGATGGCCTGCATCTGACGGTTGGCAGCATAAAGAGGATGCAACTGCAACTTCTCCAGCCAACGCTCAGGATTGGCGAAAGAGTCACGATCACGGAACAGGTTACAAAGATCCAAGAATTCAAAGCCGCCGCCACGCACGCGATTCATCCAGTCGGTCTTCAGGACACGCTTGTGGACAGCGTCAATGCGACGACCGTTAGCCAATACCGATTGCTCAAATGTACGACGAACCTCTGGGCTGTCGAAAGAATGGTTCAAGCTAAGCTCTTCACAGAATTCTTTGAGGCGGTAGTTGAGCAGGGACATGCTCTCCAACACCACCTCGTTACCGGCGTCCTCGCTTAATCCTGCAAACTGGAACGCCACGTTGTGGATCACATCGCTGGGCAGGAAGATCTCAGTGTTTAGCAAAGTGTCACGGCGCTCAACCCTACCCACCGCCTGCACAATTACCTTGAACAAGCTCATACCATGCTCAGCCATCAGCAAACGATAGTTGTCACCTTGGGCAAAGTTGACGCTGAAGTCGGCCATCTTGTGGTCGACAATGTCATCCGCGAAGTGTTTGAGCACGCTGACGTAGTTGGGCAGAGTATTGAGGTTGGCGCCGTTGCCCATTACCTCGCTGTAAAACGACGAATTGATCAACACTAGGCGCTGGAAGTCGACATCTAGGCGCGGCATGTTTGCATCATCGATATCTCCATCGTGGTACTTGACGAAGTAATTGAGGCCAGTGCCTGCGCTGTTATAAGTGCTCATGAACACCAGCACGCTGTTGTCATCCTGGATATAGGTTTCCTGTTTTATGTCCTCGACATTGGCCAGTGGCGAGTCAAAGAAGACCAGACGGATGGTGTGCCCCCCCTGAAACGGAGTAAAGGTCAGGAGTTGGTCATGCTGCTTTTCATGCTTGCCGTCGCACTTGGAACTCATGCCGTACTGTTTGCGCCAGGCGGCCTGATGCTGACGGTAGGCGCGGGCAAAGGCGTTTTTAAAGCCGCCGGAGAGCGACAGGATCAGGCTGTTCTTGCCTTCGTAAGCGGCAAGTAGCAACGCCTCCAACTCTCGACAATGCTGGCGCTGCTTGTAGGGGTTGCTCAGAGCGTATTCCAGTGGCTCACGCAGCGCGCTGAAGATATCGTCGTACACCTTCCGGAAGGTCTCGCTGCGCTGGTAAGTATCGGTTAGCGTAGGCAGCTCGGCATCAAAGACCTTGAAGTGAGCGTCACGGATGCGGGCCCGCAGTTCACGAAGCTCCTTGAGCATGCTGATATCCGCTGGCTCGCGTTCGACTACGCGGTAGTCCAAATCGTGGGCGTAACGCTGCAGAAAATGACGGCTGAAGTTGCCGTTTTTGGTGTGGCTGAAGCCACTGGTGGCACTTAGACCGATCACCTTATTTTCAGTGCCGGTCAGCAGGCGCAGCAACATAGCTTCAGGCAACTCTTTCACCAAATCCATCTCGAATGCCAAGATCACGGTGCGCTCTGCACCCTTGTTGACGTAATTCAGCTCCGCCACTGGGGTCATGGTGAACACGGTTTTCGGTTGCAGGTAGGTATAGAAATGGTCAATCAGTAAGTTTTCATCAGTTGTGCGGTCAAAGATGTGGCGAACTTCACCAGCGACGTTGTTGGCGGCGTCGACAAACTGACCCAACGGGGTGTTCTGGCTACTTGCGTTATCTTGCCCACCGTTCTTCACCCAGCGCTTGAAGTGGCGGTTGGTGATCTGAGCGCAGGCAGCCAAGATGGCTGAGACCAGCTGGAACAGATCATGTAAAGTGGGGTTGGTATCGCTAGTGTCGCCCTCGACCTCGTAATACAACTCGGTGCGGGTGACGTCGCCCTCGCTGTTGCGCATGCGGATACGCTTGAGCCCCTCTTCGTTGACATACATCTTGGCGTTGAAGCTGAACACGTTACGGGTGATTGAAATGATGCGCTCCGCAGCGTCACCATTGACCTCAAACGCCCCCAGCTGGTCACGGAACATTTCCAGAACCGAACCCAGGGTAGTACCGGGTGACAGCTCGCACTTATCGGCCAGCAGCCCGCGAAGGGCGGTGATAAACTTTACCTTCTCCTGCTCGAAGGTCGTTTGCTCTTCGTGAGGCTTCCCCCGGCGCTCCAAACTAAGAACCGCGTTGTAAATGCGCCCAATGACCGAAAACACATGCGCCAAGTTGTTTTCTTGCTTGACCAGCGAGACGTGACAGCTTTCTTCGAGGCGAGTATAGGCTTCGTGCAGTTCGTCAACCACCACGGTGAAACGGATGTTGTTGCGGCGAAAAGGACAATCCGGATTGCGCTTGAAGTGCTCATTGCGCAGGTAGTCGACCTGCACTGCGTGGCTTTCCGCTGCCACGGAGCTGATCTGTGGTTCTTCCGGCTTAATCTTGCCACCAATCAACAGATCGAAGCCCACTGACTGAAAGAGCATGCCTTCACCCCGTTGGCGTGGCGCCAAACGGTAGGTCGAGGTGTCGAACTTGTTTGTTGTCATCAGCAGTACCGAAGGACGGAGCTGACAGACCTCGAACGGTAGTACCTGTTTGATGAGCTCGAAGTAGACCTCATGCGTGCTCATATTCGGTGGCATCTTGCCCTCGGCCAGGGCCTGTACGGTGTTGCGCAGGCGCTCGCGGCGCGCCTGGATCCCGCGGCTAACGTAGTCGCGGATTGGATTTTCAGAGCTATTGACCTGGAACAACGCCTTACAGGCAGATTCGATAGTGGAACGAAGACTGTTGCGGTAGTTCTTGAGCTGATCTTCCGCCATCTCCTTATCGTGGGTCGCGTCCAACGTGCCATAGGCAGAAAGGTGTTCTATCTGCTCTTTACAACGGTCGATCTGGGTCATTAAGTAGTTGAGAGAGCGCATCGCGGACTTGATGTAGGTGCTATTCCGCCCTCCCTCGTACCACTGGCTATAACGCTCACGGTTCTTCAGGCCAGAGGCCCAGTCCACAAAGTCGAGATCAGCGATGTCCTTGCGTGCCACCACACAGATGAGTTCACCGCCGGCGGCCAGGATCTTGTCTTTTTGGCTACGTTCGAGGTCAATTTGCGACTTCTGTGGCGACATGAACATCAGGTTGGTGAAGCCGCCCTCTGGGAACAGGTAGTCTGGTACCTGAGTTTCAGCAAAGCGTTCGATGTACTCGACATAGCCCTGGATGACGCCGTAGCTTTTACCGAAACCGGTGCCGTCGGAGCTGAAGATCACCTCTGCGCCGTCGCGCTCGTGCACATGGTACAACAGTGAGGCACGGGCGCGACAGAAATTGATGTCCTCAACTAGTTTGGCAGTCGGGGTTTGCTTCATGATCAGGTCGCTAAGGCCGTGGCTAACAGGTGCAGATTCGACTCGCTCACACTGGCGGTAGCGGTTGATGACCAGCTGATTGTGCTCAATGAGCACCTTTTCCACCTGCATCGGCACCAAAAACAAAGCTGCAGCGATCTCACCGATGGCGTCGGACAGCGGCTGGTGCGTGTCGCTAGCGGAAAATTGGTGCAATACCGCATTCACAGTCTCAGGATTCAACGCTCGCTTGAGCGCAGGCAATGTTACTGTGTAGTCATACAACGCCAGGTCGTCCACTAGCAAGCAGCGAAAACGTTGCTGGTTGGCGTCACCCGTTGGGCGACTGGCCATGGCCAGTATTTTGGCATCCTTGAGACGAAACAGTAGCGCCGCGGCATCCCGATGTGGCGAATTGAAGTCAGCATGTAGCTGCTGGCTGAAGGCCATGCCGGCATCCAGCCGGTTGTGTTTGACCAGCTCTGAAAAGCGCTGGCGTAGAAGGGTAAGGAGTTTGATATCTTCTTCGAGCGTCCATCTCATGATTTTCTCCGATACTCTTTTATTAAATTACGCCAAGTGATGTTCATTACTTCCTGCTCAGAGCCCCCAATGGCCGACTGCAAAGACTCCAGTAATGAATTGAAACGTAAGGCCTTTTTTGTTTCACAGCCAGTCTTGTAGCAAAATTCTGTTTTGAAATTGCGCCAGTTGTGATTTTCCTGTTTTCGCTCTACACGGCCAATAGCTTGTAAAAAAACATAGAACTTCGACTTGAGCTTTGAGTACTCCGTAGATTCAAAGTAGACAATAAATTTCCTGCTTGAGGGATATGCTTGGCGACAGGCTTCAGCCAATTGCGCATTGGAAAGAGTATAATTTCGGTGTGATTTCAACCGAACCGACAAATTCTGAACGAAAAGGGGATTGATATCGCACTGATTAGGGAATGAAAACCGCAATCCATTGTACGTATTAAACCCCCAAGCCACAGCAAGGTGATACCGAAGGGAGTGTAGTTTTATACCAACGCCCTTTTTTTTAAGCGTGGAAAGTAAAGATGAGCTAAAGCGGGAAAGCTCACTTACTGTTTTGATTTGCATTGGTCTATCCAACGCCAGATGAGCTTGGTTAAATCATCTGGCGATAACCAGATGCTATTGTTCATTGGAGGGTTCAGCCAAGCACTGCGGGTCTCACCCGGACGCGACCATTATGGCGGCAGTCGGCCAAATGCTACAAAATCTCAAAAGCAATCACAAGCCTGAAAGGGGAGAACGAGGAGCCTGGTTAGCGATGAGAAGTAGACACGGATTGGTATCATCGCATATGTCATCACTTCACCCTGAACAACAGGAAACAAGTGAGAGTGTTCAAATACAAAAAGCCCCTTAATATAGGGGCTTAATGATGCAGGTGGTCAGTTGAAAGCTGCAGAAATCTTTATTCTATATTCTGGATCTGCTCACGCATCTGTTCGATCAGCACCTTCAGCTCCACCGCGCACTGGGTGGTTTCAGCCACGATCGATTTGGAAGAGAGTGTGTTGGCTTCGCGGTTCAGTTCCTGCATCAGGAAGTCGAGGCGACGACCGATCGGGCCTTTCTGGTTCAGCACACGGCGCACTTCCTGCACGTGGGTGTTGAGACGGTCCATCTCTTCATCCACATCCGCTTTCTGCGCCAGGATCACCATCTCCTGCTCCAGGCGGCCTTCATCCAAGTCTTCTTTCAGCTCTTCCAGACGGCTGCGCAGGTTGTCGCGCTGGGCCTGCAGGATCTCCGGCAGTTTGCTGCGCACTTCAACTACGATCTCGGCAATCGCGGCCAGACGCTGTTCGATCAGGCCGTTCAGCTCTTTACCTTCGCGTTCGCGACCGGCGATCAGGTCATCCAGCGCGGTACCAAACAGCTTCAGGGCTTCCGTTTTTACCTGATCCATATCGATCTGGGCATCCTGCAGAACCCCTGGCCAGCGCAATACATCCAGCGGGTTCATCGGCTGGGTGTTACCGGACAGAGACAGCGCCGCCACTTCATCTGCAGCCGCAATCAGCTCCTTGGCAAACTCGGTATTGACGGTCAGCTGCTGGGCCTGGGCTTCCGGGTGGAAACGCAGGGTGCATTCCACCTTGCCGCGGCTCAGTTTCTTACGCAGTTGCTCACGCAACGAGCCTTCCAGGTCACGCAGGCTCTCCGGCAGACGCAGGTGAGGTTCCAGGTAACGATGGTTAACAGAACGAATCTCCCAGATCAGGGAACCCCAGGCATGCTCGGCTTCCTGCCGGGCAAAAGCAGTCATACTACGTGTCATATGGCTCTATCTCGATTAAAATGCAGGCTTCATTCTAACAGCCAAGCGTGCATGGCTGCCAACGGCGGTGTACGAAAATCAAGCAACGGTGATTAACAGGTATGAGCTCAAGCATCTCTGAACAGCTGCAAAACCTCGGTTTGAACAAGATCCGCCCGAGTGGTCGTGAACCGGACCAGATGCGTGAGGTGAAAATCACCCGCAACTTCACCTGCCATGCAGAAGGCTCTGTATTGGTTGAGTTTGGTAACACCAAAGTGATCTGTACTGCATCTGTCGACCGTGGCGTTCCACGCTTCCTGCGCGGCAGCGGCAGCGGTTGGGTAACTGCAGAATACGGCATGCTACCTCGTTCCACCGGCAGCCGTTGCGACCGTGAAGCGGCACGCGGCAAACAGGGTGGTCGTACAGTAGAGATCCAGCGTCTGATCGGCCGCAGTCTGCGTGCGGCACTGGACCTGAACAAGCTGGGTGAAAACACCATCACCATCGACTGCGACGTCATCCAGGCAGACGGTGGTACCCGTACCGCATCCATCACCGGCGCATACGTGGCACTGGTTGATGCAATCAATGTGCTGAAGCAGGACAAGAACGGAGCCATGAAAGGAAACCCGCTGAAACACGCAATCGCAGCTGTTTCCGTAGGGATCTACGAAGGTGAGCCGGTGCTGGACCTGGACTACGCGGAAGACTCCAAAGCAGAAACCGACATGAACGTGATCATGACCGGTCACGGTGGTTTCATCGAAGTACAGGGTACTGCAGAAGGCGCACCGTACACTCAGGATGAGCTGAACAAGATGCTGGATCTGGCCCAGAAAGGTATCCGTGAGCTGGCAGAGATGCAGCGTAAGGCGCTGGCAGAATAAGCCAATGCCGGACACAAAAAAGGGAGCTGATCAGCTCCCTTTTTTATTGCCTGAAATAGGTCAAATCAGATATCGATCGCGTAATCGATGATCACCGGCGCGTGCTCGCTGAACATCTGGTCACGGTATACCTGTACCGACTTCACGGTCTTGCGCAGGTTCGCAGTGGTGATCTGATAATCCAGACGCGCACCTTCGTTCAGCACGCGGGCACGGTTGTAGTCCGGCCACCAGGTGTACTGACGCTCGGCTTTATTGATCTCGCGGAACGCATCCACGTATCCCATCTCACCGACAATCTCTTCCATCCACTCGCGCTCGTTCGGCAGGAAACCGGACACGCTCTGGTTGACGTACCAGTTACTCAGGTCGACTGGCTTGTGGGCCACGTTGTATGTGCCACAGAAGATGAAGTCACGACGCTTACGCAGGGTTTTCTTCATGTGGCCGAGGAAGTGCTCCATGTACTCCTCTTTTACCGCCTGCGCCTCTTCACTGGCCAGACCGGATGGGATGCTCAGGGAGGAGACACTTACCTTGTCGAAGTCTGCCTGGATAAAGCGACCGTGGAAGTCACACAGTTCGAAGCCCAGGCCGGTCATGATCGCTTTTGGGACATGGCGGGTATAGATTGCCACCCCGCTGTAGCCGTCTTCGAATGCATCAAAAAAGTACGGGTAATAACCTTCCGGGTGGTACAGCTCGTCGTCGAGCTGATATTCCTTCGCACGCAGGTCCTGCAAACAAATGACGTCAGCGTCCTGCTGGACCATCCAGTCAAAAAAACCGTTTTTTGCAGCCTGTTCAATACCCTGAGTATTGAATGTGATAACACGCATAGATTAAGGATTCCTGTTACAAACAGCGCGCAATGAGAAGATTACAATTAAACGCGAATTGTATAGCGAAGTAAGACAAATTGAAATTTTCTTACCAAATTTGTCGGATATTCGGTCCATGATGGGCAAAAGTCTGCTCATTCGCTCTTACAACAAATTTCTGCTGCACTGCACAAAATAACATATCCCGACTTTAGTCGCATCCATTCTGATCTCTGGTATATTGCGCCAGATCAGTCCAATTTCAAGCCATGCACGCAGATGGTGCCAGGGACACTCCACTGGTAAAATCTGCAGCTGACATTAATCACCTGGCCGGAGAGACACATGCAGGATTACCAGCGCGAATTTATCGAATTTGCTATCGAACAGAACGTACTGCGCTTTGGAGAGTTCACCCTGAAGTCCGGGCGTATCAGCCCATACTTCTTCAACGCAGGCCTGTTCAACAGCGGTGTGGCGCTGGCGAAGCTGGGTCGCTTCTACGCTGCCGCAATCGAAGAAGCTGGCGTGTCCTTTGACGTTCTGCTGGGCCCTGCGTACAAAGGCATCCCGCTGGCAGCTACTACGGCTGTAGCGATGGCCGATCAGTACGGCAAAGATATTCCTTACGTATTCAACCGCAAGGAGAAGAAAGACCACGGTGAAGGCGGCAACCTGGTAGGGGCACCACTGGAAGGTGGCGTCATGATCATCGACGACGTAATCACCGCCGGCACCGCAATCCGCGAAGTAATGGAGATCATCGATGAAGCGGGTGCCAAACCGGCGGCAACCGTGATCGCCCTGAACCGTCAGGAGAAAGGCAAAGGTGAGCTGTCTGCGATTCAGGAAGTTGAGCGTGACTACAAGATGCCGGTGATCAGCATCGTGAGCCTGAACGACCTGATCGAGTACCTGGAAGAGAAAGGCGATATGGCGGATGAGCTGGCTGCAATCCGCAAATACCGCGAAGAATACGGCGTTTAAGCAAACGCGCTGATAAAGCTACGGGTTAGGGACGCACCGTCCTGACCCGTATCTGCCGGGACGCAGAATCCAACGTATCTGCGTTGCCGCCACACCGCCCTAGCGACGTTATGGTTGTGTAATCGACACCGCCAATTGGCGTTACGGTACAGGTCACATTCGCCGTACACCCTCGAATTCCGGCCGCATTAAAACTATACGTCGTATTCGCGCTATTAGTTGCCGCACAACCACCGTTCACCTGCGGGTGGATCAGCTTACTCAACTCCAGCTGGACGCCACTTTCTGCCGCCTGCATTGCACGTGTCGACTGAAACCCCTGTACAACAGACCGCTGGCCAAGTGTCAGCATCGACGCCATACCTGCTGCCAGCAATGCGCCAACCGTAATCATAAAGATCACGGTCACCAGGCCAAGCCCCTGCTGGGACTTAAGGGATTTGCTATCAGGGCGCATTTCTCACCTGTACCACATGCTGGATACGTACACTCTCTCCCGCGTCGCTCACTTGCAGATCAAACACCACCAACGCATTGCGTTGTAGGCTGATCTCCAGTGAGGCGAACGCCGGATTAGGGAACGCCGCTACAGTCGTAATATCCGTCGCCAAAAGCGCACGATTGGGCTCGGAGCTTGGTAAATCAGCGAGCATGGGTTGGTCGGTATAAAAATCTGACCCGCCATCAAAATAGTTTTCATAGCGGTAGAGATCACCGGTGCCAGTGTTCAGACAGTAACTCACCGGAGAGCCCACGATAAAGAATCGGGATGCAGGTGACTCAGTGGGGAATTGGTGGTTTCCATTTAAAGCTACAGTAATCTCCGTAGCTAATGCCTGATCAGCCGCAAACTGTGCAGGATTGCCCAGTTGCGCAATCATGGTGCTGGCCCCTACGGAGTACAGATTCGTTCCTGTAATTGGATATACAGCCACATAGAGAGGATCTCCGCTGATCGTACCTGCCCCCAGTGGAATGGCACTAAACGTGTTGCTTGCGGTTGCTACCGGCAGGTCATCATAGCTCGACGCACCCAGCACCGGAATGTACTCGATGCAACTGGCATTCGCATCGTTGCTAATGCGCACCGAGTTGGGCAACGCGTTGCGCAACTCACGTCCAATACGCTCAATGGCGAGCTGAGTGACATCTGCCATATTCTGGCGCCTGGAGGTATCCACATACCCCTCCGCAAAATTGGCGATAAACCGCACTGACGCCAGCGACATAATGCTAAGCAGCACAATCACAATCACCAACTCAACCAAGGTAAAACCGCTGACTTTCTTCATCAGTAGTTCCCTTTGTAGGCGGTAAACACAACGGGATTGGCGCCGCTCGCCGCATGCGGCGTGACCGTAACGGTTATCCGCTTCACCATCTGGTTGGTGACAATCTCCGTCGTATCGTAGGCAACAGCCACACTGACACCGTAGTTTGCATACGGGTTGTTATTGCCAGCAAAGATATCATCCAGCAGCGAAAGCGGGACTTCATTGAGACCATGATAGTCGTCCACATCATCGTAGTTTTCCCGGGTTTCGCCCTCACTGCCAAAACTAGCCTCTGCCGTGCATTGTGGCATTACCGCGCCATCAAAGGTGGTGGCGCCATCGTTGCTGCAGGGCAGCAAGCCATCGCTGGAGCTGTTTTCATCAAAACGCTTGGTCAGTATCTCTTCAATATAGGTCTGACCGATATAAGCGGTTTTTGCCTGCCAGGTGACATCACCGCTATGCTGCGCCGTGATGCTCCAGCCGTAAACAATTGCCACCAAGGCAATTGCCGTGATGGTGATGGTGATCACCAGCTCAACCAGCGTAAACCCGGCGTTAGCGGCACGTGCCTGCATAGGCAAATCCTGTCAGAGAGATACAAAGCTGCTGGCCGTTGGCGGTCAACTGCATACTGCTATTGAGCGCGCCGGTAGAATCGCCATCGTCAGCCAGGATCAGGTTACCGGACGGGTCGTAGCGTAGCGTCAATGTGTCGTTCAGGGCGAGGTTACCGGCGATGGTGCCGCCTGCAGAGAGGTTTGCACTGTAAGCTATGACCTGATCGGACGCGAGAGTTTCGCTCGTCTGTTGAGCCGAGTTGATATCTATGGCATACAGCCAGTTTTCAGCCGCACTGCGATTTAAGCGCCACTCAACGGTAGCCGAATTATGAGAAAGCGCGGTACGTTGCGCCAGACGGAGGGAAGTGAGAAGCGTGTCACGGAAGACCCGATCACGATAGGTATCAAACGTGGCAAAACGGGGGAAGGCTACCGCACTGAGAATACCCAGTAGCACCAGCACGGCAACCATCTCAATCAGGGTAAAGCCTCTTAATGTTAATCGAGAGGCTTTATCTAATCGATTCAGATCCATTAAGGAGTGCTGATATCGACCGCACCGCTTGCTGGGGTGTAGGTAATGGTGTGGTTAGCTGCTGCGTTGTACGTGTACACACAGTTACTATCATCTGCAGACCAGGTAACGATATAGTCAGATCCAGCAGCAGTAGCAACAGATGGCGCACCGTTCTGGAGAACATTCTGCCAAACAGTGACACAAGACGCCGCATCCGTAGCTGCCGGGTACATGTTGTTGTTAACGGTTACGTTAGTGCCATCATAATTCACGGTACCACCTGCCGCAGTCTCATCAACAACCGCCTGCGCTTTTACCAAACCGGCAGCGGAACGCAGCGCACCACCGGTGCCATTCACAGACGCTGCGTGCGCGTCATCCGTCACATTCAGGAATCGAGGCAGTGCAACAGCGGCAAGAATACCAAGCAGCGCAATCACTACTACTAATTCAACAATTGTAAAACCTGCTTGTTTTTTCATGGTTTTCTCCACTAAACCTAGGCAATTTCGTTAGTCTGCCATGCGCTGAATGAAGCGTGCATGACATAGATCCATAGTCCCTTTAATAATCCGAAATCCAGCTTGCTCAGGCGCTGTCCCGAATCCTTTTGACGTACTCTATCAGCTTCCCATCAAACGCCGCTAGCCCCTCTAACAGGTTTTGCTGACCGGTAACAAATTAACCACCTTTTATTGCAGTACTCAGCTCCCACAACGGCAGGAAGACACCCAATGCCAGTACCAACACCATGGCTCCGATGATCATAATCATGATCGGTTCAATGGCGGTGGCGAGATTTTTCAGGTCGTAATCGACCTCCTCTTCATAGAAGTCCGCCGCTTCCGCCAACATTTGATCCACCTGACCGGTTTCTTCACCCACCGCCAGCATCTGCATCACCAATGGGCTAAACATGCCGGTACGTGCGGCGGCCTGTGCGAACGATTCACCACGCTCGATACCCTGGCGCATACCGGCCACCTTGCGGCCGATGTATTTGTTGCCAACTGCACGGGAAACCACCATCAGCCCCTGCTCGATCGGCACACCCGCTTTCATCACCATACTGAAGGTCCGGGTGAAACGCCCCAGCACCACCCGGTAAAAGATACTGCCTACCAACGGGAAACGCAGTTTAGTCTGATCCCAGCTCAGCTCACCGGCTTCGGTCTTCTTCCAGCGCTTGAACAGGATAAACCCACCGATCAAGCAGGCGAGCATCCCGTGCCACCAGTTGACCATAAAATCGGACACGCCGATCAGGACTTCCGTCTGCCAGGGGATATCGCCCCCCAGGCTTTCAAAAACGGACTTAAAGGCTGGAATCACAAAGATATTGATCACCACCATCGCCACAGCAATGGTAAAAAACACAAACATCGGATAGCGGGTCGCCTGCTTGACGTTTTTGACCGTATTACGCTCCAGCTCCAGATAAGCGGCCATCTGGGCAAAGGCCGCATCCAGGCGACCGGTGTTTTCGCCCACATGCACGATGCTGGTGTAGAGGTCGTTAAAGATCTTGGGATGCTTGTTCATCGCCGCCGACAGGGTATTACCCTTGTCCAGGTCATCCGACAGGTCATTCACCGCGTCCTTCAGCATCTGGTTGCGCAGGCTGCCAGCAAGTCCACGCATCGCGCGTGTGAGCGGCACACCGGCTTTGGTCAGGCTGTACATCTGACGACTGAACATGATCAGTTCATCAATGCGGACCTTCTCCAGAAACTTCAGCCTGATCTCTTTACTACCCAGGCTGTCCTCTTTCTTAACCTGGGTAACGGAAGTGATATTGATTGGAGTGATGCCATCGGCAAGCAGCTGGGATGCAGCCTGACTGCGTCCATCCGCTTCCACGCGACCGCTTACTTTCACGCCCGCTTTATTTCGGCCTTCATACTGAAAAAACGGCATTCAGGCTTACTCCAGCTCCAGCTTGATGGTGCCTGTAACCGGCGTGGCTTCCGGCGCCTGCTGCAAGGTAGGCGATACGGTTTTCACCTGCTTCGCCTCTTCCTGCGCTTTCGCCAGGCTTGCCTCATTAAACTTGGTCTCGTCCAGCTGCTCGGTCACCCGGAAAACCTCATCCAGTGTGATCACCCCCTTAGAGGCCAGATCCAATGCACTGTATACCAGTGGTTTGTATCGCTCGTCAGCATAGGCGGCGGCGGTAAAAGCCGAGCTGTCATTGCGACGCAGGGCATCCGCCATGCCGTCATTTAGCTCAAGCAACTCGAAGATACCGATCCGCCCCTTGTACCCTGTGTTGTTGCAGTAGGTACACCCACGCCCTTTTTTGAATTCACCTTCGCTAAGCCCAAGTTTTGGCAGATGCGCGGCCAACCAGGCATTCTCCTGCGGTGACGGGCGGTAAAGACTGGAGCAGTTGTTACACACTTTCCGCACCAGGCGCTGTGCCAGAATGGCGCGGATGGCTGACGCCGCCAGGTACCCCTCAATACCGATATCCACCAGACGCATGGCACTGGAGACGGCATCGTTGGTGTGCAATGTGGACAATACAAAGTGGCCGGTCATCGCGGCACGCAGAGAGATCTCGGCGGTTTCCCGGTCACGAATCTCACCCAGCAACAGCACATCCGGGTCCTGACGCAGGCAGGCACGCAAAACGCTGGCGAAGGTCAGGCCGATCTCGGGATGTACCTGAACCTGGTTGACGCGGGGTAACCGATACTCAACCGGATCCTCTACGGTGATGATCTTCTTGTCGAAACTGTTCAGCTCGTTCAACGCACCGTACAACGTAGTCGTCTTACCGCTACCGGTCGGGCCGGTTACCAACACAATACCGTGCGGTTCGCGAATCAGGCGCCTCAAACGAGTCAGCATCTCTTCCGGCATGCCCGCCTTATCCAGCCCCACCAGCCCCGCCGATTGATCCAGCAAGCGCATCACCACGGATTCACCGTGCTGGATCGGCAGGGTGGAGATACGGATATCGATACTGCGGCCTTTCACGTTCATGTTGAAGCGGCCATCCTGTGGCAACCGCTTCTCGGAGATGTTCAGGTGCGCCATCAGCTTCAGGCGCAATACCAACGCTGAAGCGATCCTGTTTTCTTTCATAACGTGTTCATGCAGCGTGCCATCCACACGCTGGCGAATACGCAGGACATGCTCGTCCGGCTCGATATGGATATCGGATGCACCGATCTGCACCGCATCTTCAAACAGGCTTTTCAGCAACTTAACGACCGGGACATCCTGCTCATCGTTGGCGGTCATCTGCGCCAGGTCAAAAGCGTCTTCAGCGATCTCGTCATTCAACTGGTCGGCCAACACCTCAATGTCGGAGGTACGGCGATACACCAGATCAAGCGACTGTAACAACTGGCTTTCGGAGACAACTGCCACATCCACCGGTTTCGGCAACAGGCGCTGCAATTCATCGAAGGCAAAGATGTCCATCGGATCGCTCATCCCTACCACAAAAGAGTCGGTATCCTCTTTCAGTACGATGGCGCGAAAACGGCGTGCGTGGGTCTCAGACAGGCGCAGTACGTCCTGCTGATTAAAGGAATAGTGGGCCAGATCCACCATCGGGATCTTCAGCTGTTTGGAGAGAAACTCAAGAAAGTGTTTTTCTTCCACCAGCCCCATCGTCACAAGGGTTTTACCCAGTTTCTGACGGGTCTTTTTCTGTTGGGCGAGTGCTTCCATCAGCTGTGCTTCGGTAAGCACACCTTCCTGGACCAGCATATCGCCTATACGTAATCGTGTTTTGGGTGCAGCCACTACGCCGAACCTCCTACCTCTCCGCCAGCTGAGACAGCCGCTGAGTTACATAACGCTTCAGATTATCTTCGATGCCTGGCACCTGCAGGCTGCTTTCATAGGCTTGGCGCGATTCATCCGGTCGCGCCGCAAGCTCCAGAGAGTAACCGAGCCCCACCCACAGACGGGCTTGCCCACTGTCATACTGCAGCAATTGATAATATACATTTACGGCATCATCTGCCCGCCCCTGCTGCTGCAGCGCGGCGGCAAGAATCTCATGATACTCCGCATCCAGTTTGATTGCAGGCGGCGCGCGTTGGAGCAACGCCACAGCAGCTGCACTATCATTATTCATCAGTAAGGTACGCGCCTTCACTTTCTTTAACCCGCTGTGTAAGGGCGCTGTCGCCAGACCGGCATCGGCAACATCTGCAGCCTGGATCACATCCCCACCCGCCAGATACAGACTCGCCAGCATGGCCTGGCTGTCGGGCGCGTACGCCCCCTGCTCTACCTGAGACGCTAGCAACCGCTGCGCTTCAGTTACCTTATTCTGTTGCAGCAATTTACGCGCGTTCACCACGGCTTGGCTATCGGTCAGGCCGCGTACGTCTTTCGATGGTTTCGCCGCACCCTTCGCCGGAGCCGTCTGCACCGGCCCGGTTTCCTGTGCCTTGGCTAACCCCTTGGTACTTGCCGCCTTTTGAGTGGTTTCTATGGCAGCATCGGGCTTAGGCTTGGCTTGTGCCTCGGCGGCAGCAGCATTGACCGGAACAGGTTCAGACCTCGCCTTTCTCTCAGTTTTTTCCACGACCGCCGGTTTTTTCTCTGACAACAGTTGTGCCGGCGCATCCGCTGTCACCGGACTCTCCTCCGGCTCTGGTTCGCTCAACCACACCGCCAACTCAATCTGCCTGGCGTCCGGTTGCAGCAATTCAAACCGGGCATCCCGCACAGCTTTCAGATCAAGCAACAGCTGCCCTCGGTCTGCCACGAGGTTAAAGTCGCTTATGACGCTTTTTTCTGGCAACGGCAAGGTATTGGTCAAATGAGCATTGGGTAACGCAATCACCATAGACGCTCGGGTCTGGTTGATCAGCTGTACCTGCGCCGGCGCACTGAAGCGCATAACAAGTACTCCGCCTCGATCCATGTTGCGCCAACTGACCTGTTCCAGACGTAATTCCGGCTTCGCTGGTGAGGCTGTTTTTACTGGTATGTCGGCAGCCGGCGTCACGGTTACGGGTTGCCCGGCCTGTTCCGCACCCTGAGACAGGGGGCGCCACTGCATCCAGGCCAATGTAAGAAAGCCGATAAGCAGCGCAACAACAACCAGCCACAGTGGCCAGTTTAATCGCCGGCCTGCACGCTCTGCTGTGCGTGTCTCTACAGACTGCACGGAGACGCCATCCGATACCGCAGTCCGACTCTGCCCGCGCTTTTCCAAGTCGCGCAGCATGTCATTGACCAGGCTCACGGCTGCATACCCACAATCATCACGCCCCAGGTAATCATCGCAATCGCCATCACAGCCACCACGGCAGACAGCCACTGTTTAATGAGAGAGGCGCAAGGCAATGCTACCCCCTCCGTGTCCTCGATCGCGCGCACCACATGCAGTACTTTGACCTTTTCATCCCCCTTTCCATAGGCTGACATAAGCGCCTTGTGACTCAGCACATTCACCAACCTGGGAATTCCTCCCGCTGCTCGGGCGATCAGGTCGCAGGCGTCGCGTTCAAATGACGGCTTGCCAACGTACCCCGCCGCTTGCATGCGCCAGTGGATATAAGCACGCACCTCATCAGGTTCCAGTTTCTTCAATCTGTAACTGAATGTTATGCGTTGCGTCAGTTGACGCAGAGAGTACTGGTTTAGTTTCTTATCCAGCTCTGGCTGGCCAAACAACACCACCTGAAACAGCTTTTCTGACTCAGTTTCCAAATTGGTCAGCAAGCGTAATGCTTCGATGGTCTCATCCGGCATCGCCTGCGCTTCATCCACCAGCACCACCACCCGCTTCCCATGTTGGGCGTGCTCGATCAATCGTCGAGTGAGCAGCTGCAACAAATCTTGGTTCGATTTTTCCGGGGTATAGATCCCCAGCTCATTTGCTACAGCACAATGGAATTCAGCGGGATTCAGGTTTGAGTTAGGTATATACGCGGTGACAAACTGGCTCTCATCGAGCGAGTTGAGCAGCTTTCGACACAACAGTGTCTTGCCGGTACCCACCTCGCCTACAACTTTGATGAAACCGTCCCCGCTGTGCAGTGCAACCAGCATCAGATTGAGGGCTTCCTGATGGCTGGTCAGATTTAAAAAGAAACGGGTGTTCGGGGTCAGTGTGAACGGTAACTCGCGCAGCCCGAAATGCTCAGCATACATTCACGGCCTCTCAATCACTGTTGTGTGCTTTCTACGCGCAAACGCTGGAAGGAACGCAAGCTACGCTCTAACTCCGCTTGCCAACTGTCATTGTCAGCCAGCACCGGACGCAGCAGGATTACCAGCTCTGTTTTACTGCCCACAGAGCGGCGCTGAGTGAACAGGTTGCCGACACCCGGCAGCTCACCCAGGAACGGTGTCCGTTCATTCTGATCTTCATTTTCAGACTTCATCAGACCACCGATGACGATAACCTGACCACTGTTGGCTCGCACGATGCTATCTGATTCACGAATGGAGCTGAACGCCAGCGGCAGGGACAGATCATCACTGCCGATATTGATCTGTTTCTGCTGATCTTCCACTTCAGACACGGTTGGATGAATATGCAGGACAATCCCACCTTCCTCACTGATCTGCGGTGTCACATCCAGTGCGATGCCGGAGAAGAACGGTGTCAGCTCTACACTCGGGGTAGTGGTAGTGGACGTCCCGGTTGTGGTCGTAGTTTCCACTTCGGTGACGAAGAACTCATCGGTACCCACCTTGATAACCGCTTTTTGGTTGTTGATGGTGGATACGCGCGGGCTGGACAGCACCTGTACATCACCCTGTCGCCCCAGCAGCTCGATCACGGCTGTAAAGTCGTTCAACGCAAATGTTGATCGGAAGATCCCACCCAAGCCGTCCGCGGTGATTGAAGACGCGACTTGGCTCAGGGTCACTGTTTTTCCAGAAGCAGAACTGCCTGGCTGTCCCAATGCAGTCCAGTTTACGCCCGCCTGATACTTGTCATTCAGGGTGATCTCGAGGATCTTCGCCTCAATCACCACCTGGCGATGCAGGCTCAGCTCCGCCTTATTCAGATATTCACGTACGGTGTGCAACTCGCTTGGCAAGGCACGCACAATGATCATCCCTGTCTGCGGCATTACAACCACACGGCGGTCATCCCCGGTGATCAGCGTATCCAGGGTCTGTTTGAGGTTGACCCAAAAGTTGGCCGAGGTTTTGGTACTGATGCGGGTGCCCACACTGGTGGAGGATGAACTGGAGCTGCTGTCGGTATCACTGCTGCCAGAACCTGAATCCGATGAGGTCGCATCACGCACAGAGCCCGCGCTCACCAATGTATCGGATACGCCTTCGCGCGCTATATCCAGATAGTTCAGCTGAAAAATCTCGGTCTGAAGCTTGGCCGGCACCACCTGGTAAAGCTTGCCACTTCTGCGATACTCGTAGCCATACACTTCGCGCATCGCCTGCATCACTTCGTCTACGGTGACATCTTTCAACTTCAGGTTCACCGTACCTTCAACATCACGGTGCACAATCATGTTGTAGTCGGTACCCTGCACCAGCCCCATAAAGAAATCATGGGCACTGAGGCCATCAGCCACAACATCAAAGCGCTCTTCGCCTGGCTGGCTCAGCGTCTGAATATCCAGCGGTGGCACCAGCGGCGGAGGCGCAACAGCAGCCGCTTCGGAGTGTGCTTGTTCTTCAGCCTCGATCTGCTGCTGGACATTGATCGCCTCCTCAAGCGCCGCAATGCTCTCATCGGTGACCGCAGTGTCGTTCATCGAATCAAGTGAGGAACAACCCGATACGGTGACTCCGACGCTCAGCGCCAACACACTCATCAATCGTTTCATGGTCAGTTCCGTTTCCTATCACTCAGTTCTTTCTTAAACCCGGCTTGTTTACCGATCGTCAGCAATCGTGTCTGGTCACCAACCCGTAAACGCACCCCTTGCGTAGTGATTGACAGCACCCTCGCGCCGTCAACTCTGCTACCTGGTGTCACCTGTTTGCCGTTAATTACGGCGACTTTGCGCTGCTCCCCCACCATCAGGTAGGTAAGTGCATAATGGCGCTTCACAATTTTCGCCGAATTCACCACCGGCTTATATTCGGTCGGTCGGGTTGGATCACCCGGCAAACTGTTTGCCGAAAGCGGCATAGTAGCCAAGGCCATCAGCCCCAAAATCAGATTACGCACCAAGCCAGTTCTCCTCTGTACTCAGCGTATGTACACGCAAGCGGATCGACGCGTTCGGATAATCTTCCGCAGTAAACTGCAATCGATCCCAGAAGAATCCCTGGTGCAGTGCCTCCAGCCCCTTCAGGTATTGGTACAGCGCTTCATAACTGCCTTCCAACTGCACCTCAAACGGGTGGATATAGATTACCGCGTCCTGCATTGCTTTGGCGCGCTCACGCTCGGCGGCCTCTGCGGTCAGCTTGATCGCAGGCACGTTTGCACCTTCCTTTTCCGGACTCAGTACCAGCGGCTCTACCGGCAGGCTCAGAGCCTCAACCAGTTTCAGATCGTTTTCCGGCCCCAACACGGAATAAAGCAAACCCAACATCTGCTCCGGCCCAACCAGGTTGCGGGCAAAGCGTTCCACTTCATTGTCCAGCGCATCCAACCGGCTCACCAGCGCCTTCAGTTGCTTATGCGCTTTGGCGTTTGGATCCGGCAGGTCTGCATCCTGCAACATACGCAACATACGCTCCTGCGTGTTCACGGAACGCTCAAGGGAGGTAATCTGATCTTCAACCCCCTGCATACGGTCAAGCGCAGGCTCCAACACCATCACAAACAGCAACATCACCGGGATAACCAGCGCGGTAAAGAACAGCAAGGCCTTCTCACGTCGGCTCAGCTTATCCCAAGCTGCATCCACCCTGCGCCAAGCGTTACGGCTCATTGATCCCTCCGGTGGTCACAAAGCCCATCACCTTGAATTTGTGGTCTTTACTCTCTTTGGCGATGGAGAAATCAGCAATGCGAATCGCGCGATACGCATCCGTTTCACCCAGATCACGCAACAACAAAGGCACATCACTCGCCGTACGCGCGATACCAGTTAACTCGACCTGGCTTTGCGCTAAATGGAGATCAAAGTCGGTAATCCACACTCCGCTGCGGCTCACTTGCGCCAACCCATACATATAAGGTGAGAATCCACGCCCAGAAACACCTGGCTGCATTTGACTCAGCATTGCGGACAGTTCCTGCTTCTCCGCTATCAGTTGACGAATGCGATCCTGCTCCTGAAGTATTGCCGGATCAGGGCGCAGTTCTTTACGCTGTTTTTCCAGCAATGCAATCTGGCTGGGTAACGCAGTGTTCTTATCCTGCAGTGCCTGCAATCTGGATACGCGTGAGTCAGCGTATTGGGTAAAACCCCAGGAAGCAAAGGCAGCAACCAGCGTAATAAGCACCACCATCAAAATAACGGACGGCAGAGACCATATATCTCTGGCGGCCGAGACCTTGGGCGTATAAAGGTTTATCTGCTGCTTCATTTAGTCGCATTTCCCTGCTGCGCAGAAAGCTCACGGTACGCCGCGACTATCGCCAACAAACAACGCTGCTGGATTTCTACATCGAGAGGCTTACGGCTTGTCACCACGGACGCCAGATCGAGAGCTTCTACCTCCAGCGGCAGATTGCTGCGAAGCTCCGTGATCAACGGGGTCTCCCCAAACTGCATCGGCAATATGACCAGCTTTACACACGGCGGCTTACCCACCTGGCTTTCGTAGTAATCCAGCGAACGCTGCAACTCCAGAACCGCAGAACTCGCCGCTTGGTGTGGGTTTCGATCAGCCAGATTAACGTCGTAGGACAATGAACGGGTGAAATAGATCGCCTGCTGGGAGAGAAGGCTCACACTGCTGGAGGGTGAGCCCAGGTGGAATACCACCAAGCCGGATTCTTCATCCGCCATATCCTTGGTGATGTTCAGCAATGCAGTTTCCGGTACGTCAATCACGGCAGGGGTTAGCCCTAGCTCCTCAATCCAGGACGCCAGGCGCTCTGTTTGCGACTGTTCAGCTACAACCGCGTATACCATGCGAGACCGGCCACGGTATGCATCCTCGGGCAATTCGATGTAATCGATTTTGGAGTGTTCGATGTCAAACCCAACCAGATCTTTTACACGCCAACGCAACGCATCGGCCATCTCCTCATCCGGTACATCGGGCGCATCCACCAACAGTAATTGATAGCCCCCCTGATCCAGCAGGCCTACTGTGTTTGATCCTGACAAGCCAAGTGCATCAATCCGATCCCGCAACAGCTTGATATCGGTAAATGGAGCAGGCGTTTCTATAAACTCGCACGCAACTAATTCAGGCTTTTTACCGCTGGTCACATGAGCCAGAGCCACACCGCCATCCACTAACGCCAAGGCCGTCAGGCCTTTGACCTTGCCCTTCTTTTTCAGAAATGGAAAGTTAGCTGCAATCTGCTTTACATCCATCTAGCGACCGCCCGAAGAATTCTTGTGTGTGCCCTAATCTACCGATCTTTACACCCATTCAGCAAGTACAACAAACAAGTGTTTTGATTCTTATCGGCTATCCCCGGAAAAGATTGATGTTTTAAAGAGTTATCCTCACCAGATCACGCATATTCGAGGCCTGATCACACAAAAACACAGCCCCTTGAAGCCTCGATAACACATCCGCACCACACCGGTCTGTTCACACAACATACAAGGCTTCGAAAAAAGTAAGTTTTTCTGCTTTTCCCCGTTGACAGAGGCAAGCCAAACCTTTTTAATACGCACCCACGTTACGACGTTGCCCAGATAGCTCAGTCGGTAGAGCAGGGGATTGAAAATCCCCGTGTCGGTGGTTCGATTCCGCCTCTGGGCACCACTTAAGAGCCTCGCGAGTTTATAGAACTGCGGGGCTTTTTTGTGCCTGCAGTCAACTTACCCTCGGCACCATTTCTTCTACACCTCCGCCGCTCTCTCCCCAAACTATTTCGCTGCCCCAACGTAGAAGCCCACGCTCACAAAAGCTCGCGTTGTATTAGCCAACCTACTTGCGATAAACTGTACAACTTTTAACCACAAGGTCACTCTTACGCTCATATGCTGAAAAAGGCACTAACGCTTCTCTCCATTTCGATTGCTTCCTGTTTCTCGCTACTGCTGCTTTCCATGGTCGTATTAAAGTGGGTGGATGTCCCAACGTCTGCGTTTATGATCGCCCACAACCTAAACAGTCTCATGGACAACCAGCTTGAACCTGTACGGTACGAATGGGTGGATCTGGAAGAAATTCCCGCCAGCGTTCAGGCTGCAGTGATTGCGTCGGAAGATCAGAAGTTCCCGGTCCACTACGGTATCGATGTCGAGGCCACCCAGGAGGCCATCTCCAATGCCTTGAATGGCAGAAAAGGCCGGGGCGGCAGTACGATTACTCAGCAGGTCGTGAAGAACTTATACCTTTGGGAAGGACGCAGCTACCTGCGCAAGGCCCTGGAGATTCCGTTGGCGATGCTACTGGAGCAGGTGTGGGACAAGAACCGGATCCTTGAGGTCTACCTGAACATTGCCCAGTTCGGGCCAAGGGATTTTGGTGTAAAGCGCGGCGCCCTGTATCAGCTCAATAAACCCATTGAAACGATCAGTCGACGCGAGGGCATTCTTCTGGCATCCGTGCTGCCCGCCCCAACCAAGTACAAAGCCCGCTACCCAAGTCGTCGCCTGGCCAATAAGCAGGCACGCATTCTGCGTCATCTCAGCCGCTACGATGGCGACCTGTACCTGCAAGCCCTCAACCCATCCTGAGCCCTGCAACAGCGAAGGCCTCACCTCGTTCCAAAACACCTGATATGATGAATATCAGGGCTGTTGCCCTGAAACGACGCATAGCAGCAGGGACATCCATGCAACAACTCTCCGAAATCCTGAATATTGACGCCGACAATCAGCACCTGTTGGAGTTACTCTCCAACCTCTGTCAGGGTTCGATTGCGGTGGATGCCCAATGCCGCATCGCCTGGATCAGTGATCAGTATCGTCAGCTGATGGGGCTCTCTCAGGAGGCGAATCTAATCGGCCAGGATATTGAAGCGGTGTTGCCAACCACCCAGATGCCAAGGGTGGTAAAGAGCGGCAAGCCTGTTTTTGTGGACCTTATGTCTATCAATGGCCGCTGGTGTCTGGTTACCCGCCTCCCCCTAAAGAACGCCAACAAAGAGATCATGGGCGCCTTGGGTTTTGTCTTCTACGACGACCTGGACAGCCTGCAGCCCCTGTTCGACAAGTTCGCCCGTCTCCGCCGTCAGTTTGAATCGGAAAACCTGATCCGTCCGTCCAAGTATGCGCTGGATGACCTGCTGGGCGAGTCAGATCCGATCAACAAACTGAAACGCCAGGCGCTACGCGCTGCACAGCTGGATACTACACTGCTGCTCTTGGGCGAAACTGGCACCGGCAAAGAGCTGCTGGCCCAGGGCATTCACCACGCCTCCCCACGACGGCACGGACCTTTTGTTGGCATCAATATGGGCGCCCTGCCCGAATCACTGGTCGAAGCGGAACTGTTTGGCACCGCCCCCGGTGCTTATACCGGTGCCGACCGCAAAGGCCGTAAGGGCAAGATCCAATTGGCCAACGGCGGCACCCTGTTCCTGGATGAGATCGCAGAGATGCCGTTACCAATGCAAAGCAAGCTGCTGCGTGTTTTGCAGGAGCGCGAGGTGGAGGCACTCGGTTCAAACCGACTGGAAAAAGTGGACGTGCGAGTAATCGCAGCGACTGCAAAAGATCTACGCGCGCTGGTTGATACCGGCGAGTTTCGCGCAGATCTGTATTACCGCCTTAACGTTCTGCCGATTCGCCTGCCGCCGCTGCGAGAGCGCAATGGCGATGTCCTAACCCTGAGTGAACGCCTGCTAACGCAGGTCCAGAAGGATACCCAACTCGCTCCTTTGCCACTCTCCCAAGCAGCCCGGAATTGGTTGTTGACCTATCACTGGCCTGGCAATGTGCGAGAGCTGCGTAACCGACTGGAACGCGCTTGCGTCATGGCGGAAGGCGATCAGATTGAACCCGCTGATTTGGGTGCACTGGACGACCTACCAACGGATACAACAACAGCACCGCCAGTTAAGGCGGAAAGTTTAAGCGATCAGCGCCTGCAGGCGGAACGCATTGCCCTGGAAAACGCACTGGCAGAAAACGGGGGTAATAAAACGGCTGCGGCACGCCAACTCGGCATCTCCCGCGCAACCTTTTACGAGCGCCTAAAGCGTTGTAACTTATCCTAGCCACCCAATTGCCGTCTGGATTGTTTTACAAACCATAAGACACATGTCTTATTAATCATACACAGTTAGCCAGCGCACCTCACTACAGCCGCCCGGCTATATTATTAACCAACTGTTTTATATATCTTTTTGAATTTATGGCGTATCCCTTGCTGCAGCACTGTTGACCAACAATAAAAAGAACAGGCAGGCAGAAGCATGAGCGAACAGATCATATCCGCAGCACAGGCAGCCCAGCTGATACCGGATGGCGCCACCGTGGCGACCGCAGGCTTTATTGGAATCGGTTTTGCCGAACACCTCGCCAAGGCTATCGAACAACGCTTTCTGAGCGATGGCCATCCTAAAGAGCTGGCTTTGATCTATGCGGCAGGCCAAGGCGACGCCAAGCAGAGGGGCCTCAACCACTTTGGTCATGAAGGCTTGGTACGTCGCGTGGTGGGTGGCCACTGGGGCCTCGCGCCAACACTGGGCAAACTGGCGTTGGATAACAAGATCGAAGCCTACAACCTGCCGCAGGGGGTGATCTGTCATCTGTTCCGCGATATCGCAGCAGGTAAAAAAGGCACCCTTACCCATGTTGGCCTCAACACCTTTGTCGATCCACACTATGAGGGTGGCAAGATCAACACCATCTCAACAGAGGATGTGGTTGAGCGCGTCGAGATCATGGGCGAGGAACAACTGTTCTACAAGGCCTTCCCAATTGATGTGGCCCTGCTGCGTGGTACCACAGCGGACCGTGCCGGGAACATCTCAATGGAACGTGAAGCCCTGCCGCTGGAAGCGCTGGCAATCGCCCAAGCGGTTAAGAACAGCGGTGGCCGGGTGTTTGTTCAGGTCGAGCGCGTCACCGATCAGCACCACCTTACGCCAGACCGTATCCGTATCCCGGGTATCTTGGTTGATCATGTGATCGTCGCGCCTTCTGAAGACCATCAACAGACATTCTCCGAACCCTTTAATCCGGCCTACTGTGGTGACATTCGCGAATCCAAGAGCGCGGTACAACCTGCGCCGTTAACTGCACGTAAAATCATTGGCCGCCGCGCCTTGATGGAGCTGCGTAAAGGTTCTGTGGTGAATCTGGGGATCGGCATGCCCGAAGAGGTCGCCCAGGTCGCTGCGGAAGAAGGTCGCCTAGGAGAGTTTACGCTTACTGTCGAGCCTGGTGGGATAGGTGGTAAACCGGCAAGCGGACTGAGTTTTGGCGCCGTGAGTAATGCCGACGCCATTATCGACCAACCCGCCCAGTTCGATTTCTATGATGGAGGCGGCTTGGATCAGGCGTTTCTGGGTCTCGCGGAAACCTGCCCCGAAGGGCACGTAAACGTCAGTCGTTTTGGCAGCAAGTTGGCTGGCGCGGGCGGATTTATCAATATCACCCAAAACACCAGAGACCTATATTTCCTTGGCACTTTTACCTCCGGCCCACAGGAGCTTGAGATACAGGATCATTCAATCAAGGTGGCCAGCAACGGTCCGATGCGCAAGTTCCTCAAGTCTGTACAACAAATCACCTTTAACGGTGACGCGGCAGTACGCAACGGGCAACGCGTGTTGTTTATCACCGAACGTGCCGTCTTCCGCCTGACTCCAGAGGGCTTGAAACTGATAGAGATCGCGCCCGGCATCAACCTGCAGAAAGACATCTTGGATCAGATGGATTTCAAGCCGATCATCGACGATGACCTGGATCTGATGGACCCTCGCCTTTTCCATGACGGCCCGATGAATCTTGAACACCGTGGCAGCATGCCCATCAAGCACATGCGCAACCTGTTCCGTAATCTGCTCAATAGTCAGCACGATGACAGCCCTGAAACCGCTTTTGCATCCCCAGCAGCCTGAGCTGCTGGGCTTTGGCTTCAATCTCTGACGTTGAAGCCTTCCTCCGTACCCACCTTCGGTCGTGCGAGCGTCATTTCTTTGCGTCGGGTACGGAGTTTTTTTACGAAGTCATCGGTCCAAGTACGAAGAGAGATCGTTAAGGCTATTTCGAGAGCGCGACATATTCACTTCGATATGAAGTAAAACCTATACATATACCACTAGACACACTCAACTTTTCTCGGATTTTCGACACAAAAAAGCCTCCACCAAATGGGGAGGCTTTCTTAAAGGCTATTAGACTTTTTCCTCTACGCTGGCGTAGCACCACCGGAGTAGAGGTCTTCTAACTCAGGCGGCGTCACGCTCGCGACACCTGAACCACTGTCTCCGGCGAACATAAAGTCGCTTTCGCTTAAAACACCGCTATCAAACAGGACGGTAAGCGAGCCATCAATGCCACTTACCCCCAATGCGCCCAGGTCAAACTCAGCCATATTGGAACTGTCATTAACCATGACGTTGTCTGCTGTTAGCTGCTGATAATCGATGCCCAAAGCGGACAGATCAATCTTGTCCAATCCCACTTCGAATCCAGCAATCGTTACATCTACGTTAATTCCGTCACCCATTAGATCAACAAAGCCAGTGATATCGGCATCAGAATCACCACTGATCAGCACATCACCGCCGTCATTTTGATCAACCAGGAAGTAATCGTTACCGCTACCGCCCTGCAGATTATTCTGGACACCTGCCAAACTGGTAAGCACATCATCACCCTCCTGCCCGGAGAGATTATTGATGGAGCCACCATTAGCAAACAGAGCATCATTTCCTCGACCACCCGCGATGGAGTTTGAAGAACCGCCCTCTCCGCTCACAATATCGGCACCATTACCACCCTGGAACTGATCCGACAAATCACTCAGCATCAGCACACCGTCTTCAACGGTATAGGTACGATCTGCAAACTGCAGCTCCTCTACCTGAACAATATCCACGCCGTCAGAGCCATCTGCCGGGCTTTGCATAACAGTCAGAACACCACCGGTATCAGAGAACTGTTCACCTTCAAAGGACAACAGACGGTTGTAAAGATCAACCTGGAAGTCACTCATCATGGTGATGACATAGTCATCGGCATTACCGCTAAACTGAGCGGTATCGTAACCTTCCCCACCAATTAGCAGGTCGTTGCCATCACCACCGCTGAGGGTGTTGTGCAGTCCATCACCAAAGAGCTTATCATCCCCTTGGTACCCGTTGAGATTGCCTTCATCGAAGGTAGCTTTCAGCGTCTCATCATCTACAAGACCACTATCTTCGCGTGGAGCATTATCTTCAAGCTGAGCGTTGTTGAATTCAGTTTCAGTCACAGAAATGACCGTAGCGTCACTGTCAATTGCATCTGCCACCGCTACAGAGAAGTACTGTTCAGTCTGCGAATCCTGATCTAAGGTACGGATAAACAGCTGACCGTTTTCGTCAACCTTAACATCCAGTGGCACCCCCTGAACCTCTTGGGAATGAAGAACACTGCCATCTGTACGATCGACAATTGCAAGACCTGTTGTATTCAGGGCGAACTCACCTGTTTCCTCGAACGTCTGCATACTACCCACGCCCATCAAGACAAAGGCGTAGTTCATATTGCCATCAGCAGTTTCGAAGAATACTTCGGCGTCCGTCACGCCAATAGGGATAGTCGGGCTGCTGTACATAGCGGTTTTAGAAAGCAGGGCCTCTCCCATTGGCAACGCCACATCCGTTGAGATGCCATTAAGGCCATCGAATGCCATTACTCCCACTTTCAGCTCATCACTGTTTAGCGGGTTCTCTTCGATCAGCAACAATGTTCCATAATCAATATCCTTGATCATATGCGCATTGTCATTCAACTCAACAATGGAGAAGGCACTCTCATCAGGTGTCACCGTTAATCCGCTTGGCAACTCCTCCAGATCCGCTTCATTGAATACAAACAACGTTTCACGGAATGTTGGTGTGGATCCTTCATTGAAGGTTATGGTTTCCAGAATGAACATCGCACCATCACCCGGCCCCCAATAAGGTCCGTCGATCATCGCACCATCGGCCTGCAGAACAGAATCCAAGCCTGAGAAATCGATTGTAACGCCACCAATATCGGCGCTCAGCGGTAATTCCGAGCTTTCCACATCAATGGTCACAGTAGCGCTTGAAGTGCTGTGAGCATCATCAACCTGATCACTGATGCTGTACACCACTGTATCCTGACCCACAAAACCTGCATTTGGGGTATAAACCAGCTTGCCTTCCGCATTGATATGGGCAGTACCGTTGGACGGTTGCTGTGTAATGGCCAGCGTGTCTTCCAGCAGCCAGTCCGTACCTTGATAGTCATTCACCAATATATCAACAATACGATCACCACCGTCCTGGAACATATTGGCATAGTCGTCTACAGCCTGATGAACCGGCACAACCTCAATGTCTACACGTATAGGGTCAGATACCTCCCCTACAGCGTTTTGCACCGTGTAATAGAAGGTATCCGTTCCCGTGAAGTCAGCCATTGGGGCTGTGTACTCCACATCCCAGGTTTCATTTTGGCCATCGTTATCGAGATCCTTGGCAACCAGCTCAACCTCACCACCTTGGGCAGTCGTAAAGCTAATCCCATCAGACTCGTCTTCATCAAATAATATCGCCGTCGAATCAACAACATCACCATCGTTCTGGAACACTTCGATTGGAAGGTTATCTGCGCCTGCACGCACAAAGAATTGGTCATCTGCGCCAAATGGAGCAGTGCTGTTGTATGCACTCAAGGCGTCGTCGAACTGTTGCACAGATATAGCAGTAACAGCGCCCGCCCCATCGACCTGATAGTAGTTGAAGGCATCTGAAGACTTATCTTGGTTCATCAGGTACAGATTGCCATCAAACTCACGTGGAATGGCATCAAAGTTGGACAAGCTACCCGAGAACGTTCCCGAAAGCTCTGCAGTCCAGGCAATAGAACCATCGCTGTTCAGCTGAACCACGTGCATTGAGTTCTCTTTACCATAGGCGAACTCATGCGATTTGAAGCCACGCATCAGCAGTACCGCACCGGAGTCATCGGTATCCACCAGCTTCGGAGCATAGTACAGCGCACTACCATCCTCCGAGGTCTGTGGTAAAAACGCAATCATGGCATCGTGAGACAAACCGGTATATGCATCGGTAACCACCAGATTGCCCTGATCATCCAGACTCAGCGCCTTAGCATCGTACTGCCAGCCTGTGTCTAAATCTTCCGAGTAACGGGTCAGCCATACGGAGTCATGCTCCCAGTTGGAGCCCAAACGCCAGGAATCGGACCCCAGATCCAGCGTAGTCTGTGATGTTTCGCTACCGGACTGATCAAAGTAACGAATCGTGTAGACCCCGTTATTGATCTCCATCTGGAAAGAAGTGCCATCCGCTTGATATCTTTCAATCACAGCACCGTCATGCACAGCGGCATACTGCTCTTGAGCTGCACTGAAGAGGTGGCTTCCACCTCCCCATACATCACCACCTGCACCAACAAGGAAATACTCTGTATTTCCAGAGTCCTTATCCTCCATCTGGAAGTACATAGTGCCATCATCAAGGCGTGGAACCATATCGAAGTTGGTTAAGCTCCCGCTGAAGGTGGCCCCCATCGGCTCGGAGGTCATCACTACCTGACCGGTCTTATCTACCACCAGAGTGTAGGATTCATTCAATTTGCCGGTTTCAAAGGTTGGGTCGGTAAAGCCACGCATCAAAATAACACTATCGTTTTCACCTGCTTCAACTAACTTCGCCGTGTAGTAGATAGGGCTTTCCCCTTCCGTAGATGGGAGGCTCCCCGTAATAGAGCTAATAGCAACGTCGTTAAGCTGATCCTCAATCTCAAAAGTTCCAGTGTTAGGATCAAATATAACCTCTTTGGCATACATGTAGTCGAAGCCATAAAGCTCCCGGATCAACATGAAACTACCTGGCTCCCAACCCTCACGCACATACCACTCGTAGCCTGCGCCATCAAATGAGCCGGAATAAATGGTGTCGCCAGCTTCATTCCTCACGCCAATATCAAACAACCTACTATCTTGGCTGGAAACAACGTATTCAAGACCATCTCCAATGGGCATCACCGTATATTGAAAACCAGTGTCCCAAGGACTATCAGGATATTGAGAGTTTGCTGTATTAAATGCTTCTTCACTAATGGAGTTTACAGTGGATCCGTCACCGCTGATGTTGTAATACACCGCAGACCCGTCAGACAAATCCTGCAATTGGATGTATAAGGAACCGTCGTAGTCTCGTGGTACAAGATCATAATCGGACAGGCTGCCATAATGGCTACCGACCATACTCTCGGTAATCCAGTTTACTGAGCCGTCACTGGCAATACTGGCAACATAAACATGGTTTTGTTTGTCGTAAAAGTCTTCATCTGTAGCGCTGCGAATCGACATGATGACGCTACCGTCATCACCAACTTCGACCGGCCTTAACGAGTAGATCAGGGGTTCATTCGTATCTGTAGTGGCTGGCAACTGATCGGTGACCGTGCTCCAGACAAAACCGGTTAACAGATCGGTAACCTGGAAGGATTGTGTATCAGAATTGAAGGCAACCTGTTTAACGCCGGATACAATATCGCCATCTACGTTTTCTTCCCAGTGGCGTAACAGGAATGAGCCTGGCTCAAACCGTCCATCCACATTCCAGAATACACCACCAAGATCCAGCTCTGTTTCAGTGTAAGAGCCTGTTTCGGAGTCATAAGCACTAACAAAGTAACCTTCGAGTGAACCTTCAATCTCCAAGCGGCTGCCGTTTGGATAATCGATTTGCCGATAGTAGTGAGTATTGTAATATTGCTCTAACGCTTCATTGGCATCGATAGGCTCCCAAGCCTGCAAGGGATTGAGAGTAAAAGCCTCAGCATCAATACGGTATGCGGATATATCTTCAGGTGCCCCACCGTGGAACGCGTAGAGATAGCCGTCAAACGCCAGGAAGCCTTCGACATCGCCACCTGGAGGCGTATCAAAGACTGAAGTTCCCACTAATGTATCATTAGATCCCATGACCACAACGGCCGTTTTCCCGGCTTCAGGCAGTTGAACCGAAGCCACCATTCCATCCGAGGTATATTGAACCCGAATCCAGTCAGGCGTGCCGTACTCAGCGGGAATCCCACTGAAATCCAATAGGTCTTCCTCACCCAGCAGCTCTGCCAAACTATTTTGATTTTCCAGTGCAGGCGTCCTATCCCAATCCTGGATAAACCAGTGATCTGGATTCGATGGATCCTGGACTATAAAACCACCATCCATTGTGTCTTCCGCGAAGGAATGATCCAAAACCTCTGCCGTGTCCAGGTTAATCAACCAGGTTTCCCGAACCTGCCCCCACTCATCCTGTGGTCCACGGGCACTCAGAATCACGCGCGTATCAGATATCTGCTCTATTGCGAAATGTTGCTGAGGCTCAATATCTACACCTGCTAGCGCCACATCCAAATTCGCGAGAGCCCCATCAACAACCTCTGCCTTCCAGAAATCTACGGTACCCTCAGTGTTGGACGTAACCCAGTAAAGTTCCTCCATGATCTGCGCGTCATGCACATATCCATAGAACTCAAGCTGCATCTCACCTGATGGCCAGGCGACAGCTTGTCCGCTGCTGTCGAGCAGTATTAGCGATTGACTAAAGTTAGATGCAAGCTCTTCATCAACCGACGGCACTTTGTCCAGCAGAATTAAGCGAGATCCATCATTACCCCATTCAAGCGTAGAATAAGAGAACGCTCCCAATGATGAGAGGTCGTACTCTTGCCCACCAAAGTTAACGTTTAACGAATCCTCGACACCACCAAAAAGAATATCTCTAAATTCCCAAGATACTTCACGAACTTCACCTGTGGCGATGTTCCATTGTGTCAATTCATACTGATCAGAGATTTCCAGATACACTATCTGATCTGGATTGAATGGCGATACCATTAACTGGTTGATTTCCCCTGCAATTGAAACAGGCACACCAGCTTGACCAGTATCTCCATCAACAACATTCACATAATTTGTAGCGGCATCCTCATCTGTAGACGGGTTAAATGCAAACGTAGCAATGGCCCAATTTCCATCTATCAAAGACATCGACTCAATGCCGGTGATAAAGCCTTCCGGAGGATTAGGATATAACTCATTCGGAGTTATCGAGAACAACTCTGTAGCTGAGTCGTCTGCAACTACTCCATCCTTGGTAAAGCTATATTCAAATACCGAAACACCCTCACCGGATAGATCTTGTAAATAGAAACTAGACCCTCCTGCGCTACCCTCAGCTCCGAAATCGACAGAACGGAGCAGGGGTTGCCCCTGACGGCTGATAACCTGCTCGATATAACCACCAGCACCATCAGCGGAGAATAAGTGCCATGTTTCGTAACCTATCGGATCAATATCTACATCTGAAAAATGATCCAGAATAATCAGGGCCGAACCATCTTCGGCATTATAGATTACGTTCAAAACTTCCGTTTCATAGCCGTCAACAGCAGCACGGTAATCGATTACTTGGATCGATCCATCTGGCAACTGGAGTGTCGCTATAGAATCTGGAGCAAGATGATCCCAGCGCGCCTCCCAATACGCAGATGGGTATATTTCCGCCGCAGATTCATCCATAAAGTTCAGTTGATAGGATTCGTCTACGATCCAACCACTATTAATTTCCCCAGTAATGCGTGCGAAAGTATTACCATCTGCATCCTGATAGATACCTTCCGTCAGCTCTCCACCCGGATTGAACATCACTGAGCGAGTTGAACCATCACTGCTGAGTTCAATTACAGAAACCGTATCCAGAGTATGTCCCGAAGCCTCCGCCGCAAAAGCAATCAAATACCCAGTTCCATCTGCTGTCGCACCGATGTAGGTTGGGAATGTGTCCTCAGCACCAGAGATGGTTGGAGTTAGACTATTCAGCTCAGCTTGGGTAAGAACAACCTCAAAGCTCGATTCAAATCCCGTGGCACTGTAGTCCAAAGAAACAACTTCACCTGAATCAGTATTCAGGAAAAACGCCTTTCCAGTGGCGGCCGTATTAAGATATTCAAGGTTTCCATTTTGCGGTAAGTGAATCATATCAACCGCATTTTTATCGCTATCTACGACGACTAGTAGTTCATCGTTTACGTACTCAGGGCTGTAAACTTCGGCCTGTACAAGAACCAATGTATTTCCTTCCCGATCAAAAGAAACCTTATCGGTGCGGGTTACATCAAAAGTAAGTACCGCTTCTGAGAGCTGGTTTGACAGATCAACCGAATAACGATCTTCCTGATCCATTGAATAAACGTCGTAGATAAAGCTCATAGTATTCCCTCTAAACCTGAAGAATCAGCGCTCACTGAACGCATTTTCCTTAATCTTCAGAACCGGCTTCAGGATGTATTCCAGTACGGTTCTGCGTCCGGTAATAAAATCCACCTGGGCCTGCATACCCGGCATGATCGGGTAGCTTTCGCCATAGGCGTCCAATGTAGAACGCGAGGTTTCAACCCGCGCGACGTAGTAGGTGGTGCCATCCTGCTCAGTGAGCGCATCAGGACTCATCGTCACAACGCGGCCATCTATGGCGCCAAAGCGTGAAAAATCGTAAGCGGTAATTTTGACCCGCGCCGGTTGATTCGGCGCCACGAAGGCGATGTCTTTCGGCAATACCTTGGCCTCAACCACCAGCTTGTCTTCCAGTGGAACAATTTCGAAAATGGGTTTGGCGCGTTCGATTACGCCACCGATGGTGCTGATCAGTACCTGGTTCACTACACCGTTGATCGGCGAGCGAATTTCGGTTCGTCTAAGCTTTTCGGACAATGACGGCAGGCTGTTTTCCAGCCTTGCCAGCTGGGTATTTACATCATTTAGCTCTTCCAGCGCTTTGACCCGGTAGTTCTGGTGTTCACTCTGGATCTGCTCTTCGGTTTCGCGGATCGCATCCTGGGTTTTACTGATGTTCAAACTCGCTTTATCACTATCCCCCTGGGTACGGATCACCTCCTGCTCCAGGCGAATCAGCTCCAGCTCTGGTTCAATCCCCTGTGCCACCAGCGGACGCATGATTTTGAGTTCTCGACGGGAAAGCTTTAGCACCTGCTGCAACTTTTTCAGTTCTGCACGGAAAGAAGCCAGATCCTGTCGTCGCTGCTCTAGCTGACTGCTCAACTGACGCAGGCGCCCTTCCAATGCTTGCTTGCGGCCGTTAAACAGTTGCGCTTCCCGTGCTACCAATGTCTCTGGAATTTCAGAAAATTCAGCGACATTAAAATCCAGGGATTGTTCTCTGGACTCGGCTTCCAAGCGCACACGAGACGCTGTTAAAGCAAGTCGCTCGTCATCGGTTTTGCGGTATTCCGAACGACTGTCCACGTCATCAATCAACGCCAGTAGCTGACCTTCAGATACATGGTCGCCCAGCTTGACGTGTAGCTCCTTCAGGATGCCACCGTCGTAGCTCTGGACGGTTTTGATCTTGGTAGACGGAATGACTTTGCCATCTCCGCGGGTGACCTCGTCGATCTCAACGATCGCAGCCCAAGTGATCATCGCGGTCATAAAGATGACGATGCTGTAGAAGATCGCATAGTTCAGCGTCTGATTACGCAGGAGCATGGGCAGCCTCCTCCTGACGACTGGTTGCCGCTTTCATTACCTGATCCTTCGGTCCATCACCAACCAAGCGCCCTTCATCCAGCACCAGAACACGATCAACTACGGCTAGCACGCTGGATCGGTGTGTTGTCACTACAACAGTGCGCCCTTCGCTGTACTGCTTCAGGTTGCGCAGAATCTGCAGCTCTGTTGTCATGTCCATCGAGCTGGTTGGCTCATCCAGCATTAGCATTGAGGGATGACTTACCATCGCCCGCGCCAATGCAATAGCCTGACGTTGGCCGCCAGAAAGACTGCTTCCTTTCTCTGCCAGCACACTGTCATACCCCTGCGGCATTTTGCCGATGAAGTTATGTGCACCCGATACTTGCGCTGCCATTAATACTTGTTCATCACTGGCCTGACGTGCCCCTACAGCGATGTTCTGGCGGATAGTGCCACTGAACAGGAACGATTCCTGAAGCACGGTGCCGATACGTTCGGCCAGATCCAGCTTATGCAGTTGCCGTATGTCGGTATCGTCAATCAGAATTTGTCCTTCAGTGGGCTCAAGTAGACCCAACATCATCTTCAGGACTGTGGATTTGCCTGATCCGATACGGCCAAGCAATGCCACGTGTTCTCCCGGACGGATCACAAATGACAGATCCTTCACCACGTAGTCGCTGTTTTCGTCGTAACGGAAACCTACATTTCGAAACTCGATCCGGCCTTTAAGGGATTCACGGGTCAGGCTGACCTCGTGGTTGATCGCATGGCGCTGCTTAAACAGATCATTCAGCCCACGATACGAGGTGATGGAATAGTGGATTCGGGTCATCAAATTGGAAAGCTGCGCCAACGGCGCCACAATACGACCCGAAATAATCACACAGGCCACCAAGGCCCCCATGGACAGCTCAGCCTCAGCAATCAGAAAGACGCCGTAGAACACCAGAGCGACCTGCATGATCTGTTGTGAAGATCCAGTCACATGGCTGGCAAATTGCGTCAGTGAGCGGGACTTAAGGTTGGTCTGCGAGTGATGCTCTACGCTCTCAACCCAGCGCCTCTTAAGAAAAGAGGTTGCGGGCAACGTACGTACGGTTTCCAGGCCAGAGACTGTCTCCACTAATACAGATTGCTTGCTCTGACCATCCTTGTAGGAATCTTTGGAGTGGCGCGCCAACAGTGGCTGCAACCCAATCCCCACCAACAGCACCAACGGCACCAATACAGCAGGCACCAATACGATATCGCCCCCTATGGCATACACCACGCACATAAACAAAAGGATAAAAGGCAGATCCACCACGGCAGCGACTGTGGCCGATGCGAACATATCCTTCAGCCCCTCAAACTCCCGCAACGTATTGGAGAAAGCCCCGGTGGACATACGACCGGTCTGGAAACGCCCGGCAACCAGATTGTCGAACATATCAGAGGCTATTCGTTTATCGATGCGGGCGCCGGCTTGGTCGATAAACACCGCCCGCAGGGTTTTGAGGATAAAGTCGAATAGGATGACGATCCCCACACCAAGCGTCAGTGCCAGTAATGAATCCGTTGCATTGTTAGGAATCACTCGATCGTAAACGGTCATCACGAACACCGATGACGCCAGAGCGAACAGGTTGATGAAAACTGCTGCGATAATGACCTGACTGTAAGCGAGTCGATTATCGAGCAATGCCCCCCAGAACCAGTGATTTGAAAGCGTGCTTTTAATAGCGCCATCACCGTGGCGAATATTGCGCTTGGTGAGCCGGAAGCAAACACGGAATCCACCATGCAACGCCTCAGCCTGTTCCTGCTCAGCATCCTGCCAATCGACAAACTGTAGATGGCCATCTTTACTGACGGCAACAAACACCTCGCCACTAAACGGCTCGCCACAGGCATCCAGCAGGAAGTGTTTGCGCAACACCTCCTCCAATAACACATCGGTGACTGGCTGGTCCGCATCGGGGCGCAACAGCTCGAAGAAGTTGGCTTCACTCAGTTCAAAGAAAGACGCTAGCTTGCGGACCGCCTCTTCAAGGCCATCCAGCAGAATCAGCGTTTCGTTTTGCGGCTGTTTGTTACTGCTCATTACTTAACAACTTAAATTGGTATCGGGCGGCCAACAGATCCAGCGTTGCCTGCAACGCTTTCAGTTCATAATCAGACGCAACTTTTTCGTAGTCATAGATATCCCGCAGACGACCTCGGGAATATGTCAGCTGAGTACGCGCCAGAGCAGCAGCCTGCCATTTAGCTTCAGCCAGTTCCGCATAGAGTTCGGATTGCTGCTGGGCGGTATGCCAGCTGGTGATGGTTTTTTGCAACTTGCGACGCGTCTCTTCACGGGCAAGCTGCAGGTTGTACATCTGTTCGGTCACCGCATACTGCTGTTCTTTGACGATCAGTTGCTTGCGCCCACCCTGATAGGCGTTGTAACTCAATTCCAGCGTGGTAAAGAGTTCGTATTCGCGGTTGTCTTCCTGATAGGACACCTTGAAATCGAGTGCTGGCCAGCGCTCGCTTCGCTGGCTTTCAAGCAGGGCCTGTGACGCAGCAAGGCGCTGCTTTTCAGCTAGCACATTGGCACTAGAATCTTCCAGGCCCGCAGCCACACGCTCAGGCGCAGCAGCAAACTGTGGCAACGTAGTAACGTCCGGAAGTTCGCCGTACTGCTGCTGAAAGTCAGATGCAACACGCGACAATTCAAGCTGTACCGCGCGCTGCTCCAGCTCGTTGGCCTTGATCTCTGACTGGATATAGTCCAGTTCCAGACGAGCCCCTGCACCACTACGGTATTTCCGTTGCAGATCCTGTTCATGATCGGTCAAGCTTGTGAGACGCAGCTGCATCAGCTCCAGCTCTTTCTGCAAACGGAGGTACTCGAAATAGTCTGCTATGACCTGTTCGCTGATTTCCACAACAGACGCTTCGTTGTCTCGAACCTGCGCGTGATGTTCCTGCTTAGCCACTTCGACACGATGCTCCACCCGCCCCCAGTCATACAAAGGCAATGTGGCTGTGACATAAGCACTCAGGTCGCTGTAGTCCTCATCTGCATGTCCGGCCGGGCGATGCTTGACGCCACCCTGAATGCTCAGATCATCGTAGGTATCTTCAATCTCGACCTGAACAGCAGTGCTATGAAGACGGTTGGGTAACGCCTGAAACGCAACACTGTGCTGGACCTTCGCCTGGACAAATTGCTCAAAGGCTGCATCCTCGATCTGCGCACCCTCATGCAGATCAACCACACCGGCACTCGCGTGAGGAACAGCGGCTGCGCTCAGGCCGCCCCAAAGCAGCCCGTAACGCAGATATCGATTCAGACAGATCACTCGACAACCCCGGAATTGTTCAGATCATCGAGATAGTTCAGCACGTTGTCATCAACCGAGCTGTTGCCTTCATCCAGATTGATCACATCGGTCCAGTCGAAGCTGGCGCTATCAACAGCAGAGGCTACAATCTGGCCTGTTACCTGAGCCCCTGCCTCAGTGGTCAAACCACTCAGATCGATCATGAAGCCTTCAGTAACGGATGCAATGTTCAGATCACCCATGGATAGCAGGCTGCCATCTGCAGTGCGCAGCTGGCTGAGGTCGATGCTGTCACCTTCGGTCTTATTGAAGTCGAGGATCACCGCGTCGATGTTCAGGGCGTTGCTGCCCACACCCGCTACCGCCAGTACATCGGCGCCGGAACCTCCGTGGATTACATCATCAGGATCAAGCACCGAGCTATCGGACGCGGTCAGTACCACCAGATCATCACCACTGCCCCCGGAAATACTGTTACCAGCAGAGGCCACGTAGACAGTGTTATCCCCTTCGTCACCGATCAGGCTGGCATTGCTTCCTTGAGCGATCGCTACACCCATCGGCAGTTCAGATGCCGGTACCTGAAGGTTGAACTCCACAACCGCTGGAGCCAGATCACCATCCAGCACATCCGTCGCAGAGACCCGCACAATGTAATCACCTACCTCAGCGGCACCTTCAGCCACACTGAACGCACCGGTTAGCGCGTCAAAGGTCAGCCACTGCGGCAGTGCGATCGCCAGACCGTCCACAACAACTTCGGCGCTCAGATCGAAGTCACTGTCTACATCGGCGAACAGATCTTCCGGCAGCATGAAGTCCAGTGCTTCCGCTTGCTGCAAGACGATGTCGTCCGGTGCCGCGCCCGCCATTTCGGGGGCATCATCCACACCGGCGACATCAATAGTGATGTCGAAACTGTTGCCATCGGTCGCTGTTACGGTGAAGGTTTCAACGACTTCAGACTGACTATTCAGTTCCTGAGCGGATGCCTGATCCAGCGTGTAGGTCCAAACACCTCCGGCGATCGCCAATGTGCCGTAGATTCCAGCCTGAGTTGAATCTGTAAAGGTCGGGTTATCAGCCTCATCCGGATCGGAAATGCTCAGACCACCTGTTGCAGTAACCGAATCATCTTCTGTCACAAAACCAACCGATTGAGCGTCTATAACTGATGCATCGTCAGTACCGGTAATGGAGAGGGTGATCTGCTGTTCAGTACCATCGCTGGCCACGATCAGCAGTTGGTCACTGACAACCTGACCCTGATTCAGGCTCTGCACGGCGGACTGATCAAGGCTATAAGTCCAGGCACCGCTCACCAGCTCCAGTGAACCATAACTACCGGTCACACTCTGGTCTTCGAAGGTCGGGTTATTCCCTTCGTCCACATCACTGATGCCCAGTACGCCGGTTGCAGTAACCGCCGGTTCCCCCTCATTTCCTTCAACCAGAACCCCACTGAAATCGCCGGTCACAACTGGCGCATCGTCCACCGCAGTCACTGTGATATTCACGGTACCTTCGGTTTCCCCATCCTTGCCGTCAAAGGCCACGTAGGTGAAGCTATCAGCACCGTTAAAGTTTTCAGCCGGGGTATAGGTGTAGGTACCGTCGATGTTCAGCACCAGCGTACCGTTTGCGGGCTGGGTAACACTTTTAATAGTCAGCGTATCAAGATCCACATCGCTGTCGTTATCCAGCAGGTTCGCTGCGGTAAAAGTCAGGGCTTCATCTTCGTTGGTTGTCAGTGCGTCATCCTGAGTGACCGGTGCATCGTTCTGTTCGTGCACGGTGATGGTAACCGTTGCGGTCGCTTCATTACCCCGGTCATCCACCACGGTATAGGTGAAGCTGTCGGTGCCGTTGAAGTCGCCGGTTGGCGTATATACCAGACCCGCTTCCGTGCTTTCCAGAATGCCGTTTACCGGCTCCGTAGCAATGCCGTTGAAGGTTACGGCGCCTTCTGCATCGGAGTCATTGGCGACCAGCTCTGACGGCAAGATTGTCACTTCGCGCCCTTCACTGGTCGCAACCTCATCATCAAGCGCCACAGGATTATCACCGGTACCGGTCACGCTGATGCGAATCACCTGCTCGGTACCATCCGTCGCGGTCAGAGTAACGGTATCGTCTGCGGTCTGATCCTGATGCAAGAACTGAACTGCTGACTGGTCAAGGGTGTAGATCCAGGTACCCGCCTCCAAAACCAAATTACCGTACGTGCCCACAACTTCTGTGTCTTCAAACACAGGAGTGTCATCAGCGTCCACGTCACTAATTGCAATCGAGCCACTCGCCGTAACCGGCGCATCGCCCTCATCTCCTTCGGTCACACCACCGGTTAAGCTGCCGGTCACAACAGATGCGTCGTCGGTGCCGCTGATCTGAATAGTGATCTGCTGCTCGGTACCGTCTGTGGCCACAACCGTGATCACGTCATCCACCTGGTCCCCAGCATCCAGGTCCTGCACCGCTTCCTGATCAAGTGCATAGAGCCAGTCCCCGAGGTTATTAACCATCAGCGAGCCATAGATGCCCGCAATCTCTGCCCCGGCTTCTATCGCCATCATTGGCGTATCATCACCGTCGACATCGATGATCATCAGTGAACCGGATGCGTAGCCGTCTTCAGAGTCCAGATCACCTTCGGTGACGGCACCCGTGATGTCACCGCTGATGACCGCCAGATCATCGGTACCGGTGATATTCAACGTCACCTGCTGTGCAGTGCCGTCAGATGCTGTCAGCGTGAAGATATCCTGCACCTGATCACCCGCATCCAGACCCTGTACGTTGGACTGATTCAGGGTATAGGTCCAGTCGATGCCGGTGAGTTCGAAGACGCCATAGTTACCTTCAAGTGCAACATCGGAAAAGGCGGGCGTGTCATCTCCATCCACGTCCTGAATATCCAGCGTACCTGTAGCGGTCAGCGGCTGGTCGCTCAGATCACCTTCGGCCACATCAGCGCTAAATTCACCAAGCAGTTTCGGATCATCATCGCTACCGGTAATGGCGATGGTGATGGTGGCCGGAGTACCGTCTGACGCCGTCAGCATCAGGGCATCGGTCACCTCATCTCCTGCATCAAGGTGCTGCACCAGGTCTTGGTCCAGCACGTACTCCCACAGACCGTCGGCCAACGTCAGAACACCGTAAGTCCCTGTCAGCTGGGTGTTGGGAAATACCGGATTATCCTGCTGGTCAACATCGCTTATGCTTAGGGTGCCTTTGGCAGAGACGGGCGCATCATCGATATTACCCTCTGCAACAACGCCAGAAAGCTCACCGGATACAACCGACGCGTCGTTCACCGGCGTGACATTGATTGTCACTGTCACCGGCGCACCTTCATCCTCGCCGTCACTTACCACATAGGTAAAGCTGTCTATGCCATTGAAATTTGCAACAGGTACATAGCTGAAGGAGCCATTGTCATACCGTGTAAGGGTACCGTTGGAAGGTTGAGTGAAGCTGCTAATCTCAAGAATATCGTTTTCGATATCCTGGTCATTCCCCAGCAGCTGCAGCGCCTCGAAGTCGAGCTGACCATCTTCGGCAACAGTGAACTGATCAGGCTGTGCAACCGGTACATCGTTCACAGAAGTAACGGTCATCTGCACCTGACCAGATGTGTTGGCACGGCCATCGGTTACGACATAGGTAATGCTATCTTCACCGTGATAGTTTGAATCTGGACGATATATCAGCGTCTGCCCATCGTCAGAAAGCACTACTTCGCCATGTTGTGCCGAAGCAGACTTAAGCCACAGAGCATCGTTCTCTACATCAAAGTCGTTAGCCAACAGATCAGACAGGGAAATCTCGGTATCTTCATTGGTCAATGCTGTTTCATTGTTAACTTGCGGTGCATCGTTGACCGCCACCACATAGATACCTGACGTACGGGAAAGTTGTGCAACTGTCTCTCCGTCCAGACTGATCTCGGCTTCTACCGTGAAACTGAAATCGTCAGCACTGTCAGTGGGTGGGACAACAACCAGGGTGGCCAACTGTTCTGGCGTGAGCGTGTAAACGCCTGACTCAGCCGTAAGTGTGGTTTCTCCTGCTTTGAGCTGTACACCATCCGCTAGTCCGCTCAACTGCAGGGTTTCAACCTCCATATCGCTGTGATATTGCAGCGTTACCGTTAGCTCTACCGGTTCATCCTCAGTCCCAGTTACAGGTTTAAGCTTCAGTACAGGAGTTGGCAGTACGGTGAGTACGGTCATCTGTTCTGCGGTCGCGACATCACCGTTGTTTTCTGTGGCAAATGCCTTAAAGCTCAACGAATAGTCTTGCGCTATCAATTCGTCAGGCAGCGTCAATGTCAGTACACCTAATTGGTCAGCGTTGAGCAGGTAAGTTCCTGCTCCGACACTCTGGCCAGCAGAAAGCGTCGCGCCCTCAGGTAGTCCACTCAGCAATACTGTCAGTGTCTCAGAACCGCCATCGTCGTTATTCAGTACGATGCCAGAAAGATCCAGCGATGTTTCCTGACCCGCAACGAGCTTCAGTGCTGAAAACCCAGGTACAGTCGGAGTCTGTGCTTCAAGTTGAATCGTTTCTGGGAGGTCAATGTTAGCCGATGCACTGGCCACCGAGGTGTAACCGTCAAAGGAGTAGGCGTTGACCGTAATACTGCCTGCTTGAGCAGACTGATTAACTGTAAATTGCAGTGTTGTTGCTTCGGCAGAGGATACATACCAGGATAAGCCATCGGTGTAGCCGGCGCTCAATTCAATACCTTGCGGAAGACCTGTTACCTCTATGATCAGAGATTCGTTACTATCCGGAGTGCTTGCATTGATCGGTAGATCATATGTTTCACCCGCAAGTAATGTAGCAGGCAAACTAATAGCATCCAGATCTATAACGGGTGTATCAGCTACTGCCTTCACTACCACGTTAATCGTTTCCGAAGCCTCTGCCTGAGTATCTGCCACTGCAGAGACGGCGCTGACCTCAAGGCTAAAGTTTCCAGAGTAATGTTCTACCGTGCTCAGAGAGAGGCTGCCGTCGTTAATTGCGGCAATATGATCAGGGTCGCTAAACGTCACTGCACCATCTGTCAGTACCTGCTCAACACCATCCAGCTTCAACACCGCACCTGCTGGTACACCTGAAATAGACAACGAGAGTGTCTCTTCCGCTGTCGGAGCCACCGCACTGACATCAATCGCCAGATCAATCTGAGTATCTTCATCGACCAGAATCTGATTTGTCACGAACAGATCTGGTTGGTCAGCCACAGGGGCAATATTCAGAGAAACTGGAATAATGGCACTAACAGCGAGCTCGCCCGTTGTTAGGTTGGAGGAGAATGCCATTATCTCAAGATCAAGATTACCGCTAAAGTTTTCATTCGGAATAAACTGTAAGTCCGACAAACCGTTGCTGGCAGGGATAAAGTATACCGATTCACCATTAAGGGTTTCGATAAATCCTACATTCAGTTTGCCATTTTCCACTCCACTGACTGTTACAAAGCTCAGACCACTGGCGGTTACATTCAACCCCAGGTCAACCGCAGTATCTTCGACTCCCAGAATAGTCTGACTGTCTAGTGCAATTTCAGGCGCGTTAACATTTGGATCTGCAAGGTAGTGACGCAACGCCACATCGGCGATATTCAGCGTGCCGCCGTCCAGGCTTAATGAGCCGGTGCGCAACACTACGTTCCCACCAATCTCCTGGCCCGCAGCATTCATAGCTAGGTCGATAGACTGTACATTCAAGTCCGCTAAGGTTAGTAACTCCCCGGCATCGCTAACACCATCCTGATTCAGGTCTTGCCAAACAGAGATACCTTCCAACTCACTACCGGAAATAACATTGTCACTGTTCTCATCCAGAGAAGCCAAGGCTGCAGAGGCCGATGTAAATGGTACGCTGTCGTCACCGTTAGCGCCGCCGCTAAACCAGTCAGAAAATACTTCCCGACCGTTGTCGATAACGCCATTGCCACTCAAGTCCTTCACCAGAAGACCATCGTCTGCGCCAACCCAACCGGTTTTGGTGGCAGTGCCCTCGCCGTCGAAGTCGAACTGAATTGAGTTGGTATTTACATCTGTCAGCTCGAAGCCGTCACCGTCCAAGTCTACAACCAACGGGTCAGACAAAACTGACGCTTCAACGGTCGACGCTACATTGCCGCTTGCAGATTCAGGGGAGTCTTCGTTACGGGCAACCGCTACGAAACTCAAGTTTTCCAGAGTTCCGCCAGCCGTTGTTTTGATCTTATATTGTTGAGTCCATTCGCCGCTGTCCTCACTGGTCTCCTGCAAACCTTCGAAAATATAAAGTACATTATTCGGGTCAAAGGAGCCTGCTTCAACGAACTCTCCATCGCCGTTCTGATACAGAACACGGGCATCAGAAGGCAGACCTGTAATATAGGTATAAAGCTGTGTTGTGTTGCCGGACTCGGTAACGGTTACGGTAAATACCGTTGCATCCTGTTCATCTGGAACCACTGCAACAGTTGGTTCCTGCGGTGGCAGAATGACTTGCACGCCGATATCGGTATTGGTGACCGCTGCAGCAGTGCCATCCTCAGCTATAAACTGAGCGCTCAGCGTGAACGATGCGGCGATATTCTCGGGAATGGACATCGTCACAGTTTGCAGCTGATCCAGAGTCAACTGCCATCCAAGTTCCGCATCCAGAGTACCTGCACTAAACGAGACACCGTCTGGGTAGCCCGTCAGATATACAGATACAACATCGTCTGCCCCCACATTAGCCAAGCTGGTCAGTTCAAGGGAGGTTGTATCGCCTGGATCGACCACTAGATCATCAAAGGTGGCACTCACCGCACTCGCTACTGGATCAACAACTATCGTTAACGTGCCGCTTACCTCAGCAGTATCATTCGTACTTAGTTCAACAGCTGTCGCGGTAACTGTCAGAGAGAATGTACCGTCCTGCCCTTCAGATGGTACAAAACTCAATCCTTCAAGATCATCTGACGTCACACGATAAGTCCCGACTTCGTTCACTGCGGAAGTACGAACCCCATTTGTCAGATAAGCACCTACAGGAACACCCGATATTTCAATCGTCAGCTGCTCGGAGTTATCCAAATCCGTTAGCTGTGCGTTAATCGCTTCGGAAAGATCAACCGGGCTTCCTTCACCTGAGGCATCAGGATTGCTGAGAGACAGTTCCGGGGTATCCGCTACTGGTGGAGTCATTGTCACCGACAATGGTTGCCCAGTAATGCTTTCGGATTTTACACCGCCGTGCGCGGCGTAAGCCTCTACACCAATAGACAACGAAACATCCGCATCATCAGATACGTTCAGCTTCAGCCCGCTTAGATCGCTGCTGTTTAGTAGGTAAATACCTGGAGCGGCAGCGAGCCCTTTATTCAGGTAAGTATTTTCAGGTACGGTCACCAGTACGAATTGAGTTTCTCCTACAACAGAAGGACTCAATTCGATGACCAGGTCCAATTGATTCTCTGAACTCTGCTCTGCTTCCAGATTTAGGATTTGAGGGGCTTTAAAAACATCAACTTCAATTAATACCGAATTGTCTGAGACGGCCAGACCATCCGTTACCTTAAACGTAAGAGTTTCAGTACCGGTAAATCCAGCATTAGGCGTGTATACATAACTCAACCCATCAATCACAACCGAGCCATGTTCAAGAGATTCGGTTAGAACGAGCTTCAAGCCATCCCCATCAACATCAGCCGCACCAGGTATCGTACCGGATACGGTATTACCGGAAATGACCGTTTTTTCCAGAGACGCAGCTCCCAAGTCTGGCGCTGCATTACTTAATGTAGGGTTTTCAACTTGGCCATTGTTCCCGAGTTCCTGCGATATAGATAACAACTTGGCACTCAGTGCTGCATCACCGTCTGTACCGCCCGGCTGCGTGGTGAGCAGGTCGTTCAGATCATCCAGTTCAATCTCATAACGACCCGCTATCATTTCAAGCGCTTGATCAAGATCCTCCCCCGCGGTACTTACGATATGTGTAATCGGGTTAATCTGCGCCTCACCCGCACGCTCGATAATCTCCTGTGATAACTGATAAACGCCAGCGAAAGCCAGATCGCCTTGGCCGTCGCCATCAGTATCTACTTGGCCGCCCAACGCGACGAGCACAGCGGTCTCCGTCGGTGCTTCAGCTATCTGATATTGGCCATTTTCATCTGTTGTGGTGAAAATCTCGCCAGCATCCAGAGCCTGGTTATTATTTACATCCCAGAATACAGTTGCCCCCACTACGGGGTCATCGACAACTGCACCGCTGATCAACGACGCGGGGGATGTAGCATCGGTGATTGCCGTCGCAATTTTTATAATGCCACCGCCGCCACCGCCGCCACCGCCACCGACAGCAGCACCGACACCCAGCCCTGCCAGTATTACTTGGCCCAAGCCGACACTGGTAGCAACCTCGGAGCTAGATGCCATAGAAACCTGATACAGATCCAGCTGCGCTGGATTAAAAGCATCCTCAGCAACCAGCTCCTGATAAGTACGCCCGTACAGTTCGGGATGAGCCGCTTTATAGGACTGAACCAAACCAATACCATTCAATGGCTCAGACATCGAACGCAGTATGCTCGTAACATCTTTAGAACCCTCAAATGAAGATTCAGATGAGACTACCGATTTTGCGACCGTGATCGATTCAGAAAATTGTGGTTCGGAAGATAATGCTTGATAGAACTTGGAAAAATTGGCGTATTCGTAATCAGAGAACGAAACACCGGCTATCTGTGCCTCTGTGACTAAGGCATTATGCAGTGACGTGATATAGGAAACATTCAGCGTACCGTTATTCAGAAGCGCTATTTCAGGGTTGATGTACAGAGCACTGAATGAATAGCCTCCGTCACTCACTACTTCTACGACCAGAGGCTGCCCGGTAACGATCGCTCCGTCTGCTAATACAGCTTTGAAATTGTGTCCATTCACTTCCACTTCTGTTGGGATTACCTTCCCGGCCTGCTTCAAAGTCACGCCGGCAACATTGCCTGCAGACGTGTCCAGGGTCCCCGTTAGCGAAAGTGATTCAGCTTGAGCTGATTCCAACAGCACACCTTGTGCAAGAAGAGACAAAAGCAAGGCGCTGCCTCTGTGTGCCTGACGGATAGAACGTGAGCGCGATACAGATCCACGAGGAAGACGATTGGCATCCATGTTGTAATCTCCTGACGGCTTGCACGATGAAGCCGGCCTTCTTGGTCGAAGGGAATTAAGTAATATTTACAGATCGCCCTATAAAAAAAGCGCGCACGAAACCCGCGCTCTATTTACAGAGCGATCTCTTGGGGAGGGTTATAAACAGCGACAAAACGAATCCTTTTGAGGAATTCAAAGTCCGATTTTTGGAAACCTTTCCCTGTCATTTCTGAAATGTATGACAGGCTCCCATCAATTAAAGGCGCGACATCCAGCTGCACCGGGGTAATTTTTTATCACATGGCCAACAACTGAACAAGCTTTCGTTAGTTGAGGCCATGTAATAAATCAAGATATTACCCAACAATTTAATAAAAGTTCATGTCCACTCTATGACATGATGTTCTCGCCTGCATCGACATAGATCAGGTTACCGGTCATGCGTTTACCCATATCACTGATCAGGAATGCCACCAGGTTTCCTACATCTTCCGGTGTAGCCAGCTGATGCAGTGGGGAGCGCTCTATAGCATGTTCCATCAGCTGATCAAACTGGTCGATGCCGGATGCTGCACGGGTTGGCATGGGGCCAGGCGAGATCGAGTGCACACGGATATTCTTCTCACCCAACTCTGCCGCTAGGTAACGGGTTGAGCTCTCCAGTGCAGCTTTGATCGGGCCCATCATGTTGTAGTGCTCTACGACCTTTTCAGCGCCGTAGTAGCTCATGGTCACCAACGTGCCGCCGTCCTTCATCAACTGCTCGGAACGCTTCGCCATGCGAATGAAAGAGTGACAGGAGATATCCATCGCCTTACAGAACCCCTCTGAGGTGCTGTCAGTCAGACGACCGTGCAGCTCACCCAGTGGCGACCAGGCTACCGAGTGGATGACGAAGTCCAGCTTACCCCAGGTGCGCTCGATGGTCTCAAACAACTCCTCCATCTCCGCTTCTGAGCTTACATCCAGCGGCAAGATCAGCTCTGCACCCAGTCGATCCGCCAGTGGGCCCATATAGTTGAGCGCCTTTTCGTTCAGATAGGTAACACAGAGATCCGCCCCCAACTCACGCAATGCCTTGGCACAGCCGTACGCAATACTTTTATCGTTTGCAATGCCTACAACCAAACCTTTACGGCCTTCCAGCGACAGCTTGTTACTCATGAGTAAATACCTATTGATGTGTTTCAGATACCGCGAGCCTAGACAGACTCTGTGACAGCGGCGTTAACGCAGATGCAGCAAAAGCAGCGTTTTGACTGCAGATCACTATAACGTCATGGAGAGCTAGGAATTTAAGCGCCCGATGATATTTATTTTGCAGTCGCAAAACCGGACAGTCCTACCAAAAACGCATAAAAAAACCCCGGTCCATCGGACCGGGGTTCCTTTGATTAGGTGCTTGGCGATGACCTACTCTCACATGGGGAAGCCCCACACTACCATCGG
>NZ_JASBRH010000010.1 GCF_029961155.1 Pontibacterium granulatum | reverse complement strand
CAGCTGATCCAGGATTTTGATCCGGACATTATCATGGTGACGCCATCCTACATGCTGAACCTGATCGACGAGATGGAACGCCAGAACGTTGATCCACACAAGCTGGCATTGCGCATCGGTATATTTGGCGCCGAGCCGTGGACCGACGAGATGCGTAAGAATATGGAAGGTCGCCTGGGTATCGATGCCCTGGACATCTACGGCCTGTCCGAAGTAATGGGACCGGGTGTCGCCCAGGAGTGTATCGAAACCAAAGATGGCCCAACCATCTGGGAAGACCACTTCTACCCAGAGATCATCGATCCGAATACCGGTGAGGTGCTGCCGGATGGTGAATACGGCGAGCTGGTCTTCACCTCTTTGACCAAAGAAGCGCTGCCGATCATCCGGTACCGCACCCGCGACCTGACCCGTTTGTTGCCGGGTACCGCCCGCCCAATGCGTCGTATCGACAAAATCACTGGCCGCTCCGACGATATGTTGATCATCCGTGGCGTGAACGTGTTCCCGACTCAGATCGAAGAACAGATTCTCAAAATCCCTGCTCTGGCGCCTCACTACGAGATTGTGGTGACCAAAGAAGGCAATCTGGACAAGGTACTGGTGAAGGTTGAGCTAACCCCCGAAGCGCTGAGCGCACCTCAGGATGCGGTCAGCAAAGAGCTGGCGCACCACATCAAGTCTGTAGTGGGTATCAGTACCAAGATCGAGATTGTGGCAACCGGTGATATTCCACGCTCTGAAGGTAAAGCGAAACGCGTCTTCGACAAGCGATAAGCCTCCCGCCCTATTCAAGACACCAATGAACCCCGCTCAATGAGCGGGGTTCATTTTTTATTTTGAAGATCACGGCCATCAGACTGGCAGCGAATCCTGAGTCGCAACAGCCGAAGGCAATGCAGTCGTAAAAACACGCTCTATTCTGCAGATCCCCATCAATAGACGAATCAATCAAGATTCTGCTGGGCCTCGCAGCGCAACTATTTTAGGTACCCATGATTACCGTCAAACAGGACCTTTTTATAACTTCTTTAGAGACGTGGATGGTTTAAAATAGGACCATCGTGCTAAAAACTGGAGATGTTCATAATCTGGCTTTCTATTCCCAAATAAGGGAAGTTTTTCGCAAAAACGGGATCAAAAATATAGGCCTGACTAGTTACCAAACCAAGCTTGCAGTATCCCGTGAGCTTACGTATATTCACCGCATCCTTTTGTGAGCAAATGCTAATATGCAACTGAGCCGATTTACCGACTACACTCTCAGAGTTCTCTTCTATACAGCCGTAAACAACGACCGCCTCACCACGCTTGCTGAAATCGCAGGCTTCTACGAAATATCCATCGAGCATCTGCGTAAAGTTGTGCATGCCCTGTCTAAGTCCGGCTACCTGCAAACCTTCCGCGGTAAGAATGGCGGCATCCGTCTGGCCGTTTCTCCTGAAGAGATCAATCTGGGCGATGTAGTTGCACAATCGGAAGGCACCAGTCCACTGGTGGACTGTATGGGCCAGGAATGCAAACTGACAGGCTTCTGTACACTTCAACCGATCTTTCGTGAAGCGCAACAGGCGTTTATGGATACACTGCGCAAATACACCCTCGCCCAGATGCTCGACAGTCCGCAACTCCAGAGTCAGCTGATCACAACAGATCGCTAAGATCCGGGGAGACGCCCAGGCGTTCATGCAGCGCCGGGCTGGTTGTAGTGTACTGCAGATAGACTTTCTCATCCGGATTCAAGCGAGCCTTAATGGCGAATGCCGCCAACGCAGCCTCGTGGAATCCACTTAAGATCAACTTCTTCTTCCCCGGATACCAGTTACAGTCGCCAATGGAATAGATGCCGTCACGATTGGTCATGAACTTCTCTGTATCCACCTTGGCCTGATTCCGCTCTGTTTCGATCCCCCAGGAGTCAAGAGTGCCACTATCCGGGCTGAGACCAAAGAACACCAGCAGGTGGTCCATCTCCAGGCGGCGTACCACACCGTCCATGGACATAACCTTCAAACCAACCAACTCGCCATTACGCTGCACATAGTCCACCACTCTGCCCGTCAGGAACTGCATATGGTGGTCATCACAGAGGGCATGCATCTTCTCAACTGTATGGCTTTGTGCCCTGAAGCGATCCGAACGGTGGATCAATACGACACTTTCCGCTTCAGGGTGCAGTCGCATCACCCAATCCAACGCAGAATCACCACCACCCAGAATCACTAAACGTTTGCCATGATGACGTGTTTCATCAGTGACCGCATAGAACAACTGGCTATCCTCGAAACGGTCGATGCCATCGACCTTCAATCGAATCGGCCGGATCGCACCTGCTCCCGTCGCAATTACAGCCGCAGCGGTATCAAATTGCAGTCCGTTATCGGTCTCAAGTAGAAACCGACCATCGTCCTGAGGCGCTATCTTTGCGACGCGCTGTTCGAAGTGAAATTCAGGATTGAAGGGCGCGATCTGAGCCATCAGGTTCTCTACCAAACCTCGTGCGGAAATCTCCGGGATAGCGGGAATGTCATAGATCGGCTTATCAGGATACAGCTGGATACACTGTCCACCCGCATAAGGCAGTGCTTCTACTACATGCGCACTAATCCCCAGCAACCCCAGCTCAAACACCTGAAACAGGCCACACGGTCCTGCACCTACAATCACCACGTCGGTTTTGATCATGCCATCCTCCGGTTTTAGTCAGCCAGAAAAGCCTCTGCCAGTTGCCTGGAATGATTTGCCTCCAGCCAGCCAAACAGGTCTCGTTCTTCAAAACGTACATGCTCCTTCAAACAGTGCGCGAATCTGATGATCGCTTCAGGATCTTCCTTTGCTAGCAGCTCTCGAAGCTCTCGGTGGTCACCTAGGAAGCGCTCTTTATACGCCCCCGACAACAAATTCTGAAAGCCCCTCTCTTCCTCTGCGAAGTGCAGTTCCAGTTCTACTTGGAGCTCAGCACGGACTTCTCTCCAATAAGTTATAAGTAAGTTTTCAGGTTTTTGCTCAAGTGCCTGAATGCGTTTTGCCACCACCAGTGCCCGGTGATGCTCCCGACTTAGAGGGATCAGAGCCTCGCTACGTTTCAAATTTCCACTCCTCTTCCTACGAACATCGGCCGATACAAGGCCAATTCTAAAGAAATGCACTTAACATGTATTTTGTAACCATGTTATCATCAACAATAACATGTTCTGCTAATACATTTAAATAGGAGAGAGGTTCATGGTGGTTTGGAGCGATACAGAGCTATGGGTCTTCGGGGCGCTGGTAGGAATGGTGCTGCTGAAGCTCTGGAGCGTATGGCATGTTTCGGTCAAGGCCAAGGCCGATCGCAATGGACGCCTGATTTTTCTGGGACTAATCATCGGTCTGACGCTTTTTGGAGTAGGTGCCAAAACCTACATCAGCATGATGATGGGGGTATAAGCGGACAAGAAAAAGCCGGGTCATAATACCCGGCTTCTGTAGAGGAGGGATTACCCCTCAACCTCCAGTTTCTGTGGGGATACCAGAATGCCGTTGTTATCGGCATATACGTATTCACCCGGACGGAAGGTTACACCACCGAATGAAACCTCTACATTCAGGTCACCCAGACCACGCTTATCGGTTTTCATCGGATGAGTACCCAGTGCCTGAACGCCAAGATCGGTCTCGCCAATTGCATTAACATCACGGATACAACCGTTGATGATGATGCCCGCCCAACCGTTTTTCGCTGCTTTCTCCGCCAGCATGTCGCCCAGCATTGCGCGACGCATAGAGGCGCCACCGTCAACAACCAGCACTTTACCTTCACCTGGCAGTGCAACCTGCTCGCGTACCTTGGAGTTATCTTCAAACGCTTTCAGGGTGACAATTTCACCACCAAAACGTTCACGGCCACCGAAGTTTCCAAACATCGGTTCTACAACCTGTACCAGCTCAGGGAACTGATCACAGAGTTCAGGCAGCAGATCTTTCACAGCTTGCTCCTTAGATTATTCGAATAATTATGTTTGTAACCCGTGCTTGGCTCTCAGACATTCTCTTCGGAAGGTTCCGCCTTTAGCAACAGGTCTATTTACCCTTGTAGACGAAAAATCGTCTGGCTCAGTGGGGAAACACTGTCCCCGAAAGCAACCACAGTGTGTCTTATTTATTGTGCAATTGCACTACAACCTTAGGGTGGAAACCGAGATGTGAAACAATCTGTTTGCAGATCAGCCGCTTATAGACGGCGGAAGAGGTAGTGATCCATCCAGTTGCCACCGCTTGCTGTGGAGCTGTATTCGATCAACTCCAACCCGGGGTGGACCGCTTCAAGCTCACCCGGCTCCAGGCAGAAACGCCTGGAGAAACCGGTCTGCACATGGTGCTCGACATTGAAGGTGGTCAGAAGCACCCGGCCACCCGGCACAACGTGCTCAACCAGTTCCTGCCAGAGTTCAGGCACCGGCTTGTACAAGGTGATGACGGCATTATCGAACTGTCCCAGTCCGCCTAGCGCACCGGGTTGTTCAAGATCACATACTTGGGTGGCAACCTGATTACCCTGCTCTTTTGCGAACGCCGCTAACCGTTCAAGACCATTTTCCGAGATATCCAGCGCGATTACAGCAAACCCTTCGCGTGCCAACAGCAGTGAGGCCGCACCGTCCCCTGCAGCAATATCCAACACGCTACCTGGCTTCAGACTATCGATATGTTTCTGTAGAAAGGAAGGTGCTGATGGTGGCTGGGCACCTTTGCTCTGGTAACGGGCATTCCACTTATCACGGGCTGCTGACATTAGAGAGTTCCTTTGCGGGAATTTTGATGGGCAAACTATACACCGCCCCGCTATGGACGTAACGGGGCGGCTTAGTCAGGAGGATTATCAGCTAACGCGCTGCAGCACATCCAGCAGGGTCTGCACTGGATGTGGCAGTTGCTGCTGATCGATACGTTTTACCTGAGAACGGCAGGAGTAACCGGTCGCAACCAACTTGCCTTTGTTTTCAGGATTGTTCACCACATCAGCCCAGCTCATCTCGTAGATCTTGCGGGATGTATTGTAGTTGGCAGTCTCGTGCCCATAAGTACCGGACATACCGCAACAACCGGTCGCCACGACGTCCAGCTTCTGGCCAAGCGCGGCAAAGATGCTCTGCCACTGCTTGATAGACGGTGCCGCCGAGGTTTTCTCAGTACAGTGCGCCATCAGCTTGTATTCCCCCTGTGGCAACACACCTGCAACCCGCTCCAGTTTATCCAGGTTACCCGCCAGCCACTCCTGAATCAGTTGCACTGGTGGCTGTGTATCATTGTTATCGTAGCTGTACTCCTGACGGTAGGTCAGCGTCATGGACGGATCGATACCGATCAGGTCAATCTCCGTAGCCGCCAGTTCGTTCAGCATCTTGCGGTTTTTCGCCGCGATCTTCTCGAACTGATCCATGAAACCGTGTACGTGCAGCGGCTTACCGTTTGGTTTAAACGGCGCCACCATCACGTAGAAGCCCAGGCTGCCCAGCAGATCGATCAGATCCAGTACCAGCTGGGTCTCGAAGTAGCTGGTAAAGGCATCCTGTACGATGATCACCGCACGCTCACGCTGTACATTGGACAGACGGCTGATCACGTCCATGCTGGCGAACTCGACGCCACGCTCTTCCATACCCAGTTTCAGGCTGTTGGTACAGATGGTTGGACTGTCCACCATGCCCATGTGACGCTGGAACAACCGTTTCATGGTGCCGTTACGCATCGCCCAGTTGTACGGTGCAGGAAACTTAGCCAGGTATGGGATCATCAGTTCCAGGGAACCCACCATGTAATCCTTCATCGGACGCAGGTAGCGGCTGTGGTACACCTCCAGGAAGCGGGAGCGGAAGTCCGGTACGTTTACCTTGATCGGGCACTGGCCAACACAGGATTTACATGCCAGACAGCCCTGCATCGCATCGTACACTTCATGGTTGAAGTCATATTCGCCACGACGCTTGGCCAGCGTGTTTTTGACCTTTCGTGGCAGGCTGCGCAGGAAGGACTCGCCTTTAACTTTCTCGCTCTCTTTTGTTAGATCCACGCCCTGGTTGGACATCAGGCGGGTCCATTCACGGATCAGAGAGGAACGCCCCTTCGGCGAATGCACACGCTCACGGGTCGCCTTCCAGGATGGGCACATGGCGTCGTTTGGATCGTAGTTGTAGCACGCACCATTGCCGTTACAGTACATCGCAGCATCGTAGTACTGGAAAGTATTCGGATCGATCTGACGGTCGTATTGCCCACGGGTTGGTACGCCATCCACTTTCAGCAGTTCAGCACCTTCAATCGCCGGTGTGGCGATCTTACCCGGGTTCAGCTGATTGCGTGGGTCGAAGCAACCTTTGATACGCTGGATCTCTGCGTACAACTCACCAAAGAATTCCGGCGCATACTCAGAACGTACGCCTTTACCGTGTTCGCCCCACAACAGACCTTTGTATTTCTGGGTCAGCGCAACCACCTGATCGGTCACGTCACGGATCAGGGATTCCTGCACTTCATCCTTCATGTCGATCGCCGGGCGTACGTGCAGTACACCTGCATCCACATGCCCGAACATTCCGTAGGCCAGATCACGTTCATCCAACACGGCGCGGAACTCCATGATGAAGTCCGCCAGATTTTCCGGCGGTACCGCGGTATCTTCCACAAATGGGATCGGACGTTTCTGACCTTTGGCATTCCCCAGCAGGCCAACCGCTTTCTTACGCATTGCCCAGATCTTTTTGATCTCGTCCGCACCGTACACCACGGTGTGGCCGAAGCTTTTCCCTTCCTGGCCCGCGACCGCTTCCAGATGGTTGGTCAGCTTTTCTACTTTGGCACGCAGCTCGGCTTCGTCATCGCCGGTGTATTCCACCAGGTTGATGCCGCTGATCTCCGGCTCGCCTTCGGTGGTCGGGAAATAATCCGCAACGGTGTCCCAGATAATGTCGCCCATCGCCAGGTTCAAAACCTTGGAGTCAACCGTCTCAACAGAGGTTGGACCGTACTCCATGATCGCGGTTGCATCACGCAGAGAGGATTCGAAGCTGTCGTACTTAACGTTCACCAGGGCGGCATATTTTGGGATCGGCAGCACGTTCAGCTTGGCCTCAGCGATAAACGCCAGAGAACCTTCTGCACCGCAGAGCACGGAGTTCAGGTTGAAGTTCCTGTCCTCATCGTAGATATGCGCCAGGTCGTAACCGGTCAGGCAGCGGTTCAGCTTCGGGAACTTGGCATCGATCAGCGCTTTCTTGGTGGTAAAGATCTCGTCCACCACGCGATGCGCTTCACCTACCCGGTCGTCACGCTGCTTAACCTCAGCCAGCTTTTCCGCAGTGATCGGTGCGGATTCCCACACGGTGCCATCCAGGAAGACCGATTTCAGCTCCAGCACATGGTCACGGGTCTTACCGTACATGCAGGAGCCCTGACCGCTGGCGTCGGTGTTGATCATACCGCCTACGGTGGCACGGTTACTGGTCGACAGCTCAGGGGCGAAGAAGAAGCCGTAGGGTTTCAGCGCAGCGTTCAGTTGGTCTTTTACCACCCCGCCCTGTACACGTACCCAACGCTCTTCTGCATTGATCTCCAGTACCTGATTCATATGGCGGGACACGTCCACCAGCAGACCATCAGTCAAAGACTGACCGTTGGTGCCCGTACCGCCACCACGTGGGCTTAGCACGACTTCTGTATATTCCGGCTGATTGGAGAGCTTGGCGATGCGTACCAGATCCTCAAGGGTTTTCGGGTACAGCACACCCTGTGGCAGCATCTGGTAGATACTGTTGTCGGTTGCCAACACAACACGGTTGGCATAATCAGGATTCAGATCACCTTCGAAGCCCTGGGCTTTAAGCCGCTCGATGAATTGCAGATACAGCTTTTGCGTCGCATCGATCTCAGATATGCGTGGAATCATGGTACGGGGTAAATCCTTAAAAAGTGAAGTAACCGCAGTGCCCGGCAGTGATACGCAACAGCTACAGCACGGGCTTTGTATTTATGGAAGCAATGATGCAGAATCTCTATTTATCAATCAAATGATAAAATCAAATAGATTCATTGACAGAAATGAATAATCTATCCATTCGCCACCTGCGCGCTTTTTATGCCGTCGCCCAGGACGGAAGTTTCACCCGTGCTGCGGAAAGTCTGCATCTGACCCAATCCACCCTGACAGCGACAATTAAACAGCTGGAGGAACAGGTTGGCCTGACACTCTTTGACCGCACCACACGCAGCGTTTTACTTAGCAGCGAAGGCAAACGCTTTCTACCGGTCGCTGAACGTCTGTTGTCCGACTTCGATACCGCCCTTGCCGATTTGCGCGCTGTATCGGAACAACAGCAGGGTCAGGTTGGCATCGCCGCCTCGCCATCCACAATCTCCCGGCTGTTGCCACCGATCGTCAACCAGTATCGGCAACAGTACTCCAATATCGGTATCTATCTGCGTGACGATGGCGCCGGGGGCATCGAAACCCGAATATTGGAAAACGAGGTAGATTTTGGTGTGGCGAGCAACCACTCCTCCAATCCTGATCTAAGTTATCAGCCATTACTGCGAGACCGCTACGGTGTTGTCTGTCGGCCAGACCACCCGTTTGCAGTGCATACAGATGGCGTATGCTGGGAAGATCTGGCCCACCAGCAGATTATCTACCTGACAACCGATACCGGTATTCGCGTACAGCTATCACGTTTTAAGAAGGAAGGTGTGGTCGATCTGGATCTGGAAGGACCGGTTATCGAAGCCAGTAACCCGGCAGCGATTGCTGCACTGGTGAGCGAAGGCATGGGGATCTCGCTACTGCCGGCGCTGGCTGCAGCTACAACTGCATTTGAAGGACTTTGCTTTATTCCGCTGACGCAACCGGCTATTAGCCGTGAGATCTGCCTGATTCGGCGAAAGGACCGCTCCCTTACCCCTGCGGCAGCGCATATGTCTGCCCTGATAACGGCGGAGTTTAAGCAAATGCAGCTTCCGCCGTTTGTAGAAAAGATCTGAAGCGCTGTTCTGCTTATTTCTCTTCGACCAGACGAATGCCATCGTCATCGATGGAGATAAGGCGCTGACGGTAAAGACCGCCTATCGCCATTTTGTACGCCTTCTTGGATACACCGTACGTGCTGTATATCTGCTCAGGTGGACTCTTATCGTTCAGCGGGCTGTAACCGTTGCGCTCTTCCAAGTGCTGCAGCACTTTCTGCTGCAGGCGATCCACCTTGGCATATCCCGGTTTATCGAGGGAGAGATCGATCTTTCCATCTGGACGCACACGCTTGATAAAACCACGGGTCTTGTAACCACGACGCAGTTTACGGAACACCTCGTCGTGATAGAGCACACCCCAATGAGTACCGTTTACAACCGCCTTGTAGCCCAGGTCGGTCTGACCCGCGATCACCAGATTCACCTGCTGGTTACTCTTGTAATCCGCCGGCTCTTTATCCAGGAAACGATCCAGACGCGCAGACGCACAGATACGATTGGTGTTATCCATGTAGACGTATACCAGCACGGTATCACCCACGGACGGATGCTGACTGCGAATCTCACTGTACGGCAGGAACAGGTCTTTCGGCAGCCCCCAATCCAGGAATACGCCCACCTTCTCCACCGATACGACTTTCAGTGCTGCCACATCGCCCAACTGAACCTTTGGCTCTTCGGTGATGGCAATCGGGAAGTCATCGGAGTCCATGTAGACAAACACGTCCAACTGATCACCGATTTTGCAGCCTTCCGGCACATAGCGTTTTGGTAACAGAATCCCGCCCAGATCATCGCCATCCAGATAGACACCAAAGCCTACCTCACGGACAACTTCCAGCTTATTCATACGACCAATCTGAGCCAATGCACACTACCTCGGGGAGAATTAAAGAAAAGAGGCGCAACCATACCAGATCGCGCATTCAAAACGTAGCAGAGATGTGCTCCCCCTGCTGGCAAGAAGACAGAATTTCTATCCTTTTTTTTGGCGAAACTGAAGATCAGGAACAAACCGACATCCCGACCTTCCTGTTTACGTAAAACGCTTGCCGACACAGTCTCTACACCAGCAAGATAACGGTATAAGTCAATCACAACATATCTCTGGATGGCATCTTCTTTAAGGCCACGTATACTGAGCATCAGCTCACATCCAGCCAAAACAGGGATACAGGACGGTATCTGGCCATGCTTCAGACTTCAGCACTTGTCGACACACTCAAGCAACAACTTAAAGCCAGCGGCAAGACCTACGCCGACATCGCCACCGATCTGGATCTCAGTGAAGCATCCGTTAAGCGTCTCTTCTCCGAGCGCAACTTCACCCTACAGCGTCTGGAGATCATCTGTGACGCCATTGGTATCAGCTTCTTTCAGTTGGTGGAAAAGATGTCGCACCAGCAGCAAAGCCTTACTCAGCTCACCCTAGAGCAGGAACGGGAAGTGGCCAACGATGTGATCCTGCTGCTTATCGCAGTGAGTGTGATCAATGGCTTCTGTTTTGAAGACCTCGTAAGCCAGTACAAGATCAACGAAACCGAGTGTATTCAGAAGCTGGCTCAGCTGGATCGACTCAAACTGATTGAGCTGCTACCGGGTAACCGTATTCGGTTGCTGGTCTCTCCCAACTTCAACTGGTTAGCCAACGGTCCGATTCAGAAGTTTTTCCAAGAGAAGGTCGAGCAGGATTTCTTCAGCTCCCGTTTTGATAAGCAGAACGAAAAACTGCTGGTGTTAAACGCAGTGCTCTCCCCTAACGCCAACGCAGAATTGCAACGCAAGATGCAGACCCTGGCCCACGACTTCAACACCATCATGAAGCGCGATGCGCAACTGCCCCTAAGTGAACGCAAAGGTACAACGATGGTACTCGCCTTGCGCCAGTGGCAGTACAGTCTCTTTAAGAACCTGCGCAAGTAACCTTTCCGAGATAATATTTTGAGGATTTGCGACTCCCGGTCTCATCCGGTAATACCTCGCCAGAATCTCTGTAGTCAAAATCATTAAACACGAACACTGGCCCCAATGTGATTCACCCACCTTGGAGGTTTATATGTGTTTACCCGCTTTTTCCCGCTGCCTTACCAAAAGCCTGGTTGCCGGCGGCTTGATACTCTCCGCTTATAGCGCCAATGCGGCTGGCTTGCTTTCTCCGGTATCCGCCAATCTGCCGGATCTCAGGATCAAAGCGCATCATGTGGAGGTTACCATTCAGGATGGATACGCGATCACCGAAGTCGAGCAGGTCTTCGCCAATCCCAATAACCAGGCGCTCGATGCCATCTACTCCTTCCCGGTACCCGACAAAGCTGCCGTTGGCGAGTTTACCTACTGGATTAATAACCAACCGGTTACCGGTGAGGTTGTAGCCAAGCAGCAGGCACGCCAGATCTATGAAGAGGAAAAAAAAGCGGGACGCAAAACCGCCTTGGTTGAGCAGGACAGCTACAAAACCTTTGACATCAGTGTCGCCGCCGTACAGCCACAAACGGATGTGCGTGTTCGATTGGTTTACGTGCAACCCACCCATGTGGATAGCGGTATCGGAAGGTATGTCTATCCACTGGAGGATGGCGGTGTTGATGAAGCCAAACTGGCGTTCTGGAACCGTAACGAACAGGTGCAAGAACAGTTCAGCTTTAACGTTAACCTGCGCAACAGCTACCCGATCGATGGGATTCGACTGCCCCATCAACCTGCCGCGCTGGTGACACAAACAGATGCACAGAACTGGACCGTATCCCTGGGGAACCGCAAACAAAACGACAACGGCGATGACGATGACGCTGTGAGCGCACGGTCATCTCAACCTAAGGCTCAAGGCCCTGTTGCCAGCCTGGATAAAGACATTCTGCTCTACTGGCGACACAGCGACGGGCTGCCAGGATCGCTGGATATGACCACCTACAAAAAGGACTCCTCCAGCCCTGGCACCTTTATGATGACGCTGACCCCGGGCGACGACCTGGCGCCCCTGCAAAAGGGTCGTGACTGGATCTTTGTGCTCGACGTATCCGGGTCCATGGCAGGCAAGTACTCCGCGCTCACCGAGGGCATCCGACAAGGGCTTGCCAAACTAAGCCCACAGGATCGCTTCCGGATTGTGCTGTTTAATGATACCGCCCAGAACTTCAGCGGCGACTTCCAACCGGCCATTCCAGAAAAGATCACGCCGTTGCTGGATAGACTCGACCAGTACCAACCAAACCGCGGCACTAATCTGTATGCCGGCATGAAGATGGGACTGCGCAAGATGGATGCAGACCGTCCAACAGCCATGATTCTGGTGACCGATGGCGTGGCCAATGTGGGCGTTACCGAAAAGAAAGCGTTCCTCAAGATGCTTGAGAAGGCTGACCTGCGGCTCTATACCTTCGTGATGGGCAACAGTGCAAACCGCCCCTTGCTAAATGAGATGACCAAGGTCTCACAAGGATTCTCACTGTCGGTATCCAATGCCGACGACATTATGGGGCAGATCATGCTGGCGGCAGATAAGATGAGTCACCAGGCCATCCGGAATATTCAGCTGAAGTTTGGCGGTGGCCGAATTACCGACCTGACACCCGAGCAGATCGGCAGCTTGTACCGCGGCCAGCAGCTCACCTTACTGGGCCATTACCGCAAAGCGGGCCCGGTTAAGGTCACACTGACCGGTGATATCGGGTCCGAAACCCGTACCTACGAAACCGAGATCACATTGCCGGAGCAATCAAGCCTTAATCCGGAGCTGGAGCGAATCTGGGCATACGCCAAGATCGAAAACCTGCAAGCGAAAATGGATTATCTGGGCGAGAATAGCGATACCAAACAAGCGATCACCTCAATCGCAAGAGAACACGGTCTGGTGACAGACTACACCTCGATGATTGTTGTGGAAGAGGCACGCTTTAATCAACTAGGCATCGACCGCAGCAATAAAAAACGGGTTGATACCGAACACCTGGCGCGGCAACAGCGTGTGGCAGCTCCTACTCAGCAGCGTCGAGCCGATACCAATAAGCCTATGTTCGACAAACAACGCTCCTCTGTGTCGGGTTCTTCCGGTGGTGGTGCGGTGGATCCCTGGTTGATCGCCCTGCTGATCGTTATGGCTGGCGCCACATTGATCAAACGCACACAGCGTAATCAGGAAATCCAGCACAAAACTGAGGAGACCTGATTGATGCAGGGCCTATTAACCCTTGAAACCCTGGAGGGAACCGTCGATCGACGGTTCCCATTTCCGCTTAAAACCTTCTGCGCTGCTATCTGTATTATCTTTCTCACGAAAGGAGACCTGCTGACACTGTGCTTCGACCTAAACGCCATCACCCACCAAGGTGAATGGTGGCGCCTGATAACCGGCCACCTGGTGCACAGCAACAGCTCTCACCTGTTCTGGGATCTGTGTGCATTTGCCGCCGTATCCTGCTATCTGGAGCGCCACACTCCGGCATTACTGCTGCCGAGCTGGTTGGCGGGACTGATCAGCGTAAACCTGTTGCTAATGTCTCCCCTGTCAGAGCTAAGTTACTACTGCGGCCTATCCGGCATGCTCTTCGCACCGTTGATAGTCGCATTGTTTCAGTTCCAGAAGCAGATCGGTGGTCTCATCGGTTACCTGCCCCTATTGGTAACAGGTGCAAAGCTCGGGCGGGAACTGATTTCCAGCAAGTACTTTCTGGTACAGAGCGAATGGGCACCCTATCCGGAAGCGCATCTGGCAGGACTTATGGGCGGATTGCTGCTGATGGCAGCGGTGACAATACGCTCCCGACTTGGTGAATGCGGGCAACGCTAAGAAACGATTTAGATGTTCAATCTCAGGCGGCTTGTGTGTCGGTTTCACCCACCAGGCCATTTTTCTCCAGCACCCGGTAGATCTTGCGACAGGTTTTGCCAAGTTTATCCAGATCCCCCAGTGCGGGCACCTCGCCCTGATCAAGTCGCCATTCCCACTCCTCCAACTGAATATCGAGGAAATCAAGCAGCTTTTTCGCGCATCCGTTACAGATACCACTGCACATCTGGTCAACGGGCATCTCAAACGGCATTACGTCTCGGACCTCAGCTATGAGGTTGCGCATTGCGGTCTGGGTATCGGGTTTCACGTCGGCTCTTTGGTCTATTGCTACAAGGGAGAAAAGAACAGGTATCAGACCATACATTCGAAAACAGCAAAATGACATCGATCAGTTCGAACCGCATCTAAGTTTCAGAGATGTTTAAAAGGCTGAGAACGGTTTCCAACGTTCAGGACTGTTTCCAGATATGAAAGGCTAAATTGCATATCTGGTTATAGTTCACGTTTTTTCTACAACATATACTTAACCGATTGATTTTCATTCAATCTCTAACCACGTATATAAATCCATAGGTTGTCACCATGTCGCTCAAACTTACCGTTGTCGATCAGTCTCCAGTACCCGGTAAAGCTCACACCCTGAGCCCGGTCGCCCTATCGGCAGAGCTGGCCACAGCATGTGACGCATGGGGTTACAGCCGTTACTGGGTCGCCGAGCACCACAACAGCGGTAATTTTGCTGGGCCCGCACCGGAAATTCTGATCAGTCATATTGCCAGCATCACCAAACAGATCCGGGTAGGCAGTGGAGGCGTGATGTTGCCCCACTACAGCCCTTACAAAGTGGCAGAACAGTTCCGGTTGCTGGAGACCCTGTTTCCTGGGCGTATCGATCTGGGTATTGGCCGCGCACCGGGTGGTGATGGTCTGGCGAGCCACGCGCTGGCGTTTCCGAATACACCGTCCCACGAAGACAACTACGCCCAGCAGGCGATGATGCTGAAAGCCTTTCTGGAGAAATCGATCCCTGCCGAGCATCCGTACCACGAACTGCGGGTCATGCCCGATGATTCACCAACGCCAGAGATGTGGATGCTGGGTTCGAGTGGAGGCAGTGCCGCATTGGCGGGACATGTAGGCATGAATATGGCACTGGCGCTGTTTATCGGCCCAGAAGACCGCCCAGTCAGCATCATCGACGAGTATGAAGCGGCCTGGCATCAGGCGGGGCACGCAGGTACGCCAAACACCATGATTGCTATTTCTGCCGTGTGTGCAGACACCCATGAAGAAGCAGAACTGATCGCCTCCTCTCAGGTTTACTGGAAAGTGATGGCGTTTCGCCACGGCATCCGTGAACCTCTCAACAGCCCGGCAGAAGCGCTGGAGCTGAAGAAACAGCTCAGCCCGTCCGACCAGGCATATTTCGATCAGACGCTTGCATCCGTCGTCCACGGCACCGTCGAGCAGTGCCACGAACAACTCAATGCACTGGCAGATCGATACCGCACCAACGAACTGGGTTTGATCACCGTCACCTACGATTACGAAACCCGACTGGACAGTTACCGACGCCTGGCACAGTTAGTGACCTGATCGCTGGATTGGCTTATGATCTGTGCTGTTTTTAACGTACAGAGATAGCTGAGGAACACATGTCCGAAATTGATGTAATGATCGAAGATATTAATCTGTGGCAAACCCAGATGTTCGCCCTGAACTATCCCGATCACGAGGCCATCAAGTCCGACCTGCTCGACGCTATCTACGCCAATCAGGAACAACAGACCATGGCCGTTGAGAGCGAAGTAGCGATCGACGCCAAACACGGTCTCTACGAGAGCAAACTGGATTTCCTTGCCCAACCAATCCCGGCAGTGCGCAACCTGCGTGAATTTGTCGAAGAGATGCTGGGCACCGTGGCCACCGCCGTGAACCAGGATTTCTGGCCATATGGTGCCGTGGGTAAAGCCCAGGTCACCGAGTCCTGGTACCACATCACCCAGAATGGCGGTTACCACGATGCCCACTCTCACCCGAACTGTTCCTGGTGTGGTATCTACTACGTGGACGCAGGCGAATGTGAAATCGTCAACCGTAACGGTAGCAACCGTTTCTACGATCCACGGTTCTGCGCCGACCAGTACCTGGATGCCGGCACCGCTTATATCAATAGTAACGGCTTCTGGGACTTCCAACCGACCGAAGGCCAGATGGTCATCTTCCCGTCCTATCTGAAACACTCGGCTCTGCCCTATTTTGGCCAGCAAGATCGGGTTATTGTCGCTTTTAACAGCATCATTACCCTCGACTGAGCCCAAATAATTTATTGAAAATATACGGAAATCCGTTGTCTTACGGGGTAGAAGCTGTATCTGGATAAAGGGGTAGAGTCATGCAGATTTTACAAGGCCCCGAGGTGCTCGAGCGCTTTAGCATTGACTATTTCCGAGACGCATCAACCTTTGGTGCGCTCTCAGACGACACGATAAGCTGGTTGTTTCACCAAGGCCGCGCCTACGCACTGGATAAAGGGGACGTATTGTTCGAACCCGACGAGCGCGGTGATGCCTTCTTCGTAATCCTGCAGGGTTCACTGGCATACTTCAAATGCCACGACGGCAAGTACGCCCATATCCGCAACTATCAGGTGGGTGAACAAATCGGCTTTATGAGCATGATCGCCCTGCATAATCGGGTGGGCAGTGCCGTTGCCCACGAAGACAGCATTGTGCTTGAGGTGAGTAACAGTCTGCTCCACCAGCTGCATGAACAGGCACCAGAAGACTTTGGCCTGTTGATGATGAACCTGGCACGCGAAATGGCACGTACCCTACGTAGCGTCGACAACCTCGTAGTTGACCAGGTGCACGAACGCGCCGAGACCGAATAACTCAGTCACTGATTTATAACTTATGACCAAAACAGCACAAGTGATCGCCGCCATCCTTGAGCAGCTACAACAAACGTTGCAGCAAACTCAAGACGCTGCAAACGAAGCGCATCAGGCTGCGACACACGAACAGAGCGTACCAGAAACCCAATACGACACGTTGGGTCTGGAAGCGTCCTATCTGGCCGAGGGTCAATCCCGCCGTGTGGCAGAGTTACAAGAAGCGATTACGCGTTTCCACCAGCTTACTGAAAAAGAGTTTGGCGAAGACGATCCGATCACCCTGGGCGCCCAAGTTATTGTCGAGGATGAGCACGGCAACCGCCGTCACCTCTTCCTCGGTCCTGATGCCGGTGGCGTCGAAGTAACGCTGGACGACGAACTGATCACGGTGGTGTCGCCGGCTGCACCACTGGGCGCCGAGCTGGTGCAGAAATACGTGGGCGATGCAGTTCATATCGGCCAGCATCTCTATGAAATCGTCGAGATCGGCTAATCTCCGCTAAACAACCAGATACCATCTATGTCTCAACTGAAATACCTCTCCGCATACCCGGCGCACCTGAAGCAACAGGTACAGGAGCTGATCCGCCAGGAAAAGCTAGGCCCCATGCTCAAACGCCGCTATCCGGACATTCACCAGATACGTACCGACAAGGCGCTGTATGAGTATGCTATGGCGCTGAAAAGCGACTACATGCGCAAATCGGCCCCCATCAGCAAAGTAATATACGACGATAAAATCAGCGTTACTCGCGACGCCCTGGGCTTACACACCCAGATTGCACGTGTTCAGGGCAACAAGCTGAAATCCAAGAACGAGATTCGTATCGATTCTGTCTTTAAACAGGCACCAGAACCGTTCCTGCGGATGATTGTGGTCCATGAGCTGGCCCACCTTCGGGAGAAAGACCATAACAAAGCGTTCTACAAACTGTGCGAGCATATGGAGCCGGACTACCACCAGCTGGAATTTGACCTGCGTTTGTACCTCACTTACCTCGATCAGTTCGGCAAGCTCTACTGAGTTCGCTATAATGCCGCGATCTAATTAACTCTCAGGTAGAACACTCATATGAAAGTTTGTGGCGTCGAGCTTACCGGCAGCGAAGCTATTATCACCCTACTGACCCTATCCGACGGTCTTTTTGATATTCCGGATTGCCGCCAGCGCAAGTTCGCGCTGAGCAACGCCGACGACCAGGAGCAGATGCAGGGTTTCCAGTTCGCATTTCGTAAGCTGATGGAAGATTATGGTGTGAACACCGCCGTGATTCGCCAGCGCCCCCACAAAGGTAAGTTTGCCGGCAGCGCGGTTGGCTTCAAGATGGAAGCAGCGATTCAGCTGATCGAAGGCCTGAAAGTAGAGCTGATCTCCTCTACCGAAATCAAAGAGCAGCTGAAACGTAACCCACTGGTGATCGACTTCCGTGATACCGGCCTGAAGAAGTTTCAGGAACCCGCTTTCACCACAGCATACTGCTACCTGAACAAGCAGCACTACGCGGGCGAACCGGCTTAAGAAACAATAAAGCCTGTTAATTCAATGAACTAACAGGCTTATTATATGTTCTGCCTTAAGAAAAAATCAGCCGTTCAGTATCGTCGCTAGCAGACGCCTAACCCCTTCTGGCTCAAACGGTTTATCCATCATCGCATTCACACCAGACTGGGCAACATTCGCCAGGTGGGTCTGATTCGCTTCCGATGTAACCATCAATACCGGCACATGCCCATGCACTTCTGACGCACGGATATGCTCGGTCAGCTCAACCCCGTTAACCTCTGGCATGTTGTAATCGGTCACCACCAGATCAAACGAGCGGTCTTTCAGGATCTCTATCGCCTCGGACCCGTCAGCGGCCTCGGTCAGATTTTCAATACCCAGGTTTGTCAGAACTTTCGTTACCACTTTACGTGCCAGACGGCTGTCATCCACTACCAGTACCCGTAAAGATTCCGGATCAAACAGATCCAGCTCCAGGTCTTGGGTGGTTAACAGGTCCAGTGTGGCATTGATCGCTCGGCGTAAATGCTCGTGGGAAAATGGCTTGGGCAAGATCGCCACCACACCGGATTGCTTAAACTCCTCCAGACGATCACGACGGCTTTCGCTGGTCACCAGCATAAACGGCAGGTCCTCCAACTCTTCCTGCCCCCTGATCTCCCTGAGTAGATCCAAACCGGTACCATCTTCATAGTGATAACAGGAGATCACTAAATCGGGACGAATAGTATCAATTCGTTCCAGCGCATCGCGCATGCAGGTAACAAAATCGATATTGTGTATACCCTCGCTGGCGAGCTCGTGTTCGATAACCTTACTCTGTGCATTTGAAGGCTCGACCAACAGGATATTCAGATCAGATGGTTGCAATTCATCCATAGACTTTCTCCAGCAAAAACGGATACAGAGTCCTGGTTCTGTTTTACCCGTACAACTCCTACCTGGGTAACCTTGTGCTGCTACGAAATACTAAATATCCAGCACTTTACCCGGATTCATAATGTTCTTAGGATCAAGCGCGCGCTTCAGCGTCGCCATGACCTCGAGTGCGTTGCCCTGCTCGGCACGCAGATACGCTTTTTTACCACTCCCTATCCCATGCTCACCCGTACAGGTTCCGCCCATCGTGAGAGCCAGCTCAACAACTGTAGCAGACAAATCCCGCGCCGCGTGAAGTTCATCCCGATTTTCTGGATCAAAAACAATAAGTAGGTGAAAATTCCCGTCCCCCACATGTCCCACAATCGGGCAAGGCAAACCAGTTTCCAACGCCGCTTTTTCGGCTGCCAGAATACAGTCAGCCAGTCGGGATATAGGTACACACACATCCGTTGTGATTGCTTTAGCACGGGGCTTCAATGCCTGTGCGGCAAAATATGCTTTATGTCGTGCTTCCCACAAGACACTGCGCTCTTCAGTGGTCTCCGCCCACCTGAACTGCTGGCCGCCATGGCCATCCGCAATCTCCTCAAACAGGCCTACCTGCTCTTTCACGCCCTCAGGGGAGCCGTGAAACTCCAGAAATAGCGTTGGCGCTTCGTCAAAGCCGGTCAGCTTGGAATAGCGAATACAGGCTTTCATCTGTAGGCTGTTAAGTAGTTCGATGCGGGCAATGGGAATGGCAGCCTGCATTGCGTCGATCACGGTATGGACCGCGCCTTGCAGTGATTCGAAGGTGCATACTGCAGACCGGATCTGCTCAGGGATAGGATGCAACCGTAACTGCACCTCTGTGATAATGCCCAAGGTGCCTTCTGCACCTACATACATACGCGTCAGATCATACCCTGCCGCACTTTTGCGGGCCCGGGTACCGGTGCGGATAATTTCGCCAGACGGCGTAACAACCGTCAGTCCCATGACTGCTTCACGCATGGTCCCGTAGCGCACCGCATTGGTACCCGAAGCACGGGTAGAGGCCATGCCACCGATACTGGCATTTGCGCCGGGATCAATGGGAAAGAACAACCCGTCATAGCGCAGAGCCTTGTTGAGCTCTTCCCGCGTAACACCCGCCTGTACCCGACAATCCATATCCTGCGGGTTGATCTCGATGATCTGGTCCATCTCGGAGAGGTCGATGCAGACGCCCCCTTGCAGGGCCAACAGGTGCCCCTCTACCGAGGTACCGGTACCGTATGGGATCACAGGGATGCTAAAGCGGTGGCACATCTCCAGTATCTGGGCGACCTCCTCCGTACAGAATGGATAGATCACAACATCGGGCGCCATACAGCCATAGCTGTCCTCTCCCTGCCCATGTTGGTTACGAACCGCCTGCGAAAGGTGAATACGGTCGCCAAACAACGGCGCTAACTCATTCACCATCGCTTGCAGATCGGACGGATGAAACGGCCTGGTTACGCGATTCATACGCACCTCCCGTGCTCGCGTTGTTCTTATTCTCTTCTCGCATAGTAACGCAGTGACCGGACAGAATCCCGTAACACAGGTCACAAACTATGCAGGCGACTGATCTGTAACCTCTTCAACCCGCAGACGCTCTGCCAGCATCTCGCCGCGCATGGGTTTACCAAGCAGATAGCCTTGGGCGAAATCACAGCCTTTACTGCGCAGCATTTCAAGGCTGTCCTGGTTTTCGACACCTTCACCGATCAACTGAAGATCAAGGTTCTTCGCCAGGCTGATAATGGTATCCACCAGCATTCGGGCTGACTCCGTTTCATCGACACGCTGAACGAAACTGCGATCAATCTTGATAAAGTCTATCGGCAGCGTAGTGAGGTAACTCAGGGATGAGTACCCCACACCAAAATCATCAATCGCAATCGTTACTCCGCTGGCTTTAAGCTTGTTCAACACGCACAGTGCCTTTTCCGGCCCTTCGATCAGCATACGTTCGGTAATCTCGACCGTTAGATCCACCCGGGAAGCAACATCCATCGCCAGTTCCAGCCAGCTCTGCAGCGCCGCCTCCGTAGAGGCAAATACCCTTGGCGATACATTTACCGACAAGGATATACGCTGTCCGGTTTCTCGTTCCAAACGTTCGATATACGTCCCGGCCTCCGCCAATACATAGCGGTCTATCTCATTCACGAGGCTGGTCTCTTCGGCAAGCGCAATAAATTCCGACGGCGGGATCTCACAACCGCCATCATCGCGCCAGCGCACCAACGCCTCACATTTCGCAATCTCATCAGTCCTAAGATCGATCACCGGCTGATAGACGACGTAAAGCTGCTGCTCACTGATTGCTCGTTGTAAGCGAGAGAACAGGCGGTGCCGGCTTTCGGAGCGCTCCTGCATCGAATGGGTGAAGTATTTACAACCATTACGGCCACTGCGCTTCACCTCATACATTGCGTAATCCGCCTTGGAGATCAGCTCATCCGCTACGGTTGAATCTTCAGGAAATACAGAGATACCGATGCTCGCGCCACAGTAGATCTGACGATCCAATACGGCATACGGTTTTCTGATTTCCGTGAGCAACTTCTCGGCCACATCAATCGGTACGTATTCGTTATCGATCTGGCGCAGCAGCACGGTAAACTCATCACCACTGATACGGGCGACAAAGTCAGACTCGCGCAAGCTGCTGCGAATGCGTTGCGCGACAGCCTGCAACACTTTGTCACCAGCCACATGGCCATAGTTATCGTTCACCGGCTTAAACTTATCCAGATCGATAAACAAGACGGCCAGATGGCTCTTCGTACGCTGTGCGGCGGCCACCGACCAGCGTAGGTTTTCGTAGAAGTAGCTGCGGTTAGGCAGACCTGTTAACAGATCGTAATTTGCCTGACGCTCCACCACTTCGCTGAACTTCTTACGCTCGGTAATATCCTGCACCGCACCGGTAACTTCGTACTCACCACTGTCCTGCCGGGCGGCATTACCAATCCAGCGAATCCAGCGTCGCTCACCATTCTCTGGCTCGAGGCTTAACTCCAGGTCAAACGAGCGCCCCTGCTCGATGGCATCTAGCAGTGCCAACCGAAGTTTATTTTCCTGATCATGATCAAATAACCGCAGAATTGACTCGATGCTCACACCGTTGCCCTGATCAGCGATGCCAAGAATCGTGGTCGCGTGGCTACTCCAATAAACCTGGGCTTGCCCTGCCGGGATACGCCAGCCATTGATCAACGCCACCTTACTCATCTCGCGCAACAAACCTTCGTTGTTGCGGATCTTTCGCTCATAGGCACTTTGAGAGTCTATCTGGCGCCGCTGCCACAGCAGGAACAGGAATAATAGGAACGCCAACATGAGTGAGAACCCACGCAACATAGCTACGCCACTGCGACTATAGTCCCACCCCTCCTTTGGCTGGGCGGCAAGTTGCCAGGTACCGTCGCCGATGCGGATAGTGGTTTTCTGCGCCCGAGGATCGTCAAACAACTCACTTTTTCCAAAAAAGATTTCGCCATTGCGCCCCAAACCGTCTCGACCACGTATAGCAACATCAATAGAGAGGTCCGGCTTATACAAGCCCGCCGCTCGATAAAGGTCTTCCGCCAAAAATGGCGCAGACAATATGCCCCAAAAATACTCCTGGCCATATTCATTTATCGCGCGCACACCTGCACGGGCGATAAATGCGAGTCCTCCCTGTACGCGCATCACCGGCCCGGCTACAGCCAGTCGACCGCTATCACGTACACGCAGCACCACACCCAACTGATCTTTTTTCTGTCGATAGTCCAACCCCAGCGCAGCTTCGTTGCCTTTGAGCGGGTACAACATTTTGACAACAAGACCAGGGGCTGCCCCCAGATTCATCAACAGCGGCTGTTGGCGGAAAATAGCTTCGCTGTAGCGGGTAAACTGTGCCTGATCGATATCCGGATTCACGGCAATATGTGCAGACATGCCGTCCACATACGCCAGATTTCGGTTCACAATGCCTGACATCTGTGCCGCAACGGCATTTAACTGCTGCAGTACGTCCACTTGACGGTCCTTAAAGTGATCGTGTTGCAGTTGTCGTTCAATGCTCTGCTCCGCCAGATAGATCATCACCAGAGCCAAACCATAAACCACCCAGACGTACTTGAGACGACGCCCGTAATAGAATGAAAAGATCAGCAGCAGTGCCAGACCGATAAACACCAGTATCTGAGCGCTATTCTCTTGGCTTTCTCCCTCAACGTCATACACCAGATCATCAACATCCATCTCATTCTGGATCATGCCAGTAGCACGCAGATTAGAGATCATCCGCTGCCAGCGTAACCGGTTGTTGTGACCGATCTCGGTAAAAGGGTATGCCATGTAGGTATCGATCACATCGGCAAAGGCCAGGTTATAGCCCAACTGATCGTTATAGGAGAACAGGTGTCTCGGTAGGGTCTGGGAGATATGGCGAGCGATCTCCTGTTTGTGACTCAGTGCGTACTGCCACCCTTTAATACTGGCTTCTACGAAACGGCGCACTTTGTCAGGATCGTCGTCGATAACCCGCTGGTGGGTAAAAAGCGTATCGCCATAAAAGTCGAGACCGAACTCGGAAGGTGACAGCTCATTCAGCACGATCCCCTGCTCTTTGGCGGCATATTGTGCGGAGATGCTGTAGGTGGCAATCGCATCGGCAGAACCCGACTGCATAGTGGCGATTGTTGGCGGCTGATCGACAAACCGCGCTGACGAAACGTCTATTTTGCGGGAGTTGAAGAGTGCCTGAACTTCAGCGCGGGTAAAGTCGTCTTTTGGGGTGGCGATGGTCAGTTTTGAGAGGTCATCAATACCGTTTAGCTGCGTGCCAGGTAACGTAAAAATTGAATGGGGACTGCGCTGGAATATCGGCACCAGTGCCACCAGGGGTACCCCTCTGTCTCGATGGACAAGAAAATTGAGCGCACCAATAGCGAAATCTGCATTACCAGACACCAGTTCAGTTGCAGCTGACTTCAACTGCCCACCAGGTGCCGTAGCGGGTCGGATCTCTACATCGAGTCCGGCTTCTTCATAATAACCTTGCCACAACGCCGCGTAGTATCCGGCGAACTGAAATTCATGTTCCCATTTTAACTGTAAGACTACCTTGTCGTTGCCGTATGCCAGCTGTGACGCCAGGAGAAAAGCCAATACCCACTTCAAGGTACAAAATTTCATCGATTACCACCTTAACAACAGTGTGGCTAAAACGCTCTAAATCAAAATACTACCTGTCACCTTGCTTGCCAACAGTGCGAAAGAACCATTTAGAAAATATCGGCAATCAGGACGAAAAAATGTAGGAAGGCAGGCCATCGTAGCCGGGTTAACCAGACCAATTTAAGCCACGGGTGGTTTGAAACTGCCGCTGCACCCCGGTGATCGGATCAACAAACTCCACTTCCCTGGCAAGCAGTTGCAGAGGTTTTCCGAAGTCATCCGCCTCTTTCGGAAGTGCTTCAGGATAGAGCCGGTCATTCTCGAGTGGCAAACCGATACTGTTCATGTGGACCCGCAGCTGATGGGTTTTCCCGGTTAACGGGCTCAACTCAAAAAGTGCACGACCGTTTTTCACGTCAAGACACCTTACCGTGGATCGGGCGTTGATCTCTCCTTGAGTAATTGTCATTCGAAACCACTGTTCCGCCGTCTCCATACGATTTTCTATCAACCAGTACTTACCACTAATCGCCGCATCACCACAGGCAGCTACCGCCTGGTAGGTTTTCTTCACTGTGCCCTCTGCAAACATTCGCTGGTAAGCACCACGGGTTTGCGGGTTCACTGAGAACATAACCAGTCCTGCCGTATCACGATCGATACGATGTATCGGCGTCAGTTCATCGATACCAGTCTTCTCACGCAGGCGATTAAGGAGACATTGCTGCACATAGATACCGGCTGGCGTAACAGGCAGGAAATGGGGCTTGCAGGCCACCAGCAGTTCCTCATCCTGATGGATAATCAGCTCATTAAATGGAATCTCCGGTTCCTCGGGCACCTCACGGTAATAAAAAACCCGCACGTTGGCTGTAAACGGTGTTGTTTCGCTGATCGGGTCGCCACTTTCCCAGTGCACATGGCCATCTAGCATTCTCTGGCGCCAAATGTCGGCATCAATGCGGGGAAATCGCGCGATCAGAAAATCCAATACGGTTTCGTATTGCGATGGATTGTTACAGGGCATGACAACGGAGGAAGCGTATTGGGATCGACCCATGGTGGTACCTGAGCTTAAGTGAGTGGCGGCAAGCATATCACTTTTGCCACCACCTGATGAGTTACTCGTTTTCGTGGTAAACCTGTACCCTCGGCCAGCCGTTCGGCGCCAATTGGACCGATACAGTCATCGGTCGGCAGCACACCTCGCAATCCTCGATATAGGTTTGTTGCGGTTCGCTACAATCGATCAGTAACGTGATCGGTTCGCCACAATACGGACACTGGCTACTGATCTCTTCCTGCGGGTTCATCGTGCACCTCTTTCGTGTAGGGCGATCAGGCGGAATCACCAAAGATCGCAGTATTGAGTTCCAGCTGAGATCCCAACCAGATAGCACCAGCCGTATGATCCAGCAGATCGTTTTTCCCGGTGGTGCAGTGAACCAGAATCGACAGGGCACCACGCACGGCCATCAGCCATGGCAGCAACTCGGGCAACAGAGTTTTGTCGAAAGCAACCTGATACATCGGCTGCGGATGAGGCCCCACAGGCTTATCCCGCCAGCGTCCTAACTCCACGTCAAACCGCGCCGCAATTGACTCCCGGATCTCTGCAGCCAGCGCCCGTTGCTCCTCACCTTGGTAATACACGTGGGCGTGATAGCCCTCGATACCATCGGGATTGAAGCTGTGAGCGGGCAAATCCATAGGTTATATCTCTCGGTAAGTTAAGAATTAGCTGGTACTCTACAAAATCTATAGATTACAGTTGGTTATTGCCAGTTCCGATATCGCTGAATTACTCGATTGAACGATCTGATCCAGCTGCAGCCCTGCTGCGATTTTTTGTAGGCCTTCTCAGGTTTACATTCCAGAGGCCGCTAAATCTATTCGGGACTGTCTTCAGAACACGTGCAACTGCATAGTAATAAAGGAAGCTAGAGATGGCGAAGATTTTCGGATCGATCAGTACCAAGGTCTTTTCAGGATATGCCGCTGTGCTTGTGATCACTGCGATCGCCGCATTCGCACTAACCAATACCACGCGCTCTGTACAGAACGAAGTCACAACGTTCGTCGACCGCACACTGCCACAACTCAGCCAACTGGAACGGGTGAGCGCAACCCTTGGTAAACTGGAGATCGCAGCCTATTCTCTGTACGGGACGACCATTGATGTCAGTACCTTTGATGAGCGCCGCGACAACACCAACCAGTCCCGCAGTCAGGCAATCGAAGACCTTAATGCCAGTGGCGGTGTTGACCTGTCTTCCCTGCAGCGCAGCCTGTCCAGCGTAGACCAGTCCCTGGATCAACTACGCGGCGTAATGGCTGCCAGCTCCGTTGACTGGGACCGTGCCCGTACTCTGCTCGGCACCCTCTCCGCAAATGCCGGCATGGCTCTGGAGCAGCTTTCCCAGATCAATACCCAGGTGAGCGATGCCGCCAGCGCCAGCTCCATGCGGATCATCGACGATATGTCCGACACCATTACGCTGATCCTGATGCTGGTTTCGGCAATTGTAATCGTTGCCCTGCTCGCTTACATCTTTGCCCGCAGCCAGGTATCCAATCCGATTGCTGAGCTGGCAACCGGCCTGATGAACGTGTCCCGCGAAAAGGACCTGACCATTCAGCTGCCACAGCGTTCAGGTGACGAAGTGGGCCGTGCCTCCAACAGCATCAACGAGCTACTTGAGCCATTTCGCAACGGCATGGCGGAAGTCTCCAACGCCACCCGCGGCATAAGCGATTCGGTCACCTCCCTGACCAGCACCGCCTCCAGCTCCGACGAAGCGATCAATCATCTGAACCAGCAGATCGATAACCTGATGGACGTGATGACTCAGCTGGAATCCCAGATTGAACACGGCGCCGAACGCTCTGCCCTGGCATCAGAATCCGCGCGCAAAGGCGCAAACGAAGTACAATCCGGTGCCAGTGAAGTGGAACGCACCTCCGCCAGTATCGAAATACTGGCCGGTGATATCGAAACCACCGCCAGCATGCTGATGGAACTGCGTGACGCCGGCGATCAGGTATCCAGCGTAGTAAGCACCATCGCAGATATTGCCGACCAGACAAACCTGCTAGCCCTGAACGCAGCGATTGAAGCGGCCCGCGCCGGTGAATCCGGTCGTGGCTTTGCCGTAGTTGCTGACGAAGTACGTACCCTGGCAACCCGCACCCACCAGTCCACCGTTGAGATCAACTCCATGCTGGAAGCGATTGTCTCCTCCATCACCGCATCCATGAACACTATGGAATCCAACCAGGAGAAGGCCCGTAACTCGGTACAGCTGGCTCAATCCACCGTGGAAAGCCTCTCTGCTATCCAGGAAACTATCCGCAGCCTGAGTAGCGAGTGTGACGAAGCGGCCATGCTGGCAAACGACGCCCGTAGTGACGTCGTTGAAGTACGTAACAAAGTGCAGCAATTCAAGTCATTGGGCGATACCGTGGTGGAGGGCAGCCGGGCCACCCAGAACGCCTCCTCCTCCCTGTCTAACCTAGCTGGCAATCTGCAGACCATGACCTCCCGCTTCAAGGTTTAATCCTTCTCTGACAAACAGAGTTCCAACTAAATAGGCAGCGTAAGGCTGCCTATTTAGTCTGTTCTAAACGCGCTTTCTTAATCCCACAAATCCGCCAACTCACTAATCGGTGATCTGAGGAAGTGCGGTTTGTACAAGAACCCCTGCACATAGTCGATTGGGTAATCCATCAGTCGCACTAATTGCATTTCAGTCTCAACACCTTCCAGAATCGTTTGCTGCCCCTGCCCGCGAGCAAACTCAATCAGATGACGGAATAAACTCTCATACTTGGGTTGGTCCAACAGCTCAATCCAGCGACGATCAAACTTCATGAAATCCACCGAGACCATCAGGTCCAGCGAAAGCATCGATTGTCTGGCACCAATATCATCCAATGCACTCTGAATACCCTTGTCCTCGAGGCTTTTCAGAAGCTCCTGGCAGGCATACGAATCCTGCAGATCCATATTCTCGATTAGCTCCACCACCAGCGCGTGGTCCGGTGTTAACAACTCCAGCATGGGAGTTCGCACGTCCAGCGTCAGAGCATGAGGATCAAGGTTGATAAACAGACGTTTTCCCAACGGCGCGGCCGCGATCTGTAGCCACTTCAGCTGCAGCTCGGTACGGCCGAGCAGCGGTGGATGATCATGCAATACCTGAAATACCGTCACCGGCGATACCATGCAGCCGTTAGCGTCATAAAACCGAGCCAGCGCTTCGTACCCCCAGATCTGCTGATCCTGCAAGCTGACGATCGGCTGGTATTCAGCACCGTAGTGCGTAACAGATACTAACTCTGCAAGCGAAACATTTGATCGGGTAAGCGCTGTCTCAGCCCATCCTGCTGGTATCTCCTGAAAGCTCCCCATTTCCATCCTCGCAAACATTTATTCATACATTTTAGAGCTACGACGAATACTACATGCGAACAATTCTCATTACAATCAACTAGAGGGCACCAACTATATGTTTCGGGTGTCTTTTCAAGGTAATTCGCCGCATTCCCCTGTGTCGCTGCACGTATTACAATATTGTCGTTGTTTATTCCCGTCATGAAGAGATGTTATGAGATCACCTGATATCGACAAGCCAGCCACTCCGAACTCCGAAACCAACCAGACCAAGAACGGCTTCCTCGCCCTTGTCTCCAAGATGGTGTTCGAAGAGAAGCTGCCCGTACGCTTCATGTACAAAACCGTTCCGGAACACCTCAACGACACCGGCTGGCGTATGTTTACCGGATATGAGACGCCTGAGTACCTGGACGATGAAGTTACCAACCTGATACCGGTTGATCTCGAAAAGATGGTCAAGATCGATCCATCCCTTACAGACCTGGTTGAGTACAACGCCGGTACTGTTTGGGAACGCACACCAGAAAGCGAAGGCTGGGAGCGTGTTTACGACTTCCGTATTCCGGCTGCACAGACCGAAGTATCGATCACCAACGATGTAAGTCGCTTTGACCAAGAGGAAAAATAACCCCCCGCCCTCTTGAAAAGGCATTTCACGCCCATAGATAAGTGATTAGCGGGTGCTCGAAGACGAGGCCCGCGCCTGATCGGCTCATATTTTCGTCTTAAGGACGATTAACGAGCGTCAGGAATTCACTGATTTAAATATACATATTGCTCAATGAGGATATGAACATGCGTGATTTTGACCTGTCTCCACTGTACCGCTCCGCAATCGGTTTCGATCGCCTGGCCTCCATGCTGGACAACGCCAGCCGCAACGACAACCAGCCTAGTTATCCGCCATACAACATCGAACTTCTGGGCGAGAATGCATACCGCATCACTATGGCTGTTGCCGGCTTTAATATCGACGAGCTGGTCATCCAGAGCGAAAATTCCACCTTGCTGATCGCGGGTACCAAACAAGCTGACAAACAGCAGCACCAGTACCTGTATCAAGGTATCGCGGCGCGAAACTTTGAGCGCCGATTCCAGCTGGCAGACCACGTCAAGGTCACCAAAGCTCACATGGAAAATGGTCTGCTGCACGTAGATCTGGTCCGTGAAATTCCTGAAGCGATGAAGCCACGTTCCATCCAGATCGAAGGCTAAGCTTTTCGCTCCACACAAAGTATATAAGGGTCGCATACGCGGCCCTTTTTAGTTTCCGCATCGAGTGAAAAAATGCCCCAAACGGACAAAACAATCCCACCTTCCGGAGGCATAATGGATCAGGCCAAACAACACACCTGAAGGGATACTCCATGGTCGCAAACCAACGGCTGCTCAATACTGTGGAGCTGATTGAAAACAATCTTGCCGAGCCACTGAGCGTTGAAGAGCTCGCCAACGCAGTGGGATGGTCACGCTGGCAACTGCAACGCACCTTCCAGGCCAGATTTGGCTACAGTATTTCAGCCTACTACCGCAAACGCCGACTGAGCAACGCAGCTATGGCACTCATCGCCAGGCCATGTTCCATTCTGGAGATCGCGCTGAACTATGGTTTTGAAAATCAGCAAAGCTTCAGCCGGGCGTTTACTCTGTGCTTCGGTCTTACCCCTGGGCAATATCGGACACGCCGCACGCCAAAGGATATATTCCCCAAGCTGGACCCAAGCCTGAACAGTTATTTAAATGGAGAGAGTGATATGGAACCGGAAATTAAAGTCTACCCTGGGAAAACCCTATGGGGGCTAACAACCACTTTCAATGCACCAGGATCACCACAACCCAACAACATGGAACGGTTACCGGCACTTTGGATGGAGTTTCAGCGCAAGATTGGAGAGCTGGGACAGGCACCGGCTGTCTGCTGGGGTGTTGTAGATTGCAGCACCGCCAACGACGACCTGGAGAACATGACCTATTGGGCTTCATTTGAGGATGACCAGGCCAAAGCGTACGAAGGGTTGCAACGCCTGGACGTTCCAGAACAAACCTACGCCTGTTTTATCCATAAAGGCCCAATCCATACAATCGGAGACACGCTCACAGCGATCTTCCGTGACTGGCTACCGAACAGCGAGTACTGTCATACGGGCGGGCCTGAGCTTGAGCTGTATGACGAACGTTTTGCATTCGACCACCCTGACTCGGTGCTGGAATATTGGGTTCCGATCAGAAAAGTGAGCTGATTACTCTTCTGCGAGCTGCCGTTGATACAGCAGCTCCATCTCTTTACTGAAACAGCAGAACACCACCCGTTCTATGGACTGACAATCATACAGGCCAACAATCACTGTACCGACTGCGATCTCAACCGCCTGTTCCAATGGGTAGCCGTAGACGCCACAACTGATCGCCGGAAACGCAATGGATCTCATCCCCCGCTCTTCCGCCAGTTCGAGACAGCGCTTGTAACAGCTACGCAGCTTATCCGCCTCCCCCACGCCACCACCTCGCCAGACCGGCCCTACTGTATGAATCACGGACTTGGCAGGTAGGTTATAGCCACGCGTAATCTTGGCGTCACCGGTGTCGCAACCGCCCAGGGTTCGACACTCTGCCAATAGTTCAGGCCCCGCAGCGTGATGGATCGCACCATCAACACCGCCACCACCCAGCAGGCTACTGTTGGCCGCATTGACAATCGCGTCTACCTCAAGCTGAGTAATATCACCTTGTATAACTTCAACCTTCGATTTCATTGCTGTATCCCTGATATACCGGTCAATCAACAGGCTCCCCCAGATGCAACGCCAGCCAGATTGTAGTCTGGCCTTCTGGTGTCCACTCAACACGGTGTCGGCAGTGGGCGGGTAACAGAACATGGTCACCCGGTTTCATATGCAGCAACTGCTCATCTCGCGCCATTAGAAGTTTGGCCTCTCCCTGCACTATCATCACCCACTCATCCCACGCCTGGTCATACCATTCTCCCGGCGGCGTGGCCTGCCCGTAGGTGACAATTCGTTCCAGCTTTACACCGGGACGTGTCAGCAGGTCCTCAAAGTGTTCCTGCACCTTATCCGCCGGAAGATCGGTCAACACACTTTTCATGATGCTGCCCGCACCGCCACCTGATACGCCACCGCGCTCCATTCGACCAGTTCCTCGCTGTTGTCCAGACACTCCTCCGGTGCCTGATAATAGTTGAGATGGCAGGGTTTGCCCTTCTTCATATAGGTAAACCGCTCCAGATCATGGGCTTTGTACCTGTTTTCTGTCTGGGGATCTGATTTCAGGTACAGCTGGTCGTCCGTCACCAGCGCAAACATCAATCCACCCAGAAATAGCCCATGACCACCAAACATCCTTTTTGCCTGCACCGGCCCCAACATATGCATGCTTTCGACCAGATAGGAGATAAAATCGTCGCTATTCGCCAATGTCCGTTACCTGATAAATCGAGAACTGCATGGTATCACTCCAATAGTCCTCTGCCAGTCCCGCCTTGCGTTTGAGGTGCTCCAGAAACCTTTTCGGCTCCGGCAGTTGCTCCCAAACCTGCGGCAGGAATGTCGCTCTGCGCACCCCCTCCTCAAGCACCAGACCATCCACGCCAGGACGTAACGCCGACAGTAACGCCTGTTCGGAATCGACCGCGAGTGGCTGTGTGGGTGTCAGAATAGAGATATGGATATCCAGGTCATCAAATTCATCGCGGCTGAGTGGTGCAAAGCGGCGATCTCTGAATGCAGCTGCGCAGGCGTCATAGGACAGTTCGTCCCACAGGGACTGATGAGCACTCAGACTACCGATACACCCCCGAAGCTGACCATGATGGTTCAGAGTGACAAATGCAGCCCGTTCCTCTTTTTGCCACGGTTCCTCCGCAGAACAGCGGGCCAGCTTATAGCCCAACTCGCGGGCGATTGCAGCTCGGGCATGCTCCAACATCCGTTGCTTTTGAGACGCGTTGTACTCAGTAGACGGCATAGGCGGCATACCCCACGACCCGGCTCTTATCGCCGCTGGTATCTCCGGAATTACAATGTTGTAGCAGATGAATACGGTACTTACTCCGTGCCAACGCATGCTGCAGGCCATTTAAGCCCATGCAACCGCACGCTTCTTCCGGTTGGATATTTTCAGCACCGGCCAGAATCCGCTTGTGGGTCTGGCCATCGATCTTCCGTGCTTCGTCATAACTGTGAAAATGGCTCATATCCGTACTGATAATAGTCAGTACCTCCGGGTCCTCCAGCGCAGGCAAAACAACAGCCCCGACCTCTTCCGGACTGGCGTGTCCCACCACAATCGGCAACAGCGGTGCATGCACTTCCGCCCGTTGCAGGAACGGTAGCTGAACCTCCAGGCAGTGCTCTGCATAATGTGCCATGCGGTTATAGACAACAAGCCCATCTGCCACCAGTTCACCTATCTGTTCGCTAGCCAGCTCCATCCGTCCTAAAGGGGTATCAAAGACGTCAGCCTCCGGCACTGCCATCCCGATAAAACCAACGCGATGGCTAGGCCCAATCAACAGCACATATTTATATTCTGCGCCGCGCGTAAGACAACTATATGCTGCCGCTGCTACATCACCCGAGTAGATATAACCAGCATGAGGTACAACCAAAGCGCGTAGGCCAGACAACGGGGGACGTTCGTGATGCGACAAAAACTGGTCTACGTCTTGGGCCAGCTGTGCCGGATCACCGGAATAAAATGCGCCAGCCACAGCCGGTTTCGAATGTCCATCGGAGCTCTCCGAAGTTATTTTCATCGATAGAAAACAGTGCTCCCGAGTCATTGATTGATTCCCCTGAAAGCAGCACAAGCAAATCAAAAGATAGTCGGCAGATCACCAACAGCGACTACGCTGACACACTGCTAATCTTAAGTATAGAGTGGTAGTAGCGAGAGACGATATGAGCGTAATCGAAGTTGGTTTTTCACACCCGGTAGATAGAAATAAAATCCAGTGCGATCTTTGCCCGCGCTTCTGTAAGCTTTCGGATGGACAGCGTGGCTTATGCTTCGTACGGGGCAACGAAAATGGCAAGATGCATCTATACACCTATGGCCGCTCCAGCGGTTTCTGTATCGACCCCATCGAGAAGAAACCGCTCAATCATTTCCTACCGGGCACCCCGGTCCTTTCGTTTGGTACCGCAGGTTGCAACCTCGCCTGCAAGTTCTGCCAGAACTGGGATATGAGCAAAGCCCGTGAAATGGATACCCTGGCTGACGCTGCGTCACCGGAACAGCTGGCACGCTACTGTTACGAACACGATTGTCGCTCCATTGCCTACACCTATAACGACCCGGTGATCTTTCTTGAGTATGCTGAAGATGTGGCGATCGCCTGCCATGAAGTTGGCGTTAAGTCAGTGGCGGTAAGTGCGGGTTATATCACAGACCTTGCCCGCCCCCGCTTCTTTGAGCATATGGATGCCGCCAATATCGACCTGAAAGCATTTACCGACAGGTTTTACAAAAAGATCTGTGGCGGTAGCCTCCAGCCTGTGCTGGATACACTTACCTACCTTCACCACGAAACCGACGTGTGGTTTGAGATCACGACTTTGCTGATTCCGGACGAAAACGACAGCAACGAGGAGCTGGAGGCCCAGTGTCGCTGGATTATGGACAATCTGGGGCCGTCGGTCCCATTACACTTCACCGCCTTCCACCCGGACTGGAAAATGCTCGATAAACCCCGTACACCTGTGTCGACGCTTACCCGTGCGCGCGATATCGCTCTAAAGCAGGGGCTGCGTTACGTTTACACCGGCAATGTACACGATACCGAGGGAAGCTCCACCTACTGCCATCACTGCGGTTTGCGCCTGATTGAAAGAGATTGGTATGAGTTAGGGGAGTGGAATCTGGTGAACGGTTGCTGCAAAGGCTGTGGCACGCCCCTCCCCGGTTATTTCGAAACAGGGCCAGGAGTCTGGGGCGCTCAGCGCCAGCCGGTGAGGCTTATAAGTTAATCCCCTTTAAGCCGAGTCTGTTCTACCTCTAATGCCTGGCGCAACAGATCAATATCTTTGATCACCTTCACCTGATTAAACAACGCCACTGCCTCTGGGAAACAACGTTTCAGGTGGTGCAACCACTGCTTGATACGGCCATGCACGTACCCCGGTAACATACGTTCGGTGGACTGTTCCATATGGTCCAGCAGTAAGCCGACAATCTCCAGCCAGCGAATGGGGTCAACCGGTGCACCATCCCGCTGCGCCTTGATCGCTTTTACCAGGTCCGGCTGAGAAATCTGACCACGGCCGATCATTACATCTTCACAGCCACTCACCTCACGGCAGCGCTGGTAGTCTTCAAAGCTCCAGATCTCGCCATTGGCAACAACAGGGATCTTCACGTATTCACGAATACGGGCGATGTACTCCCAATGGGCAGGCGGTTTATAGCCTTCCACTTTGGTCCGCGCATGTACCGTCACCTGCGCAGCACCCGCATCCGCAATCGCAGCTGCGTTGTCCAAGTACAACGACTTGTCTTTGTAACCCAGACGCATTTTTGCGGTCACCGGCACATCCTTAGGCACGGCCTTTCGCACCGCAGATACGATGTCATGTACCTCGTTAGGTGTTTCCAGCAAGATTGCGCCACCCCGGTTGGCGTTCACCCCTTTGGAGGGACAACCGAAGTTAAGATCAACTGCCGGTGCACCCAGGCGAACGACCTTGGCTGCGTTGAGAGCCATCATCTGAGGGTCACTGCCCAGCAACTGCACGTGCACTGGCACACCCGCAGCAGTTTTGCCGCCGTGATGAAGCTCAGGACAGGTCTTCTTAAAGAGGTGCGCAGGCAAGACCCGCTCCGAGACACGCACGAACTCAGTCACGCAGTAATCAATATCACTGACACGTGTCAGCAGGTTACGCATGATCGGGTCTACCAGTCCCTCCATCGGGGCGAGGACAATCTTCATCTGTGGTGCTCTTGCTGTTTTTGGTACATCAAACGATTATTTATGTTACCGGCCCTATTTATACTACAGGCCGGGATAAGGAGTATGCCGATGCGTCTGTTTATTGCGCTGGATCCACCGACCGAGGTCTGTGAAGAGATCAGCGATCTGCAGTTTCCTTCGAGCCAGATCCGCTGGAACAACACTGACCAGTTTCACCTGACACTGGCATTTCTGGGCGAACAGCCTGAAAACCGCTTTGATGAACTGTGCGAACAGCTCACCGAGATCCACTTTGATCCATTTGAGCTTAAAACGCACGATGTGGGCTGCTTTCAGCACGGTGCATTGTGGCTGGGCTTTGAAACGAATGCCACTCTGATACGACTACAGAAGCAGCTGGCACATAGGTTGCGCAGTATCGCGATTCAACTGGAACACCGGCGCTTTCATCCACACCTGACGCTGGGGCGCTGTCGCAGCAATCCCGGACCTGCCGTTGAACACCTTCAACACAGGCTCAACCATCGTCGCTTTGAATTCGGTGTGGATCGCTTTCTGCTTAAGAGCAGCGTACTGCGCCAGGACGGCGCAGTACATCAGGTGGAGGCGGAGTTTCTAGCGGATTAGATCGCCGCCAAGCCACGCAGCATATCTGCTTTGATATCTTCCAGATCTTCAAGGCCCACGGAAACACGGATCAGGTTGTCTTTAATACCGGCTTCAGCACGCTCTTCCACGCTCATACGACCGTGGGTGGTGGTGCCAGGATGGGTGATCGTAGTTTTCACGTCACCCAGGTTACCGGTAATAGAAAACATCTCAGTGGCATCGATAAAGTTAAACGCCGCTTCTTTGCCACCGCGCACCTCAAAGGACAGCACACCACCAAACGCGCTCTGCTGTTCCACTGCCAGATCGTGTTGCGGGTGGCTCTTCAGACCTGAATAGTACACTTTGTCGATACCGTCCTGCTGCTCGAGCCACAATGCCAGAGCCATCGCCGCGTCACTGTGCGCCTTCATACGCAGGCTGAGGGTCTCCAGACCGGTCATAAAGTTCCAGGCGTTGAACGGACTCAGACACGCGCCACAGGTGCGCACATAGCCGAAGATCTCTTCCATCAGCTTATCAGAACCCAGTACCACACCACCTACACAACGTCCCTGACCGTCCAGGTACTTGGTCGCCGAGTGGATCACGATATCTGCCCCCTGCTTCAGCGGCTGTTGCAGCGCCGGAGTACAGAAACAGTTATCGACGGCCAGCAGTGCGCCCTGCTCATGTGCGATCTTGGAAACCGCTTCAATATCCGTCAGCTCAGCCAGCGGGTTGGACGGCGTTTCCATGAAGAACAACCGCGTGTTCGGGCGGATCGCCGCGCGCCACGCGTCCAGATCGGTCGGGTCAACAAAGGTGGTCTCGATGCCCGCACGGGTCAGGTATTTATTGAACAGAGACACCGTCGAACCAAACACGCTGCGAGAGCAGACAACGTGGTCGCCCTGCTGCATCAGTGCAATACCCACGGCCATGATCGCCGCCATACCGGATGAAGTTGCAACTGCGCGCTCTGCGCCTTCCAGCGCCGCGATGCGACGTTCAAATGCCTGCACGGTTGGATTGGTGAAGCGGGAGTAGATATTACCCTCTTCTTCACCACCAAAGCGCGCAGCTGCCTCGCGCGCCGATGAAAACACGTAGCTTGAAGTCAGGTAGATCGGGTCGCTGTGTTCACCTTCACCGGTGCGGCGCTGGCCGGCACGTACTGCCAGCGTATCGAAGGCGTAATTGTCGCCTTCAAACTGGATACGCTCTTCTCGTTCAAAACCAGGCTTGTGCATAGGGCTATACCTCAGTCGATCTTGCTGTGCAGATCTGACGATTCGTTACTTTTCACTTGCTGCCCGTTCTCTTCAGCTTTCGCTGAGTCGTTACGCTTCTCTTCCAGGCGATCCAGGTAAGTCTGGTCGATATCACCCGCGACGTATTTGCCATCAAATACACAGGTGTCAAAATCCTGAATCTTTGGGTTGCCGGCCAGGACGCTCTCTTTCAGGTCTTCCAGATCCTGGTACAGCATCCAGTCACAGCCAATCTCTTTTGCCACTTCTTCATCGGTACGGCCGTGTGCGATCAGCTCGTTAACGGACGGCATGTCGATACCGTACACGTTTGGAAAACGCACAGCAGGCGCTGCAGATGCGAAGTACACTTTCTTGGCACCCATATCGCGTGCCATCTGTACGATCTGCTGAGAGGTGGTACCGCGCACGATGGAATCATCCACCAGCATGACAACCTTGTCTTTAAACTCCATCTCGATCGGGTTCAGCTTGCGACGCACGGATTTCTTGCGCTGCTCCTGACCCGGCATGATGAAGGTACGGCCCACATAGCGGTTTTTGATGAAACCTTCGCGGAATTTAACATCCAGGTGGTATGCCATTTCCAGAGCAGACGTTCGGCTGGTATCCGGAATCGGGATAATCACATCGATGTCGTGTTCTGGCATTTCGCGCAGCACTTTTTCTGCCAGCTTCACCCCCATACGCATACGTGCTTTATGTACGGACACTTCATCGATGATGGAGTCCGGACGCGCCAGGTAGACGTATTCGAAGAGGCATGGTGTCAGACGGCTGTCTTTCGCACACTGCTGTGTCTCAACTTTGCCGTCCATAGTAATGAAGATCGCTTCGCCCGGCTCGATATCGCGAACCAGTTCAAAACCGGCCACGTCCAGCGCGACACTTTCGGACGCAACCATGAACTCCTCTTCACCGTTTTCCAGAACACGTTTGCCGTATACCAGTGGGCGGATGCCGTTCGGGTCGCGGAATGCGAGAATACCGTAGCCGGTGATAACAGCTACAACGGCGTAGCCACCTTTAACACGCTCATGAACACGTTCTACCGCGGCAAAGATGTCAGAGGATTCTGGTACCAGTTTACCCTGACGCTGCAATTCGTGTGCAAACACGTTCAGCAACACTTCAGAGTCAGACGTCGTGTTGATGTGACGCAGGTCAGCACGGAACATCTTCTCGGCCAGTTCTTCTGCGTTGGTCAGGTTACCGTTGTGCGCCAGCGCAATACCGTACGGAGAGTTCACGTAGAACGGCTGTGCTTCAGCGGAGCTGGAGGAGCCGGCAGTTGGGTAACGCACGTGACCGATACCCATGTTACCGCCCAGGCGTTTCATGTGACGGGTGCGGAACACTTCGTTCACCAGACCGTTGTCTTTACGCAGGAAGAAACGATCACTTTCACAGGTCACCATACCTGCCGCATCCTGGCCACGGTGCTGCAGCACCGTCAGGGCATCAAAAATAGTCTGATTAACATAGGATTTGGCAACAATGCCTACAATACCGCACATCCGAACTCACCTCGAAGGGAAATGGTAATCTCAAAAATTTTATTCTTAGCGTCCTGCGTTCCAGATCAAATCTGCAACTTCACCTGCCACATCCCTGGTCCAGGCTTCCATTAACGCAAAGTGGGGAATCAACTGGGACTCACGCCACCAGGAATCTTGTGCCGCAGGCGTCTCGCCTGCCAGCATAACCAGCACGACCACGATCAAACCGCCGCGTGCAGCGCCAAAAGCGATACCCAGCATACGGTCGGTTGCGCTGAGGCCGGTTGCTTCCACCAGCATGCCAAATAGCTGCCCAATCAGGGCACCGACAATAAGGGTGACAATAAACAGACTAGCAAAGGCCGCGGCAACACGGAGAGAAGGGGTGTCGATGTAGGGCTGCAGAATTTCCGTCATCGGCGTCACAAAGGTACGAGCCACCATAAAGGCCGCAACCCAGGTAACCAGAGAAAGCGCCTCTTTTACAAATCCGCGACGAACACTAAATAAACAGGAAATGGCGATGATCGCCACGATAGCCCAGTCAGCCCAATTCATTTTCTGTAACTACCCTAGAAAGATGCGCGCATTCTACCAGAGGCCTTTATCTTCAGCGAGTAGAGAAACGCACGATAATGCCATCCAGATTCAGATCTTTCTTGAGCTTGGTTTTAAGTGCTTCAAGTTTTGAACGCTGAAAATCAGGGCCAACATACACCTTGACCAAATTACCGTTTTTTCGGGTATACACTTTATGCCCAGCATCGATCAGTTGGCCACGCAGTTCCTTCGCATTGCCTTCGTCACTGAAGGTGGCTAACTGCAATGTCCATGCGACCGGCACCCCCTGCTTATCGAGTGTTGGTTTCTCTTCATCAACACTGATCACTGGCTTTTTAGTTTCGATCTTTTTCACCAGCTCGGCCGACTTTTTCGGCGCCGGTGCAGGAGGTTCCGGCGCGGCCACCTCACTGGTATCCGGCAGCGTTTTAGACTGCGGTTCGATCTTAACCACTTCAGGCAATGGCGGCACAGCCGGGATTGCGGACTCCAGATGGCGCTCCCGATAGCCCTCGCCATTAAACAACAGGGGAAACAGAATACCGGCTGATACCACAATAACCACCAGACCAATCAACCTGTATTTCAGCTTCTCTTGCATAGTTACTCATCCACTCCAAGATGATCGAGAGCATCGCTCACTGTAAAAAATGAACCCGCGACCAGCAAACTATTTTCCTTGCTCAACTTATCCTGCGCAGCATCCAACGCCTCAGCCACCGTACCAAAGCAAGCACACCGTCCGGCATCCATTTCAATGGTTAGGTGTGTCGCCAGTACCTCCGCCTTCTGACCTCGGGGTACATTGAGGTCGGCCAGGTACCAGTATGACACTTGTGGGCGCAAAATCTCGATAACTGACGCAAAATCCTTATCGCCCAGCATACCCAGCACCATATGAACTTGCTGACCCTTTGCTGCCAGGCGTGCTGCCAAAAGTTCCGCCGCTTCAGGGTTGTGCGCCACATCCAGCCACGCCGTACCGTTCGCCAGTTCCACACACTGCATGCGGCCGGTCATCGTTGCCTCTTCAAGCCCTGCCCGGATCGCGTCGACGGATACATCAAGACCCGCGACTGCAAGCACCTGTAGCGCGGTTGCTGCGTTAGGCAATGGCAGCGTTGGCAGCGGCAGGCTTTCCAACCGCAGTGTTTCTCCGACCGGACAAACACCCTGCCAGTTCCATTTCTGACCGTCTATCTGGTAATTAAACTGCTTGCCCACCTGGTACAACACCGCTCCGGTTTCAGCCGCAACCTCTGCGACCGATGCAGTAGGATCAGCCTCACCACATACAGCAGGACAGTTTTTACGGAAGATGCCGGATTTTTCGCGACCGATCACTTCTCGATCGTCACCCAACCAATCCACGTGGTCGATAGCAATACTGGTCACAATAGAAATATCTGCATCCACGATATTTACCGCGTCCAGACGACCACCCAGACCGACTTCCAGCAGGATTACATCCGGCTCTTTGCGACCAAAAATTTCAAGTGCGGCCAGGGTGCCGTACTCGAAGTACGTCATCGGAATATCTTTACGTGCTTCAGTAATTGTCCGGAACGCCTGGCACAGCTCCTCATCGGAGATGTTCCGGCCGTTCAGACGAACACGCTCGTTGTACTTACGAAAATGCGGAGATGTGTAGCAGCCAACGCTGTAACCCGCTTTACCCAGAATGGTCTCCAGATAGGTCACGGTTGAACCCTTACCGTTCGTGCCGGCAATAGTGATCACCTTGGATTTTGGAGAGCGCACACCCATGGCATCAGCCACCTGGCTGACACGTTCCAAGCCCAGCTCAATCTCGGCGGGGTGACAGGCTTCGATCCAGGAGAGCCATTCGTCAAGGGAAAAACCGTCGGTTACCTGCGTCATAAATACCTACTACAAGAAACAGAAAAGCCGGCAGCGTAATGCCACTGCCGGCTATTTTTTAATGCATGTTTGTTATGCAATCCAATGAACGATCGCTTCCGGATCAGGCCGCTGGCTGACGGGTCAGCTTGCGCAGGATAGAATCCAGACGCTCACGCATCTCATGACGGTGAATGATCATATCCACCTGACCGTGCTCCAGCAGGAATTCACTGCGCTGGAAACCTTCCGGCAACTTTTCGCGTACAGTCTGCTCGATTACACGCGGTCCTGCAAAACCAACCAGCGCTTTAGGTTCACCGATATTCAGGTCACCCAGCATCGCCAGACTCGCAGACACACCGCCATAAACAGGGTCAGTCAGAACAGAGATGTAAGGGATACCCTGCGCTTTCAGTTTTTCCAGCACCGCACTGGTTTTCGCCATCTGCATCAGCGAGAACAGTGCTTCCTGCATACGTGCGCCACCGGATGCGGAGAAGCATACCAGAGGAATCTTCTCTTCAAGACTCACTTTGGCCGCGCGGACAAAACGCTCACCTACAACAGCGCCCATGGAACCGCCCATGAACTGGAACTCGAACGCTACTGCAACGATTGGCTGACCGTTCAGCTCACCGCGCATTGCGATCAGTGCGTCTTTCTCTTCGGTGGCTTTCTGCGCCGCAACCAGACGGTCTTTATACTTTTTGGAGTCCTTAAACTTCAGGCGATCGACCGGCTCCACCTCTGTCGCAAGCTCGGTACGGTTCTGCTCATCCAGGAACAGTTCCAGACGCTTACGCGCGTTCAGGCGCATATGGTGGTCGCATTTAGGACAAACGCTCAGGTTCTTTTCCAGTTCCGGGCGGTACAGTGGTGCGTCACATTTAGGACACTTCTTCCACAGCCCTTCTGGAATGTTGGAACGCTTGGTTTCGTTGCGAACCAAAGAGGGAACGATTTTTTCCAGCCAGTTACTCATGTATGTTTTTCCAAATCTTTACTTAAGCGTCAGTTCTTTCACGCGTCCATCGCAGTGCGCAGCTCAGCCACGATGGCAGAGACCTGTGCAGGGATCTCGTCCTGCTGAGCAACCAGCGATGCAATCTTGTTTACCAGTACGCTACCCACGATTACACCGTCAGCAACGCCGGATACCGCCTTGGCAGACTCAGCATCTTTGATACCAAAGCCCACACCGATCGGCAGATCCGTATATCTACGTACAACGTCCAGCTTATCCGCAACCGCCTGAACATCCAGCGCTGCAGAACCGGTCACCCCTTTCACAGATACGTAATACAGGTAGCCACTACCTGCCTTACAAACCTTCTCGACGCGGCTCTCTTCGGTGGTTGGCGCCAGCAGATAGATGGTATCCAGGCCGTTTGCCTTCATCACCTGATCAAACTCACCTTCAGCCTCTTCCGGCGGCAGATCGACGATCAGGGCACCATCAACACCGGCAGCGGCAGCTTGCTCAGCAAAGGATTTGTAACCCAACACCTCTACCGGGTTCAGGTACCCCATCAGGACCACAGGGGTTTCCTGATCTTTCTCGCGGAAGGTTTTCACCATCTCCAGAACGTCCAGCAAGCGGGTACCGTGCATCAGGGAGCGCTCACACGCCAGCTGAATGGTCGGGCCGTCAGCCATCGGATCGGAAAACGGGATACCCAGCTCAATGATATCCGCACCCGCTTCAACCATGGCGTGCATGGTTGGTACAGTCGCGGCTGGAGCCGGGTCGCCAGCAGTGATGTAAGGAATCAGGGCCTGACGGCCCTGCTCTTTCAGGCGTTCAAAACACGCTGCAATTCGATTCATGTTCTTTACCGTCCTTAAGGTCCGAAAATCAGACCTGGATACCGTCGATCTGAGCGACGGTATGAATATCTTTGTCACCACGACCAGACAGGTTAACTACGATGATCTGGTCTTTATCCATCTCTTTCGCCATCTTCATCGCATGCGCGACAGCATGACTGGACTCGATAGCTGGCATGATACCTTCAACGCGGGTCAGCGTACGGAACGCATCCATCGCTTCATCGTCGTTGATCGCCACGTACTCGGCACGCCCCACATCTTTCAGGTAAGAGTGCTCCGGTCCGACACCTGGGTAATCCAGACCCGCAGAAACGGAGTGAGTTCCCAGGATCTGACCCGCGTCGTCTTCCATCAGGTACGTACGGTTACCATGCAGAACACCCGGACGACCGGCAGTAAGTGGTGCCGCGTGCTGACCAGATTCAACACCAAAACCACCCGCCTCGACACCGACCATACGTACATCGGCATCTTCGATGAACGGATGGAACAGACCGATAGCGTTAGAACCACCACCGACACATGCAACCAGCACATCCGGCAAGCGCCCCGCCTGCTCCAGACACTGGGCACGCGCCTCACGTCCAATCACGGACTGGAAGTCACGTACCAGCTTCGGATACGGGTGAGGACCTGCCGCAGTACCGATGATGTAGAAGGTATCGTCGACGTTGGTTACCCAGTCACGCATCGCTTCGTTCATGGCATCTTTCAGGGTACGGGTACCGGATTCAACAGAGATCACCTCGGCACCCAGCAACTTCATGCGGTATACGTTCAGGGCCTGACGCTGTACGTCTTCAGCGCCCATGTATACCTGGCACTTAAGGCCCAGTCGTGCAGCTACGGTAGCAGAAGCAACGCCGTGCTGACCTGCACCGGTTTCAGCTATCACACGTGGCTTGCCGGTGTATTTAGCCAACAGCGCCTGACCAATGGTGTTATTCACCTTGTGAGCACCCGTGTGGTTCAGGTCTTCACGCTTCAGATAGATCTGCGCGCCGCCACAGAGTTCAGTCAGGTGAACCGCATGGTACAGCGGGGATGGACGACCAACATAGTGCGCCAGATCGCGGTCAAACTCAGCCTGGAAGTCTGGGTCTCGCCACAAGCGCTCATAGGTCTCCTCCAGCTGCTGGAGGGCAGCCATCAGGGTCTCGGAAACAAAACGACCACCATAGGGACCAAAGTGCCCACGTTCGTCGGGCATCTGCGCAATTGTGGAAAGATCAGTCTTGATAGGCACGGTTAACCTCTTGAGTAAACTTCTCTACTTTTTCTTTATCTTTAATCCCTTTGCTGGCTTCTACGCCACCGCTGACATCAACGGCAAAGGGACGCACGGTTTCGACCGCTCTACGAATGTTGTCCGGGTTCAGACCACCCGCCAACACAATCGAACCTCTTAGCTCTGCCGGGATTCGCTCCCAGTCAAAGGATTCGCCTGTTCCGCCGGGCACCCCGGGACGGTAGGCATCTAACAAAACGGCTGCAGCACCGGTGTAACGCTGACACTCCGCAGCAACATCAACATCCGGTTTCATCCGGATCGCTTTCATATAAGGACGGGAAAACTGTTCGCAGTACGCTACATCTTCATTGCCGTGAAACTGCAACAGATCGATGCCAGTCTCGTCGATCACTTGCTGCACAAACGTAGGCTCGGCATTCACAAATAGTGCCGTACTGGTAACGAAGGCAGGTAGCCCACGAATAATGTCTGCGGCCTGCTCAACACTTACGTTTCGTGGGCTTGGATCGTAAAAAACAAACCCCAGCGCATCAGCTCCTGCTGCCACGGCAATGTCGGCATCCGCTTGGCGCGTGATACCGCAAATTTTGATACGCGTTCTATTCACGGTGTAGTGCTCACCAAAGGCCCGTCCGGAAAACCCAATATACTATCAGATGGTTACGGCTTACGGCTAGCGGATAACACTAGTCCAGGGCAGTAAGGAAATAAGGCCCCAGCTCGGATTTTGGCAACTCGAATTCGTCGGGGTATTTAACATCGACAAAATAGAGGCCATACGGTGGCGCAGTCACCCCACCCTGGCGTCGATCCTGCGCGTCCAACACCTCTTTCGCCCAGATCGGTTCAGCTTCACCACAGCCGATCTTCATCAGTACACCAGCGATATTTCGCACCATGTGATGCAAGAATGCGTTGGCCGCCACATCGATGACGATCAAGCCACCGCTTCGGTAAACCTTCAGCTCACGTACTTCACGAATGGGACTGTGTGCCTGGCAGTTAACAGCACGGTAGGAGTTGAAGTTGTGCTCGCCGACCAAGTAAGCCGCACCTGCATTCATGCGATCGACATCAAGCGATTTGTAGGTCCAGGTAACACCTTTCGCCAACAATGCCGGCTTCACCGGCGCGCTCAGGATGACATAGCGATACCGACGCTGCTGCGCCGAGAATCGCGCATGGAAGCTTTCCGGTACCTCAACCGCCCATTTAACGGCAATATCATCCGGCAGCTTGGTATTGGTACCCATCACCCAGGCACGCGGCGTACGCTTGGCGTGGCTTTCGAAATGGATGACCTGGTAGGTCGCATTCACACATGCATCGGTGCGCCCCGCACACACGACATGCACCGGTTCATTAGCAACCTTTGAAAGTGCTTTCTCCAGAGTTTCCTGAATGCTGACAACCCCTTTTTGAATCTGCCAGCCACGATAGTTGGTACCCTGGTATTCGATACAAAGGGCGTAACGATAAGGGGCGATCGAAATCGCCCCTGTTGGTTCCTGAGAAACTTGAGACATAGATTACTGCTTAATACTCTCCAGCAAGGCGGACGCCTCCTGCTTCTGCTTATCACTGCCGTCGCGAACGATCTCAGCAAGGATCTCCCGCGCACCTTCTCCATCTTCCATATCCATGTAGGCACGCGCCAGATCCAGCTTAGTTTCAACCTCATCGGCACTTTCCAGTAGAGACCAGCCATCAACTTCGGTCAGATCTTCCTCATCCGCACCGGTCTCTTCCAGCTCGATATCACTGTCACTGCCGTCCAGCAGAGACTGTAGCTCGCTATCCAGCTCTGCATCCAGGTCATGCGCGATGTTGGCGGTCAGCTCCTCCTCAACCGGGTTGGCTGGCACAGCCTTACCACCCAACTCATCCAGAGAGCGATCCAGAGCGGCCAGGTCTGCATCCAGGTCCGTACCAACATCTGGCAGATCCAGCGCTTCTGAAGATCCGTCTTCAAGACCGGCCATCATTTCAGCCAAATCCAGGTCGTCCAGATCCTCCAGACCTTCCAGCGCAGACTCTACTTCAGCAGGATCCTGTACTGCAGGGGCAGACTCCTCAGCTGGCAGCTCAACTTCCGGCTCAACCGATACTGGGACAGCGAAATCCAACTCAAGGTCGCTATCTACTGTTTCTGTATCAGCGGTAGCAACTTCATCCAGCAGGTCCGCGAGGTCCATATCACCCAGATCCAGATCTACGTCATCGAGGTTTTCTACCTCCAGCGGCGCCTCCAGCTCAGCAACGGCATCGGCCAGATCGGCTTCATCCGCGGTAACTGGTACCTGCTCTTCGGAAGCCTCAATGTCTGCTGTGTCCTGCACCTCTTCAGTGGCAGGCGCATCCAGATCGAGCGCATCCAGATCAATATCCTCCAGACCTACCGCATCGATCTCTGGTTTCGCATCCAGACCCAGTTCTGCCAACACATCATCCAGCGCATCACTTTCCGCTTCAGGCTGTTGTGTGATCTCTTCCAGCGCATCCTCAACATCAAACGCCGGATCAAGTTCAATTTCTGGTTCTGCTGCAGATTCCGGCTCTGGACCTTCAATCTCAGCTGCAGGCACCGCCTCTGGTGCACTCTTTTCACTAACCTCATTGAGGAGGGCCTCAACCTCGGCATCAAATGCGGTTTCGTCCTGCTCTTCAGTCAGCGCTTCCAGGTGCTCAGTGGCGTGTTCTGCAAGAGTTCCAGCTTCCAGTAGCGCATCCAGCTCATCCTCCCCGACTTCAGACCGCTCACCAGCAGCGTCCTCCTCAGCGAGGTTCAGATCTGCCAGCAGATCGTCATCATCCAGCTCAAGACTGGCCAGGATATGGTCCGCAGACTCCTCTGGCTCAGCAGCACTTTCTGTTATCTCTTCTTCATCACCCGACAGATCCAGAACAGGTTCTTCACCCGCCACCTCTGCCAGCAAAGTCTCAATATCATCTTCCGGTGCCAGCGCAGACTCTTCAGGTGCCTGAGCAACCTCTTCCTGGGCCTGAGAAAGCAACGCGTCCAGATCACCATCAGCGGCTTCAGCTGGCAGATCCTCATCGAGCGCAAGATCGGAAAGATCCTGTACCAGTGCATCAGCACCTGCTTCAGACACCCCTTCAGCTGTATCGATCTCAGCAAGAATATCGTCGATCGAATCAGCAGCTGTCTCGTTTGCAGCGCCCTCATCGGCAAACTCACCAGCGGCCACCTCCGCCAGCAGATCATCAATGCTACCGGCGGTGAGATCTGCATCCAGCTCCAGATCGAGATCATCCTCGCCCTGAGCAGCGTCTTCTTGCGCCAATGTACCGGATGCTTCTTCCTGCGCTACCGCTGATCCACTTTCAATGGAGAAGCTTTCGAGCAGATCATCAATACCTTCTTCAGACTGCTGTTCAGTTTCATCTGCGACCTGTTCGGTTTCGGCCAGCAATGCTTCCAGATCTGCATCCAGAACAGATTCATCCAGATCTGAACCAGCCTCAACCACATCATTCGCAACCGCTTCCAGATCGCCAGATGCCTGTGCCAGCAGCGCATCAATATCATCGACATCCAGATCTTCATCTACTTCAGATGCAGCATCCAAGTCACCCGAAGCCTGCGCCAGCAATGCGTCAATATCGTCAGCATCCACATCATCTGTCGTATCAGCCTGATCTGCCGAACCACCCACATTGAAGTCCAGTGCATCGTCGTCTGCGGATTGCGCATCCAGATCATCCAGTCCGATATCATCCAGCCCCAGATCTGCCAGCAAAGAATCATCACCGCCCGCTGACGGTGGCGTGAATTCAAGATCATCGTTACCCGAAAGGATGGCATCCAGATCATCAGCGTCTGAGCTTGCGGCCGCACCTGCTTCAGGCGCAAACTCCAGCTCTGCCCCATCGAAGTCGGATTCCAGATCCAATGAGCTGCCCACCAGATCGTCGCCCAGATCTTCTGCCAGCAGTTGCTCCAGCTCGGCGTCGTTTACGTCTTCTTCGATGACATCTGTGGTTGCAGTATCAGCCACATCACCTTCAATCTCAGTCTCATCCAGACCCAGATCAAACTCGTCATCTTCCAGCAGCGCATTGAGGTCTTCATCGGTTTCTTCCACCACCTCGTCAGATACAGCCGCATCCAGATCCAGATCCATGTCCAGATCAAGATCAAGATCGGTGAGGTCTTCCATATCGTCATCAACCGATACCTCGGAGATGTCGCCGGTGGCATCAGCCCCCTCTGCTACGGACGTTTCTTCCTCTGCGGCAACCGCATCAGCGGCTACCGCAGCCGCTGCACCCGCGGTGGCAGCGGCGGCCAGTTCACCAATATTTTCATCGCTATCTTCTTCAGCTGCTTTCTTCGCCTTACGACGGCGCAGGAACAAGATAACCAACACAGCTGCCAGAAGAGCAACCAAACCACCGCCAATACTTGCCAGCAGAATCGGATCTTCCATCAACTTCGCAATGAAACCCTTCTCTCGTTCCGCCAACTGGGCCTGCTGCTCACTGATCCGTTGTTCGAGCGCCTCAATGGTACGGTCTTTACTTACCTGCGAGTTTTGAACAGTAGACAACTGCTCCTGCATCATCGCCAGGCGGTCGTTCAGCATTTCATACTGTGCACGCTGGTCAGCAAGCTCGGTGTTAGTCTCTTCCAGTTCCTGCTCTAGTGCGACGCGCGCATCCTCAAGTTCCTGCAGCGCTTCCTGGTCTACGCCAACCTGCTCCGGTGCAACATCGCCTTCAGGCTTTTGCGCAACGATCAACGGCTTATCTGCTTCAACCACTGCAGGCTTATCAGCTTGAGGGGGCTTCTCTACTGTCGGTTTGGCCTTTACTGTTGCGACAAGCGGTTTCGCCGGCTGCTCCGACGTGGAAACCGGCTTATTGCGATTTTTCCATGCACGGTTTTGCCGCTGTACTTCTGCAGACGCTTGCTGCGGCGTCAGGGCATTGATCTCAGCCAAGGTTGGCAGATCAAGCACCACACCCGCCTTCATGCGGTTAATATTGCCGCCAACAAACGCATCTGGATTCTTCTTCAGCAGAGCCAGCGCCATCTGACTTTTGGTAACCGAGTCATCGGGGCGGTATTTATCCGCAATACTCCACAGCGAATCGTGCACATCCACAAATACCTGGGTCTTACGATCCATCTCGGTGCGGATATTCTGGACCGGCGCGACAGGCTTCACGGGAGTTACAGGAACGGTCGCGCGCGGCTGCGCCGGGATAACAGGCTGAGCAGCAAGACGCTGGCGTACCGGGTTGTAGACCGGCGGATCCAGGAGCAATGTGTACTCGCGGACCAGACGACCGTTCGGCCAGTTCAGCTCGACCAGAAAGTTCAGGAAAGGCTCTTTGATCGGGCCTGGGCTCGTAAGGCGGATACGCCCCTTCCCGTCAGGTCCAACAAAGACTTTAAAATTTACATCAGACAGGTAACGCTGCTTATCAATGCCCGCAAGCGCGTATTCATCGATATCTGCCATCCGCGGCTGAATCTGAAGGGGATTGAGCTTCCTGGCGTCCAGCAACTCTATCTCAGCATCAAGCGGCTCGTTCAAAGCCGAGTTGATCTTGATCTCTCCAAGGCCCAGCGCATAAGCATTCGACGTGCTCAGTATCCCTGCCAGAGCAAGGCTTACAGCGAGTTTGCGCAGCATCATCAGTTTCCTTGTTACTTATTCTCTGAAATTCTCGTAAAAATCATACAGTTGCAGACCCGAGAACATCGAGAAAGTATTATTTATATGGTGTAGCCGGGTCAAGTGACTCAACACAAACGGCCTGCTTACTCCCAAAACTCGGGAATCAGCAGCCGCCATGCTACAACGTTACACTATTGAACCCTACAAACGACCAACCACTAACATCCTTTTATCGGCCGACTTTTCAGGGAGTTAACATCAACTGCCGTTTAACTCGCGAATTTCTGCGAGTGTTGGCATCTCTAACACTTCTCCCACACGCATTTCGTTCATATTACCGTTCACAAATGCATGCGGATTTTTCTTAATAATTGCTTTGATCATCTGGCCGGCTGTAACCGACGCGTCCGGCAGGTGGTTCAGCGCAATGGTCCAGAGTGTCTCTTTTTTACCCACAACCAGCCGCTTAGGCCCTTCTGCCGCCCCACTGGCCTGAAGTTTTACCTTAGCTACAGTGGTTACAGACTCAGGTAAGCGTTTTGTAGATCCGAGGGAATCAGATTTAGCCGCAGCTGGCGACTCTGACACGCCCCCGGCCTGCCAATCAGATATCTGACGACGCACCTCTGCAGAAGCATCTTCCTTGCTCCATTGACGAAGATCTTTCGCTGTCGGCATCGTCAGCACCACCCCTTTGAGCATCCGGTTGATATTGCCATCAACAAAAGCATGTGGATTGCTCTTCACAATCGCCAACATCATCTGGCGCGTATTCACCTCAGGTCCAGTACGGTACTTGACCGCAATATCCCACAGCGTCTCTTTCGGTCCAACAACCACTTCCGGGGTACGCGAAGCAACACCGATGTCTCTCGATGCCATTTCACTGGACTCATTGAGCTTCTGGCGAACCTCACCAAGCGCTGCAGAGCGATCATAACGTTCCAGCTCGGCGACAGTCGGCAAACTAAGTACCGCATGCCCTTTTATTCGATTGATGTCACCACTCACAAAGGCTTGCGGATTTTTTTCATACAGGGCAAGCATCATCTGCTGATTGCTGAAATCACCTTGCGGACGGTGGCGGTTCGCAATATCCCACAATGTTTGTTTGCTGCTCACCACGACAGCTCCAGATGCCACAGAAGGGCTATTGTCAGACGCTGGCGCAACTGTCGCAGGCTTCGCCGCTTTTTGCGACAGCTGTGTTTCCTTATCGGCGAGAGGCTGCATCACCGCGGTCACGATTTCTTCGGGTGTTTCTTCGTTAACGTACACACGCTCCGAATCACGCACCAGAACCGGCTTGGTCATTTCAATGGGGTGAGAGTGCTCAACCACGTCTGTCGAGTGATCTTCCGCCTGCGCATCCAAAGAAGGCGTATCTACCACAGCCTCAGGTACAACATCCTGAACAACTGGCTTGACTGGCTTACGCTCCGCCAGCGCCAATGGACGCTCAGCACCAACCGGCGCACTCTGCATCGCTTGCAACACTGGTTTTTCTTCCGGAACCGGCGAGGCGGCAACTTGCTCCCCTTGCGGAACATAGACTGGCGCTACCGCAGATGCCGTTTCAACTACCACCGATTCTAGAGCCTTTAGGTTTGATGCAGCTACCGGCGTAGATTTCACCTCACCTTTTAACAGTGCGGTGTATTCGCGCAACAGCCTGCCCTGGGGCCAGTTAACTTCCAACAGGAAGCTCAGAAAAGATTGATTGATCGGCTGATCAGATACTAGACGTAGCGTTGCGGACTTATCTTTCTCGATCGCCACAAAGAAACGGACGCCGGAGAGGTAGCGCTTATTGTCGAGCCCGGAAAGCGCCAAATCATCCACGCCTGCAAACCGCGGCCGGATTTCATCAGCGCTGAGCCCTTCAACATCTAACAGCTGAATCTCTGCATCTAACGGCTGACCTGCTTCGGAATATACATGCAATGCCCCCAGGTCCAATGCCTGAGCAGGGGAAGCCACTAAACTTCCTGCACATACAAGACTGGTAACCAGCTTGCGCAAACTCGTCCTTCCTGTGTGATCCATAAAATTAAAACGGGAGTTTGATTTGCTCCTGAATTGCCTCCAATCCTAACCCAAGCAGCCACTAGAGACCACCAGACTCCCAGAAATCACTTGATGTTTTTGCTCTAGAGATATTGCTGGATCAAGAGTTCTGCAATCTGAATGCTGTTTAGCGCTGCACCTTTTCGCACATTGTCGGACACAACCCACATATTGATCCCACTTGGGGAAGAGATATCTTCACGAATGCGGCTGACAAAAACGTCATCCTTACCAACACCGTCGGTCACCGGTGTAGCAAAACCGCCCTCATCTTCCGGTTCATCAACGACCTCGACACCCGGCATTACCTCCAGCAGCTCTCGCACATCCTGCGCCGAAATTGGCTCACGGGTTTCCACATGCAGCGACTCCGAGTGACCAAAGAAGACCGGCACACGCACACAGGTCGGATTCACACGAACACTTTCATCACCCAGAATCTTCTGGGTTTCCAGCACCATCTTCATCTCTTCGCGGGTATAACCGTTATCCTGCATCGCGTCGATCTGGGGCAATACGTTGAACGTAATCTGTTTAGGATAAACGTCAGGATCAATACTTAATCCGTTCAGCAGGCGCGCCGTCTGACCTGCCAACTCTTCTACCGCCTTACGCCCAGAACCGGAAACAGCCTGATAGGTAGAAACATTGATTCGATCAATGCCCACCTGACGGTGAATCGGTGCCAGCGCCATCAGCATCTGAATGGTTGAACAGTTAGGGTTCGCTATAATACCGCGGTTACGGTACTCCCCCACCATCTCCGGGTTTACTTCCGGGATCACCAGAGGGATATCCGGGTCGTAACGGAAGCAGGAAGTATTATCGATCACAACACAGCCCGCATCGGCAGCGATCGGCGCGTATTGCATAGAGACATCACTACCGGCAGAAAACAGAACGATCTCTACCTGGGAAAAATCAAAGTTCTCCAGCAACCCGACTTTATGTGACTTGTCACGAAATTGCAGAGACTTACCCGCAGAACGCTCGCCTGCCAACAGAAACAGCTCGCCTACCGGAAAATCACGCTGTTCTAGTATCTCCAGCATCGCTTCGCCCACCAGCCCGGTAGCACCAACAATCGCAACGTTAAATGTTCTTTCCACTTCTAACCCCGAAAAATCAGCCCAGAAACAAATCAGCCCGAACAATGTCGGGCTGTATATTAGTAAAGACTGGCGCGAACACCAGCCTTCTATTTTTTATGCGTGCGCATCAGTCTTCCAGCAGGATTCGCAGCATACGACGCAGAGGCTCTGCAGCGCCCCACAACAGCTGGTCACCTACGCTGAACGCATTCAGGAACTCGTCACCCAGGTTCATCTTACGCAGACGACCGACAGGGATGCTCAGAGTACCGGTCACTTTTGCAGGCGTCAGCTCAGCAGCAGTAATATCACGATCGTTCGGGATCACCTTAACCCAGTCGTTCGCTTCAGCGATCATGCCTTCAATCTCGTCCATAGGCAGGTTCTGCTTCAGCTTGATGGTAAACGCCTGGCTGTGACAACGCATCGCGCCGATACGCACGCAGGTACCGTCGATTGGGATTGGGCTATCACCCAGACCCAGAATCTTGTTGGTTTCAGCAAACGCTTTCCACTCTTCACGGCTCTGACCGTTGTCCAGCTTGGTATCGATCCAAGGGATCAGGGAACCCGCCAGCGGTACGCCAAAGTTATCAACCGGCATCGCATCACTACGGATAGTTTCTGCAACCTGTCGGTCGATATCCAGAATAGCGGACGCCGGGTTTGCCAGATCGTCAGCAACGGAGTCTCGAATGATGCCCATCTGGGAGATCAGCTCACGCATGTGACGCGCACCGCCACCGGAAGCCGCCTGATACGTCATGGAGGTCATCCATTCGATGTGACCTGCATTGAATAGACCACCCAGGCCCATCAGCATCAGGGAAACAGTGCAGTTACCACCAACGTAAGTCTTGATACCGCTGGACAGCCCGTCTTTGATGACATTCATGTTTACCGGATCCAGAACGATGATCGCTTCATCATCCATACGCAGGGAAGATGCCGCATCGATCCAGTAGCCGTTCCAACCCGCTTCACGCAGTGCGCCGTAAACCTGTTTTGTGTAGTCACCACCCTGACAGGAAATAATGGCATCCATCTGTTTCAGCTCTTCAATGGATGTCGCATCTTTCAGTGCTGGAATATCTTTACCAATATCCGGTCCAGCCTGCCCTACCTGGGATGTGGTGAAGAAGACCGGTTCTTCGATATGATCGAAATCACGCTCTTCCATCATGCGTTGCATCAGCACGGAACCCACCATTCCACGCCAGCCAACAAAACCTACACGTTTCATCTGTTTCACCAAAAACTCGGATTGTTCTCAAAATAACAAATCGGCCCCTGCTACCTGCAGAGGCCGATAGATACTGCCGTTTAAAGCAGCGCATCATTATGCAACAAATAGCGCTTTCAGGCTATCCGTCTTTCTGCGCAATCCCTGATAAATCAGGCCTTAAGCGCAGCAACTACAGCATCACCCATTTCGGATGTGCTGACTTTCTGCATACCTTCAGACCAGATATCTGCAGTACGCAGGTTCTGATCCAGTACGGAGCTTACTGCCGCTTCGATACGATCCGCAGTCTCACCTGCATTCAGGGAGTAACGCAGCATCATTGCAGCAGACAGAATGGTTGCCAGCGGGTTAGCGATACCCTGACCTGCGATATCTGGCGCAGAACCGTGGCACGGCTCGTACATACCTTTACCGTCTTCGTCCAGAGACGCAGATGGCAGCATACCAATCGAACCAGTCAGCATTGCAGCAGCGTCAGACAAAATATCACCGAACATGTTGCCGGTTACCATTACGTCGAACTGCTTAGGTGCGCGCACCAGCTGCATCGCCGCGTTGTCCACGTACATGTGGCTCAGCTCAACTTCAGGATATTCTTTCGCCAGATCATCCATAATTTCACGCCACAGCACGGTTACTTCCAGTACGTTGGCTTTATCGACGGAACACAGACGCTTACCGCGGGCCATCGCAGCCTCGAATGCTACACGACCGATACGACGGATTTCTTTCTCATCGTAAACGTAGGTGTTGTAGCCCTCGCGAATGCCGCCCTCTTTCTCACGCACACCACGCGGCTGACCGAAGTAGATACCACCGGTCAGTTCACGCACGATCAGGATATCCAGACCAGCTACGACTTCAGGTTTCAGGGTAGACGCGTCCGCCAGCTGCGGGTACAGGATTGCAGGACGCAGGTTGCCGAACAGACCCAGGTTAGAGCGAATACCCAGCAACCCCTTCTCAGGACGGATCTGGAAATCAGGGTTGGTATCCCACTTAGGACCACCTACCGCACCCAGCAAGATCGCATCAGCCGCTTTTGCTGCATCCAGGGTTGCTTCAGGCAGCGGCACACCGTCTGCATCGATTGCAGCACCACCTACCAGCGCTTCGTTCAGCTCCAGACCCAGGCTGTCCTGCTCATTAACCAGCTCCAGCACGCGACGTGCTTCAGCAACAATCTCAGGACCGATGCCATCACCTGGCAGAATCAATACGTTCTTAGACATTTGTAAACCTTTCCCTAACCCCGAGCCGTTCATCCCGGGGCGTTAATTCGGCAAGACTCCCACCACAGGGACGGGAGCCGGAATTTTATTTGATTGCGTCAAACAGCCATGGAGACTGCTGGCGAGCTTTCGCTTCGTACGCCTTTATCTCATCAGCATATTGCAGCGTAAGACCGATATCGTCCAGACCATTCAGCAGACAGTGCTTGCGGAATTCATCCACCTCGAACGCCATCTCGGCACCGGACGGTGTCACTACAACCTGACTTTCCAGGTCGACAGTCAGCTCATAACCTTCATTCGCTTCCACTTCCTTGAACAGCTGATCCACCTGCTCATCACTCAGCACGATCGGCAGCAAGCCGTTTTTGAAACAGTTATTGAAGAAGATCTCAGCAAAGCTTGGTGCGATAACCACGCGAATACCGAAGTCTTCCAACGCCCAAGGTGCGTGCTCACGACTGGAACCACAGCCAAAGTTTTCACGCGCCAACAGAATGCTGGTGCCGTTGTAGCGCGGCTTGTTCAGCACAAACTCTTCATTCAATGGACGACCGCTGCAATCCTGATCCGGCTGACCTTCATCCAGGTAACGCAGCTCATCAAACAGGTTCGGGCCAAAGCCTGAACGCTTGATCGACTTCAAAAACTGCTTAGGGATGATCATATCAGTATCAACGTTGGCGCGATCCAGAGGAGCCGCGATACCGGTCATTTTGGTAAATTTTTTCATTATCGCTCTCCAGTCCTTACTGCTTAACAAATTCGCGCACGTCAACGAAGTGACCTGCAATTGCCGCCGCTGCCGCCATCGCCGGGCTCACCAGGTGAGTACGACCACCAAAGCCCTGACGACCTTCGAAGTTACGGTTGGAGGTAGATGCACAGTGCTCACCCGCACCCAGCTTGTCCGGGTTCATTGCCAGACACATGGAGCACCCCGGCTCACGCCATTCCAGGCCCGCTTCGGTAAAGATCTTGTCCAAACCTTCCGCTTCCGCCTGCTCTTTCACCAGACCGGAACCCGGCACCACCAGGGCTTGGATGATGGTATCCGCAACCTTGCGGCCTTTCACAACTTCCGCCGCAGAGCGCAGGTCTTCGATACGGGAGTTGGTGCAGGAGCCTATAAACACACGATCCAGCTTGATATCGGTGATCTTCTGATCTGCGCTCAAGCCCATGTACGCCAAAGCACGGTTAATACCGTCCACCTTAACCTGATCGGATTCGTTTGCCGGGTTTGGCACAGTATCATTAACGCTTACCACCATCTCTGGAGATGTACCCCAGGTTACCTGCGGTTCGATGTCGGCACCGTTGATCACAACGACTTCATCGAACTCTGCATCGTCGTCGGATACCAGATTTTTCCACGCTTCAACCGCCTGATCCCACTGTTCACCCTTAGGTGCGTATGTACGACCGTTTACGTAATCCAGCGTAATCTGGTCAACTGATACCAGACCAACACGCGCACCCGCTTCGATCGCCATGTTGCAGACGGTCATACGACCTTCCATCGACATGTTGCGGAATACATCGCCGCCGAACTCGATCGCGTAACCGGTACCACCAGCCGTACCGATCAAGCCGATAACATGCAGCACTACATCTTTAGGGGTGACACCTGGGCCCAGCTCACCATCAACACGCACCAGCATGTTCTTCATCTTCTTGGTGATCAGACACTGGGTTGCCAGTACGTGCTCAACCTCGGAGGTACCTACGCCGTGTGCCAATGCACCCAGCGCACCCAGAGTCGCGGTGTGGGAATCACCACATACGGCAGTTACGCCCGGCAGGATTGCCCCCTGCTCTGGCGCCATCACGTGAACGATACCCTGACGCTGATCGTTCATCTTGAACTCCAGGATGCCGAACTCATCACAGTTCGCATCCAGTGTTTTTACCTGAATCTTGGAAACCGGGTCTTTGATCTCATCAACGCCGCCGGAGCGTTCAGTGGTAGGCACGTTGTGATCTGGCGTTGCGATGTTCGCATCGATACGCCAAGGCTGACGACCCGCCAGTCGCAGACCTTCAAACGCCTGCGGAGAAGTTACCTCGTGCAGTACCTGACGGTCGATGTAAATCAAAGAGCTACCGTCATCGTTCTGACGCACCAAATGCGCCTCGAAGAGTTTGTCGTAAAGGGTCTTGCCAGCCATTGTGAATTCCTCACTTTTCTTATTTCAGACAGCCGCCCCGGCTCACGTTTATGGGCGTCTCTCCATTTGATGAATCCATCCTAGAACACCCTTTCAAACAACACAAATTCATATTTTTTATTCATTGAATTCCATATAGGAATAGAAAACAATGGAGATATCTCTGGAGGAATTTTGATGGATACCAACACCCTGCAGGCCTTTGTAGCCGTCGCCAATACCGAGTCATTTTCCAAGGCCGCCAACCAACTTTTCCTAACCCAGTCCGCTATCAGTAAACGAGTGGCTCTACTGGAAGACCAACTGGATAGCCGTCTGTTTGACCGTATCGGCCGCCGCGTTTCACTCACTGAGGCCGGTCAAGCTTTGCTACCTCGCGCGCACCAGATCCTTATGGAACTGGAAGACGCACGCCGCGCTATCAGCAACTTGTCAGGCGAGGTGACCGGCACCCTGTCGCTCGCGGCGAGTCATCACATCAGCCTGCACCGACTACCACCTGTGCTGCGCGCATTCAGCGCACGCTACCCAAAGGTGCAATTGGATCTTCGATTTGATGAATCTGAAGTCGCCTACGAAGGCGTTCTGCGTGGCGATCTTGAACTGGCCCTGATTACGCTTTCCCTATCGCCGGACAAAAGCATCAAATCAATTCCAATCTGGCAGGATGTTTTGTGCTACGTAGTGTCCCGTGACCACCCACTAGCGGATAAGGACCAGGTAAGTCTCGCGGAGCTGACCCAGTACACAGCGATACTGCCGGATCAAAACACCTTTACCCGCGAGCTGGTCGAGCAGCTCTTTGCGCGTCACGGCCTGCAACTAAATGCAGGCATGTCGACCAATTATCTGGATACAATCCGCATGATGGTGACGATCGGTTTGGGCTGGAGCCTACTGCCCGAATCCCTGGTCAGAGATGACCTAAAAGCACTACCCGTCGATGCAGAGCCCGTGCAACGTCAACTTGGTGTAATTCACCACCGCGATCGAACGCTATCCAACGCTGCACGACATCTTGTTGAAATGCTTCCTGTCGCAAAATAGCGCATGGGCAGACAGGTGTAAGTTACAGTTCAGTTGTAATAGTATTTCTAATGTTTGTTAGGCTTTGCTGATTATAGGGATCAGTAGCTTTAATCAGCGACAAGCGAATTGCCGACTCGCCCAGCGCGCGAGCGATGGCACCATCGAAGGAGACCACAGCCGTGTCAGACAACCTGAATCAACAGATGAATGACTGGCTTGAAGCCCAGAAAGCCTACTGGCAGGCACTGGGCGAAAGTGCAGAAGAGCTGAAAAACCCGGAAGGCTGGCAGGAGTTTATTAAACGCTATCAGTCCACCGCCGGCGAAGCCCTGCCACTGCAATTTTCCCAACTGATGGATGTACTCAGCGCACAATCCCACAACTTTAACGAGTACGGCGAAGAACTGATTCGACACTTTCGCAACAGCGGCTCCGAGCAACAGATAGAGTCAGCGGTTTCCGAGTTCCAGAAATATATGCAGAAACAGACCACTGACCTGTTAATGCGACAGTGGCAACTACCAGAGCACGTTGCAGCACTTTTCAAAACCCACAGTTTCCACGACGACCTGTTGTTCGAGAATCCGTTTATCAGTGGCGTTAAAAGCCTGCTCGAAACACCGGTAGTTGGTTCTAATCCAGAGCTGCAAGCAAACAGTCGCGAGGCGATCCGTCTACTACTCGAATACCAGGAAGCGCTGTCAGACTACATTCGCCACTACAGTGAAATTAATCAGGAAGCCGGTCGCCGCATGACCCACCAACTGGCAGAGCGCGATGGCGAAATCGACACTCTGCAGCAACTGCACAATGCATGGGTGGAATGTTACGAGTCAGCCTACTCCGACACGGTATTTACCGACGACTACCAAAAAGCTCACGGCCGCATCAGCAACGCCCTGATGTCATTGCGCAACTTTTCGCAAAACATACGTGACATTTATTTTCAGTCGGTCGGCCTGGCAACACGCAAAGGACTGGATACCGCACTTCAGCGACAACAGCAGCTACGCAAAGAGATGCGACAAACCCGCCGCCAGATAAGTGCGCTCAATGACAGTGTTGCCGAGATACATAATCAGGCACTGTTCGACCTGATCCAGGATATGCGCAGCGAAATCACCTCGCTTAAAAAAGAGGTCGCCGCCCTGAAAAAGAAAACGAAGGAGTAAATGATGGACACACTGCACCTAAAACCTGGCAAAGTTGCCGAGGAGCTGCTTGAGTTCAACCACAAACTCCTGAAAAGCTACACCACACTACAAAAACTGAAAGAGGTGGATGTCGGCCAGACACCCAAGGAAGAGGTGTACCGGGAGGATAAACTCCGTCTTTACCGCTACGCACCGATTGGAGCACCTGCCAACACCACCCCCCTTCTGATCTGTTACGCACTGGTCAACCGTCCTTATATGATCGACCTGGAGCCTGATCGCTCTATCCTGCTCCGCTTGCTTGAGCAAGGACAGGAAGTCTACGTTATCGACTGGGGCTACCCTGATGCCGCAGACCGCTACCTGGACCTTGACGACTACATCAACGAATACCTCAACAACTGTGTAGATCGCGTACGCGAGCTCAGCAACCAAGATCAGATCAACCTGCTTGGCATCTGCCAGGGTGGCACCTTCAGCCTCTGCTACACCGCGTTGAATCCGGAAAAAATCAAAAACCTGATCACCATGGTAACTCCGGTTGACTTCCACACCCCGGACAACCTGTTGACCCATCTAGCCAAGTCAGTCGATACCGATCTGGCCGTCGAAACCTACGGCAACATTCCAGGCAGCATGCTCAACGATTCCTATAACTCTTTGATGCCAATGCGTCTTGGCGTACAGAAAAACTTAGGAATGCCCAATCAGCTTGAAAACGAAGAGAGCGCTTTGAGCTTCCTGCGTATGGAGAAATGGATCTACGACAGTCCCGATCAGGCGGGTGAAGCTTTCCGCCAGTTTGTGAAGCAGTTCTTTCAAGAGAACAAACTGATTAAAGGCGAGGCACTCATCGGCGGACTGCAGGTCAATCTGAACCGAATCACCCACCCCATTCTGAATATTTATGGCAGCTTCGATCACCTGGTGCCACCAGCCTCCTCAATCGCACTGAAAGATAATGTCAGTAGCGACGATTACGAAGAGTTGGAAGTGCGCGGCGGGCATATCGGCGTATTTGTCTCCGGCAAGGCACAGACAGTCGTTGCGCCCAAGATCGTCAAGTGGCTTAGCGCCCACGATTGAGCTTTAGCCAGAATAAGGCCACCACACATCCCATAGAGATTGGGCGCACATGCACCCGCAGACTTAATCACAACAGACAGATACAGAAACGCGCCCTGTGAAGACTGGCTGAAATGATTAAAGCCAAGCTTCCGGACGCGTTAGAGATCATAGAGATTCGAAGCTTTTTACTGCCGAGCTTCCTTCTCTAAGCTGGTTACTTATCCTGTTCTTTTTCAGGCTCAGGATTAGCACCTGGAGGAGCTGGAGGCGTTTCACCCCCCTTTTCCGGTGTGAACATACCGCCCCACATCGCCATATTCTGATCAGCGATCCGGTTCATCATGGTGAGCGGGTTTGCAGCACCCATCATGGTCTGCATCTGCTCACGGATACGCTCCTGATGTTCCAGGAACGCAGCAATACTCTGTTCAAGGTACTGACTCATCATGCCTTGCATACTGTCACCGTAGAAACGGATCAGTTGCTGCAGTACCTGATTGGTCAGCAGGGTTCCATGCCCTTGAGCTTCCTGCTCACTGATGATCTGCAATAAAATATTACGCGTCAGGTCAGCACCCGTTTTGGAGTCCTGAACCTGAAAGGCTTCGCCGTTGAGCACCAGCTGCTTCACATCTTCCAGTGTGACGTAACAGCTACGTGACGTGTCATAAAGACGACGGTTTGTATACTTTCTTAAGATACGCAAAGCAGTTCTCTCTCTTCCGTAGACCACCCGATCCCTGAGGCATAAGACTATTCGGAATTTTTCCCGCCGCTGTACGGACTAGTCATCATGCTCAGCATCATTTTTTGCAGCGCTTCCATGGAGCCGACACCACTTGAAAGGTATGGCTTGAACAATGTCAGAGGATCATAACCGTCAACGCCAGCGTCCATCTGCTCGCGAATCCGATTTATCATATCCTCATGAAATCCTTCAACATCTGGCAGACCGAGAACCTTACGCAGCTCTTCGGGTGACATATCGATATCAATCTTGAATTTCATCCCGACTCCTTGATGCCACTTTTATTTGTTATCACTTCTAATACTATACAAACTGCACTGCAAAACAACTCAATTACGGACTTTGCTGCACTTTTTCCGGCCTGATCCAGACCCATGCCAACACAATTGCAATTGCCGCTGCAAAGGCCGAAATTGCAAACGTAGATGTGCTACCAATCTCTTCCCAAAGAAAACCACTGACAACCGCACCTAATGCGCCACCAGCACCAAAGCCAAAACTGGAGAAAAGCGCCTGACCCTGCCCATGGGTTCGATCGTTAAAGTAATGGTGCACGAGCGCAATACCAACGGCATGCAATGTCCCGAAGGTTGCAGCATGGAGCGTTTGCGCAGCCAACATTAAGACCAAGTGATCGGGCCATATCCCGATCATGAGCCAGCGCAGGACACACAACATCAAACTCACAATCATGATAATGCGTAAACCAAAGCGCTGAATCAGGCTATGCATGAAAACAAAGATCACCACCTCCGCCACCACACCGATCGACCAGAGAATACCAATCTCCCTGCGCGCGTACCCGACGGACTCCATCAGTACGCTGTAGAAGGTGTAATAGACACCGTGACTAAACTGCACAAGAAAGCAGATGGCAAAAAACGCCACCACCTGCGGCCGCAGCAAAAGCGTTATAAAACCATCACCGTTATCGCGCTGTACCGCCTCTTGTTCGGGCACTGGAACAAACAACGCGTTCAGCCAGATCATCACCATGATGGCCAGCATGATCGCAGGCAACCACCGCACACTGACCCAGTCAAACAACCATCCCACCAGCAACACCGCGGCGATAAACCCGATGGAACCCCACAGCCGGATTCGACTGTAGCGGTCTCTTTCCTCCCCCAGATGCCCAAGCGTGATGACCTCAAACTGGGGCAACACCGCGTTCCAGAAAAAGCTGAAGCCCAACATAACCAAACCGATCCCCAGCGCATCTTCCTGCCAGAAGATCAGCACAAATACCAGACAGGTAACCAACGATCCCATCTGCACAATTCGCAGACGCTGTCCGGTTCTGTCTGCCAGCCAGCCCCAGATGTTAGGCGCAACGATGCGTGTGCCATGCAGTAACCCCATCAATATGCCGATGGTCTCTGCGCCAAAGCCGTAAGATTTGAGATACAAGCTCCAGTAGGGAACCAGTGCACCCAACAATGCAAAATAAAAAAAGTAGAACCCGGATAACCGGACGTACGGCAGACCCACACACGACTCCAAACAAAACCGGTAACAGACACCCGCAAAAAAGCCGGCATAATGCCGGCTTTTCGTAACAGAGGATCACCTTGTCAGGCGTCTTCCAGAGCATCCAGCACAAACTGCGGCAGCGCAAAGGCACCCGCATGAACAGCTGGATTATAGTAACGGGTTTTCATACCACTTGCCGCAAAACGCTCCTGCAGCACGTCGACTGGAACCTGTCGCAGTGCATCGTTATCGGAACCCCACGCCAGGGTCATCACACCACCCACGTACGTTGGTACCGCTGCAGCGTAGAACGTCTGATCTGCAAAGTACGGGCTCAGACGACGGCGAGTAGTTACCACCTCATCCACCTGCATGTACGCAACACCATTCTGCGCAACAAAGATACCACCGTCGTTCAGGCGGTTTTTACAGCCTTGATAGAAATCGCTGGAAAACAGGACTTCGCCTGGCCCCACAGGATCGGTACAGTCCGAGATGATCACGTCGTACTTTTCACCGTCCTGCTGTACGTAGTCCATACCGTCAGCAATCACGATCTTCGCACGCGGATCATCGAATGCGCCCGCAGAGTGCCCCGGTAGGTACTCTTTGCACATATCAATAACAGCCTGATCGATCTCTACTTGGGTTACCTGCTCCACTTCCGGGTGTTTCAGCACTTCACGCAGGATACCGCCGTCACCACCCCCAATGATCAGCACCTTTTTCGCATTGCCGTGTGCAAACAGCGGCACGTGCGTCAGCATCTCGTGGTAAACGAACTCATCTTTTTCTGTTGTCTGAATGATGCCATCCAGCGCCATGACCGTACCGAAAAAGCGGTTACGGAAGATAATCAGGTGCCAGGAATCCGTCTGCTGCTCAAACAGGACTTCATCAATCTCAAAGCTCTGGCCGTAACCATCGTATAGTTTTTCAGTGTACAAAGTTGTCATCGTCTTATATTCACCATCTTCGTGCACCAGCTGGATCACAGCTGCACAAAAAAAGCGTTCAGACCACGATTGTGGCCCACCTTAAATACGCAATATGCCCGACTATAAAGCCGGGCATATCTGGACTGTAGCAAAAGGCTACAGAACTTACCTAAGTAAGAATCTATTTATCTGATTACCGGCAGATCAGAGTCTACATCGGCGTTTTGACCACGGTTGCGCAGATAGTGATCCATCAGAACAATCGCCATCATCGCTTCAGCGATCGGCGTGGCACGAATGCCTACACATGGATCGTGACGCCCTTTGGTCACCACTTCAATCTCTTCACCCCGGGCATTAATGCTTCGACCTGGCAGACGCAGGCTGGAGGTAGGCTTCAGTGCAATGTGTGCAATGATGTCCTGACCGGTGGAGATACCACCAAGAATGCCACCCGCATGGTTAGACTGAAAGCCTTCCGGCGTCATTTCGTCGCGGTGCTCAGTACCCTTCTGCGCAACAACGTCAAAACCATCACCGATCTCAACACCCTTAACGGCGTTAATGCTCATCAGCGCATGCGCCAGATCCGCATCCAGGCGATCAAAGATCGGCTCACCCAGCCCCACCGGAGCACCACTGGCGACAACGGAGATCTTCGCACCCACAGAGTTACCCTCTTTACGCAGGGCATCCATGTATTCCGCCATCTCTTCCGCTTTCTTCGCATCCGGCGAGAAGAATGGGTTGTTGTTCACTTCGCTCCAATCGAAGTTTTCCATATCGATCGCCACCGGCCCAAGCTGGGACAGGTAACCGCGTACCTCAACACCCTTGGACGCCAGGAATTTCTTTGCAATTGCACCTGCCGCCACACGCATTGCGGTTTCACGGGCAGAGGAACGGCCACCGCCACGGTAATCACGGAAGCCGTATTTGTGCGAGTACACGTAGTCCGCGTGGGCCGGACGAAAGGTCTCGGCAATATTGGAATAATCCTTGGAGCGCTGATCGGTATTCTTGATCAACAAACCGATGGAGGTACCGGTAGTTTTACCTTCAAAAACGCCGGACAGGATTTCAACAATATCGTCTTCGCGGCGCTGCGTGGTATGACGGGAGGTGCCCGGCTTACGACGGTCCAGATCGACCTGCAGATCCTCGACACTCAGCTCGATGCCAGGAGGGCAACCATCAACAATACAACCCAGTGCCGGGCCGTGACTCTCACCGAAGGTGGTCACTGTAAAGAGTTTTCCGAAGCTATTTCCTGACATCGTTCTTATCCACTTAACTTAATACCAACTGATACATCGCATCAGTTTAACAGAGGCTTTTCTTGCCTCGCTCAAATTTCTTCCCGGTGCGCTTTCAGATCTGCGGCAGAGATCGCAAATACGCCGTTACCACCCTGTTCCAGCTCCAGCCAGATCAGCGGTAACTGCGGATACTGCTCTGCCAGATGCACTTCGCTATTGCCCACCTCAACGATCAGCAAACCATCGTCGGCCAAATAGTCGTTGGCTTCGCGCAAAATACGCTTGGTGATATCCAGACCATCAGGACCAGAACCCAGCGCCATCTCAGGCTCATGACCGTATTCCTCTGGCATGGACGCCAGATCTTCAGCATCCACATACGGCGGATTGGAGACGATCAGATCATATTTTTCGCCCTGCAATGCATCGAACAGATCACTGTGGCGCGGAATCACGCGGGATTCCAAGCCATGACGCGCCACGTTAATGCTCGCCACATCCAACGCATCCTCGGACAGATCTGCCAAATCCACATCGGATTCAGGGAACGCGTAGGCACAGGCGATACCGATACAACCGCTACCGGTGCAGAGATCCAGAATACGGTGAACGGGTCCTTCACGTAGCATTGGCGCAAAGTGATTATCAATCAACTCAGCAATGGGAGAACGCGGCACCAAGACCCGTTCGTCCACGTAGAACGGTATGCCCGCGAACCAGGCTTCGTTGGTCAAATACGGCAGCGGCATACGCGCATGCACACGCTGTTCGATGAACAACAGCACACGATCCTTCTCAGTCCCGGTCAGACGCGCATCCAGAACAGTGCTGTCTGCATCCCAAGGCAAGTGCAACGCACTCAACACCAGATGAACAGCTTCGTCCCAAGCATTATCGGTGCCATGTCCGAAAAACACATCGTACTCACCGAAGTTACTCATACACCAGCGGATGTAATCGCGGATTGTATGCAGTTCCTGTTTAATCTGGTCTTGATAGTTCATCGTTACTCACCGGATAATATCGCCCCTCTAAGGGTCCTAGGAAGTATGCTTGCAGCCTCCCCGGAAGGGCCGCTATGTTAATGAAATTTAGGTTGAAAAGCCATGTCAGACCGCACCAAACCTGACAACAACGACGAAGATTTCTCCTTTGCTGATGCAATGCAGGGGGTGACCCGGCACTGCCACGACAAAGCTGATTTGAAACCTGCACGCCACAAAGACATCAATCTGGATGCCAAACGTGCGGCCGCGACCGTCGAAGAGGAGAAGGTAATCGACAACCTCTCCAGCGAAGCAGTTGACCTGGTGGAATCCAGTGAAGAGCTGCTGTTTGCCTCCCCCGGCGTACAACTGCGGGTCCTGAGGCGCCTTAAACAGGGGCACATTCCGTGGGAAGAAGGTCTGGATCTGCACGGTTACACGGTTGATAACGCACGCGATGAGTTGAGTCGCTTTATCCGTACGGCCCGTGCCCGCAACATGCGTTGCGTAATTGTGGTTCACGGAAAAGCATACAGCCAGGCGGGCAAGCAACCCCTGCTGAAATCCTATGTCAACGAGTGGCTGCGCCGCATGCCTGGCGTCCTGGCTTTTACGTCAGCCCAGGATAGAGATGGCGGCACTGGCGCGCTGTACGTTTTGCTGAAAAAGGGAAACAACCGGTAATCCCAGCGCTCCACTCAGTTCAACATGCCCTGCTCGAGCGCTTCAAGCCGCTCACGTGCAACCTGCCGTCCAACCTCGATAACTTCGGTCGCACGATAGAATTCGAAGAAATGGCAAAGGTCATGGGGGATCGAAATAACCAGATCTGGCGGGTAACCCGCAATTTTGTACTGCGCCAGACTACCCTGCATCACCTCGACCGAATCCAGCAACACGTCGATTCGCCCACCCACCCGTGGTGGTCCTTTTTTGACACTGCATCCGTCCCGCGAGGCACAACCATTACTGCCTCTTCCATTTCCATCACCTCCGCTGCCATTACCATTTCCGCTACCGTTGCCGTTACCGTTTTGTGTAGATCCAAGACTCCAACTATCGGAAATACCACTGCGATTGAGATAAGCATTATCGGGTAGATCCAACACATCATGGCGCGGGTCCCGAGCGTTGAGATCAACTGCGATAATGAGGTCCGCATGAGACGCTACAGTGGGAATAATGGGCAATGGATTGAGAACACCGCCATCCACAAGGATACGGTGCTCATGAACATAAGGCGTAAAAAAACCCGGCACAGCGACCGACGCACGCATTGCTGTTTGCAAAGGCCCAGCTTGAAACCAGACCTCTTTTTGGCGAACGATATCGGTAGCCACCGCCGTATAATCAATCGGCAAGCTTTGAATTAAAGGATTACCAATTATCTCGTCCAGGCGCTGAAATAACCGCTCACCCCGAATAGTGCCACGCGTAAATGCGATGTCCAACAACCGGAAAATTTCAAACTTGGTTAATCCCTTAACCCAGTCCCGGTATTCAGACAGCCCTCCAGCAGCGTATACGCCGCCCACCAGCGCCCCCATTGAACTGCCGGCAATACATACGATTTCATACCCGCGTCGCTCAATCTCTTCAATTACTCCGATATGCGCGTAACCCCGGGCACCCCCACTTCCAAGAACCAGTGAGACTGTTGCCATCCCTGCCTCCTTACTCGCGGATTAAATACACTCCCGCTTCACCTTCACCAATCATCAGCGGCGCTAATGGCCCCAGACCATAAACCCGCACCCGTGACGTATCTAGTCTTTGTCGCATTAGCTGTGCAATGGCATCCGCCTTTTGTTTTGACTGCTCCAGCGCAGCATCAAAACCATTAACACTCCGGTCTACCCCAACCACCCATATTGTCACTTCAGGGTTAGCCTCCAGATATTCGAACAGCGTAGCGGGCAACTCTCCGCCCGTTTCAAGCCGGGCATAACCTTGAGTTTCCAAGGCGTGGCTCAGCCCCCCATTCTCGGAGCTAAGCACCTCCAGATGCGCGTAAACACGTTTGTTGCCACGAATTACAGTATAGAGAACGAAGTAGTCCTGCCCCAACTGCGCCGCCAGGTAATGTTGAGTCTGATCAACACCGTATAGCCGGGAAATATGAAATATGGAGTTCGCCCAGTAGTTACTGCTACCACAATCCCTGCCCTGACATTCAAACATCACCTGTGCGCCTTTTTTAAGCAACTGGTCGCGCATGTAGTGAAACGGCTCGGTGGAAGAATGTCCGGCGGGCATCCGATAGGTGATACGAGTCATATCCCCTTTAAGCCGCTGCTCACTCTCTGGGCGGATCACACCGTCCACCTTCTCCAACCCTCCAAGAATAAGGCGGTATTCCGGCACTTCACGCTGTCGATAGTCAACGATATAGGAGAGCGGGAATCGCTCCACAGCTGGGTGATCAGCCGATCCGCGGCGATCACTCTGGGCTTGAGCCGTAATAGCCACAAGTACGAATATTGCGGGCAACCAACGTAACATTGAAACCTCCATGCAACTCGACAACCTTCCGAAAAGTACGAACAAGACCCCAAAGACGGGCCTGTAAAGACCTGGACTCACCTTCGTTGTGACCACTGAGATCAGATCATTTCTCCTCAAACCAACCATTGATCAGATCTGCAATCAACTTGGCGGCTTCAGGCTCCAGGTGGAGGTGGTGATTTCCGGGAAATCGATGGATGACCATCTGCGCAATACAGGCCGCACGCTCTTCCATACGATCCAGCTCCAACCCTTCTTCGCCCAGCACCAGATCCACCTCTGCTGAAATTCTACGCAGAAAAGCCTGAACCTGATCTTCTGTCATGCGCAGTATAGACGGCAACACCAGACTCGGATCATTGCGCCAGTAAACACCATCCTCACCATGCACCGCGCCGCGGCTTACCAGCCAACGCGATGCCTGCTCACTCACAGGGAAGCGTCCATTGATACGCGCCTGAACTGCCTCCTCCAGGGAGGGATACGGCTTGAGCCGTTTATTGCGCATCTTGCCACGTTTATTCAGCGCCTCCCACATCAACTCCGGCAAGCGCTCAGCCTCATAAACCAGCGGTGCCACACCTTCAATCAGCCAGAGTTTTTCAGCCCGTTCCGGAAAAGAGCCCGCCAGCAAACTGGCAATGCTCGCACCCATGGAGTGACCCACGATCCGCAGCTTGTCGAGTTTGAGTTCATCTGCCACAGCGATCACATCAGCAACGTTATCCCAGATGTAATACGGCATTGAGGCGGGGCGATGATCAGAAAAACCATGCCCCATCAGATCCAGAGCAATAAATCTAACGCCCTTAAGCAACGGACCGATTTGATTATAGGTGGCGGCATTGTCCAGCCAGCCATGAAGGCCAAGCACAACCGGGTCATCCGGCTTACCACTGGCCATCGCGGCAATGACATGGCCGTTTACTTCGAAGCGAAGTTCTTCAGAATAAGACACGCAAAATCCCTGCAATTAACTGATTTGAAAAGCATAACGTAAAAATCAGGGAGCGTCAGGGAATAGCGCAAAGCAAGATATGCAAGCGTAAACGGCGTTATGCCTTCCAGATAAGAGACCCCAGCCCCATTGCGGGCCAGTCAGCATCCACACAGGTGATGGTTCCGGTATCAAAGGGCTCGATACCTGCACCACAGAAACCACCCACCAATCGACTCACCAGAGGGTTATGGGTAACCACCAGTATGGTTTGGTCGGTAAAGGCATCTAACGTTTCGATAGCTTGCTGCGGATCGTTGTCTGGCGTCCACAGCGCATCGTCCGAGTAGGAATCAACACCAAGCACTTCGCCCGCGATCTGCGCAGTTTGGACCGCACGCAGGTAAGGACTGTGCAGAATATGCTGAACATCCTGCATACGCGCAGCGTTTTCACGTAGCGTTGCAAAAAGTCGCACCCGCCCATTATCAGTAAGCGGACGTTCCGCATCACAGGAAGCCTGCCAGGAGGCCTCGCCGTGACGCATAAAATAGATCCTCACACCTCATCCCTCGGCAGGACAAACTCGACGTCCGTACTTTGCTCGTTCAGCATCAGTGTTTTCACCACCTCTGCAACCGGGGCATGATTAAAGACAACTTCATACAGCCCCCACACCAACGGCATGTACACGTCCATCTCCTGAGCTTTGGTTTTAACCTGTTTCAGCGTATTCACACCCTCTGCCACCTGGCCCAGCGCTTCCACCGCCTGATCCAGCGTTTTGCCCTCACCCAGCGCATACCCCACACGGTAGTTGCGACTAAGCGGCGACATGCAGGTAACAATCAGATCACCCACACCGGCAAGACCTATAAAGGTCATCGGGTTCGCGCCCATGCACACAGCAAAACGACTCATCTCCGCCAAGCTTCGTGTCATCAACATGCTTTTGGTGTTTTCACCCATACCCATCGCTGCACTTAAGCCAGCAGCGATAGCGTAGATATTCTTCAGCGTGCCACCCAGCTCGACGCCGTAGGTATCAGAACTTGCGTAAACGCGGAAATAAGCACTGTGCAGGACCTTTTGCGCCTGCTCACGCAATTCCACATCTTCACTGGCGATTACTGTCGCCGTCAGCTGACGCTGGGCAACCTCTTTCGCCAGATTGGGGCCGCTTAATACGCCTATGCGCCCCTGTGGTAGCTCATCCCGCAGAATCTCACTCATCAGGCTAAAGGTATCCGCTTCAATACCTTTGGTGGTACTGATCAGCATCTGGGACGGTTGCAACCATTCACTGGCCTGCTTAACCACCTTGCGGAAAGAGTGGCTGGGGATCGAAACGACCACCATCTGCGCACCATCCAGTGCACACTGCATATCTGTGGTAGGCACCAGGTTCTCAGCAAGCTTATAGCCCGGCAGGTAGCGAGAGTTTTCCCTAGTGGCAATGATCTCATCAACGCGCTGCGGGTCTCGCATCCAGTGACTAACCTGAAATCCGTTCTCAGCCACCATATTTGCGATAATCGTACCGAAGCTTCCGCCCCCCAGTACTGCAACCTTTGTTACTTCAGACATGCATTGCCCCTTGTACTCTGAACACAGCTAAACCCGGCCACGATTATATCCATTGGGCCGGCAAACAACTCACTGTGTCTATCTTATCTTTGATCTCAGATAACAAAAAGGCAGCACCACAGATTGAACCTCTGCAAGTACTGCCTTTATGACCTAACCACACCGCAGTTTATGAGGCGGTTATGACCACCCTGTAGAACCAGCTTTACGGCGACGTGATAATTTTCTTACGGTTTATCGTTATCAACGCTGTCGAGCAATTTATTGATCCCGACAAACGCCACCTTAACGATACCAAATGCAAGCACAGCCAATCCCATAAACAGCATCAATTGCTGGATGTCGTTCGTGCGCTGGTACCCCGCCACTGCAATCGCAGCGAAAAATGCACTTACAACGATCGCGATGATGTTACTCAAGCGGGACGTGTTATGCCTGTCTTCAGCCACCGCGGCGCCCCTCACCTGCTTTGGTTTCGTCATCATCCACCTTGTCTGTCGGCTCTTGCGATGACTCTTCCGCCGCCTCTTCGCTGACAGATGCAGATTCAACCAAATCCCCAGCAGGCGCGCCTTCGGACTTCTCAACACCCGTGTCAACAAACAGGTCCAGATTTTCCTCAGCCGCTTTAGTTACCTCCACAGGCGCTGGTGCTTCCTGGGTCTCAGCTTCTGCTTCGTCCCGGCCTTTTTCTTCAGGCTTTTCCGTCACTTCAGCAACAACCGCTTCGGCAACTTCAGCGCTCTCCGCCGCAGGCGCATCTTCGCTGTCGCCAGTGGATTTAGGCGCTTCCGGTGTAGCAGCCTCAGCCACCTCTGTAACCTCAACGCTTTCTTCTGCAACCGTTTCAACCGGAGCTTCTTGCTCACTCACCACAGGCTCTTCGTCAGCTTTCGATTCAGTCTTCTGCTGAACACCCTTCTTCGCAGGCTTATCCAGATCGGCCAACAATTCAGGTCCTGGGTGAATACACTCAAGCTTAATGCCCGCTTCTGCTTCCACTTCTGGAATCATGAAGGAGTCATTCTCACATGCGAAACAGATAGACGTACCGGTTGCACCTGCACGACCGGTGCGGCCAATGCGGTGAACGTAATCATCCGGGTCATCCGGCAACTGGTAGTTGATTACGTGGGTCACACCATCGATATGGATACCACGACCGGCCACATCGGTAGCGACCAGCACTTCGATCTTGCCGCTGCGGAAATCTTCCAGCGTGCGGATACGCTTCTGCTGGGTAATCTCACCAGACATCAACGCAGCACTCACGCCATCTTTCTGCAGACGCTCACACAGGGAACGGGTCTCGTGACGGCGATTACCAAACACAATCACCTTTTCGATGTTATTGATGCGAATGTAGTTACGCAGCAGTTTGTATTTTTCTTTGGCGGAAACCAGGAACACCTTCTGCGCCACGTTCTCGGAGGTTTTTTGCTCCGGTTCAATCTCGATCTGTACCGCATCCAGCGTCCACTGCTGCGCCAGATTCATGATGTCATCCGTAAAGGTCGCACTGTACAGCAGGGTTTGGCGATCCTGACCTTTACGCGGCGTCGCGCGAATAATAGAACGCACATCCGGGATAAAACCCATGGAAAGCATACGGTCGGCTTCATCGAGCACCAGCACTTCCACGTTCCACAAATCAACTTCTTTGTTGTTGACGAAGTCCAACAGACGACCCGGCGTTGCCACCAGAATATCAACCGGTTTCTTCTTCAGCAGCTGACGCTGCTTGTCGTAGTCCATGCCTCCAACAAGAGAAACAACGTGCAGGTCGGTGTACTTAGCCAGACCTTCTGCATCGGCCGCGATCTGCATCGCCAGTTCGCGGGTTGGCGCCACGATCAGCGCACGCGGCTCCGCCAGACGACGGCGCTCTTCAATTGGATAATCGATCAGATCGGTGATGATACCCAACAGGAATGCAGCTGTTTTACCCGTACCTGTTTGCGCCTTACCGATGATGTCTTTACCTTCCAGCGCAGCCGGAATGGTTTCCGCCTGGATAGCCGTCGCGTATTCAAAACCCAGATCAGCAACTGCGTGCAAGACATCGTCTGGCAGGTTGAAATCCATAAAGCGTACCTTACCCTCAACTTCAGGTACTGCGTACTGGGAAGGGCTCCAGGAAACCTTCTTATCATCACGACGCTTGTTGCCGCGCGAGTTGCTGCTACGACGGCGGCGACGCTGTTTTGGCTTATCTGAATCAGATTTGGCAGCCTTAACTGCGGAGGATGTGTCGATCTGTTTCTCTTCAGTACTCAAGGTATATATCCGTCTTAAGCAAAATTGCGTCGATAAGGTGGCAGTGCGTCCAACAACTTGCGTCCGTAACGACGACTGACCACACGACGATCCAATAGGGTTATAGTGCCACGGTCCTGCTCTGTTCGCAGCAGACGCCCGGTAGCCTGAGTGAGACGCATCGATACCATAGGTACAGCCCATTCTTCAAAGGCATTACCGCCCTGCGTCTCAATCCATTCTGCCATTGTCGCATCTACCGGATCATCCGGCACGCCAAAAGGCAGTTTTGTTATGATCACTTCGGTCAAATATTGCCCGGGCAGATCCACACCCTCTGCAAACGAAGCCAGACCAAAAATGATACTGGCTTCATCGTTATCAATCTGTTTCTTGTGGCGGGAGATAATCTCATGTTTCGCCAGATCCCCCTGCACAAGGACGCTATTCTTAATGGAATCGGGCAATCGTTCAAGCACTGTGAACATCTGACGCCAGGAACTAAACAATACAAGTGCCGCTTTTACATTCGGCAGCTGCTTATCCAGGTATTCAGCCACTTCTTCGGTGTGCTCATCCGGGGTTTTCGGATCAGTACGCATCGCGGGTACGTACAGTTCACCGCAACTATAGAAGTCGAACGGACTCGCCAAACGCTCGTACGTGGTCCCATCCGGCAATCCCAGATCGTTACTCACACGGGAGAACGTACCCAACGCGGTAAGTGTCGCCGACGTTAAGACCGCGCCGTAACAGGCCTGCCAAAGATGCTCACGCAATGTATCCGCTGCAGAGACCGGGCTGCTGCGACACTCCATATCATCGCCATCTGCGGTTTCTACCGCACTGATCCAGCGCGCCGTGGGTGACTTCCCTTCTGGATCCGGCTTGGCGTATGAACGCGCCAGCCAGTAAACAGCTTGTGCTCGCGACAGCAACACACCTACCTGCGGATACCAGCGCTCAGCGATATCCTTCTGGATATCCGCAATCTCCCCATCCATGGATTCCTTCAACAGATCCACGATCTGTTCGAATTTCAGCACCACTTTCTCGGAGGACGCGGCGATACCAGAACACACATCGCGTATTTCAGGTGGCAATACACCCTGCGCAAAACGAAAACGCTTTTCACCCTTGCCAATACGCTCCCGGAACATACCATCAAGAATCAGCTGCATCTGCTCCAGGCCCGTTTCCAGATCGGCGAACGGCGTCGAGAGCTTTTGTACATAGTCAGTCAGCACAATGTGCCCACCGCAATCCTGCAGCATCTTGTTTAGCGTCCGCGTGGTTTTACTCAACCACCGCTGCGAACCGCGCACACGCATACTGTAGGCAAAGTGCCCCGTGGTTTTGTCACCGAGATGATGACCTTCGTCGAAAATGTACACCGTATCCGCCGGGTCCGGCAGGATTGCGCCACCACCCAGCGAAAGATCAGCCAATACCAGGTCATGGTTTGCAACGATCAGGTCGACACTATCCAGTGCCTGGCGCGCCTGAAAGAACGGGCAGATACTGAAATGCGGACAACGCCTATTGGTACATTGCAGATGATCGCTGGTCAACGGCTGCCAAACATCGTCAGCAATCGCATCTTTCAATGAGTCACGATCTCCGTCCCAGCGCCCGGACGCAAACTCATCCAGCAAAGTGCGGTACTGCTCCACCACTTCAGGCTCGAGCTTCCGCGCGATCTCGTCTTCATATAACGCCATCTGACCAAGCTCGCCCTGGTCTTCCAGATGCCGTTCAGCTTGCGAAAGACAGAAATAACGACCACGCCCTTTCGCTAGAGAGTAACGCACCACCAAGCCCGCATCCGAGATTAGCTGGGGCAGGTCTTTTAGTACGAGCTGCTCCTGCAACGCAACCGTTGCTGTAGCGACCACTACTTTTTTCTTGCGGGACTTCGCAATAGGCACCGCAGAGAGCAGATAGGCCAGCGTCTTACCGGTACCCGTTCCCGCTTCTACCACGCAGATATGACTTTCGCCGTCGCGTTCCCCTTCTGAGGTTTGCTTGATACCACCGAGGGTGCGGGCGATGTGTGCGACCATCTGTTTCTGGCTCACACGAGGCTTCAGTCCGCGGTTTTGCAAAAAGGCGCTGTAAGCAGACTGAATTTCAGATTTAAGATTTTTATCGAGCAACGCCGTAGTCCAACTAGGTTTTGCGCAATCTTATCAAAACACTGGATATATAAACAGAAGTTGCTTTACAGAATCCGGATACTGTATATAATCACAGATACTGTATAAAAAAACAGATACGATTATGAAGCTGACTAAAAGACAAACGGAAGTTCTGGACTGCATCAAGCACTATATCGTAACCACCGGCTACCCGCCGACCCGTGCCGACATTGCACGCGAGCTGGGCTTCCGGTCTGCCAATGCAGCCGAAGAACATATGAAAGCCTTGGCGCGTAAAGGCGCGATTGAGATTATCCCAGGCACCTCTCGTGGTATTCGGGTCCCGTCCCTGGAGGAGGAAAAAAACGAAGGCCTGCCAGTCATTGGTCAGGTTGCAGCAGGCTCTCCGATCCTGGCACAGGAACATATAGAAGATCACTGCACAATCTCTTCCGACTTTTTCCACCCGAAGGCGGATTATCTGCTGCGTGTACGCGGCATGAGCATGAAAAACATCGGTATTCTGGACGGCGATCTACTGGCCGTTCATCAGTGCCAGGACGTACGTAACGGACAGATCGTTGTTGCCCGTATTGAAGATGAAGTCACGGTAAAACGCTTCCAGCAGGAAGGCCATATGGTTTACCTGATCGCTGAAAACGAAGAGTTTGACCCGATTGAGGTAGACCTTCGAGAGCAAAACCTGGCGATAGAAGGACTGAGCGTTGGCGTTATAAGGAGAGGAAATGACTTATGATCGGCTACCAATCTGCAGCACCTAAATTGATTCGTCCAGCCGCAACCGTGCACAAACAGGTGGTTGCACCGGCACAACAGGGCACCAGCAACTCCGGCAAGGTCACTGAGATCATCATGCGAGACGACGAACTCAGCAATATGCCGATGCTGATGCCACTCCTGGCACAGCTCAGCCGCGACGATCGCTGGTTCGTTTGGGTTGCTCCGCCGGTGGTACTGCCTAAAGCACTACTCGCCGATGCAGGGATCGACCTGAGCAAGGTTATCTTACTCAAACCGGACGAGAACCACTCCGTATACGACCTGTCCCGTCAAGCTCTGAAAGCAGGCACCTGCCATGCAGTGATCACTTGGCCTGGCTATCTTTCCGAGGAAGAACTAAACGACCTGGAGGATGCCGCACGTGAAGGTGCTAGCCACGGAATCGTAATTCGTGGTCGCCACAACGCATAACGAGTAACGATCACAGACCAAGCTCTCGATAAAGGGATTTTTTCAGCCAACAGAGGGACCTGATTGGCATGAGAGAAAAACGACGCACTACAAACTAAAAATCGCCCACTCAGCACATTGCTTTTCCCGGTTTTATCCGACTTCCAGCAACACCTACCAAACAAACGATTTTTACATTGCCAAACGCTTATCCAGTGCTCGCAAGTCGTTGCTTCTGAACCTAATGAATTGTTGGCTGAGGCTCTGCCGACACATCACCCGCCGGGGAGAGACTGTAACCAGACTCTGCAACCATCTGCACGCCTGCGGTCAGCATCATGCGACCCACATCCACGTACTTCTCATCCAGCGTGTCGCGCAATTCGTCCGAGAATGCTACGACCATTAAAGGCTCTCCGTCTTCTTCAGCACGACGGATAGCCAGATCACCATTCTCCAGTTCAACTATTTCCAGCAGCGTTTCCAACTTCGAATCCACTGACACTAACTTACCACTCCTGCATACCGGCACGCAGGCGCTCTATCAGAGTACGCATCTCGCCCAGCCAGCTTTCATATTCATTGATGATCTGCCCGTCTTCGGCATGATCAGGATTCACCTGCACCACGTGGATCTCGGACACACTGCTGGACTCAGTCACAGCAGCACGCTTATCACTGCCATGCCAGCACGCCTCGTAGGCCGCCAACATTTTGTGCAGCCAGCTGGTATGATTTTTTTCCAGCTGCCCCAGCTCTTTCAGCTCAGCACCTTCGAAGCCCGCCTTTTCAAACTGCTCCATCAGTGCTCGATAACCCACGAAGTGTTCGGTATCGATACGGTACAGCTCCGCAACCTCACGCAAAAAGGAGTCGTAAGCGGACGCCAGATGAAACAAGACTGACTCGTTGTAGGATTCGATCAGCGCATGCTTACTCCAACCCGTCGAATTCTGTGCCTCTTTCAACGCACCGATATGGATGCGGGCAAAATTGAGTTTCTGGTTTGTCCTTGCCAGATAGATACCGCTCATCAACGTCCCCTAAACCTATACAGGTTTGTTACTTTTTCGTGGTTTTCTTCGCCGTCTTCTTCGGCTTAGGCTGCTCCTCAACCCACTTACCGTCAACGAAATATGCCTTCCAACCGGTCGCCTTGCCGTCGACCTCTGTCATAACATACTGCTCTTTGGTTTTCCGGCTGTATCGGATAATAGCCGGATTACCCTCAGCATCCTGCTGAGGCGCAGAGAAAAGGAATTCGTATTTTGGATCAATTTCGCTCTTATGAGGAATGATCTCGGACACTTTAGGCGCACGTGTTTCGCGATTTTTCGGGAACTGACTGGCCGCCAGGAACAAACCACTGGCTCCGTCACGCAGGATATAGGTATCGTCCACCTTCTCACACTGCAGTTCAGGCATCGGCACCGGATCCATTTTCGGTGGCGCTGGTTCGCCGTTTTTCAGCAGCTTACGGGTGTTCTTACACTCCGTATTGGTACAACCAAAGAACTTACCGAAGCGCCCCGTCTTCAGCTGCATCTCGCTGCCACACTTGTCACACTCGATACTTGGACCGTCGTAGCCTTTCAGACGGTACTCACCGGCTTCCACCTCAAAACCGGAACAATCCGGGTTGTTACCACATACATGCAGTTTACGCCCCGCATCGATCAGATAAGAATCCATCGCCGAGTCACACAGCTTACAGCGATGTTTGTTACGCAAAATACGAGATTCTTCCTCGTCGTCGCCATCTACGCTGACGACTTCATCACCGGGCACCAGGTTGATGGTGCACTTACAACGCTCTTTCGGCGGCAGGCTGTACCCTGAGCACCCCAGGAATACACCGGTACTGGCGGTACGGATCATCATGTTTCGACCACAGTCCGGGCATGCGATATCCGTTTCGGTCGGATCGTTTGGACGCATCCCCCCTTCCGGATTCTGCGCCTCATCCAGACGACGCACGAAACCTTCGTAGAAACGATTCAGCAGCTGAATCCAATCCGCTTCACCGCCAGCGATATCATCGAGTGACTCCTCCATACGCGCCGTAAAGCTGTAGTCCATCAAATCGCTGAAGTTCTCAGTCAGACGATCGGTAACGATATCCCCCATCTTCTGCGCATAAAAACGGCGGTTCTGGACCTCTACGTAACCACGGTCCTGGATGGTGGATATGATTGATGCATAAGTAGACGGACGACCAATACCCCGCTTCTCAAGCTCTTTAACCAGACTCGCTTCTGTGTAACGGGCAGTCGGTTTTGTAAAGTGCTGCTTCGGATTCAGTTCGGCCAGTTTCAGCACTTCACCAGTCTGTACATCCGGCAGAATTACATCTTCATCGCCCTTACCGCGGGACGGCAATACACGGGTATAACCGTCAAAGCGCAGAATGCGACCCTTGGTACGCAGTTCGAAGCCACCTGCATTTACGATGATACGTGAGCTGGTGTACTGCGCGGGCGTCATCTGGCACGCAATGAACTGGCAACGGATCAGGTCGTACAGACGCTCAGCGTCACGGTCCATACCCATCAGCGAGGTTGGTGGCACAGTCACGTCGGAAGGACGGATCGCTTCGTGCGCTTCCTGCGCGCCCTCTTTACTGGAGTAACGGTTTGGGTCACCCGGCAGGTAATCGTCGCCGTAGTGCTTGCCAATATACTCACGGCACGCGGTAACCGCCTCTTCACTCAGGTTGGTGGAGTCGGTACGCATGTAGGTGATGTAACCGGCTTCATACAAACGCTGAGCCAGCATCATGGTCTTCTTCACCCCAAAGCCCATGCGCGTGCTCGCAGCCTGCTGCAGCGTTGAGGTAATAAAAGGAGCAGATGGTTTACTGGTTGTAGGGCGGTCTTCGCGCTTCAGAACACTGAAGGTGCTTGCACGCAAAGCGTCAAGGTGCTGCTGCGTCTCCGCTTCAGAACCCGGACGAAACTCTTTATCACCCTGCTTAACCACCTGCAGGCGCAGCGGCTCACCCGCATCGGTTGCGGTGTCAGCGTGTACTTCCCAGAACTCTTCCGGGATAAAGGCACGGATCTCACGTTCGCGTTCTACGACCAGACGTACCGCAACAGATTGTACGCGACCGGCAGACAGACCACGGGCGATTTTCTCCCACAACAGTGGAGAAACCATGTAACCCACTACCCGGTCCAGGAAGCGACGCGCCTGCTGCGCGTTAACACGATCCATATCCAAAGCGGATGGCGCCTCAAACGCGCTCTGGATCGCTTTCTTTGTGATTTCGTTGAACACCACGCGACTGTATCGTGATTCGTCACCGCCAATCGCTTCACGCAGGTGCCACGCAATTGCTTCCCCCTCGCGGTCCAAATCGGTCGCGAGATAGATTTGATCAGCGGACTTGGCAAGGCGGCGCAGCTCTTCAACCACCTTTTCCTTCCCCGGAAGGATGTCGTAATTGGCTTCCCAATTATTTTCCGGATTTACCCCCATTCGGGTAATCAGCTGCTCTTTGGCTTTGCGTTTTTTATATACGGCTTTTTCTTCCGGAGACATTTTCCGGGTCAGCGCTGCCTGCTTCGCCCGCTCTTTGGGATCACTTTTGGGCCCACTGCCACTCGTAGGCAGATCACGAATATGACCTACACTTGATTTAACAACGTACTGATTACCAAGATATTTATTAATGGTCTTGGCTTTGGCTGGTGACTCTACTATTACCAGTGACTTTCCCATGCGGGCATGATCCTTCAGGAGAACGACTTAAACTAAATTTCGGTGCATTATATAAGTACTGAAAATGCTTCGGTCAAGAAAGAATTGGTTTTTTCCTTCTCTTTATTAGACTAATACACTTTACCGGACACGTTATTAAAGGGACAATTCGGCTGCTTTTTTATCTTAAATTAATGGGTGTTTAGTAAGAAAATCTTATGCTGCAAGACAACCTGCTGTACGTCATTTTAATCTGTGTCGTTGGGATAATTGCCATCACAGTCAACTATCTGGTCTCCACACGTGAGCAGCAAGCCGAAGCCAAGGAGAACCGCCTAAAATGGCTGAAACAGCAGTGTGAGACGGTGTTTGCAGCGCTGCGCGTCCTGCGCGAAGTGGACTGCAACCCTGAGATCATCGACAAGCTGAATGTGCACGCGATGGCGCTTTACGATGAGCTCGCTATGCTGGCCCCAGACTCAGATTTGCTGGCGAGTATGACCCAGCTAAAAGAGACCGCAGACCAAGCACTGCCAGCCGAACATGTGCTGGATAGTGACCGCGCATTAAAACGCGTGCAGATCTATATCAACTTTGTTGAAAAACTGATCCTGCAGATGGCCTACGCGGGCAAAGTCAGCCCAGCCCTGGCGAAAAGTTACCGTCGCGATCTTCACCTACTAAAAATTACTGTAGTTGCTGACGCCCACATCAACCAAGGTAGCAACCTGTTGGCCCAAGGTGACAAAAATACTGCGCTTTCACACTTCAAGCACGCAAAAGCGATTTTGCTTAAAGGCACCATCTCGCATCATGACCGCGTTGACCGCCTGGAACGTGTTAACCATGAGATCGAAAAAATTCAGCCGCGCCGCGACCATGGTCGTGGAACACTTGCCGATAGTATCGACAAGCTGATGTAACAAGGTCTGCGATTCAGGATGTAATCATCTTGAATCGCGGAACAGACTCCCCACCGTCAACAGAAACGGTTTCACAAAACATCTTGAGAGGCCGCACCCAAACACCCTCATCACCATAACACTGCTTGTAAACCACCAGCCATTCTTCCGTTTCAGAATGCCGCGCACAGTGTAGCACTTCGTACTCAGCCCCTTTGTAATGCTTATACCGGCCCGGTTGCGGCAAATCGGTCGAGATCATACTGTTTCCTTCTATGACGTGTACGTAAAAGGCCGTTAACTAATGGTGATCAAACTTTCGCCTCAACAATACGGTCCAGTTGCTTTTTGATCAGTTCCAAATCGTCAAACGTCCCCTCTTCATCCCAGTGCGCAGTGACGTGTATCGGGGTAGATTCAATAGAAGACACACCCGCTGGCAGCGCATCGATCACCTCTTTCAACAATTGCAGGCTCATCTCGGACAGTACGCCTTCACCGAATCCCCAGCTCCACCCGTCTGGCAGACCTTCATTGGCAATCGAGTCAACACGAAAGGCATGCCAGGGCTGTAACTGTGAAGCCGTTTTTTTATCCATATTGTGACGATAGAGGCGATAGGCCATCACAGAATATTTTTCTGCCTCGACCTCTCCTGCCGCCCTTGGCGCTGTCAATCGCACCATCTGCACCTGGAACCCCATAGGCTTGGCTTTTGCGCGCAACTGGGCTTGGAATCGCTGTCTTGGCGTAGGCATTACCCACATAATCGAACCAACCAAAGACAACACAACCACGATGATGATTGCCCATTTCATATAAACTCTCCGATGTTGATGGTGATCAAAGCCTCGCCACGCCGGCGGCGGCTCCCTATGCTACTCTCTAAGTGAGTCAAACAGAAGGAATGCGATATGAGCCTGTACGGAAAAATTCTCCTAGCCCTAGACCTCTCCGCCGAATGCGATCAATTAATCAATAAAGCCCGGGAGATCGCTTCCGCAAACTCAGCTGAGCTGTACCTGCTCCATGTGATTGAACCCCTCAGTTTTGCCTATGGTGGCGACGTACCGATGGACCTGACCACCATTCAGGAGCAGCTGGATGAACATGCACACAGCCGCCTGAATAAATACGCTGAAAAGATAGGCTACCCAGTCAAAGAACAGATGGTAATTACTGGTCATACCGAAACCGAAATCCACCGACTGGCTAAGGAAAAAGCAATTGATCTCATCGTTGTCGGCAGCCATGGCCGTCATGGTTTAGCGCTTTTGCTGGGTTCCACTGCCAACAGCGTACTTCACGGTGCGACCTGCGATGTACTGGCTGTGCGCGTGCACGAAGAAAAGTAAAGCAACAATCTGACAGATACAAAAGAGGCAGTCTTTCGACTGCCCCTTTTGTACTTAGCCGTCGGCGTCCTGCATCGCCTCAAGCTCCACCCAGCGCTCCATGAGAGATTCCACTTTCTCTTCCTGGGCCTGCAGCTCCGCAAGCTTGTCGGATACCAGCTGGTGATCCTTCTGGTAAAAATCAGGCGCTGCCGTTTCTTCCTGCAGTGCGGCCAGGGCGGTTTCCGCCGCTTCCAGCAGTTCCGGCAGACTATCTAGCTCACGCTGCAGCTTGTAGCTCAGCTTTTTCTTGGTTTTGGGTGCCGCCTCTACCGCTTTAGGCTTCTCTACAGCTTTCGGCTGGGATTTAGGTTTAACCTCTGCAACCGGTTCCGGGCGCTGACGCAACCAATCGTTGTATCCACCCACGTATTCACGTACCCGACCGTTGCCCTCAAACGCAAGGGTACTGGTCACTACGTTGTCGAGGAATGAGCGGTCGTGGCTCACCAACAATACGGTACCGTCGAAATCCAGCAGAATCTCTTCCAGCAGTTCCAGGGTTTCAATATCCAGGTCGTTGGTTGGTTCGTCGAGCACCAGGATATTGGCTGGTTGGCTAAACAGTTTCGCCAACATGACACGGTTACACTCCCCTCCTGACAATGCCTTCACCGGTGTACGGGAACGCTCTGGCGAGAACAGGAAATCACTTAGGTAGCTAATTACATGGCGTTTACGGCCATTCAGCTCGATGCTTTCACGCCCCTGGGCAATGTTATCGATAATGCTCTTCTCCATATCCAACTGGCTGCGCAGCTGATCGAAGTAAGCAACTTTCAGGTTTGTACCTACGCGGACCTCTCCACGTTCCGGGGTGAGCTTACCCAGAATGATATTCAGCAGCGTACTCTTACCGGCACCGTTCGGCCCGATCAGGCCAACGCGGTCGCCACGCTGTAGCAGGAAATCCAGATTGGAAATGAGACTGCGACCATCGTAAGAATGAGACACCATAGTCAGCTCGGCTACGAGCTTACCGCTCTTCTGCGCCTCTTCCATATTGAATTTGGCTTTACCCTGACGATTGCGGCGATCTGCGCGGTCGTTACGCATCGCCTTCAGCGCACGTACACGGCCTTCGTTACGGGTACGGCGTGCCTTGATACCCTGGCGAATCCAGGCTTCTTCCTGGGCCAGACGCTTGTCGAACAGCGCATTGTTACGCTCTTCCTCTTCCAACAGTTTCTCTTTCTGCTCAAGATAGGTGGTGTAAGACCCCGGGAAGGAGGTCAGAATGCCACGGTCCAGCTCTACAATGCGGGTGGCCAGTTTTTCGACCAGTGCACGGTCATGCGAAATAAACAGCAAGCCACCGTTAAAGCTCAGCAACTGCTGCTCCAGCCACTCGATGGTTTCGATATCCAGATGGTTGGTTGGCTCGTCCAGCAACAGCAACTGCGGCTCCTGTACCAACGCAGCCCCCAACGCTGCACGACGGCGCCAGCCCCCTGACAATTGGGACATCAGCTTGTCGCCCGGCAGGTTCAGGCGATCCAAAATTTTCTGTACGCGCTGTTCCAGATGCCAACCGTCAAGCGCTTCAATTTTATGCTGCAGCTGCTCCAGTTCAGAAAGGTCTACGCCATCGGCCTTGGCAGCCAACTCATCGTAGGCTTCACGCAGCGCTACGATGTCCGCTAAACCTTCACTCACCACTTCACGTACGCTGCGCTCATCTGCGGCGGGCATCGCCTGCGGCAGTTCCGCAATACGACAGGCCGGATCACACCAGAATTCGCCGCTGTCCGTTGCCTGCTTGCTACCTATCACTTTCAGCAGGGTAGACTTGCCGGCACCGTTCAGTCCGACCAGCGCCACGCGCTCACCCGGATCGATCTGGAAGTCCAAATGATCCATCAATGGCTTAGCGCCAAATGCTACAGAAACTTTGTCTAGACGAATTAGGGGCATAGTACTCTCGGGTGCAACCACAATTTGGGAGCGCATATTCTACTTGAAAAACACTCATCAAGGGCAAAAACCATTTAATTCCCGCGCTCTCCTGCCGTATAAATACGTATAACCTCGGCCCATCGCTTTTTGAACTTACCTGGCTGAGGGGATACTAAGATCCTTATCAAGCCTCAACGAGTTCCGGGATAGGCCGCAATGTTGCCGGATATGGTTATACTCATGAGTAATGCGGAACACGATGCAGCAATGATGCAGCAAAAGGATGCCCTCTATGCGACGCTTTGCGCTTTGCCTAGCCCTGGCCATTACCGCTCCATTCAGCCAGGCGACGACTCTTGACCAACAGCGTGTGCAGTTCAAAACCAGTTACGAACTTGTCAAACGCGGCGAACTCACCGCTTTGCAGAAAGCGCCCGACGCCCTACAGGAGTACGCACTCTACCCGTATCTGGAATTTGAACTCACCAAGAAAAACCTTAGCAACACCAATCAAGCACAGGTTAACAGCTTCATTAACCGCTATGCCGACACCCCCCTTCCGTGGCAGCTCAATCGCGCATGGCTATCGTATCTCTTTAAAAACAAGCGTTGGGAAGATTACCGAACCGCATACAAGCACCATCCGGTACAAAACGACCTATATAGCTGCCGCTTACAAGTGGCCCGCCTCAACAGTGGCGCTGAAAAACAGGCACTAACAGCAGCCGAGTCTTTGTGGCTGGTGCCACACTCTCAGCATGATGCCTGTGATCCACTCTTTGCAGCCTGGAAAAAGATCGGGAAACCAACATCGTCGTTGGCTCTAAAACGTTTTTGGCTGGCAACCGAAAAAGGCAATATCCGCCTGGCTCGCTTCATTGAGCGCTCGATTACCAATAAAGCACACAAGGCTCAGACTGCTGTTTTCTGGAAAATCAGCAAGGATCCTTCACAAATAGAAAAACTCAGCAAAAAGCTGATCACCGGAAATGCCCGGGCAATCGCACTCACTTATGCCTACAAGCGATGGTCGCTCAAAGACCGTGTTGCGGCGACCACCTCATGGCTCAAACAACGTGAGAAGCTGAGTAAAGCTGAACAAAGCTACCGCAGGGGCTTGGACCGCACCCTTGGCTTGCGCCTCGCCACCAACTATGACGCAAAGGCTACCGCGCTGATTGCAAAGCTCGATCCTGATTATCAGATCAAAGATCTCACGGAGTGGCGTATACGGGTTGCGTTGAGTAACCAGGATTGGAAGGACGTATCTCATACGATCAGCAAGCTCCCCCCAGAAGAGCAGAAAAACGATCGATGGATGTACTGGAAAGCGATCGCTGAAAGCCAGCTTGATAAGAGCGTGCCCGCGAACAAAAAACTAGCCGCAGTTTCTCAGGAACGCAGTTTCTATGGTTTTCTGGCCGCAGAGCTGAATAACCAGCCATTCGCACTGAATAAGCAATCAATACCACTTCAGAAACCGGTAATGGGAAAATTGGAGTCGATTCCAGGCCTGATTCGCGCACGCGAACTGCATCAAATGAACATGATTACGGACGCAAACCGTGAATGGAGGCGTGTTGAAAAAAGTCTTAGCAAAGACCAGAAACTGATGGCTGGTTACCTCGCACTCAGCTGGGGCTGGCACAACCGAGCAATCAATGCGGCCATATCAACCCACCAATGGGACGAGTTAAGCATCCGCTTCCCGTCACCGCATAAGCAGCTGTTCGAGAAAAACGCGCGCCTACGCAAAATTGATCTGACCTGGCCACTGGCAATTGCCCGCCAGGAGAGCGCATTTCTCAAAAACGCCAAGTCCCATGCCGGCGCCCGCGGCCTGATGCAACTGATGCCAACTACCGCTAAACGTACCGCCAGGAAGCACAAGATTCCGTACAAACGCCTGAGCCAGCTCACTCAGCCACAAACCAACATCGCTTTGGGCACCGCCTACCTCGGCGAGATGTACAACCTGTTCGACAATAACAAGGCATACGCAACCGCAGCCTACAATGCAGGCCCACACCGCGTTAAGAAATGGCTGGATGACCGTGGCCATTTACCACTGGATATCTGGATTGAGACAATTCCGTTTAAGGAAACCCGTCGCTACGTGCAAAACGTGCTGGCGTTCCGCGTTATCTATGACCGGATGTCTGGTCACAGTGGCAATCTGTTAAGCGATCAAGAGGAAAAACTGCTCGCGCTTAACGCCAAAACTGGCGATTCCAACGCCCTCTAAGCAGGCAAACCCTGCAATTCTATACGGATAGCCAGCCCAAGCTGGCTTCCGTATAATCCAGCCGGTTTTTATTTCCTGCGGAACGGTGGTTATGTCTCAACAGTGGATCGATATCGGTGTTAATCTGACCGATTCAGCGTTTAACAAAGACCTGGAAGAGGTACTGGAGCGCGCCATCGAAAACGGCGTAACACAGATGGTCGTGACCGGCACGACAGCGGATGAGAGCGAACAAGCGGTAGCACTGTGCTCGAAATATCCTGAAGTATTGCGTTGCACCGCCGGTGTACACCCGCACTATGCCAGCGAATTCACCCTGGAGACAGAGAAAGTCCTGCGTGACCTCTACAAAGACCCCTCAGTGGTAGCCGTTGGTGAAACCGGCCTGGATTTCAACCGCAACTTCTCGACACCGGAACAGCAGATCAAAGCGTTTGAGATTCAACTGGAACTGGCAGCAGAATGTGGCTTACCACTCTTTCTGCATGAGCGTGATGCATTCAAAACGCAGGTCGAGATGCTTAAGAGCTACAGGGATCAGATCTCAAATGCGGTCGCCCACTGCTTTACCGGCGAAAAGGAAGCACTGTACGGTTATCTGGACCTCGACCTGCACATTGGCATAACGGGCTGGGTCTGCGATGAGCGCCGCGGCAGCCACCTCCACCCGTTGCTGAAGGACATCCCCGCAGATCGCCTGATGCTGGAAACGGATGCTCCCTATTTGCTCCCACGCGACCTCAAACCAAAACCTAAGTCCCGCCGGAACGAACCGCTGCATCTGCCGCATATCGCCCAGAAAGTTGCATCACTGGTTAACAAACCGGTTGAGCAACTGAGCAAAGAGACCCTGCAAAATACACGACGCTTTTTTGGTATTTAAGCCAGCCCAAGGCACAGCCCCCTACCCGGCATCAGCGGGCAGGGATGCCAGAAACGCCCGTAGCTGATTCTCATCAAATGGCCACCCCAGCTCTTTACCGGACGCTTCATCCACCAGTACAGGGATACGAACACCATACTGATCTACCAAGCGATCATCTTCTGCAATATCAACAACATCCACCACAAAACGGCTTGGGTCCATATGTTGAACCAGAATCTCGGCTGCCACGTCACACAGGTGACAACCCAGAGTGCTCATCAACAACATCTCTCTCATCAATAAATTCCGTCCCAACGCCGAGAAAACATAATAAGCGATGATCCTAAGGACTTTAGGCTAGATTAACCAGCCCTGATCCTCAGGGAATGACTTAAACAACGATCAAGTTTCACCATCACTCGTCGCCAACAAAACACCAACGACGCCCTAAACCGTGTCGAATACCGTGCCACTTTGGCATAGAACACGCCATTCCCTCCAATGGCAAAACCTGACTAAGCCCGACACGTACGAGCCTACAGGATACAAAACCCCCACGATAACGCTTACAATTCGTGAAAGGTTGGCTCCGAAGCCAGAAAAGTAGCCGTGCAAACGGTTGAGCGGAAGGAAAACATGAAACCGAGTATTACGCCGATAGAACGGGAGATTCGTCTGGGCGAGGACGAGTTCATCGTCAGCAAAACAGACACTAAAGGCATCATCACCTACTGTAACCGCGTTTTTATGCATATAGCAGGTTACAGCGAAGCAGAACTGCTTGGCACCCAGCACAACATCGTACGTCACCCCGATATGCCCCGAGGCGTTTTCCGCTTTCTCTGGCAAACCCTGCAGGATGGAGAGGAGTTTTTCGGTTACGTAAAAAACATGTGTAAAAGCGGCGCCTACTACTGGGTCTTCGCCAACGTCACTCCAGACTACGATTCAAATGGCAAAATCGTAGGTTATTACTCGGTACGCCGCAAACCCAGTGATGCAGCCATCGCGGCTATCGCTCCCATTTATCAGGAGATGCTAGCCCTGGAAAAGCAGGTCGGACCCAAAGACGCCCCCGATGCGTCAATTCGCCTGCTGCAAGAGAAACTGGAATCCTTGGGCACCTCGTACAACGACCTGGTCATGAGTCTGGACAAATAAGCACTGCATCTATGAACAAACATAAGAATTATCAGAACGGCACCAGTCAGGGTATTCCGATGCTGCGTACCCGCAACCGCATTATCGCCGTCACGATCCCGTTGCTGACGCTATGCACCTTACTGGCTGTTACATTCACCTCTGGCTTTCAATGGTGGCAGATTGTACCCATGGGATTTGCCATCGGCCTGGGCACCTATGCATACATCAGCCAAAACCACGCAGTGGATGGCCTGGAACGTATCTTTTCCACACTGAAAGATGCCAACAAAGGAAACCTCAGCGGACGCATCACCCGTATGGCTGGCCTTGGCGAAGTCGGCATGGTGGCTTGGGAGCTTAACGATCTGCTAGATCGGGTGGAATCCTACCTGCGCGAAGTGGATTCCTGCTTCAAGCACGTTTCAGAGGGCAACTACGACCGTCTGGCGCTGTACAAAGGTCTACCCGGACAGCTACGTCAGTCCCTCATCCGAATTAATGAATCACTTGCTAGAATGCAGGCAGGCCAGGAGTTCCTTGCAGCCAACGCCTTGCACTCTGAACTCCACAACCTGAACACCCAGCACCTGATCAAAAACCTGAAACTGACCCAGGATGACCTGGTTAAAATCTCTGACGAGATGGCACAGGTCGAAGACATCGCGTACAGAAACGGTGAAGTGGCGGTGGGCAGCCAAGGCGCAGTTGATGGTATGGCAACCTCCCTAAAAGGGATCATGCACAACATCCAGTCGGTCAGCGAGGTGAGCCACCAACTGGAAGAGGACAGCCAGCGCGTAACCCAGTCTCTCTCTATCATCACCGATATCGCCGACCAAACCAGTCTGCTGGCACTCAACGCGGCGATAGAAGCCGCACGCGCCGGTGAACAGGGCCGCGGTTTTGCCGTAGTAGCTGATGAAGTGAAAGCGCTTTCCAACCGTACCAAGGAAGCCGCGATCGACGTTACACATACGATCGAAAGCTTCAGCCAGCGTGTGCAGGAAATGGTTGAACAATCCGAATCGTCCACCCAGGCAGCCACTCAGGTAACGGGGCAGATTGAGGATTTCCGCCAGCAGTTCAATGAGATCGCCACTTCTGCTGAAGATACAAAACGTTACGTCTCTTACGCCAAGGATCGGACTTTCGGCTCACTGGCCAAAGCCGATCATGTGATCTTCAAGCAGAACGGCTATCTGGCGCTTGATACCCGTGAAAATCGCGACCAGGAAATCACCGCGATTTCCACGCCACATACCGAATGTCGTCTTGGCCAATGGTATTACGAGGGCCTTGGACAAGAGCAGTTTCGACATACGTCTAGTTACAATGCACTTGAACTTCCTCATGCGGCAGTGCACCATGCAGTACAGCAGGCTGTATCTTTACGCGACGAAAATTGGCAGAAACACACCGAAATTCGCGAAAAGATCGTTGATGCCATGCGCAATGCAGAAGAAGAAAGTTACAAAATACTGCAATATATCGATGACATGATTGAGGAACGTCATTCGATAGATGGATCTGGCCAGCGCTGATTCAGCACTGAATGGCGTCACCCATGTAGTAACGGGTTAATTTCTTTCCAGCTCTGTCTCGGGAATGACGTGGACTAAGTCCATCAGTTCTATCTGTTGTGTACCGCGCTACAGAGAGGCGGATAGGCACTAAAAAAGGCGTATTTATGGAAAACAAAAGCAGCATGCTCTCCAACCCGCAAGAGTTTATCGACTACGTTAACAAGGAGACGCAGAAGGTTCTGGAAATGTTCTCCGCTACCGGCGGCGACGACATCATGAGTTCCTTCACCAAGTCCTGGACGGACCTGGCAACCCGCTCCTGGGAAGACCCTTCCGTTTGGGTACGCGCAATCACCGAGTACCAGACCAGCCAGATGAACCTGTGGAAGAATCTGCTTTCTGGCAGCGCTGCTCAGAATCCAGTCGCAGAACCTGCCCGTGGCGACCGCCGCTTCCAGGCTGATGAGTGGTCTCAGAATCCTGTTTTTGACTACATCAAACAGTCCTACCTGCTGACTTCCAATCTGCTGAATGAAATGGCTTCCAACGCCAATCTGGATAACAGCCAGCAGAAACAGCTGGAGTTCTACACGCAGCAGTACATCGACGCGATGTCCCCTACCAACTTCGCGTTGACCAACCCGGAAGTCCTGCAGCAGGCAATGGAAACCAAAGGTGAGAGCCTGGTTAACGGCCTGAAAAACCTGCTGGGCGATCTGGACAAAGGCCGCATCTCAATGACCGATGAGAGCGCGTTCACCCTAGGTGAAAACCTGGCGACGACAGAAGGCTCAGTGGTCTTTGAAAACGACATGTTCCAGCTGCTGCACTACAAGCCAAGCGGCGAACAGGTTTTCGAGCGCCCAACACTGATAGTTCCGCCTTGCATCAACAAGTTCTATATTCTGGACCTGCAGCCACACAACTCTTTCGTGAAGTACTGTGTTGATCAGGGCCAGAACACGTTCCTGGTGTCCTGGCTGAACCCAACACCGGAACAAAGTGATATCAGCTGGGATGACTACGTAGGTGACGGTGTCCTGAAAGCGATTGAAGTCGTAAACAGCGTCGCAGGTACGGACAAGCTGAACGCCGTTGCTTGGTGTATCGGCGGTACACTTCTGGCGTCCTCGCTGGCAGTAATGGCTGCACGCAAGGACACCTCCGTAGCATCCGCAACCTTCCTGACCACCCTGACTGACTTCCAGGATCCGGGTGATCTGTGCGTCTTCATCGACAAACAGCAGGTTAAGCGTCTGGAAGACAAGGTGAACAGCAACGGCGTCCTGAACGGCCGCGAGCTGGCAACCTCTTTCAACATGCTACGCTCCAACGACCTGATCTGGTCTTACGTAGTCAACAACTACCTCAAAGGCCAGACACCTCCGCCGTTCGACATCCTCTACTGGAACAGCGACTCCACCAACCTGCCAGCCAATATGTACACGTTCTACATCAATAAGATGTACCTGGAAAACAAACTGGCAGAGAAAGATGGCCTGACCATCTGTGGTGAGAAAGTAGATCTGGGTAAAGTGAAGATCCCTGTGTACTTCCTATCCACAATCGAAGACCACATCGCACCTTGGAAAGGCACTTTCGTGGGCACCGAACTGTTCAAAGGCAACATTGAATTCGTACTGGGTGCAAGCGGTCACGTGGCAGGCGTTATCAACCCTGCGTCTAAAAACCGACGCAACTACTGGACCAAGGGCGAACTGGGCCAGGGGGCAGAGCACTGGTTGGAAACAGCCGAGAAGCAGGATGGGTCCTGGTGGCCTCACTGGTCTGAGTGGCTGAAGCGTCGCGCAGGCAAGAAGGTAGAAGCACCAGTAACGCTGGGCAATGCTGAATACAAAGAGATCGAACCGGCTCCTGGTCGTTATGTAAAAGCACGTGAGTGCTAATCATATCTCTTGAATGCATACAAAAAACCGGAGCTTAGCCTCCGGTTTTTTATTCTTTAGCAACCCTTAATTTTCTAACCCCGTTTGTGCTCCTCGCGCCCCAATGGCCGGGTGACGCTTTTATCACGCATCAAACCGGCAGGACGACCTATGTCCCCATGCTCGTAATTGCACACCCCTTGAGGAAAGATTCGCTTTAGGTCCTGCCTGTATGGCCGCATATCGACCCTACCGTAGACACCCCGATCCAGCGCGTTCTCAATCGTCTGCAGATGGCACTTAAAGACAGAACCCGTAACCGGCGCACCGGCAACCATTCTGGATTCTCGATAAAACGGGTAGTGCTGAGTGCATACTCCAGCCGGCTTACCATTCCAGTCCCCGTCCCATACAGATACACCGTCCGCAATCACTGCCCCTTTGCTATCAAAGCAACGATCCTGCGCATCCGCAGGACGATTCTCGGCAACACTCCTATCCGGGTATTTTCCAATGTTCATCAGCCAGCGATCGATAAGGTCAAAAGCCTCTACCACCGGCTCGTGTGGACGGCGCGTCATCCAGATCAATTGATTAGACGCGTCTCCCTGCCCTTCGAGCAGGCGCAGCCGGGTCGATAGGGAGGCGAAACTGTGATGCATATCCAATTCATCGTCCAAGTAGTGTCGAAGATCGATGATCGGAATATCGGCATAGCCCACAAACACCTGACCAGAGCGGTAAGCCGCTTGAATCGCAGGAAGATAAGCCTCACTGCGCGGCGCAGGGGTTTGCCCTTTATCTGGGCTCAGCCGCATATTGTGCTGCCCCCACGGGGAGAAATTGATCAACCCTGCCATTCCGCCAATACCGCCCAGCTTCCAATAACGCTCCGGTGCCATCTGCTGCGGTGGCTTCCAGCTACCAATGTTTGCATTCAGGTGCAGGAACTCTTTGGCATTAATATCGCCAACCTTTAAAGCCTCCAACCCATATTGGACGCCCACGTTGTCCCAGGTTTGATGTGCAAAACCGTACTGATCAGTACCTAATACGTATTTCATATCATCCCAGTAGGTCCAATGCTGTTTTTCCAGTACGCCTCGACTGTATCGTCCGGCGTGATAAAGATAACGGGGATTGTTCACCAGCGAGGTCAGCCCCCGCCATGCTTTAACACACTCATTACTACCGGAAGCCAGATGTGGTGACTTTTGACGAATGAGCAATGCCAGGTCATACAGCACGTCACGCATCGTAAATTCGGTCTCTGCAGAATTCATACCCGCAATCCGTTGACGCATCGCCCAGTCACGCCAGGCGGGGTTATTGCTTGCCAGCACATCAAAGTAGTACTCAAGTAACTCGCAATCGAATACATAGTTGGTTTGGCTGATCATATCGGGATAGGAATAAAGAGGAATCGCCGCATCCAACAGTCCAGGCAGGTTCTGCGCAATAAGATACTGTTGAATCGCGCCGCCCGACCCACCTATTCCAACCGTATATTCCGGCTCACCATAACGCGCTATGAACTGTCGCTTCACCCGTGCAGCAGTTTCTTCTGCCAGCCAAATGTTATAGTGGTTTGACGTTTGATTCGCCGTTGAATAGGCGATGGCGTAGCCGCCTCTCAGCTGCGCCTTTCTTCGTTTGAGCAACCCCTCCACCGACAACCGCCCCTGTACTTTCCCAATCCCGACACCGCCCCGGAATTGATAGATTAAGCGCCGGTTCCACAATTCATGATCAGGCCGTTCAACAACACCCGCCATAAACTCCTCAGCAGGTGCGAGTGCCGCTATGGCGTATATGAAGCGGTTAATTGATCCGGTTTCCACGCGCACGATAAAGGGCACTTTCCTGCCGTTGACAGAGGCGTTGGCGATATCTGCACGCATTCCTGTGAACGGCTTAAACCCATCCGAGCCCTCAGGCAGATAGTAATAGGTGACTTGTGTAGGGATAAGGCAATCTTTGCTATAGCCAACCACCTGCGCGGTCTTGCGCCCGTTCACCTCTTTGTAAACAGGGATTCCGATCCTGTGCTGATTATCAACAACAGGTTGCCCCAGATGGGAATCTTCAGTTCGGCAATAGAAAGGATATTGGGGCGGGCCAGCATATAGATGATCGTGAGGCCCAATTTCTCCGACGGGTATTGGATACTCGTAGGGGTCCTCAACTCTGTCCAATAAACGAGGATGGGCACCGCTATAAGGCGCCAGATTTATCAACGGCTTATTGCTTGGCGGGATGCCTTCAACCGGATTACTCACAACGGGTCGATCCAACAACAAACTCAACAGTCCATAACCCGCGAGCATTGCTATAGCCACCAACGCCAGCAACAAAGCCATAGCCTTGCCCACCAAACGCCACAACCTGTCACGATGAAGCATAACCGCCTCACTTTATAAATCTGCACTAAGATCAATATAGCGACTGTTACAACAACTGTGCACCAATTGCTCAATTAGCGATAAAGGAACTACACTTTTTGTTAACACCTGTTTATCTATGACAACAGGTAAGCCCTTCTATTCACAAAAGGAGCAACCCGATGGACAGACGTAGCCAGAGGCGACACCATCTTCCGGAAGCGGGCGTCCGGATTTTGCGTCTTTTCGCCGTCACCCTGATGTTCGGACTGATTTCAGCTTGCTCTACTCAGCAGAATCACTCCACAGCCCAACACCAAGCGATTGATCTTGCACCAAACGCTCTGCCTAAATATGGAGTGGCCTTCGTTAGCCCTTCAACCGTTACCGGACGTGAAGAAGACAAGCAGGCACTGGCATTTATCGTCGCCCAGGTGCTCCTGAAGGAACGCCCGGATATCAGGCAGGTCTCTTTGCCTCAAGCACTGGGTGCAATCAACAATGCAGGCTTGGCACCCGACTACAAACAGATGGTCGTTGATTACCAAACAACGGGCATTTTTAGTCGCAACACACTCGTCAACATTGGCGATGCGGTGAACGCCCGGTATCTCATCCAGGTAAATCTCGCCAGCTTCAACCAAGGCAGCCAAGGGCGATTCAGCCTTCTGGGCTATCGCTTGTTCCAAACGAAACATGCCAATATACGTATGTTCATCCAGATCTGGGACGCATCAACCGGCCTGATTGCCTGGGAAGGCGTTGAAGAACTGATCCTTGCGGAAGAAACACATAGCGAAAAGGTGATTAACTTCACCACTGTGGTCGAAGCATCCGCACGCAACTTGATTGCATTGCTTCCATCACCTTCCGAGACCATTGATCAGCTGTCACAAAACACGCCTGCCCAATGATACCGAGACGCCCGAGACCGTTGCACTCGGGCGTCACTGTCTCTATGCTTCGTGGCTAACGAAACGGGAGCTACGGACGTGGGTACTATCGACTGGAATCACACACAGGCTGCAGTCTGGCGCGCAAAAAAGCAATATCTGCGCCCTATACGTCATCTCGATCCAATTCAACTGGACAGCTTGCTAGGCGTTGAGCGCCAGAAATCGTTGCTGGTCAGAAACACCGAACGCTTCTTACAGGGCAAACCCGCCAACAACGCCCTACTCTGGGGTTCTCGCGGTACCGGCAAATCGTCTCTGATCAAAGCACTGCTCAATACATTCTCCCAGGACGGTTTGCGTATGATCGAGATCGAAAAGGAAGATCTGCACAACCTACCTGACATCGTGGACGATATTCGCGACTTGCCACAACGCTTTATTATCTTCTGTGACGACCTGTCCTTCGAAGAGGGAGAATATGGCTACAAGGCACTGAAGAGCGTACTGGAAGGCTCGCTTGAACTCCCACCAGAGAACGTATTGATCTATGCGAGTTCCAACCGCCGCCACTTAGTGCCAGAGAAGATGTCCGATAATGAAGCGTCCAAAGTAGTGAATACCGAGGTGCATTACGGAGACGCTATCGAGGAGAAAATCTCGCTGTCCGATCGTTTCGGCCTCTGGCTCTCCTTCTATCCTATTTCACAGCCTGAGTACCTGACGATCATCGATTACTATTTCCGCAACTGGATCGGGGATACGACAACCTTGCATCAGGAAGCGATCCGATTTGCGCAGAGTAAAGGAATACGCAGTGGCCGCACAGCCAAACAGTTCTACAACCATTACATCTGATATGGCAGCAGACAGTAGCCGCTGGGCCGAAGTCCGGCAGTTGTTTATCATTGGCTGGCCAATCATTGTCGCCCAGATATCACAAACCGGTATGGGCTTTGTTGATACCCTGATGTCTGGTCATTATGGCGCACAAGACCTAGCAGCAATCGCGGTCGGCTCCAGCATTTGGCTGCCTATATTCCTTGCCTCGTCCGGCGTGCTGATGGCCACAACCCCGCTTGTTGCCCATCTTGTTGGGGCAAACCGTGTTAAAAAAACAAACTCGATTCTCGCGCAAGGCTGGCTTATCGCTCTGATACTCGGACTACTGTCTGTCGTTATCATGCATAACAGTGCACCACTGCTGCACTGGATGCAGGTAGCTCCGGATCTCGCCGCGAAAACGGACGGGTACCTGCGCGCAATCTCCTGGGGTTTTCCAGCAATCTTGCTGTATCAGGTAATACGCAGCTACTCAGAAGGGTTTGGTAAGACCCGGCCGATCATGAAGATCGCCATACTAGGCCTGATCGCCAATATTCCGCTTAACTACATCCTTATATACGGCAAGCTCGGACTGCCCGAATTGGGAGGTGTAGGTTGCGGCTGGGCCACAGCTATAGTGATGTGGCTGACGTTTGCAGCGGGCATGCTCTACCTTCTCCGTAGCCCCAACTTTTGCGAGGTGGATGTTTTCCACGGCAACCGTTTACCGAGGGCCCTGGCCCTGGGGCGCTTCCTGAAACTGGGCTTGCCGATTGGTATGGCTCTGTTAATTGAAGTGAGCATGTTTGCCATCATCGCCCTGCTCCTGGCAGACCTTGGCGAGATTATTGTCGGTGCACACCAGATCACTATCAGCTTCACCGGTTTGGTGTTTATGGTTCCGCTTAGCATCTCGATGGCACTGACCATCCGTATCGGCCATCAGCTGGGAGCGAAAAACCCTGAAGGCGCCCGCTTCAGCGCATCGACCGGCACTATCATCACAATCTGTTTTGCCGTAGTGAGCGCCACAACCATGGTACTGCTCGCACCGGATATCGCCTCGCTCTATACCGGGAACCCTGAGATTATCGCCATCGCGGCAAGCCTGATCAGTATCGCTGCACTGTTCCAATTCTCTGATGCCATACAGGTGGCCTGCGCGGGCGCACTGCGAGGCTACAAAGATACCAACGTACCGCTGCTGATCGTCTTCATTTCATTTTGGGTGGTAGGTCTGCCGCTGGGCTATACGTTAGCGCGTACCGACATGATCGTGCCTGCCATGGGTCCACAGGGATTCTGGGTGGCCTTAGTTATCGGCCTGACGATTTCCGGCGCTTTGCTAGCGAAACGCCTGACCTGGAAAAGCGGCAGCCTCTGCATACACTGAGAATCAACCCGCTTTCTCAACCCGCTTTCTCAACCCGCTCTTGCCAGTATTCAGCAAACTGTTCAGCAGGCATCGGACGAGCGAAGTAATAACCTTGTCCGTAGTCACATCCTACGCCTGCCAACAGATCACACTGCTCCTGGGTTTCGATGCCTTCGGCAACAACATAAAGTCCGAGCTTATGAGCCATCACGATGATCGCCTCGCATAGCGCCATATCATCAGAGTCGGCTGTCAGGTTCTGCACGAACGCCTTATCAATTTTCAGGTAATCGATATCGAAGCGTCGCAGATAGGCCAACGAAGAATAACCGGTCCCGAAGTCATCGAGAGCGATCTGTACTCCCCCTTGACGGAATACTGTAAGCTTCTCTGAAATCTCCGTAGAGCTCTCCATCAACAACCCCTCGGTAATCTCCACGGTCAGAGCGTCGCCCGGCAGCTCTTGTTTTTCCAGTGCGCGCAGCCACACCTCAGGCTTGCTGCTCTCATCCATAAACTGCAGCGGAGAGGTATTGATCGAAACCTGAAAGTCAGGATGGAAGTTTTGGCGCCACTCACGCACCTGCCGGATTGCCTGACTAAACACCCAATCACCGATCTCCAGGATATGCCCGGTTTCCTCAGCCACCGGTATAAATTCCAAGGGCGATACGAACCCTCGTTCAGGATGATGCCAACGGATTAACGCTTCCGCCTTACACACCAATCCATTGCGCAGATCAACTATCGGCTGATAGCAAAGGCTGAACTGATTATCTTCGCGGGCAGTACGGAGATCCTTGGCGAGATGGATACGCTCCAGAGCAGCCTGATGCATCGAAGGCGTAAAATACGCAAACCGGTTACGTCCAAGGCTCTTCGCGGCATACATTGCCTGATCCGCATTTTTCACCAGTTGATCAACGCTATCTGCATCCTCCGGAAAGAAGGTAATACCGATACTTCCAGTGATATACGCTTTATCACCTGACAGATCAAAAGGCTCGGCAAGTCTGGCAAGAATACTGTTGGCGATACGTTCGACACAGGTCATATCGTCGAGATCGCTGAGGATCACCGTAAATTCATCTCCGCCCTGCCGTGCTACGGTATCGGAATCACGTACGGCGCCCTGAATACGTTCTGCCGCCGCTACCAGCAACGTATCCCCCATATCGTGCCCCAGCGTGTCGTTCACCTCTTTAAAGCGATCAAGATCCAGAAACATCAGCACTATATTACGGCCACTACGTGCGGCCTTCTTCATCTCCTGCTCCATGCGGTCCCGCATCATATTGCGGTTGGGTAACTCCGTCAGCGCATCGTAGTTGGCCTGTTTCCATATCAACTCATCTGCAGCTCGCTTTTCGGTAATATCACGACTTATCCCCATCACACCGTGCAATGTGCCATCGAGACCATAAAACGGCGCCTTATAAACATCCAGAATCACCTTTCGCCCGTCGGGATAATATGCCTCGCACTCGTAAGCCTGAGCAAAACCGGAGTTCATCACTTCCAGGTCTTTTTCACGCACCAGTTCGGCAACCTCAGGTTTAAACAACGCCTTGTCGTTTTTGGCGAGAACCTCTGCCTCGGCCGATTCTGTAAACTGCTCAAACGCCTTGTTACAAGTGATATATTCTCTATCCGTGTTTTTTACAAATACCAGATCGGGGATCGCATCTATCAACCCACGCAACAGACCTCGCTCCCGATTGAGCATTGCCTGACTGTCGCGCAACTCCCGTTCAGCGGCCCGGCGATCTTTCTGGCGATGCAAAATTAATCCCATAACCATGGTGACAAACGGGAATAGCAGCACAATTGGCGGGATCACTTTGCTAAAGAGAATCTGATGCATTTCGACCGGCATCAACAACATGCACGCTGCCACGTCGAGCTGGACGATCAGCCCGAAAACATAGAGGTATCGCCAGTCAATCGGTACTTTCACGAACTTCGAAACATAACGCCAGATCAAGCCAATCGACGCCGTTGAGACAATGACAATCGACCCCACAACCGCGCCACCACCCCCCTGATAAACCCTAAAGGCGACCGCCATCATCACTGCAATGAGGGTTGTGCGCAGCCCAAAAAACAAACCACAGAGACTAAGCAGAATCCAACGCGTATCAAAAAAGATACCCTTTTCAAGCTCCCAGGGCGTCGCCATCACTGCAATGGCAATCCCTCCAACCAATACACCGGAAACAAGGTCACGCAGGCGCTTGTTTTTAAAGTTATACAGGCCCAGCGTGTCGTAGATAACACCGAGTCCCAGAAGAAGAATAACGTTGTTCAGAAGTGCAGAAAAACTGACTGAATCCATCGAACCTTGTCCCAATCCGATCAGGAAATCAGCTCCGGATCGGTAACGCGAAAACTATATTTGTGTGTAACACGAACCATCCGAAAAATGTAGTGTGCGTACAACTAATTACCGGAAATACCGGCTTTCAGATTACCTGCAGATTGCCAGCGTCGGAGTCACGGTGAGGCAGGAAGGAAGGAGAGCGCAGACGCGATTTTAGAGCACCAGACTATAAAGCGGTTTAAGGTTTCCTCTAATCGGAAACCGCTTCTGCGACACCTGTTTCAGCACCCTCTGCCCGTCCCCACAACGGTAAGCTAATAACAAAAACAGTGCCTTGATCCACGGCGCTCTTCACCGAGATTTTACCACCATGATCCTTGATTATACCGTAGGCAATGGCGAGCCCCATCCCGGTACCCTGGCCTATTGGCTTGGTGGTATAGAATGGCACAAAGATCTCCTTTTGTACCTCAGGTGGCATACCACACCCGTTATCTGCTATTTGAATGCGTACAGCGTCATCATCACAACACGCTTTAATCGTGATGGTCGGGTTTTCCCTGCCCTCAACCGCCTGCTTGGCATTCATAATGAGGTTCAGGAACACCTGATTCAGCTGATTGGGATTACACACAATCCCTGGCAACGGCTGAAGATCGAGTTTTAACGTGACGCCGGTCTTAAGTTCCGACGTCAGCAGCTTCAATGTACTGTTGATGCCCGCACACAGATCCGCTTCAACGCGATCACAGTTCTGAGTTCGCGCGAAGCTACGCAGATTCAGCACAATCTCTTTAACACGCTGAATGCCCTCGATCGTATCATCGATCAAACCGTGCATATCCTCACCGATAAAATCGAGGTCTTCTTTCTCGATCAGATCAGCGATCTCGTTGCGGTAGTTCTCGGGGACACCCGGATCTTTCAGGTATTTCTGATTGAGTTCCAACAGACGTAAAAGAGCCTGCTTGTAGATTGGTAAACTCTCCAGATTGCTTAGAACGAATGCAAGGGGATTGTTGATTTCATGCGCCACACCGGCAGAGAGCGTCCCCAAGGTCGCCAGCTTTTCGTTTTGCATGGCAACCGCTTGCTGCTGCTGCAGCCTGTTGTAACTTTCTTCTAGCTTCTGGTTTTTCAGATAAAGCTCGCGAGACTTATCCTCAAGCAGCTGCTCGGCCTTAAGACGAGCCTGTCTTTCACGCGCATAAGCAATTTCGAATGGATTTTCCGTATCAGACATTCCCGAACCTGATTATCAGGTCACAATGATTTGCACCCTGATGCATACAAACTGGATGCTCAATTGTAATCGGCGTGTTGTAGTACTCTGCAGCGCCCCGAACCAAACCTTCCGCCAGAATACAGAGCTTACGCGGAGACTGGTAGTGCATAACCAGTTGATCCTGAGAACTTTCGTCGTAGGTAAAATTGGGCAGGTTCGGACTGTCGTACAGCTTACGAACTTCAATATGGATGACGGACTCAATACTCAGCAGGAACTCTCGCAGGTTTTCCGGCTGCTCCACAAACATCGGGTAACGTTCCGCTAGTTGGTGAAAAAGAAAAATCCCGAAGGTTTCCACAACGCCCGCTACTGGCATCTCCAGTTTTCGCGCAACTGAGCCCACCAGGCCAAACAGCTCTTCATCCGGGTAACTCTCACTCGCGGTGTAGATACCCGTTGCCTCAGGGTTTTCAGACAACACCTCATTCCAACCCTGAATACCGCACTGTTTAATGACCAGATCTTCCAATACATTGAAAATAATACCTTTCATTAACTGCTCCTGCCGCCCTGGAGACGGTCTGTGTCCATGTTCTGATTACAGTGCGGCCTGGCCCGAATCATAAAAACTGCTTTAACCGATGCCCAGCCACGCTTCTTTATCACGCTGTCTCTGAGACCCAGTACTCTGCATACGTAAGAGCAGATCGTCATACCATGCCTTAAAGTCATCGGCGTTTAGAATCGCTTTGTTCTGCTCGTACTCCGCTTTCAACTGAAGACGAAAATACTCCAGACCCGCATCCATCTCTTCCATCAGGAGATTATTGTCCCAGGGCTTTGACATAAAGCGATGGATACCCGCAGATGACAGCGTTTTCACAATATCACCACGCTCAGCATGCGCGCTTAACATGATTTTGTAGGTCGCAGGCTGGATTTTCTCAACCAGTTGTAAAAATTGCGTCCCGTTTAAACGCGGCATATTAAAATCCGTGATTATCACCGGTACGAAACTGTAACGCAGGTGATTAAACGCTTCCACCGGATCGGTATAGGTAACAACATGCCAGCCGTGGCGTTTCAATAAACGACGCAAAGAAGAAACAACCGGAGCCTCGTCATCCAGTATCATCGCTGTTTTGATCACGTTGAATCCCCTATTTGGTCAGAACATAGATTTCCAATAGCTGCTTATCCACTTCCTCAAAGGACCTTAAACGATTCACAGTCTCGTGCGTGAACCGGTGTCCCTCTGGCAACAGCAATATATCCTTCTGATTATAAAGGTTTCTCGACAGCATCATACCCACGCCAAGCTGCCGCGTAGATACAACACGCTCATCCGCAGCAAGAGTTTCCTGCTCCAAATCAGGTAAAACGTCAGGCAAACGACTAAGAATGCACGCGTCATATTCCCTGTTCGAGTTCATTTCCAGTAGCCTGAGCGCGCCCTTTTTGCTAAGGCGAACCTTCTGCAGTTTACCCCTTACAGCCAGCACGTAGTCCCGGGCCACCGCCAGAATACGCGATCCCATCGGTATCTCCGAGGCGCTCAACCGGCCGGGGCTACCGGAACCGTCAAAGTACTCATACTGGTGTTTTATAATCGTCGCGACACCCTGCAATCCTCCCGCAGGTGCCAGAGCCAAATGCGCACGTACGGGGTGCTGGCGATAGACGGCAAGCTCATCTGCATTCATATCGTAAATCGCTTTTTCCAAGCAGACATCGTGCTGTCCAGCCAAACCCAACTCAAATAGAAGCCCCGCGAGCTGGATGTCACGAACCGCTTTTTTATCCAGCTCAAACGCAACGGCCAACAATCGACACAGCTCCCCAATCTCAACAGCAGTTTTGCCGCCAAGATGAGGATTAAGACTAATCAGGTTGTAAAAGACTTTAATCGTCGACCGAAGATTTTCGCTTACCTTCATATTCGCACTGCGTAATTGACTTAACGCCTGAAGCATCTGCTTGGTGCGCTGCTGAACCTTCTCTTCAAGCCGCTCATTCATATCTTTAAGCTGAAGATTTTGCGCTTCAACCTGCGCAACCAGAAGCCTATTCTCCCGCTCCAAATGCAGGCGCTCAGACACCTCTTTCAGCACCAGCACCAGCTCGTCATTACTCCAGGGTTTCCGCAGGTAACGGTGAATGCGCCCGCCGTTCACGGCATCAACAATTGATTCGAGGTCGGAATAGCCCGTAAGTAGAATTCGAACGGTATCAGGGTATAGCCTGGCTACTTCAGCCAGAAACTCAGCGCCGCTCATCTCAGGCATACGCATGTCCGAAATGATGACATCTACAGCATTACTTTCCAGAAAAAAAAGGCCGTCCTTGGCACAACTCGCTGGAAAAAAAATGAAGTTATTGCCACGCAGCAGCCGCTGCAACGACTTTAGCACGCTGGACTCATCATCTACGCAAAGGATTCGCAATCGACCCGTCTCCTCCCCCGTACGAACCGCCTGATCTTTGAGCTCTGCATCTGTCATCACCGCAACATCCTTTGTAAGTGATTTCATGGTTACTGCGCGTCTATCTGCTCCATCCGTAAAAGACCGAAACAAACGCCCCAAAAGACGCTTTTGTCACATATGTCGCATTAACCGAGAATTTAATCTATTATTTCCTAAAGCTCAAGCTTTCAAACATATATAATTTTGAAAATAATCTTAAAACCACCGTATAAAAGGACCATGAATCAAAGTTAAAATACATTTTCAAACAGACAAAACAAAAACCATGGCTTGACAAACATCAGGATTGGGATTGCTTTGGATCAAGTAAATTGCGTAAACAAGCGAATTCACCCACAAGGCTAATTAGGATTTAGGGATTCGCACTCTGCGTAGCCAAAGAGGCATTGAAAAAGCAGCCATTACATGCCCTTATAGGCATTTGCAGCATTCGTGATGTGGTCTACAAGCATTGATCTAGTGCTACACCTTGCTGCTTGTTTGTATACGGAGCCGATCCGGCATTCACCAGAGATATCGATTCAGTTCAGGGTTTGAACAATGCAGAAAACCATTTTGTTAGTTGACGATGAAGCCGCCATACTCCGTGCTCTTAATCGTCTGTTGCGGCGTGCCGGCTTCACGGTTTTTACCGCTAACTCCGGCCAGGAAGCGCTCGAAGTGCTGCAGCGCGAAAACATCCAGGTTGTTCTTTCCGACTTCCGCATGCCACAAATGTCTGGTGGAGAACTTCTTGCCAAAGTAAAAGCAGAGCACCAAAACATTGTAGGCTTAGTACTGAGCGGTTATGCCGATATCGAGTCTGTCACAAAGATTCTGAACGACGGCAGTGCCAGTAAATTTTTGCACAAACCTTGGGACGACAGCGAACTACTTAGCCAGATTGAATGGGCTTTTAAACACTGGAATGAACTAAATAAGCAAAGCGGCCTGACCCGCATGGTCATGGAAAGTGACGAAGCCCTGTTTGAAATTGATAGCAAGGGAATCGTTTGTAATCTAAATCCTGCTGCGTCGGAACTCTGTACAGCCAACGAAAGTGACATCCTGAACAACAAAATCACCGATTTCGTCTATGCCCTTTCCCCTCAGCAACTGGAGTTACTTTGCTCCGGGCCTGAAAACCTGGCAGAACTGGTTGACGGTGACAGTCTGTATGAGTTTACTTGCCATCCTTCAGACGAAGATCGGTGGATACTGAGCGCGCGAAAAAAATCACGCAGCAACGGCCTTGGCGTAAAGAACCTGTTACACCGTAGCGAGATCTTACGCCGTCTGGAAGACTTGATGTCTCCAAAACAAAATGATGACTCTGACGTGACACCGCGTGCAAGTGTCATCTATATGGACGTAAACCGCTTCCAGACATTTAACGACAGCCTTGGCTATCAGGAAGCCGATCGACTCCTGGCAGAGATTGCCGGCATATTAATCGCAAACAAGCCAGCTAATGCCATGGTTGGCCGCATGACCGGTGATGAATTTGTCTTCATTTTGCCCACGGTACAGAGCGACGAAGAAACTCGCGAAATTATTAACAGATTGCTGAAGCCATTTGAAACCCCCATTACATGTGCAGAACACAATGTACATGTCTCGTTTAGCGCGGCCTACGCCCTGGCTCCCGAAGATGGAGGCTGTCCGGAAGAGATTCTGCGCAACGCAAAATCGGCAGTTGCGTATTCCAAGCGGCGCAGCCGATTTGCCCATCCGCGATACAAGTCTGCGATGAACGAGCATACAGACGAACTGCTGACCATCCAGAGCGATCTCTATCGCGCACTGGAAAAAAATCAGTTCTCAGTTGTGTACCAACCAAAAGTTTCACTAAAAACAGGGCGCATACTGGGCGCAGAGAGTCTGTTACGCTGGAAACACGACACATTAGGTTTCATATCCCCAGCCACCTTCATCCCACTAGCCGAGGATAACGGATTAATAGAGACGATTGGCGAATGGGTTCTTGCCACTTCCGCAACCCAAAGCAAAATCTGGCAAATGGACGGCCTACCTCCATTTCGTTTGGCGGTAAACCTATCCGGACGCCAGCTTCAGGAAGAAGGCTTGTTAGATGCAGTTAAAAAGATTCTGACCAACACCGGCATGGATCCAGACCAGCTTGAACTGGAAGTAACCGAAACCTTTATGATGCAGGACATAGAACATAGCTTGCAGCTCCTTAAAGAATTGAAGTCACTGGGTATTCGACTGGCTCTGGATGATTTTGGCACTGGCTACTCGTCACTCAACTACCTGAGCCGCTTGCCCGTCGACACCCTGAAAATCGACCGATCTTTCGTGACAGACTTGGAAAACAGCCAGGAGAGACTAAATCTGGTACGGAATGTCATTCGTATGTCCCATGATCTGGGAATGGAAGTAGTGGCAGAGGGTGTAGAAACCAAGGCACAGTTCGACCTGTTGGCCCAGATCCAATGTGATGAGGTACAGGGATACTACATCAGCCCACCCGTACCAGCCGACAAATTCAGGGAACTGTTGGAAAACCAGCCACTGATCGGCACAGACTTTGTAACACTCGCACCAGAGACTATGGAATCCTGATTCATGACACAACCAATTGCGCTCATTGTCGATGACGAAGCTAGCGTGTTACGTTCGCTGCACCGCGGGCTGCGCAGACACTTCCGCGACTGGGAATTGATACTCGAAGAGTCAGCAGAATCTGCATTAAAACAGCTGAAGACAAAACAGCCCTGGATTGTGATCAGCGACAAACGCATGCCAGGCATGGATGGAGTGGAGCTGCTAACTCGGGTGCGCCAACAGGCACCACTTGCAGTGCGCGTGATGATCAGCGGCGAAACCATTACGTCAGACTCATTACCGGCATTTGGCGTAGCACATCTCATGCTACCGAAGCCATTCAATATGGACGACCTGATCAGTGCATTGCAAGCAGCGCGCAGCCTGCACGAACTGCCGGTCCCATTTGAAGTACGCGAGGAGATCGGCTGCATCTCCAGCTTGCCGGTATTGCCCTCTGTGTATACCGAACTGGTTCAGTATCTGGACAGTACGCGGGAACCAGAAAACAGTCGTATTGCACAGATAATCAGCCACGACATGGCCATCCTGAGCAAAATCCTGCAGATGTCGAATTCGGCTTACTTCGGCTTTGCATCACCCGCCTCCAGCGCTACGGACGCAGTGGTTCGCCTCGGTCACACTATGATCAAGAATCTTGTACTGGTCGCAGGTATTTTTAAAGAAGAGGCCAATGAGAGCCTGCATAGCGCCCTCTGTGCTCAAGCTGAGGAGGTGTGCGGTATCATGGTTGCGCTGGCCAATATTATGCGCCTGCCGCCGCCAGAGGCGGACATCCACTTTATCATTGGCATGCTCCACAACGTTGGAGGCCTTATTTCAGGTGAGCTGGGAGAGTATTCCCGTAATGCATTGATCAGCGGCTATCTGTTGAAGCTATGGGGCTTTGATTCAGAAACCGTGCGGGCCGTCCTGCATTACGCCAACCCCAAACGCAGCCCTCAGATTACGCCACTGATGCTGCGCCTGCATGCGGCAACCACCCTGTATCGCTGCCACCACTCAGGAAAAGATCCATTGGCCGAGGACTCCGGCCTGGATAAGAAACTACTGACAGAGACGGGGATACTGCCTGCAATAGAAGCGCTTCTGAATCCACAACTCGCCTAACCGGTTCGTTCTCGGACCATTCCTATCAAGGGAAGGGGCAGATTAGGCGCGCAGCTTCTGCCCCGTGAGACCCACCTCCAGAGCATCACACCAATTCAGGAAACGCTCGACGTTATCATCCTTGAAAATACGCCCGCGCTGTGGACAGATCATTTTCACATTCAGTTTCCGTACACGCTCGACCCAATCTCGCTTGGCTTCATTTGAAGGCATCCAGCGCTGATGAAATAGCTTCATACGCGGAATGTGAGACTCAAAATCATCGACAAACTTCGGCACATCATCTACGTCCATCGCCGCGCCGATACCACCCGACATCAGGATACCCGTCTGCGGATCAAATACATTAAAGTTGCCGGACGAGTGCAGATAGTGTGCTGGTACAAATTCCAGCGTTACATCAATCAATCACGAGGCGACCACCTTCATCCAGTCTCGCGTTGCAGTTGATGTTCTGCATGCCGAAGTGGCGAATAAAGCTTTCCCAATTTGTAGTAATTCAGATTTAACCGACATGCCTGATTCTACGTCTTCTGCACATAGATACTAAACGTCTCACCAAGGTTAAACTCAATCTCCCTAACGCGCTCAATGGTCGCGTCATCTAACTGTTGACCCGCACTCAACAGCAATATCCCCTGCCCACTGATCAGGTCACGACTCAGTTTCATGCCTGCATTCAATTCCTGGCTGACAACCGAGTTATCTTTAGTCAAGCCATCGGATTTGGAGAGTGAATTAACAACACCTTCAAGTGCGACCACCACGTCATCGTCATACCTTTCAGTGGCGTAGTTTTTCAGGTAGTCGATCGCTTCTATGGTGCTGAATGCACGCTCTTGATAGGTTCCGGTAGTCAGCTCGATATAGTCATTGACCACACATAGGATTCGCGCCAGGCGATGGATACTTTCCCCCTTCAGCCCCCTCGGGTAACCGGTACCGTCCAGATACTCTTTATGCTGCACGATAATCTTTCCAGCCCCATGCAGTGGCTTAACCAACAGAGTGGCAGCCTGCGCAAGAAGCGGATGGTTTTGGAATTGGCGCTGCTGCTCAGCAGACAGTTCTACATAGGGTTGATTGAGGAGATCATCGCTGAGACTTAGTTTGCCGATGTGACGCAGTTGCCAGGCATAGTAGAGTTGCTTTAGCTGATTGCCTTCAACCTTGCAGGCCTTGGCGACGCCCAGCAGAAGCAAATTCAGGATCTGGTTTTGTTCTGACGCCCGCACCCCCATGCGCCGTGCGGTAAGCGTCGAAAACATGCGAACGATGGCGCGGTAGCTGGACTTTAGCCCTTCGTTGGCGGCACGTAGCTGAACGGTGCGTTCCCGAACCTTTTGCTCAAGCGACGCATTAAGCTGCTCTAGCTCACGGTTCTTGCGCTCAGTGAGCACCTGGAGTTCGGCATTTTCGCGACGCAGTTTTGCCAACTCGAAGCCCTTACGTACCACTTGAAGCAGCTCATCGTCATCCCAGGGCTTAGTTAGAAAACGGCTAACCTTACCACGGTTGATCGCGTCGATGGAGGCCTGTACGTCAGCATATCCGGTCATGACAATCCGTTCTGTATCCGGCCAACGACCTGCTACTGTTTCCAGGAAAACTTCACCGCCCATCTCCGGCATCCGCATATCGCTGATTACCAGATCGGCCTGACTGCCGTCCATCGATTCAATCGCTGACACAGGGGATGAAAAAGCAACCACATCACATTGCAATGGCCGCAGAACGCGGGCCAAAGATTTCAGGACGGCTTCCTCGTCATCCACCAGCATCACCGTAAAGCCTGAATAGTCCATATCAGCTCCATACAGCCTTACGGCTGGTTGTCAGGCTGGCGCATGGATCAGATGCGGCAACACCAACGTAAATGATGTACCTGCGCCGACCTTACTCTGCACCAGTATTTCTCCCTGATGCTCTTTAATAATTCCGTAGGATATCGATAACCCTAATCCCGTTCCCTCACCGACTGGCTTAGTCGTATAGAACGGATCAAACAACTTCTTGATCGCCTCTTGTTCTATACCTTTACCGGTATCTGTGACACGAATCTCGATATTCTCCCCATCGTATCGAGATGTGACTTTGATCGCACCACTGCCTTCAATTGCCTGCCCGGCATTAACCAGCAGGTTCAGCAACACCTGATTGATCTGGCCCGGTGAGCAGTAGGTGTCCGGGAGATCCCCAAGATCCGTCATTACCTTGCAATGATACTTCAGCTGATTATCCGCCATTTTGAGCGTTGTACGGATACACTCATTAAGGTCATGGGGTTTAAACTCTGTCTCTTGCTCGGCATGGGAGAAGCTCTTCAAGTTACGAACGATGTCACCAACGCGCTGTGCTCCGTCAATAGCATCTTTGAGCAAGTCTTCGATATCCTCACGGACAAAATCGATATCCTGCTCTTTAGCATATTGTTCAAGTTCAGCTTGTTTAGCTTCACGAGAAACCGGGTCCTGAATATCAAGCAACGCTTCGTACATGGATAGTAACGTGTGGTAGATCTTCACATACTCATCAAGCGTGCGCACATTACTCAGGACGAAACCAATCGGGTTGTTAATCTCATGCGCCACACCTGCCGCCAACACACCCACAGAGGCCATCTTTTCTGAGTGCATCAGCTTGGCCTGTGTTTCTTTGATCGCCTGGTTAGCCTGTTCCAGATCCAGGTTCTTGCGTTCAAGATCCTGTGTTCGCTGCTCAACTCGCTGTTCCAACGATTTGTTCAACTGGTTGAGCTGAGCTTCATACTCATCCCTACGCCGCCCGGCCTCGCGCAGGTTATGGACCATGGTGTTGAATGCCAGTGCCACTTCAGCAATCTCGTCTTTGCCCCGCACAGGAAGCTCTATATCCAACTTTCCATCAGCAATATCGCGCGCCGCGCCCTGCAACACGCCAAGCTGCTTGGTCAGATATGCCCCTAGCAAAAAGGAGAACAAAGCCACAAGACCCATCTCAATTGCCGCTAATGCAGCACTCCAGCGTTGTGCTTCCTCAATTTTGGCATTCAAGCTGCTGATATCCAGACCAAGCTGGACCTGTCCATACTCCTCACCTCCCTCAACGATAAGTGCAAAGGTATCAAAGATGCCGTCGGTTACAGTGCTTACATCCGTATCGGCAATAAATGGACGGGCGAGCAACGCCTCTTCCCCCGCTTGGGCGAAAAGCTCCTGATCAGGACCAAGCACCCGAGCGTAGACAAGATCAGGATTACGCATGACTTCGTTTACAAACGCATCCAACGACGCCAGGTCATAGGAAAGCACCGCATCTTTGGTGGTTGTAGCAAACAAGGTAGCGGTGGTGGAGGCACGCTTGACCATACCCTCGTAGTTGGTGCTACGCAGGTAATCCAGCGTCATCGACACCAAAAGCACGAGCAGAATGGCCTCAATAAAGGCCACCCCCAATATGGTCTTCAGGCGCAATGACACGTTGCTTCTCCCATTATGCGAATCCCTCGCGGCGGTTTACTGTTCAATCAGATGGTCTAACAAACGGATATTCAGTCCACGCACATCATCCCAATCTGAGTTCTGTGCCAACTCAATTCCCTTAAAGTTAATAGTCTTCAGCAACTCCTGCCCTTCCGGGTCAGAGTTCATCTCCAACAAAGCCTGTTTAAGTTTTGCAATCGTTTCCGGCTTCACGCGCGGATGCACCGCTATCGCGTGCGGCGTGTAGGTCGGTGTCGTCCACAGAACACGCAGCTTGTCCCGGACTTCAGGTGCGGTGTTGTTAAAGGTACGCATCACACCGCCGCCGGCAACAAAGAAGCCTTTTGAAACACTCAGATATACTGAATCATGGGAGCTGACGTATTTCGGCTCAATCTGCAATCCGTCCTGCTCCATCTTGGCACGCGGTAAAACACTGGCAGCAAAGGCCGCCGGTGATGGAAAGGCAAGCTTTTGTTTATCCAGCTCTTCCAGCGATTTTATCTCACTGTCTTTCTGAACAACGATAATGCCTTTGATACGCTTATTTTTCTGACGGGCTATCGCTTGATAACCGGGCTTTTGACTGAACACGGTGTAGTGATACGGATTCATGTAGGCGATATCGTACTCACCGCTTCGAACACGCTTTTCAAACGTTGGTATATTGTTCGCCGTTGCAAAGCGAATGCTAGTCCCAGTCTTTTCACTGAGATGCTTAAAGATTGGTGTCCAAAGCTTCGCCAGTTTCTTCGCAGACTGTTGCGGCACAACGCCAAAAGAAAGCGTCTCAGCAAGGGCAGGCAGAGACACCAGTGCCAGTGCGCCACATAAAGCAACTGGGTAGATCTTGCGTGTGAAGTTCATGAGTTCATCCCGTCGTCAGGTGGTATATTGTCCGATCGTCAAGCAGGAAGCGCCAAAAGCTTGGCTACTGCACTGCGCAACACTTCGTTCTCAAAGGGTTTTGAAAGCGCTGCATTCGCTCCCATTTCAATGGCTCGATTCAGTTCATCTTCGTTCAGGGCTGAGATCACCAGAATGCGTGTATGTGCAATTTCCGGGGTATTCCGTACAAACTTGATAACGTCAAAACCGTTCATCCCCGGCATACTGAGGTCGAGCGTCATTAGATCCGGTTTCTGAATCATCAACTGACTGCCCGCTTCAAAACCACCATTGGCAATTTCAACACTTAACTCCAGCGGTTTCAGCGTCCTACGAATCGCATTGGCAACCGGAAGCTCATCATCAACCACCAGAACCTTTGGCATACCCTCCCGGGCAAGCTCCTCTGGCACAGGCATACCGTTCTTCTTGAGGAAAGAGATGAAATCATCCAACTTAACCCGGTTATTTCCCCTCCCTGGCAGCTTGAAGCCCTTAAGTGCCCCCTTATCCAACCAGCGGATCACCGTGCGCTGATTCACATCACAATATTTCGCGATATCTCCGGTTGTTAGTGTTTTCATCGTATTTCCCAGCATCGCCTGAACTAATTAAGAATCATCTTAGACCACTCAAGCGACATATGCGACATTTAAGACATAATTTTAATAAACGGTGAACACACCACCCATGTTAAGCGGCCTTCAACGTCTGAGAAGACCAGAATCATTGAAACAACCGGTATCTGTTCATTAACCCACAACCACCCCCATATTAGATGCTGCCCCGTTTTTCATACAATAACTTAGATCATTGATCTGTCACTCAATAATTATCGTAACAGCCCCATTAGATAAACCTGAACAACCACGTTAATGAGCCTGGTCGTTTAAATTAGGTTAAACAACCCTGTTACCTTTCGTCTCCACATGGATTATGAAGGTTGTAACAACGTGAAATAAACTGAGGATCAAATGCATTCTACGGATAACACCAGGGGTCGAAATATCGCTGTCATCGGTGCTGGTCTGGCAGGCGCCGTGTTTACCCACCGCTTGCTATCTAGCGGTTACAACGTGACGGTCTTCGATAAAAGCCGTGGTACCGGAGGTCGACACGCTAGCAGTCGAATCGGTAACAACAGCGCAGACCTGGGCTCCCCCTACTTTGATACCGCAGCCCCTGAATTTCGTGCCTGGCTTAGTGCGCAACCGGAACTGACTGACTGGCAAGCCGTAATCACTGACTTCGACGGCCTAGCTGCAGAAAGCCTGCGCTTGTACACCGCCACACCAAGCCAAAGCGCACTGACACGCTCACTTCTTCGCGGCGCTACTCTGGTCACCTCAACGCGGATTAAAGACATTTGGCCTGAAGCTGACGGAGTTATTGTGCGCGATGAAGAGGGCAAGGTGATGGGCCACTTTAGCAAAGTGATTGTCGCAACACCCGCTCCGCAAGCGGCACCATTGCTGGAAGCCAATCCAAGTTTCGCCCGCAAGGCTGCATCCGTACAGACACGGGCATCCTGGATACTGATCATCACGCTGAACCAACCATCCGGCCTGGCCGCGGATGTGCTTCAAGGTAAACACCCTGTTCTTGCCCGCGCAATTAAAGACAGCGCCAAACCGGCTCGATATGTTAGCCAGCGCGCCGAAGTCTGGGCCCTCGAGGCAAATTCGGAATGGAGCGAACTGAATATAGACAGCGATCCCGGTACAGTGAGCAAAACACTTACAGGTGCATTCCAGGCATTGACGGACACACCACTTGAGGTCGCCGAAACCCGGATACACCGGTGGCTCTATGCCCGCCAGCGGTCGGACACCAACAATACCCACTTATGGAGTGACATGACCGGTATTGGTGTATGTGGTGACTGGCTGCACGGTACAGGCGAGCTGACTATCGCCGACAGCGAAAGCGCTTGGCGTAGCGCAAATGCACTCGCTGATCACCTCATTGGCGGGAACTGCAGACAGCTCTCACCCAATAACATCGTGAGTTGCGCCCCCTGAGGAGCAACCCTACCGCTCCTGTCAGCCTCTCCAGCTCGCTCCAATTACCTATAAACAGTACGGCAATAGGTCGCTAAAAGCGCCGAAAACGTTACTTACTATCCGGTTAAGGCGGAAGCTCACCCCAAGAACGGCGAAAAATGAATAATTTATGCCGCAGCATTTGCATACGCAGGATCAAACATAGGTATAATGCTCGGTTTCCGCTATCGGAAATAAAACGGTCATGAAAGCCCGGCGCTGTGTAGGGAGATTCACCGTCAACCCATGGCTGTACTATGGGCTCAGCACATAAGTTGTCGTTTACATACAGACGCATTCAGTATTGAGAATCCAATCCCCGATAGCACACGTAGAAGCCGGAAACATCGCAAGACAGGATTAGAAATGATTTCTCCAGAAGCAGAAGCGGTACGCAACAAACTGATCGAAGAAGGTCTGGAAACACCGCTTATCGAAACAGGTTTTACCAGCGAACAGAAATACGATCGCATCAAAGGACTGATGACGGAAGTAATTGGCACTCTGGGTCTGGACCTCAGCGATGACAGCCTGACTGAAACGCCACACCGCATCGCCAAGATGTATGTTCATGAGATCTTTTCCGGCCTGGATTACGAAAACTTTCCAGCTATGTGCCTGATCGATAACAAGATGCGTGTAGAGGAGATGGTAAAGGTCCGCGACATCGGTCTGACCAGTTCTTGCGAACACCACTTCGTAACCATCGATGGCGTCGCAAAAGTAGCCTATATTCCGGGTGACAAGATCATTGGTCTGTCCAAGATCAATCGCCTGGTGCGCTTCTTTGCGCAACGCCCACAGGTTCAGGAACGACTGACCCAGCAGATTCTGATTGCCCTGCAAACGCTGCTTGAAACTGAAAACGTTGCGGTCAGCATCGAAGCTACACACTACTGCGTGAAGTCCCGCGGCGTGATGGACGTGAACTCATCCACCTCCACCACCGCACTGGGCGGCATTTTTAAGACCAACGACCGCACACGCGCCGAGTTTCTTGCATAACAGCTGGCATTCAGGCGAAAAAAAGGCCGCACATTGCGGCCTTTTTGATTCCCTATTCCTCACACTTTATATTTGCTGAGCAGTGCCTGTAGCTCGTTGGACAATTCCGCCAACTCACGACTTGACTGGGCAATCTGCTGCGCGCCACTATCAGTGTCCTGAGAAACTTCGTTGATCGCAACAAGGGAGCGATTGATCTCTTCAGCAACGCTGGTTTGCTCCTCGGAAGCGGATGCAATCTGCAGGTTCATACTGGTGATACGCTCGACCGCACCGGCAATCTCAACCAACACACCACCGGCCTGCGACGCTTTTTCACCTGCACTTTCGGCCTGGGCCGTACTCTCTTCCATGGCCGACATGGCGTGGCGAGACCCTGTTTGCAGATGCTCAATGGCCACACGTATCTCTTCCGTGGATGCACGCGTACGCTGCGCCAGCGTGCGCACCTCATCAGCAACCACCGCAAAGCCGCGTCCTTGTTCGCCAGCACGGGCCGCTTCGATCGCCGCGTTCAACGCCAGCAAGTTGGTTTGCTCGGCAATATCGGTAATCACATCAACAACCGAGCCGATACTTTCACTGTCACTATCCAGGGTACGGATACGCTCCGACACCTGACGCACTTCATCCACCAGCGTGTTAGTGGTATTCATCGCATCATCCACGACCTGGTTACCGCTGGTCGCCTGTTGCGTGGTCTTGTGCGCTTCACGATTGGCTCCCTCCGCCTGCGTAGCGACTTCCTGTGCCGAGGACACCATCTCGTTCATGGCACTGGCGACCTGCTCAATTTCGAGGCGCTGGGCACTGATGCTTTGAGTCGCTTGGGTACTAATGGTAGTGAGCTGATCTGCCGCAGCGGCCAACGTAGCCGTTGCGTTACTCAACTGGTGAATCAGGTCGCGCATGGACTTGACGGTGATGTTGAAGCTTTTTGCCATGCTGCCAATTTCATCTTCACGCTCCACCTTAACTTCAGTGGTTAAATCGGCATTCTTGACGATGTGATCCATCGACGCTCGCAGATTATCCAGCGGCTTGCGTACAGAGCTATAAACCGCAAAACTGAGCAAGCTGAGAATAACGATAATCGTTAGAGCGTTTCCGCTCAGAAGCAACAGTTCTCTCTCGTAAGCATCTGCCAGACTGTTGCGCTCCTGCTCCACCATACGCAACTGCAGGTTCACCAGCTGTGCTATCTTGTCACTGATCGGATCGATATCTTTGTACAGCGGGCCGTCATAGTCGCTCAGACGCGACGTCACCTTAGGGCTGATCTTACTGAGCATCTCCAGCTTCTTAACGACCCGGTCGATGCCCTCGTTCGCTTTATCAAACAACGCTTCTGCTTCGCTTGCCAGCTTAAGCTCTTCCCCCTGAAGATCCAGAGCGCGGTAGTCCTGCCATTTTTGTTCTATTTCACGTCGTGCCTGACGAATTCCGTTCAGCGCCTCAGTAGAGGTCACTAATCCAGCATTGGCTTTGTTTACGGCATCGATTACCAATACAGCATAGTCATCGGCAATGATCTTTAAGTTCTCTAGGGGAACCACGCGCTGATTGTAGATTCGGTTTATACCATCGTTCGCGACCTTCAGCTGAGTGACGGCCATTACTAGCAACACCAGCACACCAAGCACAGGCAAAATAGAAGTTAAGAGGAGTTTAGTGCGGATAGAGAGGTTACTGATCAACATAGGGAATATCCAATGATTCAGTTATGGCACTGCATCCCTACACCGTTACCTCGGTAACGGATCACATACGAGAGGTATCTAAGCTACTGCCCGTCGCGACTGCGCTTCCTGCGTCGGAGCCTATATAGTTATTTTTAGAGTTTAAGTGTTTGCAGCAGCACAGCTGCCACATCTGTTCCACGTCGAGATTATCCGGTTACCCGGCCTACAATTGTAACAGCGACACGCTGTCCCTAACCTGCCAGGGCGCTCAGCTAACAGCTATAGCCTCCCCTTCCCTGCCTGATGCCTGCGGCATTCGTTGCGGTAAAAAGATACGGAAGCTTGTTCCGCGATTGAGTTGGCTGTCTACCTCGATACGACCACCATGCTGTTCGATGATGCTATAGGAGATGGACAGTCCCAACCCAGTCCCTGTACCGACTTCCTTGGTGGTATAAAACGGCTCGAATATACGCGCTAGGTCCTCTTTCGAAATACCGCAGCCGGTATCTGTAATGGAGACCTCGATCCCTCCATCTACGGACTTGGTTTTAAGCGTAATCGTGCCGTAAGAGTCTATCGCCTGACCGGCGTTCACCAACATATTCATCCAAACCTGATTGAGACGCCCCGCCTGGCATTGAATCTGAGGTAACGGCTGAAGATCCGTTACGATCTCGGCTTTGTATTTCAGTTCATTCATCACCATTTTCAGGGTGAGCTCTAGTCCAGAGTTTATATCGGCAGGCTCCCAAGTACCTTTATCCTGTCGTGAAAAAGACCGTAAAGCCAGAACAATATCTCGGATTCTCTCCAGACCTGCTTCATTGTCCTGCAGTAAACTCGCCATATCTTCACGCAAGAACTCCACATCCAACTCCCGCCATAAGCGGCGGAACTCGGACAAGCATTCACGCAGCTGATCCGCGCTTGGTTCTTCTTCACTATCGACCCAACGGCTCATCATTGAAAGCAGTACGCTGATATCGTCGACGTACTGACGCAACGTTGACGAGTTACTGAAAATAAAACCCATGGGGTTGTTGATTTCATGCGCCACACCCGCCGCGAGCTGGCCTATCGAAGCCATTTTCTCCGCATGGATCAGGTCTGCCTCAGCTTTCTCCTTAGCGACACGTAACTGCTGGTTTTCCGACTGAAGTAGTTTTGCGGCCACATTGGCCATGGTTTGCGCAACCAGCGCAGAGAATCGCGCAACAAGCTTCTCGTCACTTTTACTAAAGCCACCGACATCGGCGCTGGTTAGCACCAGAATCGCCATATTATCTTCCAGAGCCACCGGGCTATAGAGGGCTGACGCTGCCATATTGCGCAAGGACTCCGGTTGCTGCTGCCATTCAGGGATCTTATCCAAACGGAAAGTAGAGAGGGTATTTCCTTCCAATATTTTTTTGAACAGCGCATCAACACTCCAGGTGCTGCCGATAAACATGCTTTCTGAGCATGCAGTGCAGCGCATCTCACCTGGCTTTGACGGCTCCAGCACAAAGCAAACGTTGCACGGCAGCAGCTGTCGAAAAACATCAAACATCTGAGCGAACATATCGCCGGGTGCATCGGTCTTTAGAACCGCCTCCATGCTCCCGAGCAACAACTCACTCTCCAGACGATAGCGTTCAGCCTGCGCCTTAAGACGGGTTGTTTCCTGTAATGATTCACGCAGTTGCTCAATTGTTTCCATACTCGTCTGCCCCAAATACAACCGCCGAAATCATCAGATTGCCATGACGGTTGGTTCTGTCGAGAAAACACCCCTGCTCCCCAAAGGTAAATGACCCAAGGTAGGGATATCTGAATTCCTCATTAATGCTCTTCACCACTTCCGGCATCCGATCCGCCACCGTCAGCATACAACCGGCACAATACACCAGCAAAGCACCAACCGGATGATGCCCCTCTTCTAGTAGTTGACGCGCTGTATCCGCAACACGCCCGGCTCGGGAGATCAGGCTATCCATACTCCCTTGCATCAGGTAAAGACGCTCCCCTTTCTTAATCTCAGTAAAAAGCTGAAGACCCCGCGTAGCGCTCAACTCCGCGGGATGGCTAAGGAGATATTCGGAATATCCACCCGCTACATTCACTAAACGCCCCAATGGATTAACAGTGCTATACATGAGAATACTGCTGCCGGGCGCCACACCATCCAACACCCCCTGCGTCCAACGGTTGTATACGTCCGCTGCAGGTTCTCCATCCAGCTCCAAAAGGTGGCGCCCCTCTGCACGGGTTACCACCGCACTTCGTTCATCCGGCATATAGCCGCTGGAGAAGCTGTATCCGATGCTGCCTGACGGAAACAACGCAGCAACGACAACGCGGTCTTGGTACAGCTCACCGTCGATGTATTGTACCCAGTCACCGCTAATCTGGTTATCGGCTACGCTCCCTCCAATGATGGGTACCGAAGCCCCTATAAGATCAACCATCCCGGCAACAACCTCCTCTTCATTACCGGGAGGCATAATGCACCAGACCAGATCAGGTGTTTCCCAAGCGCGATTAACATCTGAAAGAGCGGATGCCAATGCGGCATACCCCGCCTGACGAGGGTCTTCGTCAACTGGCGCAGAGCCTATTCCGTAAGCACCATCATCGTCATACAACGCAAACAGACCGAGACCTCTCTCTTCGCCTTGCGCCATTCCGGTTTGCGTCATAACACCGAGACAGGAACTACCCGCCAACAATGTTGGGCACCGATCAGAGAGTTTTGCCAATGCGTATTTGTCAAACTGGGTGTAGTTTCCTGAGAGAATTGCCAGACCGGGTGCAGCCCCCTCAGGCAAAGCGGACAATAACTCATCCACCGCCCTGTCCGGCTCCGGTTGGAGTGTACTTTTCGTGATGATCTGCATGAGCCTATTCCCGAAGAGCACCTCCTCCACGGTACGGCACAAGACCGATGCAAGCTGCAAGGTGCGCTAGTTGCGATTATCGAATTACGCTATACCCAGACAATCTAAAGGCGCGCTCAGGCAATGTAAACATCCTTTGTCACAAATGTCACATTTACCGCAAATTACGGATAAGAGAATATTGAGAGCCGGTAATCCAATACAATAAATTGCATTGAAATTGGTAAGCTTAATCGGTATTAAGTTACTGCGATGAACTTCCCACGGTTGCTTTGCCCTTCATAGACATCAGCCCCGCTAAAGTGACTACGACAATACCTGCCCAGGTCATCAGCGACATCGCCTCACTCCAAAGCAACCAACCAAACAACGCCGCCAATGCAACCGAGGAATATGTAAATGGCCCTAACTGGCCAGCAGGCGCATAACTGTATCCTTTACTCAACAACAGCTGAGCAAGTGTTGAGGTACCGGCCATCAGGAATAACCAGGCGATCTGTACAGGTGTTGGTGTGACCCAGGCCAGCGCCGCAGGCACAGAGGATATGATCGCGGCAAAGAGCGCAAAGTAGAATACGATCCGTTTGGCGGGCTCCGTTGTGGTCATCTTTCGTACTACAATTTTGGCGAATCCACCCAGCATCGCACCAAACAGCGCAATCAGGACGGCAACATTTAACGTGCCTTCAGTTGGATTCAGAATCAGCATCACGCCGACAAAGCCCACAAGAATTGCCCATTTCACCATTGCGGAGATGCGCTCACCCAGCCACCAAAAGGCTAGGATCGGCATAAAGAATGGGCCTGTCTGTTTTAAGAGCGCAGCTTGCGCCAACGGCAAGTGACCCCAAGAATAAAATAGACAGGTCATAGCGGTCACCCCTACGCCTGCCCGCAGAAAGTGCAGATGGATTTTTTCGGTTTTGACGGCGCCAAGGCCCGCCCTGGCAATCCAGGGCAGCAGCAGGATCAATCCAAACGCATTGCGCGCAAATACAATCACCTCGGTTGGCACTTCGCCGGACAATTGCTTGATAACCATACCGGAGCAGACCAGAAAGAACTCCGACAGTACGATGAGTAAAGCACCCTGATAGACAGGTGAGGATTGAAACACGCCCATTGCATCCCTTCAGAAACAATAAAGCCAGGGACTCCCCCGCCCGACGGAAAGGGGAACTCCTGGCTGGTATAAGACCAGAACGTGGGCTTTATACGCTGATCACTTCGAAATCGCCAGCCGTTTCTTTCGCCGCCGCCTCGCTGGTTACAACAGCGACGCTTGCTTTGGACGGGTCCAGATAGGTCTGCGCAACACGTTTCAGATCATCAAGGGTTACTTGCAGGATACGCGCACGAAAACGCTTACGCTGTTCTGGTGTGCGGCCAAACAGTGAACTGTGGAAGGCCTGTTTTGCTTCGCCAGCCGGTGATCCAGGACGGTCGATGGAACTCACCACCCCCAGAATCGCCTCTTCCAACTTCTGCGGATCATGCTCGGTGTCCAGCAACCACTGCACTGACTTGTCGAAATCGTCCAATGTTTCGGTCAGGCGTGGGTCACGATAGGAGAAGAAACGGAACGCCGCATCAGCGGAATCCTGGCCCGCACCTGATCCGTAAGCACCACCCTGCTCTCGAATCGCACGGTGTAGGTAACCGTTACGCAGGAAATCGCCTAATACCGTCAGGGCCGCGGAGTCTTCATGCTCAACCGTTACAGTCGGGTACGCCTTGGCGCAGAAGTTCACCTGCGTGCTGGTGGTCCAGAGCTGTTTGACAGAACCACGCACTGCCGGTGCGGTAAAGAGATTACCTTCAGCGGACACTTCATCGCCCCAGGTTTCTGCCAGCGTTGCCGCCAACTCGGACTGCTGCTCGCTTTCTGCGACCAGCAGGAACTGACGCGGCGCCACTTTTACCTTTTCGTGAATCGCAACCAGCTTCTCAGACAGCAGCTGAAGTTCGGCTGCATCATTCAGACGGTCATCCAGATCTTTCAGGTAGCGGATGCTCGCCAGTCCACGGGAATTGTGCGCCAGCTGTGCGGCCGGGCTCATCTGGGACAGTGCCGCCATCATCGCCAGGCTGTGACCGTTGCCGGTAATGCTCTGCTCTTTACGCGTACGCTGCTGGGCAACAATCTCGCGAATTCGGTCCAGTTCATCAAAACGCGCCTTGAACAGCGTTTCGTGCAGCAGCGCTGTCATCTCCTGCTGCTTGGAGACCAGTGCTTTACCCGCCAGGGTGAAGTAACCCTTGATCGCCTGCTCATCATCAATCGCACCACGCACGGATGAGTATGCGTGCACACTGCCGGTCACCTGCGCCTGGTATTGCTGGTTCTCCATGTAATCGCGGTCACCACAACCCATTTCGGTCAGAAGATGACTGTACAACGGCAACAGCTGAAGCTCGTCTTCATTCAGCTCGGGCAGATCCATAATGATCTGCTGGTACACCAAACCGTTCGTGCCCTGATTGTACTGGGTCAGCGACAACCGGCTGTCGGACGCATCCGGTTCAGGGATATTCATCTCTGACGGCACATCCGCGATGGTCACTTTCGGCAGGATGCTCTCATCGTCTTCCTGCATCTGGCGTGCTTCCAGATCCGCTGCCTGCTGAATCAGCGCATCGGCTTCTTCATCACTCAGCTTCTGACGAATCACTTCCAGGTTTGCAGCTTCTTTCTGATCACGACGCTGAGCCAGCTCCGCATCGGGACGCAACGTCAGGCGCACACGGTGCGGATTGTCGAGCAACCACTCTTTCACCAGACGCTGAACAAAATCCGGCTCCTTGATCTGCTCATGCAGGGATTCCAGCACCGGATCAAGGTTCAGCAGCGCAATCGCATCACCACGATGAATTGCGGATGGCATCGCCGCCAGAATCAGGTTCAGGCCATACGGGTGACCATCACCGCTGATTTCGCGCTGGATCAATTCAAGCTGGTGCAGCTGTGCTTCAAGCATCTCCTGTGGCACACCCTCTTCCGCCACTTTCTCCAGTACGTCCAGCACCATCTGCTCAAATGCAGCAGCATGTTCCGGTTCACTGCCTTCGATACCACACATAAAGCTCATCTGACGGTTGGAGTCTTCCAGACCACACATTGGCGAAGGCGCTGTACCCAGGTCGGTTGATTCCAGCGCATGACGCAGTGGCGACGCACTGTTATCCAGCAGCACACGGGAGATCAGATGCGCTTTCAGCTGCTCTTCAAGATTGGTAGAGTGGCCCATCAGCCAGCCCATCACATGGTGGGTCTTACCGCTGATATCGTCCTGCTCGTATGCGTACGCCTCTTCCACACGTACCGGTGCGTGGTAGGGTTTCTCTTCGCTGACGGAAATCTCCACGTCAAGCTTGTCGAACTTGGCCAGTGCCCGTTCTTCAAAACGCTGCTGCAGTTCTCGCACAGGCATATTACCAAACGTCATGAAGACCGCGTTGCTCGGGTGGTAGTGCGTTTTGTAGAACGCCACCAGCTCGTCGTAGCTCAGATCGGTAATGCACTCCGGATCACCGCCACTGTTGTAGTGGTATGTTGTGGTTGGGAACAGATGTTTGCTGAGTGTCTGCCACAGTGTGGAGATCGGCGAACTCATCGCACCTTTCATCTCATTCAGCACAACACCTTTGTACTCCAGAGGCGAGTTCTTGTTACCCGCTTCTGAAAACTCAATTCGGTGACCTTCCTGGGCAAAATCCAGAGGATCGAGGCGCGAAAAGAACGCTGCATCCAGATACACATCCAGCAAGTTATTGAAGTCTTTAACGTTCTGACTCGCAAACGGGTATGCCGTCCAGTCACTGCTGGTAAATGCATTCATGAAGGTATTCAGTGAACGGCGCGTCATCATAAAGAATGGATCACGCACCGGATACTGCTCACTGCCACACAACGCGGTGTGCTCGAGAATATGCGCTACACCGGTCGAATCCATTGGGACAGTGCGAAACGCCACCAGAAATACGTTTTCATCGTTATCCGCTGCAATGTGGTAGTGCTTAGCACCCGTCGTGATGTGGGTGTACTCAGCCACCTCCACGCCAAGAGAAGCGATGGTTTCGGCACGGTTGAAAACGAAGCTGGCGTAACAATCCTGTACTTGTTGCATAGAAACTGAAGCCTTATATAGATATCAAAGTAATCTGCTCAACTTTACGCGAGCGACATGGCTTTAGACTGCCACTATTAGCCTGATTGTAAAGGTACAACTGCAGGTTTCAAAAAACTGTTGCAATTAAGTCCTAGTCTAGAAGACTTCTAGCCTGCCTATGCGGAGCAGTTTGAAAACCACTGCAACGCATCAAAACACCGTTATACATGGTGACAGCTTTTATGGCCCTGCAGGCTGGATAGCGCATCATACTGTTTCATAAGAACTTTTAAGTAGTGATCATTCCAAAAAACAGATTTTGTGCAGCGCACAAATTAACGGTTGACAGGTTATTTTTTAGCCACTATATTGACCTTAATTGCTGCAACGCACAAAAGCTCCCAAACAAGCTTATACCCAAGGTGATAACAATGTACGACCTGATGAACGACGTGAAGGAAAAAATGCAGCCTGCAGTAGATGTGGCTGAAATCAACAAAAAAGCGGCAGAAAAACTGTTTGCACTGCAGTCCGAGTACGTTACCGACTTCGTAAACTCCTGCGTATCTCAGATGAAAGCACTGACCGAAGTGAAAGAGCCGTCTGAAGCTGTAGAGCTGCAGATGACTTACTTCAAACAGCTGGAAACCAAGCTGGCGGAAGTGGCTGAGAAAGAGTACGACGCACTGAACGAAGCAAAAGATCAGATCACCGAAGTAGTAGAGAAAAGCCTGGCTGACCTGCGCGACAACGATTACGTTGCAGAGATGACCAAGTACATGAACGAAGCGTCTGAGACTGTAAACAAGTACGTTGCAGAAGCGACTGAAGCTGTAGCTGAAACGCCAGTAGTTGCTGCAGCTCCTGCTAAGCCGGCGGCTAAAGCTGCTGCGCCTAAGAAAGCACCAGCAAAAACTTCGCGCCGCACTGCTGCGAAGAAAGAAGCTACTGAAGCTACTGAAGCTACTGAAGCTGCAGAGTAATACCGAATGCGCTCTCTGGGGGCCGCCTTGGCCCCCGCTTTTGTTCCACTCTGGCTACTACAGCCTTTATCCCTTTTTCCGGCCTTCGTGGCCGGATTTTTTATGCGTTCCTTTGGGGATACGCGAATCAGAGAATATCCTGCATCTTCGCCAGCGCAGGCAGAGGCCCTTCCAATCCCATTGCAAAACGCATGACTTTGTTCTTCGCAGGCGTCACACGCTCCGCCAATCCCAAACCGATGTTACGCATCACTTTCAGCGGCATGTTGTCATTGCTGAATACCCGGTAGAACAGATCCATTGTCTGCATCATCACCAAGTTGTGGTTGCGACGCTGCCTTTCATACGCTTTAAGCACCGCCAGTGAGGTGATGTCCTTACCACTGCGCTGCGCAAGCAAAAGTGTTTCCGCCAGCGCTGCAGCATCCAGCATGCCGATATTCACGCCCTGACCCGCCAGAGGGTGGATCATATGCGCCGCGTCACCAGCCAGCACCACACCCTCTTTCGCATACTCCAGTGCATGCTGTCGGCGCAACGGGAAGAAACCACGTTCAAGTAGCGTATCGATCTTACCGAGCGATTCAGGAAACGTCTCGGTCAGCTCGGTCATAAACTGGTTCACCGGCAGCGACATCAGGCGCTTGACGTTCTGTGGCGTGTTATACCACACCAGAGACGCGTGCGGCCCCGACAGCGGCAGAAAGGCCAACGGCCCCGTCGCGGTAAACTGCTGCCATGTAATATCCTGTTGCGGGTAATCGGTAATTACGGACGCGACCAGTGCGCTCTGCTCATAGTCCCATTTGCGCACGCCAATACCCGCTGCCTGACGTACCCGTGATTCACCGCCGTCTGCGGCCACCAGCAAACGGCCAATCAATTCGGTACCGTCCTCTAGAGTGACCACACTAGCGCCCGGAGAGTAATCGATCGACACGGTTTTAGCCGGGCAGACCAGATCCACATTATCGAACGCCGCCATCCGTTCCAGCAGTGCGAGCTGGATAATGCGGTTCTCAACAATATGGCCCAGGTAAGGTTCAGAGATATCGTCAGCGACAAACTCGGTTGCCGCACGTTGCTCATCCGATTCCCACACCTTCATTCGGCGGTATGGACAACTACGGCGGGACAAAATGCCCTCCCAGGCCCCCACCATGTCGATGACGTTCTGCGAGGCAACGCTGATCGCGGATACACGCAGATCATGAGGCTGTTCCGGATCAAAACCCTTTGGATACTGATATTCCAGTACCCCAACAGACAAGTCGCTACCACCCAGCGCACAGGCGATGGTTGCACCAACCATGCCTCCACCCACAATCAGAACGTCATACCGTTTGTCCATGGTCTTCCGCCATCACTCTTTTCGAAAATTTTGCGCAAGTATACCCAATACGGCGGGCGGCTGTTCAAGTGATATCGACGCCCATACCGCACAAAAACAACAAAGGATGACTACTGATCATTTATTGGACATATCAATCCAGCTTCAGTAAGCTTAAAAATGATCTGTTTTTTGCTACGTACCGCACCGACAACCTATCGATAGCACCTCGCGCAAGGACCCGACGCCTCTATCCGGGTTCTCGGTTAACCTGAATTCGCGAGGGGTTTATTATGTTCCCGAAAGGTATGACCCGAAAAAAGCTGGTTAGCTCCGTGCTTCATACATTGGGTATGACCGCACTTGTGTTCATGGGTAAAGCCGCATATGCCGGCATACACAAGAACCCCAACGATCATCGTGAACTGCAAAGTTTTAAGCTGACGAATGACCTCTCGGTACTGCTGATCTCCGACCCCAACGCAGACAAAGCAGCTGCTGCATTAAATATTGCGGTAGGCTCCAATGCTGATCCAGAAGGCCGCCAAGGCCTTGCCCATTTCCTGGAACACATGTTGTTTCTGGGTACACAAAAGTATCCGGATGCGGGTGGATACAAAGCCTTTATTCAGTCCCACGGCGGTAAGCTCAATGCCTACACCGCCCACGAAAACACCAACTACTACTTTGATGTCGCATCAGACAGTCTGGAGCCTGCGCTGGATCGCTTTGCGCAGTTCTTCATTGCGCCGCTGCTCGATGAAAAATATGTAGAGCGGGAACGCTACGCAGTGCACTCAGAGTTCAAATCCAAGGTGCGCGATGACAACCGCCGTTCCAGCGCCGCCACCAAAGCAGTGATGAACCCATCACACCAGTACAGTAACTTCAGCGTGGGTACGTTAAAAACGTTGAGCGGTGATGTGAGGGACGACCTTGTCGAGTTCTACAACGAATACTACTCTTCCAACCTGATGACATTGGTTGTGGAGGGTAAAGAATCGATCGCCGAACTTAAAAAAATGGTAACGGAGAAGTTCAGCGCTATTCCTAACCATCATACCCAACCGGTGAGTGTAAAACGTCCGTTGTTCGAAGCCGGTACACTGCCCGCTCATCTGCACATCAAAACCATCAAAGACAACAACGCGATTACCCTGACGTTCCCGGTAAACAGCGTTCGTGATGCCTGGCAGGAGAAACCACTGGCCTATATCTCTGACCTGGTAGGTTATGAAGGACATGGCAGCTTACTGGCACACTTGAAAGAACAAGGTTACGCCACCGGACTGAGCACCTCCCTTGGCATCGACCTGAAAGACCAGGCGGCCTTCAAAGTAAATGTCACACTCACCGATAAGGGACTTAAACATCAAAGCGAGGTGATTGAGTCATTCTTCGCCTACCTTGAAACAATTCGCGATGAGGGCATACAGCAGTCGCTCTACGATGAACAGAAACGTCTGCGCGACGTTGCATTCAAGTTCCAACCAGCAACCAGCCCGATCAAAGAGGTCAGTCACCTGGCCGCGATGATGCAGCGCTATCCGATTGAGCACGTGTTCGACGCCCCGTTCGTAATGGAGCACTTCGACAAAGAGAAGATTAAGTCCTATCTCGATCAGCTAACCCCCGACAACATGCTGATCACCACCCAGTCTCCGAAAATCAAAACCAACCGCCTCGACCCCTGGTACAACACCGGCTACCGTATCGACTCATTAAGCGACCAGGAACTCGAGCGTTGGCGCAGCCCAAGATCGATTGCCGAGCTGGATGTACGAAGCCAGAACCCATTTATCGCCAAAAACCTGGATATTAAACCTATACCCAGTGACTACGATCTGACGGCACCGGAAGTCGTCTTCGAGCGTAACGGCATGACTCTTTGGCACCTACAAGATAAAGACTTTAATACCCCGAAAGCCGATACCTACTTTTCAGTCGCCACGCCTCACGCCAATCAGAGTGTCGAGCAGGCGATCATGACTTCGCTGTATACCCAGTTAGTAACTGATCGCTTAAATGAGACCCTGTACGACGCAGAGCTGGCCGGTCTGTCCAGCCGCATTTATAGCCACATCCGTGGTTTCAGTGTCCGCGTTTCCGGTTTCAGCGATAAGCAGCCTTTGTTGCTAGGGATCATCAGCCGCTCATTGAAAGAAGCCAAATTCGACGAGCAGCGCTTTGGCATGCTGAAAGACAAGTACCGTAGCCAACTGCTCAACAGCAACAAAGACCGCCCGTATAACCAGACCATGCGCGAAGTTTTCCGTTTGCTGATGCCCCAGTGGAGCGTGGAGGAGAAAGTAGCCGCTTTGGATAACATCACTCTTGAACAGGTCGAGCGTTTCATCCCAAGCCTGTTTGCCGAGAGCAACATCCGCATGATGACCCACGGTAACATCACCACCGATGATGCAATTGAGATGGCTCATATCGTCGAAAGCGAATTCGTACCACTGCAACAGACAACACCTGAAGTAGCAGCACCGGTCGTACGCCTGGGAGATGGCAAACCCCTGGTACAAACGCTCGACATCCGCCATAACGATTCAGCAATCAGCGTTTACTACCAAGGCAAAGACACCAAGGTTGAAACCCACGCCAAGCTCAAGCTACTCAGTGAGCTCATGGCCTCGCCGTTCTACAACGAACTGCGCACCGAAAAACAGCTGGGATACATCGTATTCCAGACCCCCGTCGTTATGGCTAAAACCCCGGGGGTTGCATTTGTCGTTCAAAGCCCGGTGGCCGAACCACAGCTGCTGGAGAATCACATCGAGCAATTTATTGGTGACCTGCGCGGCCATATCGACAATATGTCAGAGGATCAGTTACAACAACTGAAACGCAGCGTAATCAGCAAGGTAATGAAAAAGGATAAAAACCTTACTGCCCGCTCCAACCGCTTCTGGAAAGATATCGATGAAGAGGCACTGGATTTCGACAGCCATACGGAACTTGCCAACGCTGTAGCGTCGCTTACGCTGGAAGACCTGAAAGATTGCTATGAAGGACTAGCCGCACGACAGCTTGTCGTTCGTAGTTTTGGCCAGAAACACAAAGAACAGAATGGAAACAGCGCGGAAGTTCACAAGCGCTGTGATAAGGAGATTCGTAAGCTGAAACAACGTCAGGACTTTGTAGAAGCCTGACCCACCCTCAAACAACGAAAACCCTCGAAACGCCTTCAGCCACAAAAAAGGGTGTCATGTTGACACCCTTTTCTTTTACCTAACGCCGAGCAGATCAGATCTCGGTCACACCGCCCATGTAAGGCTGCAGCGCTTCTGGAATCTGGATCTTGCCGTCTGCAGTCTGGTAGTTCTCCATCACGGCCAGCAGGGTACGTCCCACCGCTAGACCGGAACCATTCAGCGTGTGCAGCAGTTCTGGTTTGCCGGTTTCCGGGTTACGCCAGCGTGCCTGCATACGGCGCGCCTGGAAGTCGGTCATGTTGGATACAGAAGAGATCTCACGGTATTTCTGCTGGCCAGGCAGCCACACTTCCAGATCGTAGGTTTTAGCAGCGCTGAAGCCCAGGTCGCCACCACACAGCGCTACGACACGGTAAGGCAGATGCAGCTTCTGCAGGATTGCTTCAGCGTGACCGGTCATCTCTTCCAGCGCATCCCAGGACTTTGACGGCTCAACCATCTGTACCATCTCAACTTTCTCGAACTGGTGCTGACGGATCATACCGCGCGTGTCGCGTCCCGCAGAACCCGCCTCTGAACGGAAACACGGGGTGTGGCTGGTAAACTTCATCGGCAGTTGCGCCGCATCCACGATTTCGTCGCGAACAATATTGGTTACCGGCACTTCAGCGGTCGGGATCAGGTAGTAGTGACGATCACCAAACGGCAGCTTGAACAGGTCTTCTTCAAACTTTGGCAACTGACCAGTACCACGCAGGGAATCACTGTTTACCATATACGGCACGTACACTTCTTCGTAACCGTGCTCTGCGGTCTGGGTGTCCAGCATCATCTGTGTCAGCGCACGGTGCAGACGCGCCAGCTTGCCCTTCAGCAGCGAGAAGCGGGAGCCGGTAATCTTGGCAGCTGTTTCGAAGTCCAACAGACCATCCTGCTCACCCAGCGCAACGTGATCTTTTGGTTCAAAATCGAACTCACGCGGTGTACCCCAGGTACGTACTTCGACGTTATCGTCTTCGTCTTCACCTTGCGGTACAGAGCTGTCTGGGATATTCGGCACACCGACCAGCAGATCTTCCAAGTTTGCCTGACATTCGTTCAGCCCAGCTTTAGCTGCGTCCAGCTTGCTACCCAGGTCAGCAACTTCTGCCAACAGCGGCTGAATATCTTCACCCGCAGCTTTGGCTTTACCGATACTTTTCGATCGGGTGTTACGTTCACTCTGCAGGTTCTCGGTCTGAACCTGAAGTTCCTTACGCTGATCTTCCAGCGCAACAAACTGTTCTACCGGGAACTCATATCCCTTTTTCTTCAGCAGCTCTGCTACTTCTTCCGGGTTGGAACGTACGATTTTTGGGTCAAGCATGGGACTCAATGCACCTTAGTTTTAAAACAAGCGTGTAAACCACAAACCGCCAGCCAGGGCGGTGATACATAAAATGACGCTTAATAATATATAAATCGCCGCCCACATAACATGCCCTTCGCTAAGCATGGCGACGGTTTCCAGCGAAAACGTAGAAAAAGTTGTGAAAGCGCCCATAAATCCGACCATCAAGAGGGGACGTAACTCCGGATTCCAGTGCTCTTTTTCCAGAATCAGCACAAACAGGACACCCATCAGGAAGGAACCAATCACGTTACACGTCAGCGTTCCAAACTGGATTTTGTGCTCCACGTTATTGAGCATCAGGCTCATACCATAACGCGCCAGTGCACCGAACGCACCGCCGACGGCTACCGCGATTAGGGTTTGCATAGCATCAATCCTTACACACTATTTTTGATAACGCTGCAGCGGACTCTCCGCATCCAGTCCGCGCAGGTATTTCAGCTTTTCAGCGATCTTTATCTCTAACCCACGCTCTTCCGGTACGTACCAGCGCTGGTCGGCCAGTTCCGGAGGCAGGTAGTTTTCACCGGCCGCGTACGCACCCGGTTCGTTGTGGGCATAACGGTACTCAGCGCCATACCCCAGATCTTTCATCAGGGAGGTTGGCGCGTTGCGCAGATGTTCCGGCACATCATAACCCGGTTGCGATGCCACATCTGCACGACACTGGTTGTAGGCCATATAGAGCGCATTACTTTTCGGCGCACAGGCACAGTACACGGCGGCCTGGGCAATCGCTCGCTCCCCTTCAGCCGGTCCCACCCGCTCAAACGCGTCCCAGGCAGACAGTACCACCTGCATTGCGCGCGGGTCGGCATTACCGATATCTTCAGAGGCGATCGCCACCAGGCGGCGGGCAATGTAGAGCGGATCACAGCCGCCATCCAGCATGCGGCAACACCAGTACAGGGCACCATCCGGTGACGAGCCCCGCACTGATTTGTGGAAGGCAGAGATCATGTCGTAATAGAGATCGCCCTGCTTGTCGTAACGACGACCGGTGGAGCGCAGTACTTCCTCCATCACGACATCGTCAACCACCTCACCCTGCTCCGTGGATTGCGCCAGGTCTGAAGCGATCTCAAGCAAATTGAGCGCCCGACGAGCATCACCATCCGCCGCAACGGCAAGTTTGTCCAGCAGCCCATCGGCAATCACCAGATCACGACCGCCCAGACCATGCTGCTCATCCGCCAGTGCCCGATCAATTACACCCCGGATATCCTCAACTTCGAGACTACGCAGGAGGTAAACACGGGCGCGGGACAACAGTGCGTTATTGAGTTCAAACGAGGGATTTTCCGTGGTGGCGCCCACAAAGATAATCGTACCGTCTTCAATGTAGGGCAGGAACGCGTCCTGTTGGGATTTGTTAAAACGATGCACCTCATCCACAAACAGGATGGTCTTACGACCGGACTGCATCTGTACCTGCTTGGCCTGCTCTACGGCGGCCCGGATATCTTTCACCCCAGACAGCACCGCTGACAGCGTCATAAAGTGCGCATCGACGTGGTGGGCAATCAGTTTTGCGAGCGTGGTTTTACCCACCCCTGGCGGCCCCCAGAACAACATCGAGTGTGCAGCGCCCTGCTCCAACGCAGTGCGCAGCGGCTTACCCTTTGCCAAAAGATGTGATTGCCCGGCATAGTCTTCGAGGCTCACCGGGCGCATGCGTGCGGCCAGTGGCTCATAAACCTGCTGCGGGGCACCGAACAAATCGTCCATCAGATTTCACTATCCAGAATCAGGTCAGCCCCTTCCGGCAGCACAAACTGAAATTGATTCGCCGAAAACTCCGGATTGATCTGCTGGTTCTGGAATACGATGGTAGTGCGCTGCCCCAGCGTATCTTCCAACATCAGTTCGGAGATCTTTTCACCTGCGAAAAACAGGCGGATGCGTTTGAAGGTGTTCTGTTCGGTCAACGGTATCAGCTCAAATAACTGACCGCCCAGATCAGACACTTGACCACCGGCGATATTAAACTGCTGCTCCAGCTCCTCTATCTGGCCGTTCAGGATCAGTGCTGGCGCGCTGGTCGTGCCGTTCTGCGCCGGTTTGCGCGTCACCTGCTCCAGATCCGGATCATGCACCCATATATAGGTCCCGTCACCCACGATAATCTGCGGATAGGGTTCATTGCTGGTCCAACGAAACTTGTTGGGCTTGGCGACCTGCAGGCTTCCGGTGGACTCCTGCACACGACCGCCTTGGTCAGCCGAAGCAATCTGTGAAAACTCCGCACTGAAGGTACTGTAACCGTCCAGCAGTGCTTTCAATTTCTCGCTGGCGGTTTCCGCCTGTGCGAACGTTGCCGTACCCGCCGCGCTCACAACCAGAGCGGCGGTAAGACATGCTTTTTTCAAAAAGGTTATCATCATTAATCCCTAACCGGAGGTGGCGCCAATACTTCTCGCTGTCCGTTGCTACCCGCCGAGCTAACCACACCTGCCGCTTCCATCGCTTCGATCATACGTGCAGATCGGTTGTATCCGATTTTCAGCTTACGCTGCACACTGGAGATCGAAGCTTTACGGGTTTCAGTCACAAACGCCACCGCTTCATCATAAAGTGGATCCTGCTCATCATCGAACAGTCCACCTGAACCGGTTATGACTGAGTCACCGCTGTCCGCGTTCAAAATTTCATCCACAAAGTTCGGCGGTCCGACCTTCTTCCAGGCCTCAACCACGCGATGAACCTCGTCATCAGATACAAAGGCACCGTGAACACGGTTTGGAATACTGGTACCGGCAGGCAGGTAGAGCATATCACCCCAGCCCAACAGGTGCTCGGCACCCGCCTGATCCAGGATGGTACGGGAATCGATTTTGGATGATACCTGGAATGCAATTCGGGTCGGGATGTTGGCCTTGATCAGACCGGTGATCACATCCACCGATGGTCGCTGCGTTGCCAAAATCAGGTGAATACCCGCCGCACGTGCTTTCTGCGCGATACGGGCAATCAACTCTTCGACCTTCTTACCAACGATCATCATCATGTCGGCGAACTCATCGACCACCACCACGATGTACGGCAACGGTTTCAGCTCCGGCGCCGGAGAGTCGGCAGGCATACCGTACTCTTCCGGGTTCCAAAGCGGATCTGTCAGAGGGTTACCCTCTTTACGGGCTTTTTCGATCTTGTCATTAAAGCCCGCAATATTACGCACCCCCATCTTCGCCATCAGGCGATAGCGCTCCTCCATCTCTCCCACGCACCAGCGCAAACCTGCCGCGGCATCTTTCATATCGGTAATTACCGGCGTCAGCAGGTGCGGGATACCGTCATAGATGGACAACTCCAGCATCTTTGGATCGACCATCATCAGGCGTACTTCGTCGGGCGTCGCCTTGAACAGCAGACTCAGTAGCATCGCGTTTACACCCACCGACTTACCGGAGCCGGTTGTACCGGCCACCAACAGGTGAGGCATCTTCGCCAGGTTAGCCACCACCGGGTTACCGGCAATGTCGTTACCCAAACCCAGTGTCAGTTTCGACGACGCTTCCAGATACGGCTTTGAGTTAAGCACCTCGCTGAGGCTTACCGTCTGGCGCTCTTCGTTAGGGATCTCGATACCCATCACCGACTTACCGGCGATAACCTCCACAACACGTACGCTGCTCACCGCCATGGAGCGCGCCAGGTCTTTCGCCAGATTGGTGATCTTGCTCGCCTTCACACCCGGTGCAGGCTGGATCTCAAAACGGGTAATTACCGGGCCCGGATTCACCTCAACCACTTCCGCGACCACGTTGAAGTCTTTCAACTTCGCTTCCAGTAACCGCGACATGTGCTCCAGCTGTTCCGGTGAGTAGCCTGCACTCTGGTTCAAGGCGGGTGGATCCAACTGATCCAGCGATGGAATACGCATTTTCGGTCGTGCAGGTCGACTGCTGCCCTGAGCCTCAGGCTCCAGCCCCAGATCTTTGTCCTGCATCGGCTTGTGGGTTTCAGACAACGGCACGATGCGCAGGTTTTTCTGGCCATCCGGGGAGTTCTTGTTCATCAGGCCTGAAGCAGGATCAGACACCGGCGAGTCAACCACCCCGGCTTCAGTTGCCACTTCCTGCACAGGTGCACGCTCCTGTACAGGTTGGATATATTCAGGCTGGCTGTTTGGAGACGGGTCAAACGGCACGTCGTCTTCAACTACAGCGACCGCTTCACGTACCGGCTGACGAACCTGAGCAGCCTGATGTTTAGGTGTTTCGTTAGGCGCTGACGCCTTATCCATCGCGCCAAAACTCGGCTCGATACGCTTAGATTCCTGCCTTTCAATGGCAGCTGAACGATGAGCACTTAGTAACGGGTCATCTTCTGCAACGGCACCCGACATGGTTACCGGAGGTGAATCAGAAGGCTGATGTACAGGAACCTCTGCTTCCGCCCGAACATCGTCGGTGCAGTCCTCATCGTGCTCATCATATTCTTCGTATGCTTCATAGTCGGCATTTTCGCCTCGTCGAGCAGCCAGGGCGCTGGAACGTTCCCGTGCTTTCTCTACGCCGTTCACGACTCCTTTACCGATAAACTCCAGCACACGCCCCCAGGACGCTTCGATAAACAACGTGCAGCCAAAGAGAAACAAGGTAAACAACAGAACCGAGCTGCCCACAACACTGAACAGATCGACAAACTGATCGGAGAGCGCCTCACCCAATAATCCGCCTGCAGAGAATGGCAGTTGCATCTCCCGATTATCGAAATGAGTCGAGGCGATCGCCGCAGCACAGGCAAGCAACAGCAGCGCGCCTACTGAGCGCAAAATAAAATAGGGGACTGCATCCATCAGGCTGACGTTTTTACGCACCAAAAACCGAACGGCCGGCACACAGATCACTACAGGGATCAGATAGGCGGCAATACCCACCGCAGACAAAGACAGATCTGCCAACCACGCCCCCACTTTGCCCGTATAGTTACGGACTTCGGGCTGATAGCCCAGATGGGACCAGCCCGGATCACGCGGGTCATACCCCAACAACGCCAGGATCAAAAACAGGCAGACACCGATGATGACGATCAGTGCCGATTCCTTGAATACACGTGCGAGTAACGACGGAAATTCAAGCAGCTGATCCTTGTCGGTCAAATTCAACAGAAACACTCCACTTTCAAGCTCTTACAACAACACAAGACCATAACATAAAGTAGCACGGTTACGGGAATTCGATCAGGTGGGACAAGAGTCTACGCCGTAGGTTCAAGGGGAAGGTTTTTCCAACCTTGATCACCAAACACACAACACTGAACAAATTATTTACATATTCCTTAAAAGGCTATTAACTCAAAAGAAATCGATCTGAAATAAATTTGCTGTCCAGCCTTGAAAATTTACTTTTCGCCCCTATCCTTTCGCGATAACCCAACCTCTCAGATTTTTGGATGACCATGAGCGAAGTACAACATCACCGTTTGATTATTCTGGGCTCCGGTCCAGCCGGTTACACTGCCGCTGTATACGCTGCACGTGCCAACCTTAACCCTGTCGTTATCACCGGCATGCAGGCTGGTGGCCAGCTGACCACAACTACTGACGTAGACAACTGGCCTGGTGATGTTGACGGCGTTCAGGGCCCTGAACTGATGCAGCGTATGCAGGCTCACGCCGAACGCTTCAACACCCAGGTACTGTTCGACCACATCAGCGAAACCGACCTGAACAACCGCCCATTCCGCCTGAAAGGCGACATGGGTGAATACACCTGTGACGCGCTGATCATCTGTACCGGCGCTTCTGCCCAGTACTTGGGCCTGGAATCTGAGGAAGCGTTTAAAGGGAAAGGCGTATCCGCATGTGCGACCTGTGACGGTTTCTTCTACCGCGGCCAGAAAGTTGCGGTTATCGGCGGCGGCAACACCGCTGTAGAAGAAGCGTTGTACCTGTCCAACATCGCTGCTGAAGTAACCCTGATCCACCGCCGCGACTCCCTGCGTTGTGAGAAGATCTTGCAGGACAAACTGTTCGAGCGCGCCGAGAACGGCAACATCAACATCATCTGGAACCACCAACTGGACGAAGTTCTGGGTGACGAGATGGGTGTTACTGGCATGCGCATCAAAGAGGCCAACAGCGATGCGACTCAGGAGCTGGAACTGTCCGGTATCTTCGTAGCGATTGGCCACAAGCCAAACACCGACATCTTCGAAGGCCAGCTGGACATGAAAGACGGCTACCTGAAGATCCACAGCGGTACTGAAGGCAACGCAACCCAGACGTCTGTTGAGGGTGTATTTGCTGCTGGTGACGTGGCAGACCACATCTACCGTCAGGCGATCACATCCGCAGGCTTCGGCTGCATGGCGGCTCTGGATGCAGAGCGCTTCCTGGATAGTCTGGAGAAGTAAGGAACGGCGGGCGCACGGCGCCCGCTTTTCTGGCGAAATATGATCGCTTGGTTAGACATCGGAACACATAGCTTCCCTGCTATTCATACCGCACTCAAGGAGCCTAACGGTCTGCTTGCAGCCGGAGGCGACCTGAGTCCTGCACGGCTGAAAGAAGCGTACCGACAGGGCATATTCCCATGGTACAACCAGGGTGAACCCATTCTTTGGTGGAGCCCGGACCCCCGCTGCGTTGTATTCCCTGGACAACTTCATGTTTCACGCAGCTTGCGTAAACGCATGCGCAAAAGAGACTATGAAGTCAGCTTTGATACAGATTTCGAAGCGGTCGTAGACGCCTGCGCCGAACCACGCACCAACGGGGACGGCACCTGGATCACCCGAGCCATGAAAGGCGCTTACTGCGAACTGTTCCGCCAGGGTGTCGCCCACTCTGTTGAGCTACGCATCGATGGCAAGCTGGTCGGTGGCCTCTACGGCCTCGCCATGGGCAAAATGTTTTTTGGCGAATCGATGTTCAGCCGTGAAACCGACGCGTCAAAAATTGCGTTTACGCTCATGGTCGAACAACTGCAAATCTGGGGCTATGCTTTAATCGACTGCCAGGTGAGCAACAACCACCTGAAAAGTCTTGGCGCAAAAGAGATTCCCAGGGCGGAGTTTAAGCGTTACCTGAACAAATATCTGGATCTGCCACCCGGACACGAATGGGTGTTTAATCCGGAAGAACTTAGCTTCGGGGAGGCTCCTATTAGATGACAAACCTGAAGACCTTGCACTTTTACGCAACACCAGAGCACGATTGCAGCTATCTGAAGGACCGACAGGCCAAGACCCTGTTTGTTGACCCCCATGCGGTCATCACCAAGGATACATACAGCCAGCTATCCGACTTGGGTTTCAGGCGTAGCGGTGGCCATATCTACCGGCCACATTGTAAGGACTGCCAGGCATGCATCTCTGTCCGCATCCCAGCAGACGTATTTACGCCGAGCAAAAGCCAGAAACGCGTTATGGCAAAAAACCGTGACCTGACTTTCCGCGCCGTAACACCACAGTTCACCCAGGAATACTACGATCTGTATGCCCGGTATATCACACTGCGTCACAAAGACGGTGATATGTACCCCCCGAGCATTGATCAGTTCACCTCGTTCCTGGTGGATGGCGCTCAGGACACAATCTTTTTCGAGTTTCGCAATCCTGACAACAAACTTATGGCCATCGCAGTCTGCGACGAACTGGATCAAGGCCTCTCACCTATCTACACTTTTTACGAACCCGATGAAGAAAAACGGAGCCTGGGTACCTATTGCATACTTTGGCAGATCACTGAAACCAAGCGCCGCCACCTGCAATATGTCTATCTGGGTTACTGGGTACGTGAGTGCCGGAAAATGAACTACAAGATCATGTTCCGACCAATTGAACTGTTATTGGATGGCCACTGGGTTTCCATCACATAACTGCAACAAAATTCCCCTTCCCGTTTTCTATAATCTCTTTGATATGCCTGAAGATTTCAGGCACAATACGGCGCTTTAAAAAAACGGGTTTGGCTCTGCAAAGCCTCAAGAGGTAGCTACTGAATGGCTAAAGAAGATAGCATTGAAATGGAAGGCACCGTGGTCGATACGCTTCCTAACACGATGTTTCGTGTGGAGCTGGAAAACGGTCACGTTGTTACAGCGCACATCTCCGGCAAGATGCGTAAAAACTACATCCGCATCCTGACTGGCGACAAGGTTAAGGTTGAATTGACCCCTTACGACCTGAGCAAAGGACGTATCGTTTACCGCGCACGTTAATCCTTCGCCCGACCGAGTTAATGGGGGCAGCCATCAGGCTGCCTCCATAACCTCCAGACTCAACTCTCCGTCTGGCCCGACGGTAATCGCAACATCACCGCCCTCCTCAGCAAGTTCGCCAAACAGAATCATCTCTGCCAGCGGCTTCTTCAGTTTTTCCTGGATCAGACGCTTCATTGGTCGCGCCCCCATCTGCTGATCGTAGCCATTTTCAGCAAACCAGCTTCGTGCCGCATCATCCATATGCAGTACAACCCGTTTATCATCCAGCTGAACCTGCAGCTCGGTGAGGAACTTATCAACCACACCCTTGATGATATCTGCATCCAGCGCTTTAAACTGAATAATACCATCCAGACGGTTGCGGAATTCCGGTGTAAACAGCTTGCGAATTGCTTCCATGCCGTCGGTGGTATGATCCTGCTTGGAGAACCCGATGGAGTTGCGTGCCATCTGTTCCGCCCCCGCATTCGTAGTCATCACCAGAATCACGTTGCGGAAATCAGCCTTACGCCCGTTGTTATCGGTCAGGGTACCGTTATCCATCACCTGCAGCAGCAGGTTGAAGACTTCGGGATGCGCCTTCTCAATTTCATCGAGCAACAACACACAATGTGGCGACTTGGTAATTGCTTCAGTCAGCAGGCCGCCCTGATCGTAGCCAACATAGCCAGGAGGCGCACCAATCAGGCGTGATACGGTGTGACGCTCCATATACTCGGACATGTCGAACCGCACCAGCTCGATACCCATCAGGCGCGCCAACTGGGTAGTTACTTCGGTCTTACCCACGCCAGTTGGGCCAGAGAAGAGGAAGCTACCAACCGGCTTGTTAGGCTCTTTCAGACCCGCACGGGACAACTTGATTGCCGCAGCCAGCGTATCAATTGCCTCATCCTGCCCCAGCACAACCATTTTCAGGTTCTTATCCAGCTTCGCCAGCAGATCCTTATCAGATGCAGAGACACTCTTCGGCGGAATACGCGCAATCTTAGCGACAACCGTTTCCACATCCTCAACACCGATAACTTTCTTGCGTAGCTCTTGCGGCAACAGGCGCTGGTAGGCACCCGCCTCGTCGATCACGTCAATCGCTTTATCCGGCATATGCTTGTCGTTGATGTAACGGTCTGCGAGTTCGGACGCAGCACGCAGTGCCTCATCCTCATACTCGATCTCGTGATGCTCTTCGAAGCGACCTTTCAGACCTTTCAGGATCTGGTAGGTATCTTCTACGGTCGGCTCCAGAATATCGACTTTCTGGAAACGACGCGCCAGCGCACGGTCTTTTTCGAAGATGCCACGGAATTCCTGGAAGGTAGTAGATCCGATACAACGGATCGCACCGGAACTCAGCAATGGCTTCAACAGGTTCGAAGCATCCATAGAACCACCGGAAGCCGCACCGGCACCAATGATGGTATGAATTTCATCGATAAACAGAATCGCATGATCCTGACGACGAATCTCACTCAGCAGCGATTTTAATCGCTTCTCAAAGTCACCACGGTATTTAGTGCCTGCCAGCAACGCACCTAGGTCCAGAGAGTAAACGACAGATTCGGAGATAATTTCCGGTACCTGCTGTTCAACAATCCGCTTAGCCAGACCTTCAGCAATCGCCGTTTTGCCTACCCCTGCCTCACCAACCAACAGCGGGTTGTTTTTGCGGCGACGAGACAAGATCTGGATAACACGCTCAACCTCGGAGTCACGTCCCACTAACGGATCGATACGCCCCTGTGAAGCTTCCACATTAAGGTTAACCGCATACTTCGCCAGCGGGCTCTTCTCGGCATCTTCCTTCGCCTCACCCTCTACACTGGCTTCACTGGCATCGTGTTGATGATCGGACACACGAGATATGCCGTGTGAGATGTAGTTCACAGCATCGATGCGCTCCACACCTTGCTGCTGAAGTACGAATACTGCCTGACTCTCCTGCTCACTAAAAATTGCTACCAGGACGTTTGCGCCGGTCACCTCGCTCTTGCCGGATGACTGCACGTGAAACACCGCTCGCTGCAATACACGCTGGAAGCCGAGTGTAGGCTGCGTTTCGATGTTTGGAATATCGTCAGGTAACAGGGGTGTTGTTTCGTCAATAAAATCAGCCAAGGTCTGGCGAAGCTTCTCCACATCAGCTCCACACGCATTTAACACATCAGTGGCGGCACGATTATCCAGCAACGCCAACAGCAAATGCTCGACCGTCATAAATTCATGCCGTTTTTCCTTTGCGGCTTTGAAGGCTGCACTGAGCGTATCTTCAAGCTCTCGGTTCAGCATAGCGGCCCCCTATACACTTTCAATTTCACACAGCAAGGGATGTTTGTTATCTCTTGCATATTGATTCACCATCGCAGCTTTAGTTTCGGCTACATCACGAGTATAGACGCCACAGACACCTTTTCCTTGTGTATGTACAGCCAACATCACCTGGGTGGCTTTTTCTTCGTTCATGTTAAAGAACGCCATCAACACCTCCACAACAAAATCCATCGGTGTGTAATCGTCATTCATCAGTACAACACGGTACATCGAAGGCCGCTTTAATTCGGGCTTAGTCTCCTCTGTGACTACCCCATGATCCGGGTAGCCTTCGCCCTCTGAAGGCTCATTCGACAGGCGAATAGTATTCAGTAAGTTTGTGTTTTCCATGAAAATCTGTCTTTTAGGGTAAATCAATAAACAATTGAACATTAATTGCACGCCTATCCACATGACCGAATTCTGCATGCTATAATTGTTCGCAGCAGGAGTGATGAGTATCTGGTGTCCCTGCGAAGACGTAAAGGAATTTGCAGTCCTCTTAAACTATATTTTAACAGCACCGAGGGCAGCAGTTGAGGTTTGCTTACGCATTCTTCTTCATCACTGGATCTGGATATTAGGAGTCTTTCTATGCAGACAGGGAAAGTAAAGTGGTTCAACAATGCTAAGGGTTATGGCTTCATCCTCTCTGAAGAGCATAACGAGGATCTCTTTGCGCATTACTCGGCCATCCAAACCGAGGGCTACAAAAGCCTGAAGGCCGGGCAAACCGTGGAATTTGATACAGAGCCTGGCCCTAAAGGCCTGCACGCTGTAAACATTCGACCGCTCACCACCTGATTTCTCAGGTAGTATCGATTCAAATAACAACAAATGCTGTGAGGCAAAGAATAGATCGTGGTTTGGAAGCGACTTGGCAACACCCAATACACCTGGTCAAAACCAACGGCATACGAACATAGAAAGCGTTAAATTCTGGATTCATAGTCATCAAGCACTTCGTCGAACCTCAATTCGACCACAAAAAACCAGCCATCCGGCTGGTTTTTTAGTTTCGGGTCAGTCACTCGCAGACCAACGACCAACTCCTACATATTATCGATGATCGCATCACCAAACGCGGAACAGGACAGCAAGGTCGCCCCATCCATCAACCGCTCGAAGTCATAGGTCACTGTTTTCGCCGAGATCGCACCGTCCATACCCTTGATAATCAGATCCGCCGCTTCGATCCAACCGATATGCCGCAACATCATCTCGGCTGACAGAATCACCGAGCCCGGATTCACCTTATCCTGACCGGCGTATTTAGGCGCCGTGCCGTGTGTCGCCTCAAAGATCGCCACATCATCCGACAGGTTTGCACCTGGCGCGATACCAATACCGCCCACCTCAGCGGCCAACGCATCGGAGAGGTAATCCCCATTGAGGTTCAAAGTAGCCACCACGTCGTACTCAGCAGGACGCAGCAAGATCTGCTGCAGCATCGCATCCGCAATTACATCTTTAACGACTATATCGCGACCCGTTCTCGGATTCTGAAAACTCATCCAGGGACCACCATCCAGCAGCTCGGCACCAAACTCATCGCGCGCCAACTCATAGCCCCACTCTTTAAACGCCCCCTCGGTAAACTTCATAATGTTACCCTTATGCACCAGAGTAAGGGATTCGCGGTCGTTGTCTACACAGTACTGCAAGGCCTGACGCACGAGGCGTTTAGTACCTTCTTCAGATACCGGCTTCACACCGATACCACACATCCGATCAAAGCGAATCTTGGTGACGCCCATCTCCTCTTTGAGAAACTTGATCACCTTATCTGCTTCCGGTGAACCCGCCTTCCACTCAACACCCGCATAAATGTCTTCAGAGTTTTCTCGGTAGATCACCATGTCCACATCGCCGGGATTTACCACGGGGCTTGGCACACCCTCGAACCAACGGACCGGACGTTGACACACGTACAGGTCCAGCTCCTGGCGCAGTGCTACATTCAAGGAGCGAATCCCCCCACCTACCGGCGTAGTCAGCGGACCTTTGATACCCACCTTAAATTCTTTAAACGCCGCCAGCGTTTCATCGGGCAGCCAGGTATCCTGATCATAGACTTCGGTCGCCTTTTCACCGGCATAGACCTCCATCCATGCAATCTGGCGCTTACCGTTGTATGCCTTAGCGACAGCCGCATTCACCACATCGATCATCACCGGCGATACATCGACTCCGATGCCATCTCCTTCGATGTAAGGAATGATTGGATTGAAAGGTACATTTAGCGAGAAATCTTCGTTCACCGTGATCTTCTGTCCGTCTGGAACCTGAATATTCTGGTAACCCATAGCCTTCTCCGTATCCGGTCGGAACTGTGTTACAGACCCTGCAACACAGCTCAATTACGTTCTTAGAATAATCCTTTGCAGCGTGTAATATATAGCACAGCCAGCAGCACCCCGTTGGCAACAACCACACCCGACTTCTCATAAGACTGATTGATGGCCAACGTTCTTCTTTTCAACAAACCGTTTCGTGTTCTATCCCAATTTACCGATAGCGAAGGTCGCGACACGCTGGCCAGTTATGTAAAAGAGAAAGGGGTCTATGCAGCCGGACGCCTGGATTACGACTCGGAAGGTTTATTACTGCTTACCAATGACGGCAATGTGCAACACCAGTTGGCCCATCCCAAATTCAAGATGGAGAAAACCTACTGGGTACAGGTTGAAGGGGAGATTAGCGATGAAGCTTTAAACATGCTTCGCAAGGGGGTGGAACTGAAGGATGGCATGACTCGCCCGGCTAAGGCCCGTGCCATGCCGGAGCCAGAGATCTGGCCCCGCAATCCACCGATCCGGGAACGTAAAAACCAATCGACCAGCTGGGTAGAGATCAAAATTTCAGAAGGTCGTAATCGCCAAGTACGGCGTATGACCGCCGCAGTTGGCTTCCCGACACTGCGTCTGATTCGCTATGCCATCGGCCAGTGGACACTGGACGGCATCAACCAGGGTGAATTCAAAAAGGCACAGATCAATCTACCTGCCCCCAAGCGCCCCAGCCGATCCGGAGCCAATCGCTCCGGAAAACGAGCACAACAGCAGCGACGCTCAGGGCCGCGCCGCTAATCAGATCAGTAATTACCAGTCGTTGGCAGCATTGATATCGGTGGACTTCTGCTCCACCCACTGCTCGCCTTCTCCGGTAATCTCTTTTTTCCAGAACGGAGCATCGCGCTTCAGGTAATCCATAATGAAGCGCGCAGCAAGAAACGCGTTATCACGGTGTGCACTACCTACGCCCACAAACACGATATTTGCGTTCAGCGGCAGCTCTCCCACACGGTGGACGATGATAATATTCCCGAGATCCCAGCGTTCTCGGGCCTGGTCTGCGATTTTTTCCAACGCCTTCTCGGTCATACCCGGGTAGTGCTCCAGATAAAGCGCCTTCAGGTGATCATCCACCTCTTCCATCTCACGCACGATCCCGGTAAAGGTCACAATGGCGCCACTGGTCGCGTCGTCTGCACGCACCTGCTCAGACAAACGGCCAATCTCAAAATCTTCGGTCTGTACCTTTATAAACGTACCGGACATCCGTATACCTCTGCTGGATCATACAAAAACGATAGCGGCTTTCACTTCTTAAACCGCATACAAGAAAAATAATACCATTAATGTTATCTTTTGCGCCTTTGTAAGATGTAGAAGGAAGCACTATGTGTTGGACGCCACATGCAACCGTTGCCACAGTGGTTGAGCGTGACGGTCGTTTCCTGATGATCGAAGAGGTATCCAGCGGGCGTATTGTACTGAATCAGCCTGCAGGTCATCTGGAAGAGAACGAACTGTTTGCTGATGCGGCCCTGCGCGAGACCATGGAAGAGTCAGGCTGGGTAGTAGAACTGAAATACCTGGTGGGAATGTATGCCTATAAATCCCCCAACAGCAACGTAACGTATCATCGACTATGCTTTGCTGCCGAGGCTGTAAAGCACTATCCCGACAATCCACTGGACGACGGCATCATCCGCGCCTTGTGGCTCACCCGGGAAGAACTGGAAGCAGAAAAAGATCGACTGCGCAGCCCAACCGTACTGCGCTGTATCGACGACTATCTGGCGGGTAAGAACTACCCAATGGATTTTGTATTTGAAAACCTGGATTAAAGACAGAACGATCCCTCAATGACAAACACCGCAAACACCAAAGTAATCGTCGGCATGTCCGGCGGCGTTGATTCCTCCGTATCCGCACTGCTGCTGATGCAACAGGGTTATCAGGTCGAAGGCCTGTTTATGAAGAACTGGGATGAAGACGACGGTACCGAATACTGCACGGCCAAAGACGACCTGGCCGATGCGCAAGCGGTGTGTGACAAGTTGGGTATCCATCTGCACAAGGCCAACTTTGCCGCAGAGTACTGGGACAACGTATTCGAACACTTCCTCGAGGAGTACAAAGCAGGCCGCACCCCTAACCCAGACATCCTGTGCAACCGTGAGATCAAGTTTAAAGCGTTCCTGGAATACGCTAAGGAATTGGGCGCAGACTTGATCGCCACCGGTCACTACACCCGCCGTGGCGAAGTGAATGGCAAGGCGGCACTGCTAAAAGGCCTGGACCCGAACAAGGACCAAAGCTACTTCCTGCATCAGGTCGGCACCGATGAACTGGCTCAGACACTATTCCCGGTAGGTGAACTGGAGAAACCGGAAGTACGCCGCCTGGCGGAAGAGCACGACCTGATCACCCACAACAAAAAAGACAGTACCGGCATCTGCTTTATCGGCGAGCGTCGTTTTAAAGATTTCCTGCAGCAGTACCTGCCAGCACAGCCGGGCAAGATCGAGACCCCGGAAGGCGAAGTGATCGGTGATCACTCGGGCCTGATGTACTACACCATCGGACAGCGTCAGGGTCTACACATTGGCGGCCTGAAAAACCACCCGGAAGCCCCTTGGTTTGTGGCCGACAAAGACCTGAAACGCAACGTTCTGATCGCCGTACAGGGCAAACAAAACGACCTGCTGTTCACCGAATGGTTGACCGCATCCGAAATCTTCTGGATCAGCGGCGAGGAACCAACGCTACCGTTTACCGGCAAAGCTAAAATCCGTTACCGTCAGGATGATCAGGCTTGTACCGTAACCCGCAATGAAAAAGGCGAGTATTTCGTGGCCTTCGACGAGCCGCAACGCGCCATTACCCCAGGCCAGTCCGTGGTCTTCTACGATGGTGATATTTGCCTGGGTGGCGGAGTTATAGAAAATACAGGAAAAAATAACAAAACGGAGGAACAGGCCTGATGTCGCGTCAGCACGACGAACAAGCCATCGCCTTGGCCGGTCTATTCCAGGCGGCAGCGCTCGTGGAACAGATCGCTACCCGCGGTATGGTTCCGCAAAACAGTCTGGAAACATCGCTTTACAGTACCTTTGTGATGAACCCACACAATACTGAAGAGATTTACGGCGGCGTACATGACCTGCCCTACAACCTTCAGCTAGGGTTGCGCAATATGCAGGATCTGGTAGAGAAAAAGCGCTCTGAACATAACAAGGATATTGTGCGCTACGCATTGAGCATGATGTACCTGGAACGCAAACTCAGCAGCAATAAAGAGATGATGCAGTCGGTCGGTAGCCGCCTGGAACAGATTCGCGAACAGGCGCGCTACTTTTCGCCAGAGAACGAAGACCCGATGGAAAACCCCTCCACCTTCTGCCATCCCAGTGTGATCGCTAATCTGGCCAGCTTGTATCAGGAAACAATCAGCACCTTTAGCTTCCGCATTCAGGTGGGCGGTGACCCGCGCCACCTGCAAAATGCAGAGAACGCCGCCAAGATCCGCAGCCTGTTGCTGGCAGGTATTCGTGCAGCCATGCTCTGGCGTCAGGTAGGCGGCAAGCGCTGGCATCTGTTCTTCTTCAAATCGCGTATGCGCCCTTCCCTGAAAAAAATCCAGGCAAACCTGTAACATCGCTAACAGCAAGGGCGGTTTTTTCGCTATAATGCCGCCCTTGATTTTCACCAGTGAACGAAGAGATCGATTAACATGGAGCTTTCCGCCCTCACAGCCGTATCCCCGGTTGACGGTCGCTACGGCAGCAAAACAGCTGACCTGCGCGCAGTATTCAGTGAATTTGGCCTGATCAAAGCACGCGTAACTGTTGAAGTACGCTGGCTGCAGAAATTGGCTGCTCACCCGCAGATCACCGAAGTTCCTGCCCTGAGCGACGAAGCGAACGCCCTGCTGAACAACCTGGTCGACAACTTCGGCCTGACTGAAGCAGAACGTGTCAAAGAGATCGAACGCACCACCAACCACGACGTAAAAGCGGTTGAGTACCTGATCAAAGAGCGCATTGCAGACAACGCTGAACTGGCTGCAGTGAGCGAATTCGTTCACTTCGCGTGCACTTCTGAAGACATCAACAACCTGTCTCACGCACTGATGCTGAAAGAAGGCCTGGACGTAGCTCTGCCTCTGATGCAGCAGGTTACCGACGAGATCGCTGCACTGGGTCGCGAGCACGCATCCGAGCCGATGCTGTCCCGCACCCACGGTCAGACCGCGTCTCCTACTACCGTTGGTAAAGAGATGGCGAACGTTGCATACCGTATGCAGCGTCAGATCAAACAGCTGAAAAACAACGAAATCCTGGGCAAGATCAACGGTGCGGTTGGTAACTACAACGCTCACCTGTCTGCATATCCGGACGTTGACTGGGCTGCTAATGCACAGGAATTTGTTGAGAGCCTGGGCCTGACCTTCAACCCATACACTACTCAGATCGAGCCACACGATTACATCGCAGAGCTGTTCGATGCGGTTTGCCGCTTCAACACCATCCTGATCGACTTCGACCGTGACATCTGGGGTTACATCTCTCAGGCATACTTCAAACAGAAAACCATCGCGGGTGAAGTGGGCTCCTCCACTATGCCGCACAAGGTTAACCCAATCGACTTCGAAAACTCCGAAGGCAACCTGGGCATCGCTAACGCGGTTATGCAGCACCTGGCAGCTAAACTGCCAATCTCCCGCTGGCAGCGTGACCTGACCGACTCCACCGTTCTGCGTAACATGGGTGTTGGCTTCGGTTACAGCCTGATCGCATACCAGTCCACTTTGAAGGGTATCAGCAAACTGGAGATCAACCCGGCTGTTCTGGACGCGGATCTGGAAAACGCTTGGGAAGTACTGGCTGAACCAATCCAGACTGTGATGCGTCGCTACGGCATCGAAGAGCCGTACGAGAAGCTGAAGGCACTGACCCGTGGTCAGGACATGAACAAAGCCACTATCCAGGCGTTCATCGACACACTGGAAATGCCTCAGGAAGCGAAAGACGAACTGAAAGCCCTGACACCTCAGAGCTACATCGGCAACGCAATCGATCAGGCGAAAGCGATCTAAGCGCTTTTTACGCCAAATAAAAACGGGGCCTAGTGCCCCGTTTTTTCTGACTGACTCTCAGAGCAAGAAACTGCGAAGGACTCAATAATGGAAAAACTGATCGCGGCGGACGGACTTCCGATACGCTATATCAGCCTTGGGCACGGTCGCCCACTTATCTTTCTGCACGGCTGGACCGCAAACGCCCGCGAATGGCTGCCTTTTGCGTCCGAACTGGCGGATGAGTTCCAGATATTCTGCTGGGATGCTCGCGGTCATGGTGACCACGAGTATCCGGAAGACTGCGATACCCATATTCAGACCATGGCGCAGGATCTGCAGTTGCTTATCGAGAAATATGATCTGAGCGACGCTTTACTCATTGGCCACTCCATGGGCGCGCTGACAACCTGGGAATATATTCGCCAGTTCGGCACCGAGCGCCTGAGCGGCGTCTGTATCGTTGACCAGTCGCCTAAGCTGGTGACCGACGAAAGCTGGCAGCACGGGATCTACAGCAACTTTCCAAGCAACAAGAACCAGGAACTGATACAACGTCTGTCAGAAAACTTCGCCGAAGGCGTTCTGGAGCTGGCCGCGTTTGGCAACAACAAACGCTCACGCGAAAACTACGAACGCAACTCCCGTGGTTTCCAGAAGATGCGTGAATACCTGAAACAATTGCCCGGCCCGATGCTAACCAACTGCTGGCAGTCCCTGAGCGCACAGGATTATCGCGATGTACTGCCAAACATTGACGTCCCTGCCCTGCTTATATACGGCGACGAAAGCCAGTTCTACTCGCTAAAACTGGCTGACTGGGTAGCGACCCAGATCAAGGACTCCGAACTGCACATCTACGAAAATTCCGATCACTCGCCACAACTATGGCACCGGGAGCGATTTGTTTATGATGTGCGCCAGTTTGTAACCCACTTGAGTGAAACCTGATCCATCTATGCTCAATAACATCCGAATTGTTCTGATCAACACCTTCCATCCCGGTAATATCGGGGCTGTTGCCCGCGCCATGAAAAACATGGGCCTGACTGACCTATGGCTGGTAGAACCCAATGATTACCCAAGCGAAGAAGCAGTCTCCCGCGCAGCGGGTGCTCAAGACGTGCTTGAAGCCGCAACCATCGTTGGCTCCTTGGAAGAAGCGATTAGCGATTGCCAATTGGTTATCGGCACTAGCGCACGCAACCGCACTTTTAACCTGCCGGTTCTGGACGCACGGCATTGTGCGAAAAAAGCCGTTGCCGAGGCCCAACAAGGCAGTGTAGCCATCGTGTTTGGCCGCGAGACGATGGGGCTGCATAATCACGAACTGCAACAGTGCAACTTTCACGTGTTTATTCCATCCAACCCAGACTATCCTGTGCTGAACATTTCTCAAGCCGCACAGGTGATGTGCTACGAATTATGGATGGAATCGGAACGCGATGACACGCAGTATCCGCAGCAGGAATATCCCCTCCACAAAGAGATGGGGTTATTCTACGATCACCTCGAACGGGTGCTGAGACGTACCAATTTCATCATCCCGCAGCATCAGGGCAAAGTACTGGACAAGCTACACCGGTATTTCAACCGTTCCCGCCCGGAGAAAACGGAATTGAATATGCTGCGCGGAATTCTCGCGTCCATCGAGGAAACACTCGATAACAAGAAGTCTTAACCGACTCATACAGTATTGGAAATCGCTATGCATCAAGATCTCGCGTCCCTGCTTAAACAAACCGACGAACTGCGCGCCCATATGGACCAGCTGCGCGGAGGCCTCCAGGCAGCACACGACCAGTCTCGTCGTCTTGAATATGATGCCGCCAGCATCTCTGAGTGTATGGCTAGCATCCAGAAATGTGTTCGCCTGGTTGGCAACAATCGCATGGCCGCCCTCTCCGCACGCGACATGCGCAAAGTGATGGGCGAACTGGAAGACTCCGTAGAACGTCTCGCAGGAATTATTAGCTAATGACACAGCAACCCTCCCCTTTTGGCGACATTTCGGTCGAAACCTTCCTGAAGGAGTACTGGCAGAAGAAGCCACTGCTTATTCGCAATGCCTTTCCTGATCTGGAACCCCCTGTAGGCCCTGATGAGCTGGCAGGGTTGGCCTGCGAGCAAGATGTCGAGTCCCGTCTGGTGATTCAGAACCAGGATAACTGGGAGCTAAAACACGGTCCATTCGGCGAAGAGACTTTTGCCGAATTGCCAGAAAACAACTGGACCCTGTTGGTGCAGGCGGTGGACCACTGGGTACCGGAAGCCAATGAGATCTTAGAGCAGTTCCGTTTTATTCCGAACTGGCGTTACGACGATCTGATGGTGAGCTTTGCCAGCCAGGGGGGAGGCGTTGGTCCCCACTATGATAACTACGATGTATTTCTGATTCAGACACAAGGCAAGCGTCGCTGGGAAGTGGGTGGATTCTTTGATCAGAACTCTCCACGCCGTCCAGACCTGCCGGTGATGATCATCCCAGACTGGGAACCGGAAAACACATGGATACTGGAACCGGGCGATATGCTCTATATCCCACCACAAGTCGGTCACAACGGCGTCAGCGAAAGCGACGACTGCATGACTTACTCTGTGGGTTTCCGTGCACCGTCACACGCGGAGATCCTGCGCAGCTTTACTGACTTTGTGGGCGAGAAGTTGACTTCAGAGTCTCGCTACACCGATCCGGGCATGGATCTGCAGGACAATCCGGGGCAGATTGGACCGGAAGCACTGCAGCAGGTACGCGATATTTTTAACCGCTACCTGAACGACGAGTCTCAGCTGGCAACGTGGCTGGGCCAGTACGTGACCGATCCAAAATACCCGGATCTGGATCAGGAGCCTGAAGATGAGATATCGCTGGAGCAAATCCAAGGGGCACTGGAAGACGGCGATCTACTGCTGACCCGTAACGAAGGCAGTCGCTTATCCTACTACCAGCTTGCCGACGACAAGGTGATTCTGTTTGCCGATGGTACAAGCTTCGAGTGTGAAGGCGCCACCTGCACACTGGCTACCAGCCTGTGCCAAAACGTGAATATCGTGATCAATCAGGGCGATTGGTCAGATCAGGCACTGCAGATTTTGGTGAGCCTGTTCAATCAGGGTTCCGTTTACTGCGAGTAAACCAGCCTCGCTCGCGCTGCCGGTGTTAGCTCTTCGCACCACCGGCAGCAGCTTCCTCTTCGACTGCCTTCGCCACATCAGCAATCGTCCTCCTAAGCCACTTGTGAGCACTGTTACGCTGCAACAACGGACTCCAGGCCATCTTCAGCTCAAACGGCGGTATATCGAACGGAGGTGCTTTCAACACAACACCCGCATTACCCTCCTGCGCCTGCAGCGCAGCCTTGCTCGGGATCGTCACGATCAATGATTTTGACTCGGCCAACTGACACGCCGATTGATAGTGGCGGGTAAACACCGAGATATGCCGCTGACGCCCGATTCGGGCCAACGCCTCATCCACCCAGCCGAGACGTTTGGTATCTTTAGGCGTAAGCCCCAACCCCGCGCCCATGCCTGTTTTACTCACCCACACATGATTGCCCTGCAGATAACTATCCAGGGTAAAGTCATCAACGATTGGATTGGCGGCACTCAGCAGACAGGAGAAGCTATCACGCCACAGGGTGACCTGATGAAACGACTGCGGCATGGAATCAAAGCGGTTGATGACCAGATCCACCTGGCCGCGCTCTACCTCCAGAAAGCTCATGTCACTGGGTGTGAGAATATCCAGCACCACGTCCGGAGCTTCCATGTGAAGGCGATCCAACAGTCTTGGCAGCAGAGTCGCCTCCCCGTAGTCACTCGTCATGATACGGAATACACGGTCGCTGGAGGCGGCATCAAATTCCGTACTCGGCTCCACCGCTTGCTCGATTACCGCCAGGACCTCACGGATCATCGGCTGCAACGCTTGTGCACGCTCCGTAGGCACCATTCCCTCACTGGTACGCACCAGCAGCGGATCATCAAAAGTTTCGCGCAATCGGCGCAAGCCATTACTCATTGCGGGCTGGGTAATACCCAGAATGCTGGCTGATTTGGTTACGTTGCGCTCGCGTAGCAACACATCCAGATACACCAACAGATTAAGATCGACCCGCTCAAGATTCATACATCACGCCCTTTTTAACGACCCATTCATCCAGTCGTAACCAACTGGAAACACTACACCAATGTACCACATTCATAAGAATGATACCCAAGATAACGCGCATTTATTTCATTTATGCCGCCTCGCACACTAGTATGGATCGTGTTCTCGAATTGAGCAGCCACAACACAGGCCGCCACATAATAATTAAGGAATTGCCATGTCTACACTGAACAAAGATATCGAAAGTATCGCTGCGCTGAAGGCCGAAGCAGGTAGCCCTTGGGATGCGATCAATCCAGAATCTGCTGCACGCATGCGTGCTCAGAACAAATTCAAAACTGGCCTGGACATCGCTCGATACACTGCGGGCATCATGCGCCGTGACATGGCTGAATTCGACAAAGACAAAACCAAGTACACCCAGTCGCTGGGCTGCTGGCACGGTTTTGTTGGTCAGCAGAAGCTGATCTCCATCAAGAAGCACTTCGGTTCTACTGAACGTCGCTACCTGTACCTGTCCGGTTGGATGGTTGCGGCACTGCGCTCCGACTTCGGTCCTCTGCCAGACCAGTCCATGCACGAGAAAACTGCCGTAGCATCTCTGGTTGAAGAACTGTACACCTTCCTGCGTCAGGCGGATGCACGTGAACTGGGCGGTCTGTTCCGCGAACTGGATAAAGCACGCGAAGCAGGCGATGCAGCGAAAGA